>NZ_CP015849.1:6635000-7235000 GCF_001654495.1 Streptomyces sp. SAT1
TTCTCGACGGTGACGGGTGGCTGGCTGGACACGGGGTCTTTGGATGCCGGGTACTGGTTCCGGAATCTGCGGGAGACGGTGGAGTTCGGGCGGGCGACGGAGTCGCTGTTGGGGGAGGGTTTCCGGTTCTTCGTGGAGGCCAGCCCGCATCCGGTGCTGGGTGTGGCGGTGGGGGAGTCGGTGGAGGCGGCTGGTGCGGACGCGGCGGTGCTGGGGACGTTGCGGCGCGGGGAGGGTGGCCTGGAGCAGGTGTTGCGTGCGGTGGGCCGTGCGTGGGAGCGGGGACTAGGAGTGGACTGGTCGGGGGTGTTCCCGGGGGCGCGGCGGGTGGAGTTGCCGACGTACGCCTTCCAGCGCAGCCGCTACTGGCCCGAGCCGGCGCCCGTCACGGCGGCCGATGTGGGAGCGGCCGGGCTCGATCCGGCCGATCACCCCGTCCTCGGAGCGGCCGTCGAGCTGGCCGACACGGGTGAACTGCTGCTCAGCGGCCGGGTGTCGCTGCGTACCCACCCCTGGCTCGCCGACCACGCCGTGGCCGGTACGGTCCTGCTGCCCGGTGCGGCCTTCGCGGAACTCGCCGTACGCGCCGCGGACGAGGCCGGATGCCACACGGTGGAGGAACTGACGCTCCAGGCACCGCTGTTGATACCCGCCGACGCCGCCGTCCGCCTGCAAGTACGGATCGGTGCCGCGGACGCGCACGGCAGCCGCTCCCTGGACCTGTTCTCCTGCCGTGAGGACGCGACGACCCCGCAGTGGACCGCGCACGCCACCGGCGTACTCACCGCCGGCGCCACGACCCGCGAGCCGTCGCCCGCGCCCGCGCCGGACGACGCCGGCTCCTGGCCGCCGCCCGGCGCCGTCCCGGTCCCCGTCGACGACCTGTACGAGCGGTTCCACGCCTCCGGCTACGGCTACGGGACCGCCTTCCGCGGGCTCACCCGTGCCTGGCGCCGAGGTGACGAGATCTTCACCGAGGTACACCTGCCCGAGGACCAGCACCGGTCCGCCGCCGCCTTCGGCGTGCACCCCGCCCTCCTGGACGGCGCCCTCCAGGGACTGTTCCTGCGTGCTCAGCCGGAGACCGGACCGGACCCGGACCGGCCGTCCGCCGGACTGCCGTTCTCCTGGAACGGAGTCAGGCTGCACGCCTTCGGAGCCACCGCGCTCAGGGTACGGCTCGGTTTCCGGCCGGACGGCTCGGTGTCGGTCGACGCGACCGACCGGAACGGCCTCCCGGTCGCGTCGGTCGAGGCGCTCGCCGTCCGCCCGATCGACCTCGACGCCCTCCGCCCGGCGGGCGGCCCGGAATCCCTCTACCGGGTGCGGTGGTCGGCGGCGCCCGCCACCGCACCCGCCGGTCCCCCCGGCCGCTGGGCCGTCCTCGGCGGCCGGCAGCTCTTCCCGGACAGCCATCCGGACCTGGCCGCGCTCGGTGCCGCGCTGGACGGGGGAGCGCCGCCGCCCGCCGCGGTGCTGGCCTGGTGCGACCACACCCCGCACCCGCCGGGCCCGCCCGACGCCGCATCCGTGCACACCGCGCTGGAGGACGCCCTGCGGCTCGTCCAGGACTGGCTGGCCGACCCGCGGTGGGACGACGGCACCCGGCTCGTGCTCGTCACCCGGGGGGCGGTCTCCACGGCAGCCGGTGAGGAGGTCACCGATCTCACCGGCGCAGCGGTCCGCGGTCTCGTCCGCTCCGCCCAGTCCGAGCACCCGGACCGCTTCCTGCTGATCGACACCGACGACCCGGCCGCCGTGACCGGCCTGCTGCCCCGGGCACTGGCCGGAACGGAACCCCAACTGGCGATACGCGACGGACAACTCCTCGCCGCCCGTCTCACCAGGGCCATCGTCACCACGGACCCGAAGCCGGGCACGAACGCGCTCGCGGTCCCGGGCACGGACCCGGACCCGGACCCGGACCCGCCGTCCGGTGTCGCCGCGCCCGGGGGAACCGTCCTCGTCACCGGGGCCGGCGGCGCGCTCGGCGCTCTGGTGGCACAGCACCTCGTGACCGCGCACGGCGTACGGAACCTGCTGCTCGTCGGCAGGCGCGGCGCGGACGCCCCGGGTCTGGCCGGCCTCGCCGCCGAACTGCGCGGGCTCGGCGCCCGGGTGGACGTGGCGGCATGTGACGTCGCCGACCGGGACGCGCTCGCCGGCCTGCTCGCCGGCATCCCCGCGGACCGTCCGCTGAGCGCGGTCGTCCACGCGGCCGGCGTCCTGGACGACGGGACGGTCGAGTCGCTCACCCCCGCGCGGATGAGCCACGTACTGCGGCCCAAGGTCGACGGGGCTCTCCACCTGCACGCCCTCACCCGTGATCTGCCGCTGTCGGCCTTCGTCCTGTTCTCCTCCGCGTCCGCCACGGTGGGCAACGCCGGCCAGGGCAACTACGCGGCCGCCAACGCCTTCCTCGACGCCCTCGCCCAGCACCGCCGGGCCCTGGGACTGCCCGCCCAGTCACTCGCCTGGGGCCTGTGGGCACGCCGCAGCACCATGACCGGGACGCTCACCGCCGCCGACCTGCGGCGCATGTCCCGGTCAGGCACCGCGGCCATCGGCAGCGAAGAAGGTCTGGCGCTGTTCGACGCGGCCCTCACCCTGGACGAACCCCTGCTCGTGCCGGTCAAGATCGACCTCGGCCGGCTCCGGACGGCGGCCCGGACCGCACCCGTACCGGCCCTGCTCTCCGCCCTGGTCCCCGGCACCGTACGCCGCCCCGCCTCCGGGGCGGACGCCGCCGCAGCGGACTCGCTGCGCCGCCGGCTGGCCGGCCTCACCCCGGAGGAACGCGTCGCCGCCCTGCTCGACCTGGTACGGAGCCGGAGCGCCGACATCCTCGGTCACGGCGCGGCCGGGACCATCGACCCGGACCAGCCGTTCAAGGATCTCGGCTTCGACTCGCTCACCTCCGTCGAACTCCGCAACCGGCTCGGCGCCGCCACCGGTCGCAGGCTGCCCGCGACCCTGGTCTTCGACCACCCCACCCCGGCCGCCGTCGCCGCCTACCTCGCCGGGCGCCTGGTACCCGACGGGCCGGGCGGCCCCGCCGCCACCGGGAAGGCCGCCGGGGCGGCGGCCGGGACGGACCGCGAGGACCGCGAGATCAGCTCCCTGCTCGCCGCGATCCCACCCGCCGCACTGCGCCGGGCCGGCCTCCTCGACGCGCTCCTGGACCTCGCCGGCCGGCCGGAGGCACCGGCTCCCGCCGCCGACGACATCGAGGGCATGGCCGTCGACGAACTCGTCCGGATGGCCCTGGGCGGCGAACGTGACTGACCGACAGCAGCAGAAGGAGAAGCCGACTGCCATGCCCACCGACACGGATCAGGTGGTCGCCGCCCTGCGCGCCGCGCTGCTGGACAACCAGCGTCTGCGCCAGGAGAACCGACGGCTCCGCGACGACTTCGCCGAGCCCGTGGCCATCGTGGCGATGAGCTGCCGCTATCCCGGCGGTGTGCGTACCCCGGAAGACCTGTGGGAGCTTCTGGTCAAGGAACGCGACGCGGTCTCGGCGTTCCCCACCGACCGCGGCTGGGACGTCGAGGGAGGCTTCGACGCGGACCCCGACGCCCCCGGCACGTTCTACGTCCGTGAAGGCGGCTTCCTCCACGACGCGACCGGCTTCGACCCCGGCTTCTTCGGCATCTCCCCGCGCGAGGCCCTGGCCATGGACCCGCAGCAGCGGCTGCTGCTGGAGGCGTCCTGGGAAGCGGTGGAACGCGCGGGCATCGACCCGACGACCCTGCGCGGCAGCCGCACCGGCGTCTACACCGGAGTGATCCACGGCGAGTACGCGTCCCGGCTCGACCGGGTGCCCGACGAGGTGGAGGGCTTCCTCGGCACCGGCAGCATCCCGAGCGTCGCCTCGGGCCGGATCGCCTACGCCCTGGGCCTGGAAGGCCCGGCGGTCACCCTGGACACCGCCTGCTCGTCCTCCCTGGTCGCCGTCCACCTCGCCTGCCAGGGGCTGCGCTCCGGCGACACCACCCTTGCCCTGGCCGGCGGAGTGACCGTGATGTCCACCCCCGGGCTGTACGCCGGATTCAGCCGCCAGCGCGGCCTGGCCCCCGACGGACGCAGCAAGTCCTTCTCGGCCGCTGCCGACGGAGCCGGGTTCGGGGAGGGCCTGGGCCTGCTCCTGCTGGAACGGCTCTCCGACGCCCGGCGCGCGGGACATCCCGTCCTGGCCGTCGTCCGGGGCTCGGCCGTCAACCAGGACGGCGCCAGCAACGGGCTGACCGCCCCGAACGGGCCCGCGCAGCAGCGTGTGATCGGCCAGGCGCTCGCCCGTGCCGGACTCGCCCCGTCGGAGGTGGACATGGTGGAGGCGCACGGCACCGGCACCGTGCTCGGCGATCCCATCGAGGCCCAGGCGCTGCTGGCCACGTACGGCCAGGACCGGCCCGCCGGGCGGCCGCTGCGGCTGGGATCGCTGAAGTCCAACCTGTCCCACACCCAGGCCGCCGCGGGCGTCGGCGGGGTGATCAAGTCGGTGCTGGCGATGCGGCACGGCGTGATGCCGCGCACGCTGCACGTCGACCGCCCCTCGCCCCGCGTCGACTGGGCCGAGGGAGCCGTCCGCCTGCTCACCGAGGCCACCCCCTGGCCGGAGACGGGACGGCCGCGCCGGGCCGGGGTGTCCTCCTTCGGCGCCAGCGGGACCAACGCCCACGTCATCCTCGAACAGGCCCCCGCCGCACCGGCGGCCCCCGCCGCACCGACCGGCGCGCCGGTCGCCGCCGTCCCCTGGATCCTGTCGGCGCGTACGCCCGACGCGCTGCGCGCCCAGGCGGCGGCGCTGCATGAGCGGGTGGTGGCGGACCCGGGTCTGAGCGTGGTGGACGTGGGCCATTCGCTGGCGGTGGGGCGGTCACGGTTCGCGGAGCGTGCCGTGGTGGTGGGGGCGGACCGGGGCGAACTGCTGGCCGGTGTCGCCGCCCTGTCACGGGGTGCGGGCTCTGCGGGCGTGGTGGTCGGCGGTGGGCAGCTCCCGGGCCGTTCGGTGCTCGTGTTCCCGGGCCACGGCTCGCAGTGGGCGGGGATGGCTGCGGGGCTGCTGGATGAGTCGGAGGTCTTCGCGGGGCGGATGGCGGAGTGCGGGCGGGCTCTGGCGCCTTATGCGGACTGGTCGTTGGCTGACGCGCTGGGTTCGGAGCGGCTGCTGAAGCAGGTCGACGTGGTGCAGCCGGTGTTGTGGGCGGTGATGGTGTCGCTGGCGGAGGTGTGGCGTTCGTTCGGTGTGGTTCCGGACGCCGTGGTCGGTCACTCGCAGGGGGAGATCGCGGCCGCCTGTGTGGCGGGTGGTCTGAGTCTGGAGGACGGGGCGCGCGTGGTCGCGTTGCGCTCCCGTGCCGTGGGCGTGCTGGTGGGTCGCGGCGGCATGGCGTCGGTCCCGTTGCCGGTGGACGTGGTGCGGGAGCGTACCGCCCCGTGGGGTGGCCGGTTGTCGGTGGCCGCGGTCAACGGCCCGTCCTCGACGGTGGTTTCGGGCGCAGCGGACGCGGTCACGGCACTGGTGGAGGAACTCCTCCAGGAAGGGGTGTGGGCGAGCCTCATCGACGTCGACTACGCGTCGCACTCCTCGCACGTGGAGGAGATCCGCGAGCGCCTGCTGTCCGACCTGGACGGCATCACCCCGCTCTCGGGCGCGGTGCCGTACTACTCCAGCGTGACCGGCGGCCCGCTCGACACGAAGGCCCTGGACGCCGAGTACTGGTACCGCAACCTCCGGCAGACGGTCGAGTTCGAGCGGGCGACCCGCTCGCTCCTCGCGGCCGGACACCGCGTCTTCATCGAGTCCAGCCCCCAGCCTGCCCTGATGTACGGGATCGAGGACACGGCCGCCGACGCGGGCGCTCCGCAGACGCTGGTGCTCGACACCCTGCGGCGCGGGGCCGGAGGGCTCCGCCGGTTCCAGACCGCCCTCGCCGAGGCACACGTCCGGGGCCTGCGCGTCGACTGGGAGCGGCTGTTCGCGGGAACCGGCGCCCAGCGGGTGGACCTGCCCACCTACGCCTTCCAGCGACGCCGCTACTGGCTCGACGCCCCGCCGGCCGACCGGGACCCGGCGGCCGTCGGCCAGTCCGCCGTGGACCACCCGCTGCTCGGCGCCGCGGTCGAACTGCCCGACGACACGGGCACCCTCTTCACCGGCCGGCTCTCTACGGCCACCCACCCCTGGCTCGCCGACCATTCCGTGGCCGGAGCCGTGATCCTGCCCGGCGCGGCCCTCGTGGAGCTGGCCGCGCACGTGGGCCGCCGCCTCGGCTGCGCCCTGGTGGAGGAACTGACCCTCGCGGCCCCGCTGCTGCTGCCCGGCGACGCCGCCGACGACCACGCCGTACAACTGCGCGTACGGGTGGGTGCCGAGGACGGCACAGGACGGCGCCCCGTGGAGTTCCACTCCCGGCCCGAGGCCGCCCCCGGCGCCGCCGCCCCGCCCTGGACCCGGCACGCGACCGGCACGGTCGGCCCCCAGGACCGCTCGGCCGACGGGGACGACACGGCCGAAGCGGCCGGCGCGTGGCCCCCGCCCGGCGCCGTCCCCCTGGACGTGGACGAACTGTACGGGCTGCTCGAAGCCCGGGGTGTCGCCTACGGCCCGGCGTTCCGGGGCCTGCGCGCCGCCTGGCGCACCCCGGACGCGATCCACGCCGAAGTGGCCCTGCCCGACGACGTCCCCGGCACCGGAGCCGACGGCTTCGCCGTGCACCCGGCCCTCCTGGACGCGGCCCTCCAGACGGCCGGTCTGCGCGAGGGCGCCGGGACCGCGGAGCCCGCCGACGGCGTCCCTCTGCCCTTCTCCTGGCAGCGCGTCGCGATCGGAACCTCCGACGCGGCGGTCCTGCGCGTCCGGCTGCGCCCCGACGGCCCCGACACCGTCACCGCGCGGATCACCGACCCCTCGGGGCGCACCGTGGCGACCGTGGGCTCGCTCACCCTGCGCACGGCGTCCCCCGCCGCACTGCGGACGTCCTCCGGCTCCGTCTTCCACGTCGGCTGGACGCCGGTCACCGCCGGGCCCGGCCCGCGCCCGGTCACCCGCTGGGGTGTCCTCGGCCCGCGGGACGAGCGGCTGCTGCCGGCCGCCTTCGCCGCCGAACCCCTGTCCGCGACACCCGACGCGATGCTGCTGATCTGCCCCCCGTCCGCCGGCACCGGGACCGCGGCCGGTGCGACCGGGGACGACCCCGCCCGGGACGCGGACCCCGAGGCGGTGCACCGGGTCGTGTCCGGGGTCCTGGACCGTCTCCAGGCCCACCTGGCCGACGACAGCACCGCCCGTACGCCCCTGGTGGTGCTCACCCGGGGCGCGACCGGCCCGCGCCGCGCGCGGCCGCAGCCGGCGGACCTCGGCGCGGCGGCCGTCTGGGGCCTGGTCAGGGCCGCTCAGCTCGAACACCCCGACCGGTTCGTGCTGCTGGACACCGAAGAGCCGGACCCGGACGGTCTCGGCGACGCGCTCGCCGAGCTCCTCGCCACGGGCGAACCACAGGCGGCCCTGCGCGGCGGCGTCCTGTACGCGCCCCGACTGACGCGGCCGTCGGCCGCCACCGTCACCAAGGCCCCCGCCCCCGCGGCGGCGACCGGGCCGGACGGTCCGTTCGGGCCGTCCGAGGGGACGGTACTGCTGAGCGGCGGCGGCGCTCTCGCGGCCGTCCTGGCGCGTCATCTGGTCGCCGCGCACGGGGTGCGCCACCTCCTTGTGCTGAGCCGCCGCGGCGCCGACGCCCCGGGCCTGCCGGAGCTGACGGCGGAGCTGGCCGGGGCCGGAGCCGAACTGACCGCCGTCAGCTGTGACGTGTCCGACCGCCAGGCACTGGCCGCAGCGCTCGCGGCCGTCCCCGAACGTCATCCGCTGTGCGCCGTGGTCCACACCGCCGGAGTGCTCGACGACGGCCTGCTGGACGGGCTGACCGGGGAGCGGACGACCGCCGTCCTGCGGCCCAAGCTCGACGCCGCCCACCACCTCGACCGGCTGACGCGCGGGGCGGACCTCTCGGCGTTCGTCGTCTTCTCCTCCGCCGCAGGCGTGCTGGGCAGCCCCGGCCAGGCGTCCTACTCGGCCGCCAACGCCGCGCTCGACGCCCTCACCGCGGAACGCCGACGGCTCGGGCTCCCCGGCCTGTCCCTGGCCTGGGGGCCCTGGGAGCGGGTCAGCGGGATGACGGCGGAGCTGGGCGGCGCCGAACGGCGGCGCATCGACCGGCGCGGCGCCCGCGGCCTCCTTGACGAGGAGGCCATGGCACTGCTGGACGCGGTGTGTGCCGCGGACGCCGCCCCGCCGGAAGACGGGAGCCCCGTCGTCCTGGCCCACCTCGACCTCACCGTGCGCGGCGACGGCCCGGTGCACCCCATGCTGCGCTCCCTGGTCCGGCGCGGCCCGGCCGCGCCGGCCGGGGCGAAGGGGGCGCCGACCGCCGCAGCGGCGCTGCGGCACCGGCTCGACGCCGCCGCCGACGCACAGGAACACGAGCTGGTCCTGCGCGAACTCGTCCTCGCCCAGGCCGCCGAAGTCCTCGGCCACACCGACTCCGGGGCGCTGTCCGCGACGGTGCCCTTCCTCGCCGCCGGATTCGACTCGTTGACAGCGGTCGAGCTCCGCAACCGGCTGGCCGCCGTCACCGGACTGCGGTTACGGCCCTCCGCCGTCTTCGACAGCGGCACCCCCGCCGCGCTCGCGGCGCGCCTCGCCGCCGAGGCCCGGACGGAGGACACCCCCCGGCCCGAAGCGGCCCCCGCGACCGGCGCCGCCGCGTCCGGCACCGGCACCGGGCCTGACACCGGCGCCGCCGACCCGGTGAGCGTGCTGTTCCGCCGGGCCTGCGCACTCGGCCGGACCGACGAGGGCATCGCCCTGCTCAAGAACGCCTCCGCCCTCCGCCCGGCCTTCCACAGCGGCGCCGACCTCGTGGCCGCAGGCACCGGCCCGCGGCTGCTGCGCCTGAACGAGCGCGCCGACGCCCCCGTGCTCGTCTGCTTCGGCTCCGTCGTCGCCCTCGGCGGCGCCCACCAGTACGCCCGCTTCGCCTCCCGTTTCCGGGACCGCTACGCCGTCGCCGCCCTGGACGCCCCCGGATTCACCCCCGAGGAGGAACTGCCCGCCGACATGCGGGCCCTGCTGGACTTCCAGGCGACGACACTGCTCCGGGAACTGCCCGGACGGACGCTCGTCCTGGCCGGCTCCTCCTCCGGCGGCACGCTCGCCCACGGGGTCGCCGCCGAGCTGGAACGGCGCGGCGAGGGCCCGGCGGCCGTGGTGCTGCTGGACACCTACCTCTCCGACAACCAGGGCATCACCCAGTTCAACGACGTCCTGCTGGGCGGCATGTTCGCCCGCGAGGACCGGGCGGCCCCGATGGACGGGACCCGGCTGACCGCGATGGGCGGCTACTTCCGTCTGCTCGACGACTGGCGTCCACCGGCGGTCCGCGCCCCGCTGCTGCTGGTCCGCGCCTCCACCCCGCTCGGCCGCCCGTCCGCCGAAGCCGGTGACTGGCGCTCCTCCTGGGCCGGTGCCGACACCGTCGTCGACGTTCCCGGAGACCACTTCTCGATCATGGAACAGCACGTCGCGACCACCGGCGACGCCGTCGCCGACTGGCTCGGCACCACCCTCCGCACCCCCGACGGCCTGTGATGACGAAGGAGAACCCATTGACCGCGGACCCGTACGACGACCCGCCCCCACGACCCGCCCTCACCGTGCTGGGAGCCGGGGTGATGGGTGTCGGCATCACCGTTCTCGCCCTCGGACACGGCCTGCGGGTCCACCTGGTCGACATCGACCGGGAACGGCTCGACCGAGCCGCCGGCCTGATCGACGGCGAACTCCGGCTGGCCGAGCTGATGGGCGCCCTGCCCGCCGGGACGCCCCCCGGCACCCTGACCACCGGCACCTCGCTCAAGGAGGCCGGCGGAGCCACCGCCGTCATCGAGGCGGTCACCGAGAACGCCGCGGTCAAGGCCGCCGTACTGTCCGAGGTCTCCGGACTGGTCCGGCCCGGAACCCCGCTGATCACCAACACCTCCTCCATCCCCGTCGACGAACTGGCCGGGGCGCTGGGGCGGCCGGAGGAACTGGTCGGCACCCACTTCATGAACCCGCCCTACCTGATCGGAACCGCCGAAGTGGTCCGCGGCCCCCGAACCGGGGACCAGGCGATGGCCGCCGTGGCGGACCTGCTCAGGGCCCTGCGGCGGCGGGCGGTGGTCGTCCGGGACGCGCCCGGCTTCGTGACCAGCCGCATCCTGCACCCGATGATCAACGACGCGGCCCGGGTCGTGGAGGAGGGCACGGCGAGTGCCGAGGACGTCGACGCGCTGATGCAGGGCTGCCTGGGACATCCCACCGGCCCGCTGCGCACCGCGGACCTGATCGGCATCGACAACCTCGTCGACTCCCTCACCGTGCTCCACGAACGCACCGGCGACGACGGCTGCCGTCCCACCGGACTGCTGCTCCGGCTGGTCCGCGAGGGCCGGCTGGGCCGCAAGTCCGGAAGCGGCTTCTACGACTACACCTGATCGACGACGAGGAGACGGCCATGACCACAGCGAACACGCCCGGCCCCCACGGCCTAGAGAAGGAACTGCTGGAATTCCTGGAGGAACGCACCGGGACCGCCTGGGACGCCGACACCGACCTGTTCGACGCCGGCGGCCTGTCGTCCCTGTTCGCCATGCAGGTGGTGGTGCACCTGGAGAAGACCTACGCCATCGCCGTCCGCGGCGGGGACCTGCGGCTGGACAACTTCCGCACCGTACGGCGGATGGCGGAGCTGGTGGACCGGCTCCGGGTGCCGACCGCCGGGGGCCGGCATGGGTGAGGACCTGAACGGCGCCATGGCCTCCGTCACCCTGCGGGTCGGCGACCTGGCGCAGGAGTGGGACCGGACCGGCCTCATCCCGCTGGATCTGCTGCGCGGCCTGGGCGCCGAGGGCCGGCTGTGCGCCGAGGTCCCGGAGCAGTACGGCGGCTGGGGGCTCAGCAGCATGCGCAGCGGCGCGTACACCGCCCATGTGGGCGGCCTGTGCAGCTCGCTGCGCAGCGTGATGACCTCGCAGGGCATGGCGGCGTGGACCATCCAGCGCCTGGGCACCGCCGAGCAGTCGGCCGCCCACCTTCCCCGGCTGACCGGCGGCCGACTGGCGGCGGTCGGCTTCAGCGAGCCCGGCGCCGGCAGCGACCTCGCGGCGATGACGACGACCGTACGCCGCGACGGCGGCGCGGTCGTCGTCGACGGGCACAAGAAGTGGGTGACCGCCGCCCACTACGCCGACCTGCTGGTCGTCGTCGGCCGCCACGAGGACGGCGCGGTGGCCGTCGTGGTGCCCACCGGCACACCCGGCGTCCGGATCGAGCGGATCACCGCCCCGCTCGGCTGCCGCGCGGCCGGACACGCGGACGTGCACCTCGACGGGGTGCGGCTGCCGGCCGACAGCGTCCTGGGCGGCCACGAGCTGCCGACCGCCCTG
This sequence comes from Streptomyces sp. SAT1, assembly GCF_001654495.1. Classification (GTDB taxonomy): domain Bacteria; phylum Actinomycetota; class Actinomycetes; order Streptomycetales; family Streptomycetaceae; genus Streptomyces; species Streptomyces andamanensis. Next base: position 6,646,488 of record NZ_CP015849.1, read on the forward strand.
CTGGTGACGACCGCGCTGGCCTACGGGCGGATGTCCGTCGCCTGGGGCTGCGTGGGCATCCTGCGGGCCTGTCTGGCGGCGGCCACCGCGCACGCCGCCGGTCGGGAGCAGTTCGGCAGACCGCTCGCCGAGCACCAGCTCGTCGCCGGGCACCTCGCCGACCTCTACACGGCCGAGCAGGTGGCCGCGCGGGTCTGCGAGCACGCCAGCCGCTGCTGGGACGAAGGGTCGCCGGACCAGGTGGTGGCGACCGTACTGGCCAAGCACGTCAGCGCGACCCAGGCCGCCCGGGGCGCGGCGACGGCCGTCCAGGTACTGGCCTCGGCCGGGTCCCGGGACGGGCACACGGTGGCTCGGGCGTACCGGGACGCCAAGCTGATGGAGATCATCGAGGGCAGCAACGAGCTGTGCCGGCTGATGCTGGCCCGGCACGCCCTCTCCGCCGCTCCGGGGGCACCGTGAGCGGGCCCGCGGCCGTCGAGACGAGGAAGGACGACATGGCCGAGACCGTCAAGTGCCTGGTCTGGGACCTGGACGACACCCTCTGGCGGGGCACCCTGCTGGAGGACGGCGAGGTGCACCTGCCGGACGAGGTGCGCAAAGTGGTGATCGAACTGGACTCCCGCGGCATCCTCCAGTCCATCGCCAGCCGCAACGACCACGAGCACGCCTGGGCCCGGCTGGAGGCGCTCGGCGTGGCCGAGTACTTCGTCCTGCCGGAGATCGGGTGGGGCGCCAAGTCCGAGTCGGTGCGCCGGATCGGCGACCGGCTGAACTTCGCGCTCACGACCATCGCCTTCGTCGACGACCGGCCCGCCGAACGGGCCGAAGTCGCCTTCCACCTGCCCGGCGTACGGTGCTACCCGGCCGAGCAGGTCCTCGCCCTCCCCGGGCTCGCCGAGTTCACCCCCGCGACCAGCACCGTCGACTCCCGGCGGCGCCGCCGGATGTACCAGGCGGGCTTTCGCCGCGAGGCCGAGCGTGCGGCCGCCCCCGGCTCCGACGAGGAGTTCCTGCGCTCCCTGGACCTGCGGATGCGCATCGGCCGGGCCACCGGTGAGGAACTGTCCCGGGTCGAGGAACTCACCCTGCGCACCAGCCAGATGAACGCGACCGGGGTCCACTACCCGGACGCGGTGCTGCGCGGCCTGATCACCGACCCCCGGCACGAGGTCCTGGTGGTCACCCTCACCGACCGGTTCGGCCCGCACGGCGCGGTCGGCGTCCTGCTGCTGGAGCGGCACCCGGGCCTGTGGCACCTCAAGCTGCTCGCCACCTCCTGCCGGGTCGTCGCCTACGGCGCCGGCGCGACGCTGCTGAACTGGCTGGCCGACGCCGCCGCCCGGTCCGGAGTCCACCTGGTGGCGGACTTCCGGGCGACCGAACGCAACCGGATGATGGAGATCGCCTACCGGTTCGCGGGTTTCGAGGGCCTGGACGAAGCCCCGTGCCCGTGCGCCGCCGTCCTCCTGCCGGCCCCGGAGGACACCGGACTCCAGCGCCTGCACCTGGTCCCCGGCCCGCGCGTGGTGTCCACCGTCATGAGCGTGGACGCACCCGGCCTGAGCATGCCGGAAGGGGGCCCGGGAACGTCGTGACCGCCGCGGCGGCCGGTGCTCCCGGGCTCCGGCCCGCCGCCCTCAGCGCTTGCGGACGAGTGTGATTCCGTCGGCCATCACCAGCAGCGACAGTTCCACCCGGGGGTCCTCGTACAGCACCCGGTTCAGCGCCCGGACCCCGGCGGTCTCCGGGTCCACGGCGGCCGGGTCGGCGACCCGGCCGAAGAACAGGGTGTTGTCGACCACGATCAGACCCCCGGCGCGCAGCAGCGCCAGCGACGCCTCGTAGTAGCGGACGTAGTTGGCCTTGTCCGCGTCGATGAACACCAGGTCGAAGCTCTCCGGCCCGCGCTCCGCCAGCAGCACGTCCAGCGTCGCGGCGGCATCGCCGATCCGCAGGTCGATCCGCGAGTCGACCCCGTCCCGCTTCCAGAAGTCGGCGCCGATGGCCGGCCACCGGTCGTCGATGTCGCAGGACACCAGCAGACCGCCGGCCGGGAGCGCGCGGGCCATGCACAAGGTGCTGTAGCCGGTGAAGGTGCCGATCTCCAGCACCGCCCGCGCCCCCGTCAACCCGACCAGCAGGGCCAGCAGTTGGCCCTCCTCCGCCATCACCTGGAGGGCGGAGCCGCCCGGTAGGTCCGCGGTGGTCTCCCGCAGCTCCCTGAGGAGATCGTCGTCACGGAGGGAGACCTCACGGACGTAGGCGAGCAGGTCGTGGGTGGCTGCTGTCTGGTCGGCCATGGCGCGGGGGTCCTCTCGAAGGAGATCGGGGCGAAGGAGACCGGGGGCGAAAGGGATCGGGGCGACGGGACGGGGCCGCCGGGTGCCCGTCGCCGGGCGGCCGGGACGGTCACCCGGCGCGCATGTACGGGTGATCGGGCTGCCGTACGGCCTCCGCCTGGGCCCGCTCGCAGGCGTACGCCCGCAGCAGCGCGTCCAGCCGGTAGCGGCCCCCCGCCGGCGCACCCAGCAGATTCGCCTCGACCAGGGAGTCCAGGGCCTCCTCGGCCTGCGCCTCGGAGCAGCCGACCATCACCGCGACCTTGCTGCTGGAGACCGAACACGCTCCGGCGGCCCCCAGCATGGCGAACACCGCGGCAGGGTCGATCCCGGCCGGTGCCGTCCGCCGGAGCCCGGCGACCTCGGCGTCGAGGCAGGGCCGGACCCCGAAGTCGCCCGCGCACAGCTCGTCCAGCAGTCGCGGGGCCTCCGTGAGCCGCCGGGCCAGGTGCCCGATGCTCCAGTGGGGACGCTCCAGCAGCCGGGTCCCCGCGATCCGGATCGCCAGCGGCAGGCCCGCGCAGACCGTCACCACCGTACGGGCCGCCCGCGGTTCGCCACCGACCCTGGCCGGACCGACGATGCTGCCCAGCAGCTCCAGCGACCCTTCCTCGTCCAACGGGCCGAGCAGAAGGGTGCGCGCACCCTCCAGATCGGCCAGCCGACGCCGGCTGGTCACCAGCAGCCTGCTGCCCCCGCTGCCCGGTATCAGCGGCCGCACCTGCGCGGTGCTGGAGGCGTTGTCGAGCACCACCAGCAGCCGGCGGCCCGCGGTGAGCGAGCGGTAGAGGCTCTCCCGCTCCGACTCCTCCCCGGGGATCTCGTCCCGGGGCACACCGAGGTCCGCCAGAAACCTCGGCAGCACCACCCGGGCGGTCAGCGGCCGCTCCGCTCCGCCGAGATCCGCGTAGAGCTGACCGTGTATCGAGGAATCGCGCATGGCGTGCGCCGCGTGCAGGGCCAGGGCGCTCTTGCCGACACCGCCCCGGCCGGTCACCACCGCCGTCGCCACCATGCCCGCGGGCATCGTGCCGGTCGTGAGGAAGTGCCGCAGCCGCGCCAGCGCGTCGGAGCGGGCCGACAGCGGCAGCGGCACCGAGGGAAGCTGCGCCGGATCGGGCCAGCAGGACCTCTCCCGGGCAGCGGCCGGCGCCGCAGCGACGGCTGCCTCCGGGACCGCCGCGGGCTGCTCCAGCGGGTCGGGCGTACGGGGCCGGTCGTGGGCCGCGAGGATGTGCCGGTGGACCTCGCGCAGATCGGCGCTCGGCTCCGCCCCGAGCTGTTCGACGAGCAGCACCCGGGTGCGCCGGTAGAGCTCCAGGGCCTCCGACTGCCGTCCCGACCGGAACAGCGCCAGCATCAGCTTGCCCACCAGGGCCTCCCGTAAGGGGTGCTTCCGCACCAGCCGCACCAGCTCCGGCACGATCTCGGCGTGCCGCAGCAGCGCCAGCTCCGTGTCGAACCGCAGTTCCATGGTCTGCAGGCGGAGCTCCTGGAGGTAACGGCCCTCCACATCACGCAGCGTCCGCGACGGTATGTCCGCCAGCGGCTCCTCGCGCCACAGGGCGAGTGCCTCGGCCAGCTCCGCGGAGGAGCCCTCCAGGTCTCCGCGCCCGGCCAGCTCCGCCGCGCGCCGGCGGTGGGCGGTGAACTGCCCGAGATCGCTCTCGTGCTCGCCGAGTTCGAGGAGGTAGCCGGGTGCCCGGGTGAGGATGCGGGCGGAGGCGTGCTCGCCCAGCGACTGCCGCAGGCGCATCACGTAGGTGCGGACGGTCGCGGCGGCACTCGGCGGCGGGGCGCCGTCCCAGATGTACTCGGTGATCCGGTCGACCGAGATCACCCGGTTGGCGTTGAGGAGGAGCGCTGCCATGACCACGCGCTGTCTCGGCGCCGACACGTGCACCTCACGCGCGTTCAACCGGACGGAAAGCGGGCCCAGCAACAGGAAGTTCAAGGGGAGACCTCTTCATCGCACGACCGGTGGGCAAGACTGCTTCCAGCGTCATAGGTGACCGTGTAAGGGTCAACGTGGTCCTGTCGTGTCTAGATGTATTCCTAGAGCGCGGGCCTTGCGCTCATGCCGGGTTCACGCTGTGCGGTACCATCACGGCGGTCAGGACCAGGCCGCCCACCACGGCCCAGCGGCCGGTGAAGCCGCTCACCACCGCACCGCCGTCGACCCGGTGACCCGGCACCGTCAGCGCGGCCGAGAACACCCCCCGTACGGGATCCAGCCGCACGAGTGCGTCGAGGAAGTCCAACGGCCGCCCCGTCAGCGGGAACCACGCCTTGTACACGGACTCCTTGGCACTGAACAGCACCCGGTCCCAGCACACCCCCGGCGCCACCCGCCGGCAGTCCTCCAGCGGGGCCCGCTCCGAGGGCACGGTCACCGCGTCGAACACCCCCTCCGGCAGCGGCCCTTCAGGCTCCGCGTCGATGCCGAGGGCGAGCAGATCGGTGCGGCGCGCCACCGCGGCGGCCCGGTACCCGGCGCAGTGGCTGATCGCCCCGACCACCCCGGCCGGCCACAGCGGCTCCCCGCGCGGCCCGGCCAGCACCGGCACCCGCGGCTGGCCCAGCCGGGCCAGTGCCTGCCGGGCGCACCGCCGGCCCGTCGTGAACTCCCGCCGGCGCTGCTCCACGACGTGCGCCACCAGCAGCTCCTCCTCCGGGAACAGCTCCGAGCCCGGCGGGTCCCCCCGCGACTCCGACACCTCGACCACCGCCGACAGCAGGTCCTCGATCACCGGCCGGCGCCCGTCACCGCTGCGCCGGACCGGACGGAGAGGGCCGTATGCCATGGCTGCCCGGCACCCGCACCACGGTCGAGAACCAGTCGGCCGGCAGCCGCGGTACCCGCTCCACGTCCGCGGCCGGCTCGCACACGTATCCGGTCGGCAGCGGCCGGTCCCCCTCGTCCGCCGGGAACAGTCCTTCGATGACGGCCCTCGTTCTCCGGATGGGCGACATGGAGGTCGCCGACGGCGTACAGCCTTGCCATGAGGTGCCCTCGCCTCCTCGGCCGGATCCGCGGTGCGCGGTCCGGCCGGACCGTTGCCGCGGAGTCGGATCCAAGTAAATCCCACAGGATTGATCTGCACCGCAACGTTCCCGCCATTCACTGAAGAAACAGCCGGAATTGAACGCGGGCATGCATGGCCGGATACGCCCAGATGGGTACTTGCTGACATTCCGGGGGACATGGCAGGCTGTCATATGCGGTGCCCGTGACCCGCCGATCGCCGTCCCTCGGTGTTCCCGGCATTAGCGGGTACTGGCCGGCGTGCCGATGCGGAGGATGTCCCACGTGATCACAGAGCACAGCTCGCCGGCCCCGCGCGGGTAAATCGAGAAAGGCATAAAAGGCCGACATGACCTCGCTCTCGTTAGACAGCGACCTGTGGTGCCGTCGCTTCCATCCCTCGCCGACGGCCACGCGCCGACTGGTCTGCTTTCCGCACGCCGGGGGCTCGGCGAGTTTCTACTTCCCGGTGTCCGCCGCGCTGCGCGGACCGGTCGACCTCCTCGCCGTGCAGTACCCCGGCAGGCAGGACCGCCGGGAGGAACCGGGCGTCCAGGACCTGCACCGCATGGCCGACGAAGTGTCCGAAGCGCTGCGCCGCTGGGACGATCTCCCCCTGACCCTCTTCGGACACAGCATGGGCGCGCTCGTCGCCTTCGAGGTGGCCCGGCGCATCGAACGCGCGGGCGGGCGGATCGACCACCTGTTCGTCTCCGGCCGCAAGGGGCCGTCCGCGGACCGGCCCGAGCCCTCCCACCCGCTCGACGACGAGGGCATCGTGGCGGAGGTCAGGGCCATGAGCGGCACCGACGCCCGGCTCCTGGAGGACGAGGAACTGCTGCGGATGGTGCTGCCCGCGCTGCGCGCCGACTACCGGGCCCTGGGGGCCTACCGGGCCGACCGCGACGCCGTGGTCACCTGCCCGGTCACCGCCGTGGTGGGGGACCAGGACCCCTGGACACCGGTCCCCGGGGCCGCGCGCTGGCGCGACCGCACGACGACCGCGTTCGACCTCAAGGTCTTCCCCGGCGGCCACTTCTACCTCAGCAGCCGGGCGGACGAGGTGACCGGCATGCTCCGTGACCACCTCGCCGGCCCGCCGCGCGCCTGAGACCACGGACGAAAGAGAAGGGGGACCGGGGAGTGACACCGTCAGCGACCTCTGAGGAGATCAAGCCCGCGCCGCGGCCGCCGAGGTCCGGACCCGCCGGCGACGCCCGTCCGCCGGGCGGGGGCCCGCCCGCCGGCACCGGCGTCCGGCGGCTGACCGCCGTGGACGCCCGCATCCTGGAAGGCGTCGCGGTCGGCACCCCGACCGTCCGGCTGGCGGCATCGCTCTATCTGAGCCGGCAGGGCATCGAGTACCGCATCGGGCTGCTGATGCGCCAATTCCAGGCCGCGAACCGGTCCGCTCTGGTCTCCCGGGCGCACTCTCTCGGTGTGCTGAGCGTCGGGGCATGGCCACCCCGCGTCCTCCCGGAATTCCTTGAGCCCTAGAAGAGGCAGGGGATACCGTTCTCCGGCCTCCCTCCGTGAGATCCCTCCGGAGGAAAGGCTGAAAAAAAGTCACTTCCGGAAGCGGAAAACGCACTGCGCCGGTATGCTGCCGGATATTTTCCCAGACCTGGACATCGTATCGATATCGCGCGGCGCGACAGGTTGTCGAACGTCCGGCAGAACGCCGGATTCTGCGGCATTGTGCTGCCAGGTACACCTCCGCTGTGCTACACCTGGGCCGCACCATCGCCCCCTTCTTCCACGTCTTTCACGCCGATTCACAGGAGCTGTCATGAGTCTGGGATATTTGTTCGGAGGCGGCGTCGGGACCGAGCCGCGGGGACTGGAACTGCACCGGACCTACGAGGTCGTGCAGAGCTGGTACGAACAGGTCTCCGCGTGGACCGGGCTGACGGTCGGACAGATCCTGGAGGAAGACCTCCCGACCGCGCAGGAGGAGCGCCAGAGCGTCGGCACCGTCCGCGAAGCCGCTCTCGCGATCGGCATACACGACGTACTCGCCTCGTTCAATCTGCGTCCCGCGGCCATCGGCGGCCTCAGCCTCGGCGCGATGACCGCCAGTTGTCTCGCCGGATCGCTGGGGCGACGGGAACTGTTCGAGATGCTGGCCGGCGCCCGCGACGCCCCGGAACCGCCCGCCGGGGACCCGGGGCAGGGGGTGGCCATAGCCTTCGGCCCCCTCGCCGACGGCGCCCCCGCCCACCCCGGGGAGAACGTCCCCGGCATCTACCTGGCGGGCGACTTCGGCCCCACGGCCGACGGCACCCAGCGCATCATGATGCTCGCCGGCCACGCCGAGGCACTCGGCGCGCTCGCCGCCGAGGCCCCGCCGGGAACGGTCGTGCCGCTCCCCGGACGCACCATCGCCGTCCACACTCCGCTGCGCCGGCCCTACCGCGACTTCATGGCCCCGCGCATCGACGCGATCCCCTTCACCGACCCCGAGGTCCCTCTGCTGTCCTGCCTGGAGCCCAAGGTCCTGCGCACCGCGGCCGACGTCAGGGACCTCTTCCAGCGCAACTCCACGAACCCGATCAGCCTGGTCGACGTCTACGCCGGGATGAAGGAGCAGGGCGTGCGGCTCGGGCTGGTGATGGGCCCCTCCATACCCGAGGGCATCCTCGCGTTCCCCTTCCCGGTGGTCCACATCGAGCAGCCCGAGCACATCGAGCAGGCCCTGACCACCGCCTACGACCTCGGCATCGACCTCTCCGGCGCCCCGGCCCGGTCATGACCGCCGCCACCCGCGCCGACCCGGACGCCCAGATCGCGCGTTGGCTGGACACCGACCTCGACGAGTGGACCCGCGCCGTGGTCCGACGGCACTTCGACCCGGTGTCCGGCAGCCCCTACTGGCTCGGGCAGGCCCCCCGGCTGGGCTTCGACCCCCGCGACATCACCCGCTACGACCAGCTCGAAGCCTTCGGTCCGTTCCCGCTCGACCGGCTGCGCGAGGAGGACCCCGCGGACCTCGTCCCGCTGTCGGTGCCCAGACCGCTGGCCGGACGGATCTGGGACAGCGGAGGTACCACCGGCACCCCCTGCCGGGTGTTCTACACCCCTGACATGCTGCTGCACCGGGCGATCTGGCGTCGCTGGTCCTTCGTGCGGGAAGGATTCGCACCGGGCCGCACCTGGCTGCAGGCCACCCCCACCGGACCGCATCTGATCGGGAACGGCGTCCGGGAGGTGTCCGAACTCCACGCCGGCCAGGTGTACGCCGTGGACATGGACCCCCGGTGGGTCAAGCGCCTCATCCGGGCGGGACGCCTGGCCGAGGTCAACGACTACACCCTGCACCTGCTGGAGCAGATCACCGACGTCGTCCGGCAGGGCCGGGTCCACTACCTCAACACCACACCGGCCCTCTTCCAGGCCCTCTGCCGGCACCGGCCCGAACTGGTCGCGGCCCTGGACGGCGTACGCCTGAGCGGCACCCAGATCAACGCCGACACGTACCGGACCTTCACCACCGCCCTGCGGGGCGGGATCTGCGGACTGACCTACGGCAACACCTTCGGCAACGCGGCCTGCCTGGACATCGAGCAGGACGGCGGGTTGATCAGCTACGTGCCGAACTATCCGCAGGTCACCATGGCGGTGGTCGACAAGGGCGACTTCTCGGCCCCGGTCGCCCCGGGCGCGGTCGGCCAGGTACGGCTCACCGTCCTCCACGAGGACCTCTTCCTCCCCAACATCCTGGAACGCGACCAGGCCCTGCGGCACCCGACCGACCACTGGCCCACCGACGGCGTCGCCAACGTCCGCCCCCTCCAGACCACCAACTCGTCCCCCGAGGGCCTCTACTGAACTGAAGTGCGACTCGTTGTAGGCTGGGAAAGCAGCCCTTGACCTGCGTATAAGCAGGCAGGGAGCCTACTAGTGGGAGTGCTCCGATGTTGCGCACCATGTTCAAGTCCAAGATTCACCGTGCCACCGTGACCCACGCCGACCTGCACTACGTGGGATCGGTGACCATCGACGCGGATCTGCTGGACGCCGCCGACCTGCTGCCCGGGGAACTGGTGCACATCGTCGACATCACCAACGGCGCCCGGCTGGAGACGTATGTCATCGAGGGGGAGCGCGGGTCGGGTGTCATCGGGATCAACGGGGCCGCGGCGCACCTCGTGCACCCCGGCGACCTGGTGATCCTCATCAGCTACGCGCAGGTCACCGATGCCGAGGCGCGGGCCCTGGAGCCGCGTGTGGTGCATGTGGACGCGGACAACCGCATCGTGGAGCTGGGCACCGACCCGTCCGCGCCGGTGCCGGGTTCGGACCAGGAGCGCAGCCCCCGGTCCGTGCCGGCCTGATCCGCGGGCACGGCAGGGACGGCGGGACGGCGGAGGCGGACCGCACGGCGGCAGCAACACGACGAGGAGCGGGCCGGTGAGCGACATCGAGATCCGCGACGACCGGCCGGCCGGGCGGCTGGAGGCCGTCTCGGGCGGTGAGGTGGTCGGCCGGGTCGAGTACTTCGTCCTCGACCCGCCCGACCGTGCTCTCGTCCCCGTCCACACGATCGTGGAACCGGCCCACGAGGGCCGGGGCATCGCCGGTTCCCTGGCGCGCGAGCTGTACGCCGTCGCCCGGCGCGAGGGTGCCTCCGTCGTCCCGTTGTGCCCCTACGTCTCCGGCTGGGCCGCCCGCCACCAGGACGAGGCCCCGGCGCCCGGTGCCGCGCTGACCGGGGCCGCCGAGAAGTGGCTCGCCGCGCACCCGGAGCGGTTCTGAGCGGGGGCGGGGCACGCGTCGCGCCGGGCGCCCCACCGCTGCTCGCCCTGCTGCACACCTCGCCCGTGCATGTCCCGGTCTTCGAGGCGCTGCGCGACGCGGACCACCCTGGCCTGCGGCTGCGGCACTTCGTCGACGAGGATCTGCTGCGCAGGGCGCGCGAGGACGGCCCGGACGCGGTCGCGGACGACGTGGCGGCGGTGCTGGACCGGGCCGCCGCCGAGGGCGCGGGCGCGCTGCTGTGCACCTGCTCCACCCTCGGCGCCGTGGCGGAGCGGGCCGCGTCGGCCGGGGCGGCCGGGGCGGTCAGGACGGGCGGATACGGGCGACCGCCGGTCCTGCGCGTCGACCGGCCGATGGCGGCGGCCGCCGTGGCCGCCGGTCCACGGGTGGTGGTCGTGGCCGCCCTGGAGAGCACCCTCGCCCCGACCACCGCGCTCCTGGCGGAGGAGGCCGTGCGCGCCGGGCGGCGCGTCACCGTCCGCCCGCTGTTCGTCCCCGGCGCGTGGGCGCTCTTCGAGGCCGGGGACACCGAGGGATACGTGCGGGAGATCGCGACGGCCGCCGGCTCGGTCCCGGCGGCGGACGCCGACGCGGTCGTCCTCGCCCAGGCGTCCATGGCCGCGGCCGTGGACCTGGTGACGGCATCCGTGCCGGTCCTGGCCGGCCCGCGGCCAGGACTCGCCGCGGCGGCCCGCGCGGCGGCACTCGCCGCGCCGTACACGCCGCACACGCGGCGGGCGGGCCACGGCGGTACGGCTCGGTAGGGGTGGCGGTAGCGGACGCGGGCGTGAGTGCGGGCGTGGGCGCGCAGGCGGTGCGGGCGCGGCCGTCCGGGGCGTCGTCGCCGTGCCGCGGGTGACTGGCCGCGCGGGGGTCGGGTAGCCGGGGGAGTAGTCCAGCAGCCGACGCCGGAGGACGTCATGACGAACCCGTACCCCGATCCCGTACCGCCGCCGCCCACGCCCGGACCCACCCCCGGGCCGGATCCCGCTCCGGGGCCGCCCGCGCCCGGACCCGACCCGCAGCCCCCGGACCCGGCGCCCGCGCCCGAGCCGCCGCCGGTTCCGGGACCGCCACCCGGTCCCGGCCCGACACCTCCGGGCCCGACCCCGCCGGGACCTCCGCCCCCGGGACCGCAGCCCCCGGGCCCGGTGCCGCCGGAGCCCTCGCCGTCGCCGATCCCGCCGGGCCCTGAACCCGTCCCGAACCCCGAGCCGGGGCCACCGCTGTCCTGAGGGGCGCCCGCCTCCGCGGTGTGCGGGGCGCGCGGAGGCGGGCGCCGCGAGGACGTCCTACGCCGTGACCTCCGAGCGGTCCCCGCCCCACAGCGTGTGGAAGGTGCCGTCGCGGTCCACCCGCCGGTAGGTGTGCGCGCCGAAGAAGTCGCGCTGCCCCTGGGTGAGGGCGGCCGGCAGGCGCGGGGCGCGCAGGGCGTCGTAGTACGCCAGGGCCGCCGCGAAGCCCGGCGTGGGCACGCCCTGGCGGGTCGCGGCGACCAGGACCTCGCGCCAGTCGTCCTGGGCGGCGGCGATCTCCTGGGCGAAGGTGTCGTCGGACAGCAGGCTCGGCAGGTCGGGGCGGGCGTCGTAGGCGGCCCGGATGCGGTCGAGGAAGGCCGCGCGGATGATGCAGCCGCCGCGCCAGATGGCGGAGACCGCGCCGAGGTCGATGTCCCAGCCGTACTCCTCGCCGCCCGCCGCGATCTCGTGGAAGCCCTGCGTGTACGACACGATCTTGGAGGCGTACAGCGCCTGTTCCACCCGGTCGGCGAAGGCCGCCGCCTCCGACTCGGACAGCGGGGACGCCTTCGGGCCCGCCAGGTGGCGCGAGGCCTCCCGCAGCGCCGCGTGTCCGGACAGGGACCGGGCGAAGACCGCCTCGGCGATGCCCGACACCGGCACCCCGAGGTCGAGCGCGATCTGCACCGTCCAGCGGCCGGTGCCCTTCTGCTCGGCCTGGTCCACCACCACGTCCACGAACGGCTCGCCCGTGGCCGCGTCCACGTGGGCCAGCACCTCCGCCGTGATCTCGATCAGGTACGAGTCCAGCCGGCCGGTGTTCCAGGTGCGGAAGATCTCCGCGATCTGGGCGGGGGAGTATCCGGCGACGTCGCGCAGCAACTGGTACGCCTCGCCGATCAGCTGCATGTCGGCGTACTCGATGCCGTTGTGCACCATCTTCACGAAGTGGCCCGCGCCGTCCGGACCGATGTGCGTGACACACGGCGCGCCGTCGGCCGCCTTGGCGGAGATCTTCTCCAGCATCGGGCCGAGCGACTTGTACGACTCGGCCGAGCCGCCCGGCATGATGCTCGGGCCGTGCAGCGCGCCCTCCTCGCCGCCGGAGATGCCGGTGCCGACGAAGTGGATGCCCTGCTCGCGCAGCTCCCGCTCGCGGCGCCGGGTGTCCGCGAAGTGCGCGTTGCCACCGTCGATGATCATGTCGCCGGGCTCCAGCAGCGGCGCGAACTCCTTGATCACGGCGTCGGTCGGCTCCCCGGCCTTGACCATGACGACCAGACGGCGCGGGCGCTCCAGGGCCGCCACGAACTCCTCCGCGGTCTCGGCCGGGACGAAGTCGCCCTCCTTCCCGAACTCCTCCACCAGCGACCTCGTCCGTGCCGCCGTGCGGTTGTGCACGGCGACCGTGTAGCCGTTGCGCGCGAAGTTCCGGGCGAGGTTGCGGCCCATGACCGCGAGTCCGGTGACGCCGATCTGGGCTGTAGTGCTCATACCGCCTGCTCCTCAAAGATCCGGTGGATCACTGGGTCCTGTCGTCCGTAGGTGGTGCCGTGGTGCCGGGGGTGCGGTGACTTCCGTGCGCGGTCGTCCGGTGGGCGATGATGCCCCGGCGCGGTGGTCTCGTGGTGCAGCCGTGCTCGTCGGGGCGCCCGCGCCGTGTGACCATCCTCGCGTGACGGTACGCGGGCCGCACATCCGTCTCATCGGCCGCTCCTTCCTCTTCCGGCCCCTTCTGGTTCTGGTGCGCGGGGGGCGGCGGCGACGCGGGACGGCAGGAGGCCGATTGCCGTCTTGTCATGGCTCGTTCGCGGCGTTTACTTTTGCCGCTCCTGACGCATGGCGAGGGGACTTCGGACATGGCCGCACGCGGTCGGCACCGCCGGTACCAGCCGAACAGGATCAACCGTGCCTCACTGACCGTGACGGTGGGAGGCGCCGGCATGGCCATCCCGCTGATCGGCGCCGGCACCGCGTACGCGGCCGACGCGGCCACCTGGAACAAGGTGGCCGCCTGCGAGTCGAGCGGCGACTGGAACACCGACACGGGCAACGGCTATTACGGCGGGCTCCAGTTCACCCGGTCCACCTGGGCGGCGTACGGCGGGACCAGGTACGCGCCGCGCGCCGACCTGGCCGGCCGGGAGCAGCAGATCGCCGTAGCGGAGAGGGTGCTCGGCGGGCAGGGGCCGGGCGCCTGGCCCGTGTGCGGACCGCGCGCCGGACTGACCCACGCACACCCGGCACAGGCGCACTCAGCGCAGACGCGGACCGCGCAGTCCCAGACCGCGCAGTCCCAGACCGCGCAGGCGCACCCAACGCACCGGAGTGCCAAGGGCGTTGCGAGCGCCGTGCGCGACGTCCGGCCGCAGACCACGCCCCAGTCGCGCGCGGGCACCGCCGAGATGTACACGGTGGTCAGCGGCGACACCCTCTCCGGTATCGCGGACGACCGTGATGTCCGGGGCGGCTGGCCCCAGTTGTACGCGGACAACCGCACGACCGTCGGGGCCGATCCGGATCTGATACTGCCCGGTCAGCGGCTCTCCCTGCACCCGTCGCGGCAGGCGCCCGCCCCGCACGGGCAGCACACCCCGGCCACCAAGGCCGACTCCGGACAGAAGCAGAAACAGAAGCAGAAACCGGAGCCCGAGCGGAGACAGAAGCAGCAGCCCGCCGCCGAACCGAAGGCCGCCGCGAAGCCCAAGGCCACTGCGAAGCCCAAGGCCACTACGAAGCCGAAGCCCGCCACCCGGCCCGGAGGCGGCAGTTCCAGCCACAGCGGGCACGCGCACACCACCTCGCACGCCCTCGTCGCGCCCGTGCACGCCTCGATCGGCACCGCCTACCGGTCCTCCGGCTCGCACTGGTCGAAGGGCTACCACACCGGCGTCGACTTCCTGGTGCCCACCGGCACCTCCGTGCACGCCGTCGGCGCGGGCCGCGTGGTCACCGCCGGCTGGGGCGGCTCGTACGGCTACCAGGTGGTGATCCGGCACGCCGACGGCCGCTACAGCCAGTACGCGCACCTGTCGGCGATCTCCGTACGGGCCGGTCAGTCGGTCACCGCCGGGCAGCGCATCGGCCGCTCCGGCGCCACCGGCAACGTCACGGGCCCGCATCTGCACTTCGAGGTGCGGACCGGGCCCGGTTTCGGCTCCGACATCGACCCGCTGCGCTATCTCCGCGCGGGCGGCGTCGGCATCTGAGAGGCAGCGGCGGCGTCAGTTCCTGATGCCGGGGGCGTCAGGAACTGACGCGGGGACGGTGCCGGTCCGTCACGGGCGCGGGCATCGGGACGTACGGGACGCAGTAGACCAGCCCGGCGCAGAACGAGCCGCCGTACGCGGACGGTGCGGGCACCAGGGCCTTGACCTGGGCCTGCACCGGAGCCGTCCCGGAGGGCAAGGCCCCGGCGGGCTCTGCCGCGCCGACGCCGTCGACCTCGGCCACGGGGACTGCGGGGGCCGTGGAGGCCACGGGGGCCACGGGGACCGCGGCCGGCGTCGGCTGTGCCGGCACCGCCGCTGCCGTCACCGTCTCTCCCGGTGCCGCCGTCTCCTCCGGTGCCGCCGGTTCGCCCGGTCCCGCTCCGGCCGTCCGCGCCTCGCGCTCGATCCGTTCCGTGGTGAGCAGGATCAGGCCGCCCGCCGCCGCGACCCCGCAGCCCAGGGCCAGCACCGTGCCGGTGGTGCCGTTCCGGAAGGTCTCGCCGAACATCGTGATGCCCACGGCCGCCGCCGCCATCGGGTTCACCACGGTCAGGGTGGCCAGCGGCGCCGCGAGGCCGCCGCCCCGGTAGGACGCCTGGGACAGCAGCATGCCGACCGTGGCCAGCACCGCGATCACCGCGAGCGACGGCAGTTCGGACGCCGTGACGCCGTCCGTCCAGTCCACCGCGACCGCCTTGGTGAACACGGAGGACATGCCGAAGGCGACACCGGAACCGACGGCGAGCAGCACGCTGCGCACCGCGGGATGCCGGTGCGCGGCGCGCCCCGCGGCCGTCAGCGCGAGCACCGCCGCGGCGGTGAGGACGGCCAGGACCACCCGCTGGGCGCCGTTCAGCGACTGCGCGTGCGAGGCGCCCACCAGGGACAGCAGACCCGCCAGGCCCACCGTCGCCAGGACCGCGCCGCGCCAGGCGGCGGCACCGGCCCGGCGGCCGACCAGGAGCGCGGCCATGGGCAGCGCGAACACGATCGTGAGCGCGCCCAGCGGCTGGACCAGGCTGAGCGGGCCGTACGCCAGCGCCACCACATGGAGGAGGCCGCCGAGGCCGTTCAGGGCGACGGCCGCCCACCAGACCGGGCGGCGCAGCGGCGCGTACCGCTCGCCGGGCGCGGACACCGCGACCTGCTCCTGCACGATCGCCCCGCCGGCGTACGCCACGGCGGAGACGAGCGACAGCAGCACGGACAGCGCGAGGGCGCTCATGAGCTGGTCCTCTGCGGGAGGCCGGGGCGTCGGGCCCGGCGCGGCGAACAGGCGGCTTCCATGGTCCAACACACTGCCGTGCCGATCTCTTCCCGTCGTCGTCCCTGAGCATTCAATGGGTCATACTGCCGATGGAGTACGCGTCATGCGGTGTCCTCCCCTGGGTGGGCGACACCCGCCCGACACCCCCGAGAACAGCTCCGGGAACCCCCCGAAGGGGCGCCCTCCCCGGCCCGCTTGGTACTACTGCTCCTCGTGCACCGTGACTCCGGACTCGCCGTACTCCGCCCGCTCGGCGGCTTCTTCGTCCTGCGCACCGGCGAGCCGCCGCACGCGCCGCTCCCCACCCTCGCGGAGACCTACGCCGCCTCGGCGGCGGATCCGCTGGCGGCGCGGGTGCGCAAGGTGGCCGGCGCGATCGGCGCCCCGGAGGCGAGGATCGCCGCCTCGGTGGCCCACCTGGGGCTCGCCGCCCGGCTGTGGTCGGTGGCACTGGGCTGCGCCGTGCGCGCCGGGCGGCTCCCCGACCTGGCGCCCTCCCTGCTGCGCTGGGACCCGGAGGGCAGCGCCCCCGACGACCTGTGGCTCACCGAGGTGCGCCCGCTGCCCGGCGCCGCCCCGGAGGACCTCGCCGCCACCCCGGAATCCGCCGCCGCGCTCGCGGACGCCGTCCTGCTCGGCCACCTGGAACCGCTGGCCGCGGCCCTGCGGGCCCGCCACCGGCTCGCGCCGGGCCTGCTGCGGGGCAACGCGGCCTCCGCGCTGGCGGGCGCGGCACGGCAGCTGGGCGGCTGGGCCCGGGGCGCGGGCCGCCCGGAGGAGGCCGCCCGCGCGCACGACCTGGCCGTACGCCTGCTCGCGCACCCGCTGCTCGCCGGGGCGGGCACGTACGGCGCCACCGGCTTCCGGCGGCGCAGCTGCTGCCTCTACTACCGGGTGCCCGGCGGCGGTGTCTGCGGGGACTGTTGTTTCACACGAGCCCCGGGGCCTTCCCCGCGCGCCGGATCCGGGTGACCATGGAGGTGACGAGCCGCCGGACTCATGGGGGTTGCGGGTGCGCGTGGGACTGCTGACCCGGGAGTACCCGCCGGACGTGTACGGCGGCGCGGGCGTCCATGTCGAGTTCCTGGCCCGCGAGCTGCGGCCCCTCGTGGACCTGCGGGTGCACTGCTGGGGCGAGTCCTCGGCGGCGGAGCGCGCGGCCGGGGTGGACCGGCACCGCCCGTGGCCCGCGCTCGACGGCGCCAACGACGCCCTGCGCACCTTCTCGGTGGACCTCGCGGCGGCCGCCGCCGTCCAGGGCTGCGACCTGCTGCACTCGCACACCTGGTACGCCAACCTCGCCGGACACCTCGGCAAGCTGCTGCACGGCGTGCCGCACGTGGTGACCGCGCACTCCCTGGAGCCGCTGCGCCCCTGGAAGGCCGAGCAGCTCGGCGGGGGCTACGCCCTGTCCGGCTGGGCGGAACGCACCGCGATCGAGTCCGCCGACGCCGTGGTCGCCGTCTCCTCGGCCATGCGCGAGGACATCCTCGGCTGCTACCCGGCCCTGGACCCGGCCCGCGTCCATGTCGTGCACAACGGCATCGACACCGCCCTGTACCGACCGGATCCGGACACCGACGCGCTCACCCGCCTCGGCCTCGACCCGGACCGCCCCTACGTGCTCTTCGTCGGCCGCATCACCCGGCAGAAGGGCGTGCCCCACCTGCTGCGGGCCGTGCGCGGCATCGACCCGGCGGCCCAGGTCGTGCTGTGCGCGGGCGCCCCCGACACACCGGAGATCGACCGGGAGTTCCGCGATCTGCACCGGGAGCTGGACCGGATCCGCGACGGGGTCCACTGGATCCCCCGGATGCTGCCCCGCCCGGACGTGATCCAGCTGCTCACGCACGCCGCCGTCTTCGTCTGCCCCTCGGTGTACGAGCCGCTCGGCATCGTCAACCTGGAGGCGATGGCCTGCGGCACCCCCGTCGTCGCCTCCCGCGTCGGCGGCATCCCCGAGGTGGTCGAGGACGGCCGCACCGGGATCCTCGTCGACGTGGGCGACGTGGTCGCGGACGGCGGCGCCGCCTTCGAGGCGGGGCTGGCCCGCGCCCTCGACGCCGTGCTCGCCGACCCGGCGACCGCGCGCCGGACGGGCGAGGCGGGGCGGCGGCGCGCGGTGACCGAGTTCGGCTGGGACGCGGTCGCCCGGCGCACGGTCCGGCTCTACGAGGAGGTTCTGGGCCAGGCTTGAGGCGCCGCGCCCCGGGGCAGTAGTGGGGGCAACCGGGTGAGGGGAGCGGCCATGCGTCGTGGTGGACCTTCGGTCCTCGGAATCGTCCTCGCGGGCGGAGAGGGCAAGCGTCTGATGCCCCTGACCGCGGACCGCGCCAAACCGGCGGTCACCTTCGGCGGGACCTACCGCCTGGTCGACTTCGTCCTGTCCAACCTCGTCAACGGCGACATCCTGCGCATCTGCGTGCTCACGCAGTACAAGTCGCACTCGCTGGACCGGCACATCACCACGACCTGGCGCATGTCCAGCCTGCTGGGCAACTACGTCACACCGGTGCCCGCGCAGCAGCGCCTCGGCCCGCGCTGGTACCTGGGCAGCGCCGACGCGATCCTCCAGTCGCTCAACCTCGTCCACGACGAACAGCCCGAGTACGTCGCGGTGTTCGGCGCCGACCACGTCTACCGCATGGACCCGCGGCAGATGCTCCGGCAGCACGTCGACAGCGGCGCGGGTGTGACCGTCGCCGGGATCCGGGTGCCGCGCGACCAGTCGTCCTCGTTCGGGGTGATCACCCCGGGGCCCGACGGCCAGGGCGTCGAGCGGTTCCTGGAGAAGCCCGCCGACCCGCCGGGGCTGGCCGGCGATCCCGACCACGTCTTCGCCTCCATGGGCAACTACGTCTTCACCACCAAGGCGCTGGTCGAGGCGCTGCACCGGGACGCCGAGGACGAGGGCTCGGTGCACGACATGGGCGGCTCGATCCTGCCGCGGCTCACGGAGCGGGGCGAGGCGGCCCTGTACGACTTCAGCGCCAACCACGTGCCCGGCGAGACCAGCCGCGACCGGGGCTACTGGCGGGACGTCGGCACCCTCGACGCGTACTACGACGCCCATATGGACCTGATCGCCGAGCGGCCCGCGTTCAACCTGTACAACCGGGACTGGCCGGTCTACACCCACTCCAACCAGCTCTCGCCCGCCCGCTTCAACGCGGGCGGCATCGCGGGGGAGTCCATCATCAGCGCGGGCTGCCTGATCCGCGGCCAGGTCACCCGGTCCGTGCTCTCCCCGGGCGTACGGGTCGACCCCGGCGCGGTGGTGCAGGGTTCGGTGCTGCACGACAACGTGCGGGTCGGCCGGGGCGCGGTGGTGCGCGGCGCGGTCCTGGACAAGAACGTCGAGGTGCCGCCCGGCGCGACCATCGGCGTCAACCCGGAGCGGGACGCGGAGCTGTACACGGTGTCCGGGCGCGGGGTGATCGCCCTGGGCAAGGGCCAGCGGGTGCCGTAGGCGCACAGCCGGGAGCCGGGAGCCCCCGAGTCCGGGTGTCCGTCGGTCCTTGGGGGGCCGGTGCGCGACGCGTCGCGCGCGACACCCGGGGACCGCGACACCCGCGGATACCGGGGTGACGGCCCGTCAGGCGTGATCATGCGGGCAACGACGTCTTCCCCGGAGGTCTTCCCGCATGAGACGGACCCGTCGCCTCGGCCTGTGCGTGGCGGGGGCGGTGGCAGCCTCCGCGCTGACCGCCGCCCCCGCCACGCGGGCCGCCGAGACCCGCGCAGCCGCCCGGCTGACCGACCTGGTCAACCCGTTCATCGGCACCGCGAACGAAGGCAACACCTTCCCCGGCGCCGCCGTGCCCTTCGGCATGGTGCAGTTCTCGCCGGACACCGGCCACAACACCGGCTACGACTACGCCCACAGCCGCATCCGCGGCTTCTCCCTGGTCCATCTCTCCGGGGTCGGCTGCCGTATCGGCGGCGACCTGCCGGTCCTGCCCACCACCGGCGACGTCACCGCGACGGACAACGCGACGTACGCGGCCCGATTCCGCCACGAGGACGAGCGGGCGAGCCCCGGCTACTACCGGGTCGCGCTCGACTCCGGCATCGAGGCCGAGCTGACGGCGACGGCCCGCACCGGGGTGCAGCGCTACACCTTCCCGGCCACCGGCAAGGCCAACGTCCTGCTCGACGCGGGCCAGGCGCTGCACCGCATGGTCGCCTCCGAAGTAGAGATCCTGGACGACCGCACCGTGCGCACCGAGATCACCGGCCGCGGCTTCTGCGCGGACACCCTCCCGTACACGGTGTACACGATCACCCGCTTCGACCGGCCCTTCACCGCGTACGGCACCTGGGACGGCGCCGCCGTCACCCCCGGCGCGCGCACCGGGCACGGCGGCGCGTACCTGCGCTTCGACACCACCACCGACCGCACGGTGGAGGCGACCACCGCGCTGTCCTACGTCGACGCCGCGGGGGCGGCCGGCAATCTGCGCGCCGAGGGCGGCCGGGCCTTCGACGCGGTGCGCCGGGCGGCCGGGCGCAGGTGGGAGGAGCGGCTGGGGGACGTACGGGTGAGCGGCGGCGACGCGGCCCGCCGCCGGACCTTCTACTCGTCCCTGTACCGGGCCTTCCTCGCGCCGAACGTCGGCAACGACGCCGACGGCCGCTACACCGGCTGGGACCGGCGCGTCCACCGCACCGGCGGCATCACCTACTACCAGAACTGGTCGCTCTGGGACACCTACCGCACCCAGGCCCGGTTCCTCGCGCTGCTCGCGCCCCGCGAGGCCCGGGACATGGCCGTCTCCGTGATCCGGGTGGCCGAGGAGAGCGGCTGGCTGCCCAAGTGGGGCTACGGCACGGTCGAGACGAACGTGATGACCGGCGACCCGGTCACCCCGTTCCTCACCGACGCCTTCCAGCAGGGCCTGCTCACGGGGTACGAGGAGCGGGCGTACCGCGCGCTGCGCCGCAACGCCGACTCGGTGCCGCCCGCCGACGCCCCGGCACTGGGCCGCAACGGCAACCCGGACTACCTGTCCCGCGGCTACGTCCCGTACATCAAGGGCCACCGGCCGCCCAAGGCCGGCCACTCCGACTACGCCTTCGGCGCCTCGGCGACCCTGGAGTACGCGCTGTCGGACGCCATGCTCGCCCAGATGGCCCGCGCCCTGGGCCACCGCGCGGACGCCGGCCGGTACGCGGCCCGCTCCCGCAGCTACCGGAACCTGTTCGACCCCGCGACGCGCTTCTTCCGCGCCCGCGACACCGGCGGCGCCTTCACCGGGCCGGCGGATCCGGCGCACAGCACGGGCTTCCACGAGGGCACCGCCTGGCACTACCAGTGGCTCGTCCCGCAGGACCTGCCCGGCGTGGTCGGCCTGCTCGGCGGCGAGCGGCTCACCAACGAACGGCTCGACGAGTTCTTCGCCTACGACCGGCTCCTCGCCGACCCCGCCCGCACCGCCCGCGAGAACTGGGTCTCGGGGCCGTACGACTTCTACGACACCGACCGCTACAACCCGCTCAACGAACCCGACCTGCTCGCCCCGTACACCTATCTGTCGACGGGGCAGCCGTGGAAGACCACCGATGTGGTGCACGCCGCACTGACCCTGTTCACCGACGAGCCGGCCGGGCTGACCGGCAACGACGACCTCGGCACCATGTCGGCCTGGGACGTGCTGTCGTCCATCGGCCTGTACCCGGTGCAACCCGGCTACGGCACCTGGGGCCTGTCCACCCCCGTGTTCGACCGGGTCGACCTGCGTCTGGACCGCCGCTACCACCCGCGCGGCGCGCTCACCGTCCTGGCGCCCGGCACCTCGCGCGAGGCCCGGTACACCCGGACGGTCCGCGCCGACGGGGTGACCCACGACCGGACGTATCTGACCACCGGCGAACTGCGCCGGCTGCGGACGCTGCGCTACACCGTGGGCGCGCGGCCCTCGGCGTGGGGCACGTCGGCGCAGGCGGCGCCGCCCGTCCTGCGCTGACCGCGTCCGGCGCCCCCTGACAGCCGCGTGTCCCGCCCCGGGCGGCCGGGGCGGGACACCCTCCGTTTTTAACTGTGCGTAACTTGATCACGCTTGACCGTGATCGACAGGAGTTGTTCACTGCAAAGACCCCATCGCCGACGCGAGGCAAGCCCGTGACTCCTGATCTGCTCGCTCCCCTCGACCTGGCGTTCTGGAACATCGAGTCCGCCGGGCACCCGATGCACCTCGGCGCGCTCGGCGTCTTCGCGGCCCCCTCGCCCGGCGACGCGGCCCACGCCGCCGACCTGCTCGCCGCCCGCGCCGCCGCGGTGCCCGGTCTGCGCATGCGCATCCGCGACGTGTGGCACCCGCTCGGGCTGCGCCGGCCCGGCCCCGACGGGCTCCGCGGCGCCCTGGCGAAGGGCCTGCGGCAGCCGCTCGGCTTCGGCGGCGCCGCCCGCGAACCCGACCCCCGCTTCGACCCGCTGAACCACATCCACCTGCACGCCCCCGTTCCCGGCTTCCACGCGGCGGCCGGACGGCTCATGCAGCGCCCCCTGGAACGCGGCCTGCCGCCGTGGGAGGCCCATGTGCTGCCCGCGGCGGCCGGGACCGGCTTCGCGGTGCTGTTCAAGTTCCACCACGCCCTCGCCGACGGCCTGCGCGCCCTCACCCTCGCCGCCGCGATCCTCGACCCGGTCGACCTGCCCCGACGAGGCCCCGGGCCCGCCGCACCGCGGCGCGGCCCGCTGCCCGACGTGCGCGCGCTGCCCGGACTGGTCCGCGACGCCCTCGGCGACCTGGGCCGGGCCCTGGACATCGGGGCCCGCGTCGCCCGCTCCACCCTCGCCACCCGCCCCGTCCCCGCCCTGACCGCCGCTCCCACCGGCACCCGACGCACCGCGGGCGTGGCCGTCGACATCGACGACGTCCACCTGGTCCGCAAGGCCGTCGGCGGCACCGTCAACGACGTGCTGATCGCGGTCGTCGCGGGCGCCCTGCGCCGCTGGCTGGAGGAGCGCGGCGAGCCCGTCGAGGGCCTCGCGCCCCGCGCCCTCATCCCCGTCTCCCGCCGCCGCCCGCGCACCGCCCAGCCGCCGGGCAACCGGCTCTCCGGCTATCTGACGCACCTGCCCGTCGGTGTCGCCGACCCGCTGCGCCGGCTCGCCGCCGTCCGCGCCGCCATGGACCGCAACAAGGACGCCGGACCCGACCGGGGCGCCGGGGCCGTCGCCCTGCTCGCCGACCACGTGCCCGCCCTCGGCCACCGGCTCGGCGGCCCGCTGGTCGGACAGGCCGCCCGGCTCTGGTTCGACATCCTGGTCACCAGCGTCCCGCTGCCCGGCTTCGGGCTGCGCCTGGCCGGCCACCCGCTCACCGAGGTCTACCCCTTCGCGCCGCTCGCCCGCGGCCAGTCCCTGGCCGTCGCGATCTCCACCTACCGCGGCCAGGTGCACTACGGGCTCGTCGCCGACGCCGAGGCCGTGCCCGACCTGCACCGGCTGGCCCGCGCGGTGACCGAGGAGGTGGAGACCCTCATCACCGTCTGCGCCCCCTGAACCCGCGCCGCACGGGCCCGCGCGCCGCCCGGCCGGCCATGATCGCCACGCGTTTGGCGGTCGGCCGCACCGCTGCCGTAAAATCCCCCGTTCGACGGCGGGCGCGACTGGAGCGCCACGGGAACCAGCAGGGAAGCGGCGCGATGACGGTGACAGACGAGGGCTCCACGGCCACGGACGAGGTGGTGTACGCGCCGGGCGGTGAGCCCGCGTACGGGCCCGGTATCGACCCCGAGCGCCTGGCCGTCTGCCTCGACGTGCTCCGCGAACTGGACGAGATCGAGGTCGACCACCCCGACGCCGTCGCGGTGCGCCGGGCCACCTCCCACATCTACCGCACGGTCAAGCAGCGCCGCCGCCAGGAGCGCCGCGCCGCCAAGACCGCCCACGACAAGACGGTCACCGAGGCGACGGCCACCGGCTCCGCGCAGCGCATCGACGACGAGACCGAGGGCATCCTGCCCTCCTCGCGCACCGGAGAGGGACAGATCGCGGGGATACTCCAGCGCCCGCGCTCCTGCTACGTCTGCAAGCAGCGCTACGTCGAGGTCGACTACTTCTACCACCAGCTGTGCCAGAAGTGCGCCGCCGAGAACCGGGCCCGCCGCGACGCGCGCGCCGACCTGACCGGCAGGCGCGCCCTGCTCACCGGCGGCCGGGCCAAGATCGGCATGTACATCGCGCTCCGGCTGCTGCGCGACGGCGCGCACACCACCATCACCACCCGGTTTCCGGGCGACGCGATCCGGCGCTTCAAGGCCCAGCCCGACAGCGCCGACTGGATCCACCGGCTGAAGATCGTCGGCATCGACCTGCGCGACCCCGCCCAGGTCGTCTCGCTCGCCGACTCGGTCGCCGCCGAGGGCCCGCTGGACATCCTGATCAACAACGCCGCCCAGACGGTGCGGCGCTCGCCGCAGGCCTACAGCGAGCTGATCTCCGCCGAGTCGGCCCCGCTGCCCGCCGGTGAGCTGCCCGCCTCCGAGGTGATCGGCACCTTCGGCTCCGGCGCGGTCGCCGCGCTGCCGGTGGCGGGCTCCGGGGTGCTCGACGCCCAGGACGTCACCGACCTGGCCCTCGTCTCCGGTTCGGCGTCCCTGGAGCGGATCGCGGCCGGCACGGCCATCGACGCGGGCGGCCTGGTGCCCGACCTGCACGACACCAACAGCTGGATCCAGACGGTGGAGGAGGTCACGCCGGTCGAGCTGCTGGAGGTCCAGCTGTGCAACTCCACCGCGCCCTTCCTGCTGATCAGCCGGCTGCGCCCGGCGATGGCCGCGGCGGCGGCCCGCCGTACGTACATCGTCAACGTCTCCGCCATGGAGGGCGTCTTCGACCGCGGCTACAAGGGCGCCGGACACCCGCACACCAACATGGCCAAGGCCGCCCTGAACATGCTCACCCGCACCGCCGCCCAGGAGATGTTCGAGAAGGACGGCATCCTGATGACGGCCGTCGACACCGGCTGGATCACCGACGAGCGCCCGCACCCCGACAAGGTGCGCCTGGCCGAGGCCGGCTTCCACGCCCCGCTGGACCTGGTCGACGGCGCCGCCCGCGTCTACGACCCGATCGTGCGCGGCGAGGAGGGCGAGGACCTGTACGGCGTCTTCCTGAAGGACTACGCGCCGGGCAAGTGGTGAGGTCCGCTCCCGTACGCGTGCGCTGAGGCGCCGTCAGTCGACGGCGCCCAGCCGGGAGTTGCGGGCCGCGACCAGTTCCAGGACGGTGCGCCAGTCCTCCAGCACCCCGGCGGCCGCGCCGTCGCCCCCACCCGGGGTGCGGGCCTCCTCGGCCGCGAGGCGCAGGGCCAGGGCGTCCTCGTCCACCGGCCGGACGGGGCGGCCGTCGGCGGCGTACGCCTGCTGCCGCAGCAGCCGGAAGACGCGCTCCCCGAGCAGTCCGCGCACCGCGTCGGCGGCCCGGAGGGCACCGCTCAGCGCGCCCGTGCCCGAGCCCCCGCCCTCGCTGCCGCCTTCGTCGCTGCCTTCGCCCGGACCGAGCAGTCCGCCGACGGCCAGGACGAGCCCCGCGATCTGCAGTTCCTTGTCGGCCGGACGGCCGCGGCGCAGCAGCGCGGCGGTCCGCAGGGCGTGCGCGCAGGGATCGGTGCGGCGCCCGGGGCGGTCGGGCACGCGGGCGGCACCCCGCCCGGCGTGCAGCAGGTCCATCAGTTCCTCGACACTGCGCAGCTCCATGCGTCAGTCCTCCCGCGGGACGGCCGTTGCGGTACGTCAGCAGAGCACGGCGAGCTTGCGGCGCGGCCAACGGGACCTGAACTGCGTGCCGTCCGCCGAACGGGTGAATCCCGGCTCGCACGACAAAGCGACAAATCGCCTCTTATATGGCTCAATGAACATGCCTGACTTCCGATAGTTACCTGGTTTTTGCAGCCCCATCGAGCAGGGGGGCGCTCATTTGGTTAATCTGGAGTAGGCGGACAGCACCAAAGGGTTCCCACCACACCCACGGTCCGCCCCGGGGTGAACCGGTGCCCAACGGCCCGCTCGGACCTCAGTTGCCGGCGCCACCGCGTCCGACCTGTCTCGACCCAGACCCGAGCGGGTGTCAGGCGCCGCAGCGCAGACTGCCGGTTGACCGCCCCGAGGGTGACCGACACATAAGGAGTGCGCGGTGACACCGGAGAAGACCAATCGCGAGCAGCGCCCCGAGGAACGCACGGAGCGCGCGGGCCGACGGCCCGGAGACCTCGGCAGCCTCGACGTGTGGGCGCGGTCCGCCCCCATCCGCCTGGCCGGCTACGAGGACGACCTCGCCGAGCCGCACATCCTGCCCAGCGTCGACTGAACCACCCGGACCGGCCGCCCCACAGGCATGGGCGTGCGAGACTCGCGCCCATGCTGATCAGGGAAGCGTCGGACCACGACTGGCCGCGCATCTGGCCGTTCTGGCACCGTGTCGTCGCCGCCGGGGAGACCTACGCCTGGGACCCGGACACCTCGGAACAGGACGCCCGCGCCCTGTGGACCGGCCCCGGCAAGCGGGTCTTCGTCGCGGAGGACGACGACGGCACGATCCTGGGCTCGGCCTACGTGAAGCCCAACTACGGCGGGCCCGCCGCGGACATCGCCAACGCGGGCTTCATGGTTGACCCGGACCGCACCGGCCGTGGCACGGGCCGCGCCCTCGCCGAGCACGTCCTCGCGGCGGCCCGGGAGGACGGCTACCGCGGGATGGTCTTCAACGCCGTCGTCGAGACCAACCCGGCCGTGGGCCTGTGGACTTCGCTCGGCTTCACCGTCCTCGGCACCGTGCCGCGGGCGTACCGGCATCCGCGGCACGGCCTGGTGGGACTGCACATCATGTACCGGGACCTCTGAACGCGCCGGGAGCTCTGAACGCGCCGGGACCTCTGAGCGGTACGGCGCCGCCGCCGACGCCGGGCCCGGGGTGCGAGCGGCACGCGGCCGGGCCGGGCGGGCGGTGCGCGGGTTCAGTCCAGCGGGGCGGTGCGCGGCCACGGGCGCCGCCGCTCGATCCGCTCCGCCAGGTCCAGCAGGACGGCCTCCGCGCCGGGGCGCCCCACCAGTTGCACCGCGCACGGCGCACCGGAGGGCAGGGTGCCGAACGGCACCACCGCCGCGGGCCATCCGGTCAGGTTCCACGGCCCGGTCATCGGCGAACAGGCGCCGTTGACCGCCACGTTGCGCAGCCAGCCCCGCTCGTGCCAGGACACGGCCCGTGGCGGACGGCGGGCCAGCGCCGGGCAGAGCAGCACGTCGTGCTCGGCGAAGAACGGCGCGAGCCGGTCCCGCAGCCGCTCCCGCGCGTCACCCGTGCGGACCCCCTCGACGAACCGCCGCCCGACGGCGGCCTGCACCCGGGTGCGCCGGGCCAGCCGCCGCGGATCCAGGCCCACGGCGTCCATGGCCGTACCGGCACTCCAGTGCCGCAGCGCGGTGAACCCGATCGACGCCGGATAGGGCGGCTCGGCGCGCCGCACCCGGTGGCCCTCCTGCGCCAGCAGCCGCGCCGCCTCCCGTACGGCGGTGGCGTACGGGAGGCCGACCGTCGTGCCGCGCAGCGGCGCGCGCACCGACGCGGCGACCGACGGCGCCGGCCGCCCGGCGGCGGACGGCACTTCGGTGTCCGCCAGCACCGAGAGCATCAGCCGCGCGTCGGCGACCGTCGTGGCGAGCGGCCCGTTCTCCGACATGCCGAACCAGTCGCCGTTGCCGATGCCGGCCGGCACCACCCGGTGGCCCGGCTTGACGGTGACCAGGCCGCAGGCGGCGGCCGGGATGCGCAGCGAGCCCATGCCGTCGTTGCCGAGCGCGAGCGGCACCATCCCGGCGGCGACCGCCGCCGCGCTGCCGCCCGACGAACCGCCCGCCGTGCGCGAGGTGTCCCACGGATTGCGCGTGATGCCGTGCACGCCCTCGGTGGTGCCGAAGACGCACAGCTCGGGCACGTTGGTCAGCCCCACCACGACCGCGCCCGCCGCCCGCAGCCGGGCGACGGTGACATGGTCCCGGGTCTGCGGCAGCTCGGAGGTCGCCGCGGAGCCGTTCCGGGTGGTCTCGCCGCGTACGGCGAGGTTGTCCTTGACGGCCACCGGCACGCCCGCCAGGGGGAGTCCGGCCAGATCCGGCCGGGCCCCGACCGCGTCGGCCTCCTCCAGCGCCGCGCGGGCGCGGACGGTGCGGAAGGCACCGATCCGGCCGTCGAGCCGCTCGATGCGGGTCAGATGCGCGGCCACCACCGCACGGGCGGTGACCCGCTTCTCGCGTACGGCGGCGGCGATCTCGACGGCACTGCGGCCGGCCCAGTCGGTCACGGGCACTCCTCGGCGGAAGGTCGGAAACTCCGAAAGCGGGGGCGGACAGGGCGTACTGGCGAGTACGTGGGGTGAACTCTGCCCGGAGCGGGCCCCCCGCGTCGAGAGGCCGCGTCCGGCCGTCCCCGGCCGCGCCCACCGGCGGCCCGCGGCCCGCCCAAGAGGTGGAGGGATCATGGCCGTTGAGGGACGAGAGCGGGGGACGAGGGAGAGGACGAGAAGGCGTGGACGTGTATGAGGCCGTGGCCGGTCGACGGGCCGTGCGGGCGTTCGGCGACGAGCCGGTGCCCGAGGGCGTGCTCGAACGCGTCCTGGCCGCTGCGACGAGAGCACCGTCGAGCGGCAACCTCCAGCCGTGGCACCTGTACGTCGTGACCGGCGAGCCGCTGGCCGAGCTGAAGGAGCGGGCCACGGCCAGGGCACTGGCGGGCGACCCGGGCGACGAGCGGGAGTACCCGATGTACCCCGCCGAACTGACCCCGCCCTATCTGGACCGCTTCGCCGCCGCTGCCGCCCAGCGGTACGCGGCCCTGGGGATCGAGCGCGACGATCCCGCCCGGCCCATGAAGATCGCCGCGCTGAACTCGGGGGCGTTCGGGGCGCCGGCCGTGCTGTTCTGCTACCTCGACCGGACGATGGGGCCGGGGCAGTGGGGGGACGCGGGGATGTACCTCCAGACGGTCATGCTGCTGCTCCGGGCGGAGGGGTTGCACAGCTGTCCCCAGGTGATGTGGACGATGTACCGGAAGACCGTCGCCGACGTGGTGGGAGCGGGGGACGGGCGCGTGCTGTTCTGCGGGGTCGCGGTGGGGTTCGAGCAGGACGGCGCGCCGCAGTCGCGCACCGGGCGGGCGGACATGGCGGAGACGGTGACCTTCGTCGGGCGGTGACCCTCCGCCCGGCCGCGGGCCCTCCGCGCCGCCGGACCGGAACCGGGCAGAGCCCTGGCCGCGTCTCGCCGGATGCCGGGCGAGGACACGTCCGGCATCCGGCGGGACCGGGCGGGGAGGGCGTGTCCCCGCCGGTCCGCCGCGGTGCCGGGACGCCCGGGTGCGCGCGACGCGTAGGCGGCCCGCCCGGGTGGGTCTATGGTCGGAAGCACAGGGCGAGCACGAGGGGAAGTAGTCGGCGATGGCGCAGGACGAGGCCGTGATCGGCTGCACGGGGGAGCTTCTCATCGGCACCCGCGGATCCGCCGGTCCCGGCGAGATCCTGGTGCGGGTCAGAGGCGGCTCCGAGACCTTCCTCGCCTGGTCGCAGGAACCGTTGCCGATCGGTGCGACGGTCCTCGTGGTGGACTCCCGCGGACGCCGTGAGGTCGACGTGATCGAGTGGGCCGACCCCCTGGACCGGTTGCGCGACGATGCGGCCGACGCAGGCTAAGGAGAACAGACCATGTTCGGTTACCGTGTTCCCGCCCCCGACGAGGCGATGCTGATCTCGGGCGGCAGGCGGGGACTGGGGGGCGCGCCGTTTAGGGTGGTGACGGGGCACGGCAAGTTCGTGCTCCCGGTCTTCCGCAAGGTCCGCTTCCTCACCCTGTCGATGTGTGAGTCGGAGGTCGTCGAGACCTGCGTCACCCGGCAGGGCATCGCGCTGCATGTGCGCGCCGTCATCGCCTTCAAGGTCGGCAACGACCCGGAGAGCATCATCAACGCCGGGCAGCGCTTCCTCTCCGACCAGGACCAGATGTCCGTCCTGACCGGGCGGATCTTCGCCGGTCACCTGCGCGCCATCATCGGTTCGATGACCGTGGAGGAGATCGTCACCGAGCGGCAGAAGCTCGCCGCCGAGGTGCTCGACACCTCCAAGACGGAGATGGCGAAGATCGGCCTGATCGTGGACTCGCTCCAGATCCAGTCCATCGACGACGGCGACACCGGGTACATCGACGCCATGTCCGCGCCGCACAAGGCGGCCATCCAGCGGCAGGCGCAGATCGCCCAGGCACAGGCCAACCAGGCCGCCGCCGAGGCGGAGCAGGAGGCGGCCCGCAGGCAGGCCGAGTACGCCCGCCAGACCGCCGTCGTCAAGGCGGAGTACTCCGCCGAGGTGGACCGGGCCCAGGCGCAGGCCGCGCAGGCCGGGCCGCTGGCGCTGGCGCATGCCCAGCAGGAGGTGCTCGCCGCCCGGACGGAGCTGGCCCAGCGGCAGGCCGAACTGCGCCAGCAGGAGCTGGTGGCCGAGATCGTCAAGCCCGCCGAGGCGGATGCCGAGCGGGTCAGGATCCTCGCCGCGGCCGAGGCCCAGCGGATGAAGGTCCAGGCCGAGGCCGCCGCGTCCTACGACCGGGTCGCGCTCGACCGGATGCTGATCGACCAGCTCCCGCAGATCGTCAAGGAGGCCGCGGGCGGCCTCTCCGGTGCCAACGTCAACGTCCTCAACGGCGCGGACGGCCTCGGCGAGATCGCGGCGGGACTGGTCGCCCAGGGCCTGACCATCCTGGACTCGGTACGGCAGAACCTGAACGGCGGTGGCGGTGGCGGTGGCGGCCAGGGCGGCGGCGCCCAGCGCAACGGCTCCGGCCCGGCCGCGGCGGACACCGGCCGCCGCGAACTCCAGGGCCCGCGGCCCGCGGCCCCGGACGACGGCGCGCAGACGCCGGGCCGGGGCGGCAAGGGGACGGCCGAGTAGGGTCCCGCGAGCGGTCCCGCCCCGTGGCGGGACCGCAGCGACGCCACCGGGCGCCGGGCGGCAGTCCGTGTCGTCGGCCTTGCCGACACCCCGTCTGCCGTCTGCGGCCCCGGGCGCGCTCATCGGCACCGCCGGTCGCCGGTGGCACGCACGCGCCCACCGGCGGCCGCCGGGCCGTTACGGCTCCCGGTACGCGCCTACCGGCCCCGCGCCGGATGCCGGTCGTACTCCCACACCGGGAACCACCGGAGCACCGGACCATCCCGGCTCCGGGCGCGGCCACCGACCCCACCGGCCCCGCCGTACTCCACCGGCCCCGCCGTACTCCACCGGCCCCGCCGTACTCCACCGACCCCGCCCGCCGTCAGGCGCGCTCAGCCGACGCGGTCGCCCGCCCCCGCCTCGGCGCCCGCCCCCGGCGCGTCCCGCGCCGGCCCCGTGCTGTCGCGTTCGATCAGGCGGGGGACCGGGACGCGGACCGTGCGGGCCGGGCCGCCGTCCAGGAGGGCGGTCAGCGCGCGGGCCGCCGTACGGCCGAACTCCATGCTGTCCCGCGACAGGGCGGACAGCCACGGCTTGACCATGCGGCACAGCGCGGAGTCCTCCCAGGCCACCACCGACACGTCCGCCGGGACGGAGTAGCCCAGTTCGGTCGCGGCGGCCACGCCCGCCAGGGCCATCACGTCGTTGTCGTAGATCAGAGCCGTCGGAGGGGACGGCGAGCGCAGTATCCGGCGGGTGACGGCGGCGCCCTCCGCGTCCGAGTAGTCCGTGGTCACCGACTCGACGCCGGTCAGCCCGCGCCGCTCGGCCTCGGTGCGCAGCGTCCGGATCCGGCGCTCGGTGTGCGCGAGTCCGGCCAGGCCCGCGATGTGCATGATGCGCCGGTGGCCGAGCCCGTAGAGCCCGTCCACCACCGAGGCCATGGCGCCCGCGTCGTCCGCCCACACGGTGGACAGGCCCGGGTGCCGTTCGTCGGGTGCGCCGCCGATCACCACGGCGGGCAGGCCGAGTTCGTCGAGCAGACCGGGGCGCGGGTCGTCGGTGCGCGGGTCCACGACGAGCACGCCGTCCACCCGGTGCTCGGCCCACCATCTGCGATATACGTCACACTCGTCCGGTACGTCCTCCACCACCTGGAAGAGCAGCCCGAGATGGCGCTCGGAGAGCACTTCCTGGATGCCGGAGACCAGTTGCAGGAAGAACGAGTCGACGCCGAGCGTGTCGGCGGGCCGGGCCAGCACGAAGCCGATCGTGGCCGCGCCCTCCCCGGACAGCGCGCGGGCCGCCGTACTGGGCCGCCAGCCCAGCTGTTCGGCGACCCGGCGGACCCGGTCGCGGGTGACCTCGGAGACACCGGGCCGGTCGTTGAGCGCGAACGAGACGGCGCTCTCGGAGACACCGGCACGGCGCGCGATGTCCTTCATCGTCGGACGGCGCGCCGGGGTCCGCTTGGCCGGCATGTTCCCCCTCTTTTCACAGCGGTGATCACTAAAGCGCTTGAGTGGAGGCAGCCTAAAGCGCATTAGTCCTCGCAGGCAAGTCCCTACTCGGACCCCGGTGACCTGGACTAATGTGGCCGAGGTAGCTTTAGCAGGCCCGAATCCATTGACTTTTGATGAACTCGGCATGCATCGTCACTGCCGACACCAGCCGTCGACGCCGCAAGGGAGCCGTGTCACCGTGCCCATATCCCGCAGAGCACTCGCCGCCGCAGCCATCACCGCCCTCGTCCTGCCGTTGAGCGCCTGTGGCTCCGGCGGGGACGACGCCGGTTCGACGGACGCGTCGGGCAAGGTCGAGGGCAACATCACCTTCCAGACCTGGAACCTGCGCGCCAACTTCAAGGACTACTTCGAGGGCGTCATCGGCGACTTCGAGAAGAAGTACCCGGGCGCGCACGTCAAGTGGGTCGACCAGCCCGCCGAGGGCTACCCCGACAAGATCAGCGCGGACGCGGCCGGCGGCACCCTGCCCGACGTCGTCAACGTCGCCCCGGACCTGGTCGCGCCGCTCGCCAAGGCGGGCCTGGCGATGGACCTGGACAAGGCCGCCGCCAAGTACAAGGGCGAGTACCTGCCCGGCGCCTGGGCCAGCCACCAGGTCCCCGGCCTGCCCGGCACGTACGCCTTCCCCTGGTACCTGAACACCGGCCCGCTGTTCTACAACAAGACCCTCTTCAAGCAGGCGGGCCTGGACGCCGAGAAGCCGCCGAAGACGTACGACGAGCTCTTCACGGACGCCCTCCAGCTGGCCGAGAAGACCGGCGGCAAGGTCGCCACCCTCGCCAACGTGCCCACCATCGAGGACTTCGGCCGCTACGGCTCGACGCTGACGAACAAGGAGGGCACCGGCTTCGCCTTCAACGACGCGAAGGGTGTCGAACTCCTCACCAAGTACAAGCAGTTGTACGACGCCAAGGCGCTCGACGCGCAGGCGCTCACCGCCACCCCGGAGTCGACCGGCAAGAAGTTCCTCACCGGTGCCGTGGCCATGAACCCGGGCAGCGCCCTGGACCTGGACAACTTCAAGAAGCAGGCGCCGAACCTGTACAAGAACATCGGCATCACCGACCAGATCACCAGCACCGGCCACGTCAACATGTACGTGCAGGGCCTGATGGTGAACGCGAAGACCAAGAACACGCCCGCCGCCGTCGCGTTCGCGCACTTCGTCACCGACGCCGAGCACCAGATGTCCTTCGCCAAGAAGGTCGCCATCTTCCCGAGCACCGCCGGCTCGCTCAACGACCCGTACTTCACCAAGGAGGACGGCACCGACGAGACCCGGGTCCGGGTCGCCGCCGCCAAGTCCCTGAAGACCGCGGTCAACTACACGCCCGTGCAGTTCAGCGACCAGATGAAGACGGCGCTGCGCAACGAGGTCGCCAAGGCGCTCCAGGGCAAGCAGAGCCCCAAGGACGCGCTCGACAACGCTGTCAAGGCATGTGACCAGCTTCTGAAGCAGCAGGGATAACGCACCATGTCCACCTCGACCGTCTCCCGGGCGCCCGCGAAGCGCCCGGCCCGGCGCCCCGGCCGGGTCGCCGGGAGCCGCCCGGCGACCCGCATCCGGCGCCAACTGCCCGCCAGTCCCTGGCTGTTCGCCGCACCCGGACTGCTGGTCACCGCCGTCTTCATCCTGTACCCGTTCATCTCCACGGTGATCAACGCCTTCACCGACCGGCGCACCCTGATCCCCGGCCACTACGTCGGCCTCGCCAACTTCCGCGAGCTGCTGCACGACGACGCCTTCTGGATCGGCCTGCGCAACAGCACCCTGTACATGGTCGGCACCGTCCCGGCGCTGGTGATCCTGCCGCTGCTGCTGGCCATGCTGGTGCAGAAGAACATCCCGGGCATCACCTTCTTCCGGTCCGCCTTCTACACCCCGGTCGTCGCCTCGATCGTCGTGGTCGGCCTGATCTGGGTCTGGATGCTGGACGAACGCGGACTGGTGAACTCGCTCCTGGAGACGGTCGGTCTTGACAAGGTCGGCTTCCTCAGCGACCAGTGGCTGCTGCTGGTCAGCGCCATGGCCGTCACGGTCTGGAAGGGCCTCGGCTACTACATGATCGTCTACCTCGCGGCGCTCGCCAACGTGCCGCGCGAACTGCACGAGGCCGCCGCCGTGGACGGCGCGGGCGCGGTGCGCCGCTTCTTCACCGTCACCGTCCCGGCCGTCCGCTCCACCATGGTCCTGGTCGCCGCGCTCTCCTCGGTCGCCGCCTTCAAGGTGTTCTCCGAGGTCTACCTGATGGCCGGCCCCAGCGGCGGGCCCGCGGGCGAGGACACCACCCTGGTCATGCTCATCCAGCGCACCGGCACCGGCCTGTCCGGCCGCGTCGGCTACGCCTCCGCCATCTCCCTGGTGGTGTTCGTCATCACCGTGATCCTCATGCTGCTCGTCCTGCGCGCGGACCGGAAGGAGGACGCGTGAGCACCGTCGAGACCCCGGCCCGCAAGACCCCGGCCCGCAAGACCCCGGCGCGCCCGCGCAAGCCCCGCTTCACCGACGAGAACGGCCGCCGCTACCGGGTGTGGGAACTGGTCCTGCGCTACGTCCTGCTGCTGGCCGTGCTCGCCCTGACCGTCGGCCCGTTCGTGTGGCAGCTGTCCACCTCGCTCAAGGGCCCCACCGAGGACATCTTCAGCTCCCCGCCCAAGTTCCTGCCCGGCGACCCCACCCTGCACAACTACGAGCGGGTCGCCGACACCATCCCGGTCTGGGACTACGCCTTCAACTCCCTCAAGGTCGCCGCCGCCAACGTCGTCACCAACTGCGTCGGCTCGGCCCTGGCCGGCTACGCCCTGGCCCGGCTGCGCTACCGGGGCCGCCGGGTCGCCACCCTGGTCTTCGTGCTGGCGATGCTCGTGCCCGCGGAGGGCATCATCATCGCCCAGTTCACCACCATGCGGGAGCTGGGCCTGAACAACACCCTCGTCGGTGTCCTGCTGCCCGGCGCCGTCGCGTCGCTGAACGTCCTGCTGATGCGCAACGCCTTCCTGAACCTGCCCTACGAGATCGAGGAGGCCGCCTACGTCGACGGCGCCAACGTCTGGCAGCGGTTCCTGCGGATCGCGCTGCCGTCGGTCAAGGGCACCCTCGCCGTCGTGGCGATCTTCGCCTTCATGGGCGCCTGGGACGACTTCCTGTGGCCGCTCATCGTGCTCAGCGACCCGTCCCGGTTCACCCTGACCATCGGCCTGAACTACCTGCACGGCACCTTCGCCAACGACGAACGGCTGGTCGCCGCCGGCACCGTCATCGCCGTGGCCCCGCTGATCGCCCTCTTCGCCTGCCTCCAGCGCTACTTCTTCCGCGGGGTCGGCGAGGGCGCCGTCAAGGGCTGAGCGCCCGGGGCCGCTCCCCGGAGCGGCCCCGCGGCCGGCCGTCACCGTAGCTCTCGCGCGCCGGACCCCCGTACCCCCACCTCGCAAGGATCCCGCATGCCTTCTGCCGTGCGCTTCGGCGTCAACTACACCCCGAGCCAGGGGTGGTTCCACCACTGGCTCGACTTCGACCTCGACGCCGTACGCGCCGACCTGGACTCCATCGCCGCGCTCGGCCTCGACCACGTCCGGGTCTTCCCGCTGTGGCCCTACTTCCAGCCCGACCGCGCCCTGATCCGGCCGCGCGCCGTGGAGCAGCTGGTGCAGCTCGTCGACGCGGCCGGGGAACGCGGGCTCGACGTCAACGTGGACGGCCTCCAGGGACACCTGTCCAGCTTCGACTTCCTGCCCGCCTGGACCCGCACCTGGCACCGCCGCAACCTCTTCACCGACCCCGAGGTCCTGGACGGCCAGGCCGCCTATCTGCGCACCCTGGCCGCCGCCCTCGACGGCCGCCCCAACTTCCTCGGCATGACCCTCGGCAACGAGGTCAACCAGTTCTCCGCCGGGCCCCACCCCGACCCGGACCGGGCCACCGCCGACCAGATCGACGCCTGGCTGGAGCGGATGCTCGCCGCCTGCGAGCAGGGCGCCCCCGGCAGGATGCACCTGCACGCCGAGTACGACGCCACCTGGTACCAGGACGACATGCCGTTCACCCCGGACCAGGCCGCCCGGCACGGCGCGCTGACCGCCGTGCACTCCTGGGTCTTCAACGGCACCGCCCAGCGCCACGGCCGCACCTCCGTGCCCACCGAGCACCACGCCGCCTACCTCATCGAGCTGAGCAAGGCATGGGCCGGCGACCCGCACCGCCCCGTCTGGCTCCAGGAGGTCGGCGCGCCCGCCCCCCTGATCCCCGCCGAGCACGCCGCCGCCTTCACCGAGGCCACCGTCGCCAACGCGCTGGACTGCCCCGACCTGTGGGGCATCACCTGGTGGTGTTCCCACGACGTCTCGCGCGAGCTGGCCGACTTCCCCGAACTCGAGTACAGCCTCGGCCTGCTCACCAACGACCGCCGCCCCAAGGACAGCGCCCGCAGCCTCGCCCGCGCGGCCCGCGAGCACACCTACGCCCCGGCCCCGCGCACCACCGCCCTGACCGTGCCCGCCGACCCGGCCGCCCGCTCCCGCTGCGCGCCCGGCGGCGACGTCTTCGAGGCGTTCTTCCGGCTCACCGCCGACGGCGCCCGCCCCGCCACCGTCCTCGACACCCGGGCGGCCGACCGGGACCACCTGGCCGCCCGCGGCATCACGGACGTCGTCACCCCCGATCAGGTACTCCCCACCCCTCCAGGAGGCACCCGCTCGTGAGTCACCACCCCGCCCGGCGCACCGTCCTGCTCGCGGGCGCCGCGACCGCCGCCCTGCCCGCGCTGTCCCTGCCCGCCGCCGCGGCCGAGCCGACGGCGTCCCGCGCCGCCGCCACCGGCCTGCGGCCGCTCGCCTCCTACTGGTACCCCGACTCGCTGCCCGACGGCAGCCCCGGCGAGGGCATCACCTGGCGCAGTCTGAAGAGCTGGCGCGCCGCCACCGACACCGACCTGCCCTTCAACCGGGCCTCCGTGCCGCTCGCCCGGCGCTTCACCCCGGCCCCGGCCAACACCACGGCCCGCGCGGACCAGGCCCGTATCCAGTCCCTGGTCTCCTTCGGTCCCACCGCGGGCAACCCCTCCCAGGGCTCGGCCACCGCCGACTACTACGCCCTCACCCACTGGGCGTACATCGACGAGCTGGTCTTCTGGGGCGGCTCGTCCGGCGAGGGGCTGATCCTCGCGCCGAACGCGCCGATCGTGGACGCCGCGCACCGGCACGGCGTCCCCGTCCTCGGCAACGTCTTCCTGCCGCCCGCCGCCTACGGCGGACAGCTCCGCTGGACCAGCGACCTGGTGCAGCGGGACGCCGCCGGGCACCACCCGCTCGCCGCCCAGCTCGTCGCGGTCGCGGCGGCGTACGGCTTCGACGGCTGGTTCGTCAACGCCGAGACCGGCGGCGGCGACAGCGCGCTCGGCGCCGCCATGCTCGGCTTCGTCCGCGAGCTGAAGACGCTCGCCGCCGCCCGCGGACAGCGCGTCACCTGGTACGACGCCATGACCGTGGACGGCACGGTGAGCTGGCAGGGCGCGCTGAACGACCGCAACCAGGCACTGTACGAGGCCGCCGACGACCTGTTCGTCGACTTCCGCTGGAGCGCGGGCTCGCTGGCCTCCTCCGCCCGCAGGGCCGACGCGCTGGGCCGCAGCCGCTACGAGCTGTGGGCCGGTGTCGACGTGGAGTCCCGCGGCTCGGACACTCCCGTGGACTGGGACGCGATCGTGCCCGCCGGCACCGCGCACACCACCTCAGTCGGCCTCTACCGGCCGGAGTGGACCCGGGGCCACCTGCCCGCCGGGCACACCCCGGAGGCGTTCCACGCCGCCGACGACCGGTTCTGGACCGGCCGCTCCCTCGACCCGTCCCGGCCCGATGCCGCCGACCCCTGGCGGGCACCGGCCGTCTTCGCCGCCGACCGGTCCACCGTCACCTCCCTGCCGTTCGCGACCGTCTTCAACACCGGCCACGGACTGCGCTGGCACGAGCGGGGCGAGGTCACCTCCGACACCCCCTGGAACCACCTCGGCCTCCAGGACCGGCTGCCCGCCCGCCGCTGGAGCGTGCGCACCGAAGGGCAGCGGCCCGCCGTCGCCTTCGACTTCGCCGACGCCTGGCACGGCGGCAGCAGCCTCCTGGTGTCCGGCGCGCTCGACCGGCCCGCCGTCCTGGACCTCTACACGACCCGGCTGCCGCTCGGCCGCAACACCGTCGTCGAGCTGACCCACCGCGCCGACGCCGGGAACGTACGCGTCGAGCTGGCCGTGGCGACCGCCGAACCGGACGGCGCCGGGAACCCGCCGCCGTACACGTACCTGCCGCTGCCGGCCGGGCGCGGCGACGGCTGGCGGACCACCGCGGTGCGGCTGCCCGGCCGGTCCGGGACCGTGCACGCCCTCGGGATCCGGCTCACCGCCACCGGCGGCGGCCCGGTCCGCTGGCGGCTCGGCGGCCTCGCCGTGCGCGAGCGCACCACCACCCCGGCCGCCCCCGTCCGGCCCCGGGTCACCGCGGCCTCGGGCGGCGACCTGCGCCTGGCCTGGGACCACCCGGCGCCCGGCACGGTCCGCCACTACACCGTGCACCGCGTGCTGCCCGACGGCACCCGCCGCTTCCTGGGCGGCACCGGCCAGCGCGCCTACTTCGTCACCGGCCTGACTCCCGCACCGGGCGAGCGGGCCGTACGGTTCGAGGTACGGGCGGTGGGGGAGCTGTACACCTCCTCGGCCGCCGCCGCCCTCGGCCACCGCTGGTAACCACCGACTGATCCACCCGCAGACGCAGACCTACGGAGCATTCCGCATGCATGACGACCGCAGCCTGGTCGAAGCCCGCCTCAAGCGCGTACTCGACGAGCGCATCCGCCCCGCCGTGTACCCCGAGTCCGTGCCCCTGGACGTGGCCGTGTGGCACGCGCCCGGGGAGCCCGTGCCGGTCGCCGAGGGACTGGCCGCCGAGCCCGAGCCGATCGCGGTGGGCGCCCGCTGGGGTGCTCCGTGGGGCACCAGCTGGTTCCGGGTGACCGGCACCGTTCCCGAGGCGTGGGCAGGCAGGTCCGTCGAGGCCCTGCTCGACCTCGGCTTCGACGAGAACATGCCCGGCTTCCAGTGCGAGGGCCTGGTCTACCGGCCCGACGGCACCCCGGTGAAGGGCCTCAACCCGCGCAACCAGTGGGTCCGGATCGGCGCCCCCGTCGAGGGCGGCGAGGAGGTGCGCCTGCACATCGAGGCGGCCTCCAACCCCGTCATCCTCGACTACCACCCCTTCCTGCCCACCCAGCTCGGCGACAAGGAGACCGCGGGCAGCGACCCGCAGTACACGCTGACCCGGATGGACCTCGCCGTCTTCGACGAGACCGTGTGGCAGCTCGTCATCGACCTGGAGGTGCTCGGCGAGCTGATGGCCGAGCTGCCCGAGGACTCCCAGCGCCGCTACGAGATCCTGCGCGCCGTGGACCGGGCGCTGGACCTGGTGGACCTCCAGGACGTCAACGGCACCGCCGAGCGGGCCCGCGCCCAGCTCACCGGCGTGCTCTCCGCGCCCGCCGTGCCCTCCGCGCACCGCATCAGCGCGGTCGGCCACGCGCACATCGACTCCGCCTGGCTGTGGCCGCTGCGCGAGACGGTGCGCAAGGTGGCGCGTACGACGTCCAACATGACCGCCCTGCTGGAGGACGAGCCCGACTTCGTCTTCGCCATGTCCCAGGCGCAGCAGTGGGCGTGGATCAAGGAGCACCGGCCCGAGGTGTGGGCGCGGGTCAAGAAGGCCGTCGCGGACGGGCGGTTCGTGCCGGCCGGCGGCATGTGGGTGGAGTCCGACACCAACATGCCCGGCTCGGAGGCCATGGCCCGCCAGTTCGTGCACGGCAAGCGGTTCTTCCTCGACGAGTTCGGCGTCGAGAACGACGAGGCGTGGCTGCCCGACACCTTCGGCTTCGCCGCCGGTCTGCCGCAGATCATCAAGGCGGCCGGCTCCAAGCGGCTGCTCACGCAGAAGATCTCCTGGTCGCAGACGAACAAGTTCCCGCACCACACCTTCCAGTGGGAGGGCATCGACGGCACCCGGATCTTCACGCACTTCCCGCCCGTCGACACCTACAACTGCTCCATGAAGGGCAGCGAGATCGCGCACGCGGCCCGCAACTTCAAGGACAAGGGCGTCGCCCGGCACTCGCTGGCGCCCACCGGCTGGGGCGACGGCGGCGGCGGCACCACCCGCGAGATGGTCGCCAAGGCCGCCCGGCTGCGCGACCTGGAGGGCTCCGCGCAGGTGGTGTGGGAGACCCCCGAGGCGTTCTTCGACAAGGCCGAGGCCGAGTACCCCGAACCGCCCGTCTGGGTCGGCGAGCTGTACCTCGAACTGCACCGCGCCACCCTGACCAGCCAGGCCAAGACCAAGCAGGGCAACCGGCGCAGCGAGCACCTGCTGCGCGAGGCGGAGCTGTGGGCGGCCACCGCCGCCGTGCGCGCCGGGTTCCCCTACCCCTACGAGGACCTGGACCGGATCTGGAAGACGGTGCTGCTGCACCAGTTCCACGACATCCTGCCCGGCTCGTCCATCGCCTGGGTGCACCGCGAGGCCCGCGCCACCTACGAGCGGGTCGCCGCCGAGCTGGACGCGATCATCGACGGCGCGCAGCGCGCGCTGGCCGGCGAGGGCGCCACCCCGCTCGTCTTCAACGCGGCCCCGCACGGCCGCTGCGGTGTCCCGGCGGGCGGCGCCGCCGCACCGGCCGTCGCGGGCGGCACCCGGCTCACGCCCCGCCAGGGCGGCGGACACGTCCTGGACAACGGCGTGCTGCGCGTCGAGATCGACGAGCGGGGCCTGGTCGTCTCGGCGTACGACATCGAGGCCGAGCGCGAGACCGTCGCCCCCGGCCGGGCCGCCAACCTGCTCCAGCTGCACCCCGACTTCCCGAACATGTGGGACGCCTGGGACGTGGACGAGTTCTACCGCAACACGGTCACCGACCTGACGGACGCGGACGAGGTCACGGCGGGCGAGGACGGCGCCTCGGTGCGCGTCGTGCGCTCCTTCGGCGACTCCCGCGTCACGCAGGTGCTGTCGCTGGCCGCGGGCGAGCGGCGGCTGCTCCTGGACACCGAGGTCGACTGGCACGAGACGGAGAAGTTCCTCAAGCTGGCCTTCCCGCTGGACGTGCACGCCGAACGGTACGCGTCGGAGACCCAGTTCGGGCACTTCCACCGGCCCACCCACACCAACACCTCGTGGGAGGCCGCCAAGTTCGAGGCGTGCAACCACCGGTTCGTGCACGTGGCCGAGCCCGGCTGGGGCGTCGCCCTGGTCAACGACTCGACGTACGGCCACGACGTGACCCGCGCCGTCCGCACCGACGGCGACCTGGGCACGACCACCACCGTCCGGGTGTCGCTGCTGCGCGCGCCGCGCTTCCCCGACCCGGAGACCGACCAGGGCGTCCACCGCTTCCGGCACGCCCTGGTGCCCGGCGCCGACATCGGCGGCGCGGTCCGCGAGGGCTGGCGGATCAACGTGCCCGAGCGGCGGCTGACCGGCGCGGGCGCGGTCGCCCCGCTGCTGGCCGTCGACGACGACGCGGTGGTCGTGACGGCTCTCAAGCTCGCCGACGACGGCAGCGGCGACGTGGTCGTCCGCTTCCACGAGGCCCACGGCGGCCGGGCGCGGGCCACGCTGACCGCCGGGTTCGAGGTCGCCGACGCCGTGGCGACCGACCTGCTGGAGCGCCCGCTGGCCGACGCCCCGGCCGTGGAGCGCGACGGCGAGCGGATCGCGGTGCGGCTGCGTCCGTTCGAGCTGGTGACGCTGCGGCTGCGGCGCGCCTGAGTCAGTACGGGAGGGCGGTCCGGCACGCACGCGCCGGGCCGCCCTGCGGCGTTCCCGCCCGTGTCCTCACCCGTGGTCCGCCGTCACCCCGCGAGCCGGGCGCGCAGCCACTCCTCCACCTCGCCGACGTGGGACGCCGCCGCCGCGCGGGCCGCCTCCGGGTCATGGGCCGCCAACGCCCGGAAGATCGCGGCGTGTTCGCGGCGGGTACGGGCGAACGCACCCTCTTCCTGGTAGCCGCGCCAGACCCGGGCGCGGAAGGTGCGTGAGGACAGGCCCTCCAGGATCGCGGCCATCGTCCCGTTGCCCGCGGCCGCCGCTATCTCGCGGTGGAAGGCCAGGTCGTGGGCGAGGATCTCCTCCGGGTCGTCGGTGGCGTTCATGGCCGTGAGGTGCTTCTCCACCTCGGCCAGCCGCTCCGGGGTGATCCGCGCCGCCGCCAGCGCGGTCGCCGTCGACTCCAGGACCCGGCGCACCTCCAGCAGCTCGACCAGGCGCGGCCCGCGGGTCAGGTCGGCCACCACCCCGAACGTCTCCAGCAGGTCGCCGGCCTCCAACTGCGTGACGTAGATGCCCGATCCGTGCCGGGCCTCCAGCACACCGAGCACGGTGAGCGCGCGTATCGCCTCGCGCACGGAGCTGCGGGAGATGCCCAGCCCGGCGGCGAGGTCCCGCTCGGTCGGCAGCCGCTGGCCCGGCTCCAGCCGGCCCTCGGCGATCATCGCCTTGATCCGCTCGATGGCCCGCTGCGTCACGGTGCCCTTCTGGCCGGCACCGGCGGCGCTCTGCGCCGCCTCCGCCGCCTCGCTCTCCTTCGGACCGGCATGCGCGGCACGCGCGGCGCCGTCCGGGCCCGGCTCCGTCCGCTCGGCCGGTCCGGTCGGGGTCTGCTCCACGCCACTCCTCCTGTCGCCGTGCGCCGCAGTCTAACGATCGAGGTGGTCGGACCACTATGGCCGTCCGGCCGGGAAAAGTGGCTCCGGAGGGTGTCCCGGGCATCAAGTGGTCTGATAAGTATGCGGGCAACTGCTCGATCTCGCCCGATGAGGAGCCGACAGATGGCCGGCACACAAGCGCGGAACGGACGGCAAGGCAGGCGGCTGCACGGCAGGCGGTTCCCGGCGGCGGCGGTGCGCGCGGCGGCCGTCGCCGCCTGCGGCGCGCTGGCGCTGACGGC
The DNA here is from genome assembly GCF_001654495.1 of Streptomyces sp. SAT1. Classification (GTDB taxonomy): domain Bacteria; phylum Actinomycetota; class Actinomycetes; order Streptomycetales; family Streptomycetaceae; genus Streptomyces; species Streptomyces andamanensis. The sequence continues at coordinate 6,689,752 of NZ_CP015849.1, forward strand.
CTGCGGCAGCACCAAGGACGGCGGCGCGGCCGGCGCTGGGAGCGGCGGCAGCGGCAAGGTCGGTGTCGTCCTGCCCCTGCTGACCTCGCCGTTCTGGCAGTCCTACAACGACTACGTGCCCAAGATGGCCGCGTCCCAAGGCGTGGACGCGCTCAAGACGGTCAACTCCAACAGCGACCCCTCGCAGCAGATCACCGACATCAACAACGAGCTGAACCAGGGCGTCGAGGGCCTGGTCGTGGCCCCGCTGGACAGCGCCGCCGTCCAGGCCGGACTCGACCAGGCCGAACGCAAGGGCGTCCCCGTGGTCGCCGTCGACGTGGCACCCGACAAGGGCAAGGTCGCCATGGTCGTGCGCGCCGACAACATCGCGTACGGCGAGAAGGCCTGCCGGTACCTCGGCGCGCACCTCGACTCCGGCAAGGTCGTGCAGATCATGGGCGACCTCGCCTCCGTCAACGGCCGTGAGCGCTCGGAGGCGTTCCGCGCCTGCGTGCGGAAGAACTTCCCGAAGCTGAAGGTGCTGGAGATCCCCGCCAAGTGGGAGTCCGACACCGCCGCCGCCAGACTCGACACCCTGCTGAACGCCAACCCCGACCTCAAGGGCATCTACCTGCAGGCCGGCGGCGTCTACCTGGCGCCCACCCTGCAGACCCTGAAGTCCAAGAACCTGCTGAAGAAGGCCGGGACGGCCGGGCACATCGCCATCGTCTCCAACGACGGCATCCCGCAGGAGTTCGACGCCATCCGCAAGGGCGAGATCGACGCCACCGTCTCCCAGCCGGCCGACGCCTACGCCAAGTACGGCTTGTACTACGTCAAGGCGGCCATGCAGGGGAAGACGTTCGCGCCGGGCCCCACCGACCACGGCTCCACCATCGTGAAGCTGCCCAACGGAGTCCTGGAGGACCAGTTGCCCGCGCCCCTGGTCACCAAGGAGAACGTCGACGACCGGGCGCTGTGGGGCAACACGGTCCGATGAGCGCCCCCGACACCGCCCCGCTGGCCGAGGCGCGGGGCGTCACCAAGCGCTACGGAGCCACCGTCGCCCTCGCCGACGGCCGTCTCACCGTGCACAGCGGCGAGTCCCACGCCCTCGTCGGCCGCAACGGCGCCGGCAAGTCCACCCTCGTCACCCTGCTCACCGGCCTCCAGGCCCCCGACGCGGGCGAGATCCGCTTCGACGGCGCGAGCGCGCCCCCGCTCGGCGACCGTGACGCCTGGCGCCGCAAGGTCGCCTGCGTCTACCAGAAGCCGACCGCCGTCCCCGAACTCACTGTCGCCGAGAACCTGTTCATCAACCGCCAGCCCACCGGACGCGGCGGCCTGATCAGCTGGCGGCGGCTGCGCGAGGAGGCCGCCGCGCTCCTGGACGCCTGGGACGTACGCGTCGACCCCGGCGCCCGCACAGCCGAACTCCGCGTCGAGGACCGGCAGATGGTCGAGATCGCGCGGGCCCTCAGCCTCGGCGCCCGGTTCATCGTCCTGGACGAACCCACCGCCCAGCTCGACAACCGGGAGATAGAGCGGCTGTTCACCCGGATGCGGACCCTCCAGGACTCCGGCGTCACCTTCCTGTTCATCTCCCACCACCTCCAGGAGGTGTACGAGGTCTGCCAGACCGTCACCGTGCTGCGCGACGCCCGCTGGATCATCACCGCCCCCGTCGCGGACCTGCCCCGCTCCGCCCTGGTGGAGGCCATGGCGGGGGAGTCGGTCACCGGCGGCGCCCTGAGCCGTGAGCCGGTCGCCGCCCACGCCCCCGTGGTGCTCGCCGCGCACGGCCTCACCTCCGGCGCGTACCGCGACATCGACCTGAGCGTGCGCGGCGGCGAGGTCGTCGGACTCGCCGGCACCAGCGGCAGCGGCAAGATCGAACTGGCCGAGTCCTTCGCCGGACTGCACACCCCCACCGGCGGCAGCGCCGAACTCGACGGCCGCGCCCTGCCGTTCGGCGACGTACGGGCCGCGCTGACGGCGGGCGTCGGCTGCGTCCCGCGCGACCGCCACGACCAGGGCCTGGTGGCCCAGATGACCGTCGGCGACAACACCACCCTCAGCGTCCTGGACCGGCTCGGCCGGTTCGGCTTCGTCGGCACCGGCGCCCGCCGCGCCCTCGCCGGTGACCTCGTCACCCGCCTCGGCATCCGCACCGAGGGCCCCGAGCAGCCGGTGTCCGACCTGTCGGGCGGCAACGCGCAGAAGGTCGTCATGGCCCGCGCCCTCGCCCGTGACCCGCGGCTGCTCGTCCTCATCAACCCCACCGCTGGCGTCGACGTGAAGTCCAAGGAATCCCTGCTGGCCCGCGTGGACAGCGCCCGCGAGGACGGCACCGCCGTGCTCGTCGTCTCCGACGAACTCGACGACCTGCGGCGCTGCGACCGCGTCCTCGTCCTCTTCCACGGCCGGATCACCGCCGAGCACCCGGCGGGCTGGCGCGACCACGAGTTGATCGCCTCCATCGAAGGAGTGGACCATGGCTGACACCGAGACGGCCGCGCCGCTCGCCCCACCGCACCCGGCCGGCGCGGGCCCGGCCAGGGCCGTCCTGCTGCGCCGCGCCCGCGAACTCGCCCTCGTCCCGGCCCTGTTGCTGCTCATGGTGCTCGGCGCGGTCGTCAACGACTCGTTCCTCACCGAACGCAACCTGATCTCCGTCCTCGGCTCGTCCGCCGCCCTCGCCATGGTGGTGCTCGCCGAGTCGCTGGTGCTGATCACCGGCAAGTTCGACCTGTCCCTGGAATCGGTCGTGGGCATCGCACCCGCCGTCGGCGCCCTGCTCGTCCTGCCCGCCGCCCAGTCCGGCTGGGGCACCGAACTGGCCGCCCCGCTCGCCCTGCCGGCGATCCTGGTCGCCGGAGCGGTGGTCGGCGCCTTCAACGGCATCCTGGTCGTCACCCTCAAGCTCAACGCGTTCATCGTGACCCTGGCCATGCTCATCGTGCTGCGCGGAGTGCTGGTCGGCGCCACCAAGGGCAAGACGCTGTTCGGCATGCCCGACAGCTTCTCCTCGCTGGCCACCACCACCTTCCTCACCGTCCCCCTGTCGGTGTGGCTGGCCGCCGTCGCCTTCGCCGTCACCGGCCTGGTCCTGCGCCACCACCGCGTGGGCCGCGCCCTGTACGCCATCGGCGGCAACGCCGACGCCGCGCGCGCGGCCGGGATCCGCGTCGAGCGCGTGATGCTCGGCGTGTTCGTCGTCGCCGGTGTCCTCGCCTCCGTCGGCGGCATCATGCAGACCGGCTACGTCGGCGCGATCAGCGCCAACCAGGGCCAGAACATGATCTTCACGGTGTTCGCGGCGGCGGTCATCGGCGGCATCAGCCTCGACGGCGGCCGGGGCACCATGTTCGGCGCGCTCACCGGCGTCCTGCTGCTCGGCGTGGTGCAGAACCTGCTCACCCTCGCCCAGGTGCCGTCGTTCTGGATCCAAGCCATCTACGGCGGGATCATCCTGGTCGCCCTCATGATCGCCCGCGTGACGACGGGCCGCGCCCAGGACTGACCGCACGGCCCCCGCCACCGACGAAAGGCCACCCGTGTCCCCGACGCCCGCCCGTGTCACCGCGGTCGACACCCACGACATCCGCTTCCCCACCTCGCGCGAGCTGGACGGCTCCGACGCGATGAACCCGGGCCCCGACTACTCGGCCGCCTACGTCGTCCTGCGCACCGACGCGGCGAACGGCACAGATGGCACAGACGGCACGGACGGGGCCGAGGGCCATGGCTTCACCTTCACCATCGGGCGGGGCAACGACGTCCAGGTCGCCGCCGTCCACGCGCTGCGCCACCACGTGGTCGGACGGTCTCTCGACGAACTGTGCGCCGACCCCGGCTCGCTCTTCCGCGACCTCGTCGGCGACAGCCAACTGCGCTGGCTGGGGCCCGAGAAGGGCGTGATGCACATGGCGATCGGCGCGGTCGTCAACGCCGTGTGGGACCTCGCCGCCAAACGCGCGGGAAAGCCGCTGTGGCGGCTGCTCGCCGAGGCCGACCCGGCCTGGCTGGTGCGGCAGGTCGACTTCCGCTACCTCACCGACGCCCTCACCCCCGACGAGGCCCTCGGCCTGCTGCGCCGCGGCCGGGAGGGCGCCGGTGAGCGCACCGCCCGCCTCCTGGCGCAGGGCTACCCCGCCTACACCACGACCCCCGGCTGGCTCGGCTACGACGACGCCAAGCTGACCCGCCTCGCCGCCCAGGCCGTCGCCGACGGCTTCACCCAGATCAAGCTGAAGGTCGGCGCCGACCTCGCCGACGACGTACGCCGCTGCCGGGTGGCCCGCGCCGTCGTGGGACCCGGTGTGCGCATCGCGGTCGACGCCAACCAGCGCTGGGACGTGGCCGAGGCCATCCGCTGGACCCGGGCGCTCGCCCCCTACGACCCGTACTGGATCGAGGAGCCCACCAGTCCCGACGACGTCCTCGGCCACGCGGCCATCCGCGAGGCGGTGGCCCCGGTGAAGGTGGCCACCGGCGAACACGTGCACAACCGCGTCGTCTTCAAGCAGATGCTCCAGGCCGGTGCCCTGGACGTGCTCCAGATCGACGCGGCCCGCGTCGGCGGCGTCAACGAGAACCTCGCCATCCTGCTGCTCGCCGCCAAGTACGGCGTGCCGGTCTGCCCGCACGCCGGGGGCGTGGGCCTGTGCGAACTGGTGCAGCACCTCTCGATGTTCGACTACGTCGCCCTGACCGGCACCACCGAGGACCGCGTCATCGAGTACGTCGACCACCTCCACGACCACTTCCTGGACCCCGTGGTGATCCGCGACGGCCGCTACACGGCCCCCAGCGCGCCCGGCTTCTCCGCCGCCATGCGGCCGGAGTCCATCGCGCGCTACACCTTCCCCGGCGGCACCTTCTGGGCCGCCGACCTGGCACAGCAGACACAGCAGAAGGGGCACGCGGCATGAACGACTTCGACGGACTGAGGGCCCTGGTGACGGGTGGCGCCTCCGGCATCGGCCGGGCCACCGCCGACCTCCTGGCCGGGCGGGGCGCCCATGTCGCGGTGCTGGACCTGGACCCCTCGGCCGTGGACAAGCCCCTGTACGCCTTCCGTGCCGACGTGACCGACGACGTCCTGGTGCGCACCGCCGTCGAGGCGGCCGCCGACACCCTCGGCGGAGTCGACATCCTCGTCAACAACGCGGGCATCGGCGCCCAGGGCACCGTCGAGGACAACGACGACGCCGAGTGGCACCGCGTCCTGGACGTCAACGTCCTCGGCATCGTCCGCACCACCCGCGCCGCCCTGCCGCACCTGCGCGCCTCCGACCACGCGGCCGTCGTCAACACCTGTTCGATAGCGGCCACCGCCGGCCTCCCGCAGCGCGCCCTCTACAGCGCCAGCAAGGGCGCCGTCCTCTCCCTCACCCTCGCCATGGCCGCCGACCACATCCGCGAGGGCATCCGCGTCAACTGCGTCAACCCGGGCACCGTGGACACCCCCTGGGTCGGCCGGCTGCTGGACTCCGCCCCCGACCCGGCCGCCGAACGCGCCGCCCTCCAGGCCCGCCAGCCCACCGGCCGCCTGGTCACCGCCGCCGAGGTCGCCGCCGCCATCGCCTATCTGGCGGGCCCGCACTCCGGCGCCACCACCGGCACCGCGCTCGCGGTCGACGGCGGCATGCAGGGCCTGCGGCTGCGTCCGGCGGCCCGGTGACGGCCCTGGGCGCGACCGGCGTCGAGATCGGCCCCCTCGGCTTCGGCACCGCCGCCCTCGGCAACCTGTACACCGAGGTCGGCGAGGACCAGGCGCACGAGGCGGTCACCGCCGCCTGGGACGCGGGCATCCGCTACTTCGACACCGCGCCCCACTACGGGCTCGGCCTGGCCGAACGCCGGCTGGGCGCCGCCCTGCGCACCCGCCCCAGGACGGAGTACACCCTGTCCACCAAGGTGGGCCGCCGCCTGGAGCCCGCCGACCGCACCGGCGACGGCACCGGCGACGGCACCGGCGACGATCTCGCCGCCGGATTCGCGGTGCCCGCCACCCACCGCCGCGTCTGGGACTTCACCGCCGACGGCATCCGGCGCACCCTGGAGTCCAGCCTGGACCGCCTCGGCCTCGACCGCGTCGACATCGCCTATCTCCACGACCCCGACGACCACGCCGAAGCGGCCTTCCGCGAGGGCTACCCGGCCCTGGAGCGACTGCGCGCCGAGGGCCTGGTCGGCGCGATCGGCGCCGGGATGAACCAGAGCGCGCTGCTGACCCGCTTCGTCCACGACACCGATGTCGACGTGGTGCTGTGCGCGGGCCGCCACACCCTCCTCGACCACAGCGCCCTGACCGACCTGCTGCCCGCCGCCCTGGCCCGCGGGGTCTCCGTGGTCGTCGGCGGTGCCTTCAACTCCGGTCTGCTCGCCGATCCGCGGCCGGGCGCCACGTACGACTACACCCAGGCGCCGCCCGCGCTGCTGGAGCGGGCCCTGCGCCTGCGGGAGACCGCCCGCGCGCACGGCGTCACCCTGCGCGCCGCCGCCCTGTCCCACTGCGCCGCCCACCCGGCCGTGGCCAGTGTGCTGATCGGCGCCCGCTCGGCCGCCGAGGTGCGCGACTGCGCCGAGCAGTACGCCGTCCCCGTCCCCGCGTCCTTCTGGCGGGAACTGCGCGAGAGGGGCCTGCTGCCGAGAGAGGAGCCCGTATGAGAGTCGCCCTGCACACCGAGGTGCGCGCCGACCGTGTCGCCGCCTACGAGGCCGCGCACCGGGAGGTGCCCGCCGCGCTCACCGCCGCCATCCGCGCCGCCGGGGCCACCTCGTGGACCATCTGGCGCAGCGGCACCCACCTGTTCCACCTCCTGGAGTGCGAGGACTACACCCGGCTCCTGGCCGCACTGGAGCGGCTGCCGGTCAACGTGGCCTGGCAGGCCCGCATGGCCGACCTGCTCGACGTCGCGCACGACTACTCCCGCGACGGCGCCGGAGCGGGCCTGCCCGTGGTGTGGGAGCTGCCGTGACCGTCGACGCCCATCACCACGTATGGGACCTGTCCGTCCGCGACCAGGACTGGATCACCGGTCCGGCGCTGCGCCCGCTGCGCCGCGACTTCACCCTCGCCGACCTGGCCCCGGAGGCCCGCGCCGCCGGGATCGAGCGCACCGTCCTCGTCCAGACCGTCACCGTGCCCGAGGAGACCCCGGAGCTGCTGGCCCTGGCCGAGGCGCACGAGCTGATCGCGGGCGTCGTCGGCTGGACGGACCTCACCCGGGCCGACATCGCGGACGAACTGGAGCGGCTGCGCGCCCTGCCCGGCGGCCGGTGCCTCAAGGGCGTCCGCCACCAGGTCCAGGGCGAGGCCGACCCCCGCTGGCTGCTGCGCCCCGAGGTGCGCCGGGGCCTGGCCGCCGTCGCCGACGCGGGCCTGGTGTACGACCTGGTCGTCGTCCCCCGCCAGCTCCCCGCCTGCGCCGAGGCGGCGGCCCGCCACCCCGGCCTCACCTTCGTCCTGGACCACCTGGGCAAACCGCCCGCCGCCACCGGCGGCACCGAGCCCTGGGCGAGCGGCGTCCGGGCGCTCGCCGCCCTGCCCAACACCGTCTGCAAGCTGTCGGGCCTGGTCACGGAGGCCGACCCGGCCACGTGGACCGCGGCGGGACTGCGCCCCTACGCGGACACGGTGCTGGACGCCTTCGGACCGGACCGGCTGATGTTCGGCTCGGACTGGCCGGTGTGCACCCTGGCCGCCTCCTACGCCGAGGTCCTGGCCACCGCGCGGGAGCTGACCGCCGGACTCGGCGCGCACGAGCGCACGGCGGTCTTCACCCGGACGGCCGACCGCGTCTACGGGCTGGCTCAGTCCAGCTCGTAGTCGAAGCGCATCCGGTGGGTGCCGTCGGCGTCGACGGCCAGGCCGCAGGTGCCGCGCAACGGCCTCCGGCCTGCCCGTTCCGGCTGCCCGGCCCACCTGGCACGGCGCCCCCGCCGGAGCCCGCCGCACCCCGTCAGTCATCCCGCGCCGCTCCCGCCAGCCGGGTCGGCGCAAGGAACTCCCGTACGAAAGTCCGGTCCCAGCAGGCCCCGGTGGCGCGCAGCTCCGGCCAGGTCGTGTAGCGGTAGCGGAACAGCCGGGCGCGGACGAAGCGCGGCGGCCGGTCGCGCGGGAACGGCGAGCGGCGCAGCAGCCGCAATGTGTCGCGGTCGTTCTCCAGGAGCCGTTCCACCAGCGCGCCGAACCACGGCCCGGCGTACGCCGGGGACAGCGCGGCGAACCACATCATCCAGTCCAGGCGCAGATGGTACGGGGCGAACTGCCGGGGCCAGTGCCGTACGTCCCCGGGCTTGCCCCTGAACTCGTACTCCCGCCAGTCGGAGTCCTCGCGCGGCACCTCGTCGAGGGTGCCCTCGATCACCACCTCGTGCCGGATCCGGCCGACGGTGCCGAACGCGCCGTAGGTGTTGACCAGGTGCAGCGGGTCGAACGAGCGGTTCATGACCTGGCGGCGGGAGATCATGTTCAGCACCGGGCGGTGGCTGAGGAGGACCAGCAGCGCGGCCACGGCCAGGACCAGCACCTCGTACCACAGCGGGGGCGCGGCCACGGCGGGCGGCGGGCCGCCCGGCCAGCGGACCGCGGACAGGGCGAGCACGACGGTGATCCAGTTCAGCCAGGCGAAGTTGCCCGAGGCCACCAGCCACAGCTGGGTGAGGATCATCAGCGCCGCGGCGGCCGTGGCGACCGGCTGCGGGGTGAACAGCAGGAATGGCACCACCAGTTGCGTGAGGTGGTTCGCGGCCGTCTCCGCCTTGTGCAGCGGCGCGGGCAGCCGGTGGAAGAACCAGCTCAGCGGGCCCGGCATCGGCTGGGTCTCGTGGTGGTAGTACAGGCAGGTCAGGTTCCGCCAGCACGGGTCGCCGCGCAGCTTGATCAGCCCCGCGCCGAACTCCACCCGGAAGAGGATCCAGCGCAGCAGGAACAGCACGACGACCGGCGGAGCCACCTCGTCGTTGCCCAGGAACACCGCGAGGAACCCGGTCTCCAGCAGCAGCGACTCCCAGCCGAAGCCGTACCAGGTCTGCCCGACGTTCACGATCGACAGGTACAGCGCCCACGGCACCAGCCACAGCAGCAGCGCGCCCCACAGCGGAAGCCACGCGTCCGCCCCCGCCAGCAGCGCCGCCGACACCGCGCACCCGCCCCAGGCGACCGCCGCGAAGAGCCCGTCCGAGTAGCGCAGGTGGAACAGGCTCGGCGCCCGCCGGAACGGCACCCGCGCCACGAACCGGGGGATCGGCAGCATCCCGCGCTCGCCCAGCAGCGCCCGGAACTGGAGGGCCGCCGTCAGGAACGCCACGAGGTAGACGGCGGCCAGCGCCCGCTGGAACACCAGCCGGCCGAGCCAGTAGTCGGGTGCGGTGAACCATCCCACGGTCGTGCACGCTCCTTCCCTGCCGGTGCCCCGGCCCCCGCCGCGGACCGGGTTCCCCCCGCTGTCCGCTCGAAGAACTCGAAGAACTCGAAGAATCGGCCAATTCCTGGCAAGGTGGGCCCATGGCTGAACGGGGAGCGCACGCCCTGGCACTCCCGGACGACTGGCCCGCGCACCCGGATCCGATCCTGGCACTCAACCGCATGGGCAGCTTCGACTGGGATCTGGACACCGGTCTGCTCAGCATGGACGCGCAGACGCACAGGATCTTCGACCTCACCCCCGAGGAGTACGACGGCCGCCCCGAGAGCCTGGGCCGCCGGGTCCCCGCCGCCGAGGGCCGCCGCCTGGACGCCATGGTGAGCCGCGCCCTGCGGGAGGGCCGCGAGAACTACGGCACCTACATGCGGCTGCGCCGCCGCGACGGCACGCTGCGCTGGATCCACACCCAGGGCTACATCCGCCGGGACGCGGCCGGGCGCCCGCACCGGATCATCGGGATCATCCGCGACGCCACCGAGGAACTGGACGACATCGCCGGCCGCCAGGAGCGGGTGACTCGGGCCGCCGCCCGGCGCGAGCAGACCAACGTCGTCCAGGCCACCACGGCGGCCCTCGCCCACGCGCACTCCGTCCAGGACGTCATCGACGTCGTCAAGGACAGCCACGGACTGGCCCTGCTCGGCTCCACCAGCCTGGTCCTCGGCCTGGTCGAGGCCGGCCGCCTCCGGCTGGTCGCCGAGGGCCCCGAGGGCAGCTCCGTGCCCGGCACCCGCGTCACCCGGATCGACGAGCCCTACCCGATGAGCGAGGCCGTGCGGACCCTCAGCCCGTGCTTCATCGAGTCCCCGGAGGACTTCGCCGAGCGCTACCCCATCCTGTGGCCGCACATCACCGGACTGCGCATCACCTCGGCCGCCTACCTCCCGCTGATCGCCCAGGGCCGCCCCATCGGCGGCATGGGCCTGCTCTACAGCGGCCGGCACGGCTTCACCCAGGAGGAGCGCAACCTGCTGGTCGCCCTGGGCAGCAGCATCGCGCAGAGCCTCCAGCGCGCCATGCTCTACGAGCAGGAGAAGGACCTCGCCCAGGGCCTCCAGCAGGCCATGCTGCCGCGCACCATCCCCAGCGTCCCCGGCGCCGACGTCGCCGTGCGCTACCGCTCCGGCTACGCGGGCGGCTCCCTGGGCCGCGACATCGGCGGCGACTGGTACGACCTGATCCCGCTGCCCGGCGGCCGGGTCGGCGCGGTCATCGGCGACGTCCAGGGCCACGACACGCACGCCGCCGCCGTCATGGGCCAGCTCCGCATCGTGCTGCGCGCCTACGCCGCCGAGGGCCACACCCCGGCCACCGTGATGGCCCGCGCCTCCGTCTTCCTGCACGAACTGGACACCGACCGCTTCGCGACCTGCCTGTACGCGGAGGCCGACCTGTCCACCGGCGTGGTCCAGGTGGTCCGCGCCGGGCACATCGACCCGCTGGTGCGGCACGTCGACGGCAGCTGCCGCCGGGTCGAGGTCGACGGCGGCCTGCCGCTCGGCCTGTCCGCCGAGTTCGGCAGCCTGGAGTACCCGGTGTGCGCCATGGAGCTCGACCCCGGGCAGTCCCTGGTGCTGTGCACCGACGGCCTCGTCGAGCAGCCCGGCGCCGACCTCGACGACGGCATGCGCGCCCTGGTCGACATGATCGGCGCGGGCCCCGAGGACGTACGCGACCTCGCCGACCAGCTGATCGCCATGGCGGAGGAGCGCGGCGGGGACGACGACGTGGCCCTGCTGGTGCTGCGCCGCCGCGCGCTCGCCGAACGCCGGCCCGAGGGCCGTCTCCAGCACCATGTCGCACCGGGCGACCCCGAGGCGCTGACCCGGGCCCGCCACATGATCCGCGCCACCGTGCGCTCCTGGGGCGCCCGCGAGCGCTCCGACGAGATCGAACTCGTGGCCGACGAACTCATCACCAACGCCCTGATGCACACCGAGGGCGCCGCCGTGGTGACCCTGCGGGTGCTCAGCGGCACCGACCGGCGGCTGCGAGTGGAGGTCGAGGACTCCTCCAGTGCCCTGCCGCGCCGCCGCGAACCGGGGGAGCAGGGCGTCTCCGGGCGCGGGCTGCTCCTCGTCGACCGGCTCACCGACGTGTGGGGCGTGGAGGCGCGCGGCGGCGGCAAGTGTCTGTGGAGCGAGTTCGTCATAGACGAGCCGGAGTGAGCGTCCGGGGGACCGGTCCGGGCTGCGGTCCGTGCCGCGTGGCGGTGTCAGTGGGCGGTGGCACTCTGGAACCATGCCGGAACTGCCCGAGGTGGAAGCGCTCAGGGACTTCCTGACCGAAAATCTGGTCGGTCACGAAGTGGTCCGGGTGCTGCCCGTCGCCATCAGCGTCCTGAAGACCTACGACCCGCCGGTCACCGCTCTGGAGGGCCGCGAGGTCACCTCCGTCGGCCGGTACGGCAAGTTCCTCGACCTGGCGACCGACGGCGGCCCGCACCTGGTCACCCATCTGGCGCGGGCCGGGTGGCTCCAGTGGCGGGACCGCCTCCCGGACGGCCCGCCCCGGCCCGGCAAGGGCCCCCTCGCCCTGCGGGTCGCCCTGGAGACCGGCGCGGGCTTCGACCTCACCGAGGCCGGCACCCAGAAGCGGCTCGCGGTGTACGTCGTGCCGGACCCGCAGGAGGTGCCCGGAGTCGCCCGCCTCGGTCCGGACCCGCTGGCCGACGACTTCGACGAGGAGCGCTTCGCCGGGCTGCTCGCGGAGGAGCGGCGGCAGCTCAAGGGCGCCCTGCGCGACCAGAGCCTGATCGCGGGCGTGGGCAACGCCTACAGCGACGAGATCCTGCACGCGGCCCGGATGTCCCCGTTCAAGCTGGCCGCCTCCCTGACCCCGCAGGAGACCGGGCGGCTGTACGAGGCGCTGCGCACCACCCTGACCGAGGCCGTCGAGCGCTCCAGGGGCATCGCGGCCGGCTGGCTGAAGGCGGAGAAGAAGAGCGGCCTGCGGGTGCACGGCCGCACCGGCGAGCCCTGCCCGGTGTGCGGCGACACCATCCGCGAGGTCTCCTTCAGCGACTCCTCGCTCCAGTACTGCCCGACCTGCCAGACGGGCGGCAAGCCGCTCGCGGACCGCAGACTCTCCCGGCTGCTCAAGTAGCCCGGCCCGCCCGGCGGCCCGGCCGCGCCGGGGCGTGCCGGGGCGTGCCGGGGCGTGCCGAGCGTCGGCGGGCGCCGCCCGTCCGCCGTGCGCACCCGGACCGGGCACCCCGCGCTTGGTGCGGCGAGGCGCCGCCGTCCGGAGCGCCGTGCCGCGGAGCCGGACCCGGTCAGAACATCAGAACAGATGGATGGCCAGATGCCCCAGGGGCAGCCCGAGCTGCCAGGCGGGCGTCCACACCTTGGGGCCCTCGTCCTCGCCCACCGCGCCCGCGCCGTCCGGCACCGCGTCCAGATCGGGCGCGAGCAGTTCGGTCTCCTCCAGCCAGCGCCAGGCGGCCTCGGCCAGCGCGAGGTCGGGGGAGGGGACGCCCCGGGCGTACGCGTCGGCGGCGAGGCAGGCCACCCGCTCGCGCACCCAGTCCTGCCACGGCTGGTCGTACGCGGTGAGCGACAGCCAGGTCTCCAGCTGCGAGACCACCCGGATGCCGGACAGCTCGCCGCCGGTGTCGGACAGGAAGACGGTCAGCGCCAGCGCGTCCCGTCCGGCGCGGAACTCCACCGACGCCGGGGGCATCAGGTCGCCCGTGCGCAGCAGTTCGTCGGCGATGTACTCGGCGTAGAACCAGGCCATGGGGACGTCCGGATCACCGCCGTGGCCGCCCTCCGTGTTCTCGTGCCCTCTGTGCTGCATCCCTTCCCGCCTTCCTCCGGTGCGTGCGCGTCGCCCGAGCCCCGGCTCCCGGGACCATGCCCCCACGGAACACGGATGAGAACAGCCGATTACCCAACAGGGGTCCACAGCAAGGCGCTTTACGGAGGCTTGACCCATGAGTCCGTTTCACCGCAGGTCGGCCGCGTAACCGGGAAGCACCCTGCGCAGGGCGCGCAGCGCGTAGTACGCACGGGACTTCACGGTACCGGGCGGAATGCCCAGGGTTTCGGCGGCCTCCGCCACACTGGCCCCGCGGAAGTACACGAGCACCAGGACGTCACGGTGCTGCGGAGTGAGTGTCTTCACAGCGCGCCGCACATCGAGGGTGGCGGCGGACCGTTCGGCGTGGTCGGCCATCACCCGCGCGTTCTCCAGGACGGCGTCGCCGACCTCGGGCGGCCGGGCCTGCCGGGCCCGGCGCGCGTCGATGGCCAGCCGCCGCGCGACGGTCAGCAGCCAGGGCCGTACGGAGTCGAAGGTCTCGGCGCGCAGCGCCTCGGGGTGCTGCCAGGCCCGCACCAGCGTCTCCTGGAGCAGGTCCTCGGCGCGCTGCCGGTCGCCGTCGCACAGCCGCAGCAGCAGCGCGAACAGCGGCCGTGCGTGCTCGCGCTGGAGCACGGCGAGTTCGTGTTCGGCGGTCGTCGTCCCGGCGCCCGCCGTCCGGGCGGCCGTGACGTCGGCGGGCGCCCCGGTGGTCGGCGGCGCGGGCGGGAGGGTGGTTCCGGCCATCATGGCCGTATGGCACCGCAGGGTGCCGTCCGGGGACAGGGTGCGCGCGGCGCTGTGCGGCGGACGGTCGATCGCGTCGTTGAACGGTGCGACGAACGGTCCGTCAGATGCCGGTGACGGTACGGAACGCCGGGCGCCCGGGGTCCGGCGGCTGCCGGACAGGGGCCGGTGCGCACCGGACGGACCAATCAGGGCACCGCCGCTGTTTGCGGCGACGGCCCGCTTCGTACCCATCTGACTAACGCTTGTCCGCCGATATGACCGAATGATCGAACGCCCGCTCTGAAGGGAACCGATGTTCGCACGCCGACACCAGGTGGCCCTGGCCGTGACGGCCGTCCTCACCGCGGCGGCGGCCTGCCAGGCCGGCCACCACGAGCAGCGGCCCGCGGCGGCCGCACCCCCGGCGTCCGCGGCCGGCACCCGCCCGGCCGCCACCGCGTTCACCCTGCTGGCCTCCGGCGCCGTCCGGCCGGACGCCTCGGTCGTCGAGCGGGCCGCCTTCGACGCGGGCGGCGCCGGCCACGACTTCCGGCCCCTGCTGGAGGGCGTCGCCCCGGCCGTCTCCGGCGCGGACGTGGCCCTGTGCCACCTGGACGCCGTACAGGCCCCCGAGGAGGCGCCCGCCGCCGCGTCCCCCGGCATGTTCCCGCCGGAACTGGCCCCAGCGCTCGCCGCCACCGGCTACGACGGCTGCGCCACCGCCTCCGCGCACACCCTGGACGACGGCGCCGACGGGGTCCGCCGCACCCTGGACGCCCTGGACCGCGCCGGGATCCGGCACGCCGGATCGGCCCGCACCGAGGACGAGGCGCGCGGCGCCCTCCTGCGCGCCGGTTCCGCGCTGGTCGCCCATCTGGCCTACAGCCGGGGCCCGGACCGGCCGTCGCCCGCCGGACAGCCCTGGTCGCTGCGCCTGCTCGACACCGACCGGATCCTCGCCGACGCGCGGGCCGCCCGGCAGGCGGGCGCCGACGTCGTCGTGGTGTCCCTGGACTGGGGCGACCCGCACCAGGACGGCCCGGACGCGGAGCAGACGGAACTGGCGCGCCGGCTCACCGCCGCACGCACCGGCGCCCGCCCCGCCGTCGACCTGATCCTCGGGACCGGCGCCCGGACGCCCCAGCCCTACGAGAAGGTGGGCGGCACCTGGGTGGTCTACGGCACCGGCGACAAGATCGCGGGCCCGCAGCCCGGCACCGCCGCCCCGCTCGACCCGCGCACCGGCCGGAGCACCCTGGCCCGCTTCACCTTCGCCCCGCCCGCCAGGGCCGGCGGGCGCTGGGAGGTGACCCGGGCCGAGTTCATGCCCGAACTGTTCGACCCCGACGCCGGACGGGTGGTGGACGTCGACGAGGCCATCGGCCGGGGCGCCGACCTCCAGGCCGTACGCGACGGGATCCGGGACGCGGTGCTCGCCCGGGGCGCGGCGAAGGACGGGCTGGTGATGGGCCGCTGACCGCCCGGCGGCGGGGGACAGGCCCGGCGGCGGGGGACCGGCCCGGCGGCACGGCGCGTGACCGCCGCGCCGCCGGGCCGGGCCGCCGTCCGTCAACTCTTCGGGCCGCGCCCCGGCGCCAGCGCGGAGCGCTTGTACGAGTAGCCGAAGTAGATGACGCAGCCGATCAGGAACCACACCACGAACCGCACCCACGTCTGCCACTGGAGGAACGTGATCAGCCAGATGGAGAAGACGATCCCGAGCGCGGGCACGAACGGCATCCACGGGGTGCGGAAGGAACGCGGCAGCTCGGGCTGCCGGTAGCGCAGCACGATCACCGCCGTGCAGACCACCACGAACGCCAGCAGGATCCCGATGTTGGTCAGCTCGGCCGCCTCCGCGATCGGCAGGAACCCGGCGATCACGGCGGACGCGATCCCGACGATCCACGTCACGCGCGTCGGCACGTGCCGGGTGGGGTGCGTCTTGGCGAACCAGCGCGGCAGCAGCCCGTCCCGGGACATCGAGAACCACACCCGGGTCACCCCCAGCATGAACGTGAACATCACGGTGAGGATGCCGATGATCGCGCCCACCGCGATCACGTCCGCCAGGCTGCTCAGCCCCACCGACTTGAACGCGGTCGAGAAGCCGCTCTCCTTGTCGATGTCCTTGTAGTTCTGCATGCCGGTGAGCACCAGGCAGGCCGCCACGTACAGCACCATCGCGATGGCCAGCGAGTAGATGATCGCCTTCGGCATGTGCCGCTGCGCGTCCTTGGACTCCTCGGCCGCCGTCGACATGGCGTCGTAGCCGAAGACCGCGAAGAACACGGTGGCCGCGCCGGTGAACGCCCCGCCGACCCCGAAGGGGAAGAACGGGTGGTAGTTGGCGCTGTTGATGTGGAAGACACCCACCAGGATCACCACCAGCACCACGACGACCTTCAGCGCCACCACGACCGTCTCGAAACGGGCCGCGCTGCGGATGCCGAGGTTCAGCAGCCAGGCGATGAGCAGGCACAGGATCGCCGCGAACAGGTCGACCCGGTGCCCGGAGCCGGTGCCGGGCGCGCCCAGCATCCAGGCCGGCAGATGCGCGCCCATGTCCTCGACGAGGAAGCTGAAGTACCCGGAGATGCCGATGGCGACCACCGCCACGATCGCCGTGTACTCCAGCAGCAGGTCCCAGCCGATGAACCAGCCGGCGAACTCGCCGAGCACCGCGTAGCCGTAGGTGTACGCCGAGCCCGCCTTCGGGATCATCCCGGCGAACTCCGCGTACGACAGCGCGGCCGCGGCGCTGGCCACGCCCGCGATCAGGAAGGAGACGAGCACCGCAGGACCGGCCGTGCCGTTGGCCACCGTGCCGGCCAGCGTGAAGATGCCCGCCCCGATGATGCCGCCCACACCGATCGCCGTGAGCTGCCACAGCCCGAGCGACCGTTCGAGTTTCGGTCCTTCGCCGCCTTCCGTCTCCTCGATGTGTTCGATGGGTTTACGGCGGAGAATGCCCTCACCCATGCGGAGCCCGGCCATGCGCCTCACCTCTTCGCAGACGGCAATCGGCTGACGGCGGATCATGATGGCCCAGCGCGGCCGGGTACGGAAGACGCCACGCACGCCCCGCCGGTCACGGGGAACGCGGTGCGACGCCCTACGGCACCACCGTCACAGGCCACCTTCCCGCTTTCACCAGACGCACTGCCACCGAACCGATGATCCGATGACCCGCCTGCTCGGAGGCGCCGACGACCACCGCGTCCGCCTTGAGCTCGTCGGAGGCCGTCACCAGCCCGTTGTACGGATCACCGCGGAAGGTGTGGAACTCCCAGCGCACCTCGAATATCCCCTTGAGCCGTTCGGCGGACTCGCGGATCTGCTGGACGAGGTCCTCGGCGATCTCGTCGGTCGTGTCGGCCACCGGAGCGCCCAGCGCCGCCCCCGCCGACATCACCGGCTGCACGTACACGAGGGCCAGCCGCGCGCCCTGCCTGCGGGCGAGACCGGCGGCGTAGGCGGCGGCCCGCATCGAGGAGTCGGAGCCGTCCACCCCGGCCACGATCACCTTCGGCCCGTCGGTGCCCCGCTCGAACCGGGGCGCCTGCTGCTCGTGCTCCTCGTGCTGTTCCGTCACGCTGCGTAGCTTATCGGACGGGGCGCCGCCGGGCGCCAGCTGGTCCGGGCGGGTGTTTTCGTGCCGCCGTACCGGTGCCGCGGAGACTGTCCGGTCACTGATGACTCATGCAGAAGGATCAGTTGTTCACGCGGCGCCGGGCCTTGCTCGCCGGGGCCGCCGCTCTCGGCGCGGCAGGCGCCGCCGGCACGGCCGGACTGCTGCTCTCCGGTTCCTCCGGCGGTCCGCCGTCCGCGCCGCCCGCCGCGGGCCCGCAGGCACACAGCGCCCTCAGACCCTCCGCCTACCGTCTGCGGCCCCTGACCGGCGACGCCCCGCAGCGGATCAGGCCCCTGCCGACCGAGGTGCGCACCGCCCCGATCCTGAGCTTCTCCGGCCGCGGCAACACGATGCTCCTCACCTTCGACGACGGACCCAACCCCGAGTACACCCCGCAGGTGCTGGACACGCTGGCCAAGTACGACATCCGGGCGACGTTCATGGTGTGCGGCGAGATGGCCGACTGGAACCGCGACCTGCTGGCCCGGATGGCCGACGAGGGCCACGTCGTCGGCAACCACACCTGGACCCACCCGCTGCTCACCCAGCTCAGCCGGAGCGAGATCCGCGACGAGATCGAGAGCACCAGCGACGTCATCGAGAAGGCGTACGGCGAGCGGCCCCTCTGGTTCCGCGCCCCCTACGGCGCCTGGAACCGCACGGTCTTCCGGCTCAACGCCGAACTCGGCATGGAGCCCCTGGCCTGGACCGTCGACAGCCTCGACTGGACGACGCCCGGCACCAAGGCCATCGTGCGCCGGGTGGAGCGGGGCGCCGCCCCCGGGGTGGTGGTGCTCTCCCACGACGCCGGGGGCGACCGCTCGCAGACCGTCCGGGCGCTGCGCACCTATCTGCCCAAGCTGCTGGACGAGGGCTACCACTTCACCGTCCCGCGCCGGAAATACACCTGACGCGCCCGCGCGCCCCCGGGTTCGCGCCCGGGGCCGCCCGCGCGTTCGTGTTCCGGGCCCGCCCGGCCGGCGGTGCCGCCGAGCCGGGGCGGACCCCGCCCCCGCCGTCAGCGGACCTCGGCGAGCCGGGCGAAGACGACGACGTTCCCCTGGTACCCGGTCTTCTTGGTGTAGTCGCCGCCGCAGGTGATGAGCCGCAGCTCCGGTGTGCCCTTCGAGCCGTACACGCGGTCCCCGGGGAAGTCGCTCTTCTCGAACACCTCCACGCCGTACACCTCGAAGACGGCCGTCCTCCCGTCCTCGCGGTGGATCTCGACGTGGTTGCCCTTCTTCAGCGCGCCGAGGCCGTAGAAGACCGCCGGGCCCATGGTGTTGTCCACATGGCCGACGACGACCGCGGTCCCCTTCTCCCCGGGGGTGACGGCGCCGTTGAACCAGCCCGCCAGATTCGGGTCGTCCGGGGGCGGTGCCGCGACCCAGCCGTCGCTGTCCACGCCGACCGGGGTGACGGGCGCGTCGACCTGGATCACGGGGACCCTGATCCGGTCGGGCACCGAGCGCCCCAGGGCCGGTACGTCCGCGCCGTCCGTGGGCTGCGGGGTGCTGGGCACCGCGCGCGCGACGTCCGGTGCCGCCGCCTTGGCGGGCTGCGGCGGACCGGCGTCGAACTCGCCCGAGCCGTTGCGGATGAGAGCGAGCCCCGAGAGCAGGACCAGCGCTATCACGCCCCACGGCGCACGCTTCCGCCGCGGCTGCGGCTCCTCCTCTTCCCGGAATCCGGACAGCTCGCTCGCAGTCATACGCCATCCCCTCTCGGCGCGGCCGGCACCGTTCTCACTCGCCCGTGCCTGCACGCTAAGTCCGGCGCCGGGAACCGGCGACGGGACGGAGGCGAACGGGTGGCGCACCGCCTTTTCGTGCGCCATCCGAGTCGGGCCGTACGGGGGCTTTATGACAACCCGTGACCTGCGGCGACCTTCAACGGGGTGAATTCACCGGCGGATCGGCTCACCGGGTCGGACGAGCGCCGAAATGCGGTCGGGTACGGGCCGTCCGAGGGTTCTCGCGGGAGGCGCTTTCTCGCCGATCGACCGGGTACGGGCCCCCGGGGCGCCTTCCGCGGAGGAACACATGTCCATCACTCGTACCCCCCTGGCGGCCCTGGTGGCCGCCGTCGCCGCCGTAGGGCTGGCCGCCCCGGTGGCCGCCGCCAAGGGCGGCGACGCCCCCGGCGGCTGGGACGTCGGGCCGGGCAACGGCCAGATCGGCGGCTTCGGGAACGGCCAGGTCGGCGGTCCGGGCAACGGTCAGGTCGGAGGACCCGGCAACGGTCAGATCGGCGGCCCCGGCGGCGGCCAGGTCGGTGGCGGCGTCGGCATCGGTGGCACAGGCGGTGTCGGCGGTGTCGGCGGCGTGGGCGGAGTCGGCGGGGCGGGCGGCTTCGGCGGTGGCCACGACGGCGGTCCGGGCGACGGCCAGGTGGGCGGGTTCGGCGGCGGCCGGGGCCCGGACGGAGGCTTCGGGCGCGGCCCGGACGGCGGCTTCGGGCGGGGGCACGAACACCGGCCGAGACACGGCCAGGTCGGCGGGTTCGGCGAGGGGCACGGCGGCGGCCACGGGGGCGGCCAGGTCGGCGGGCCGGGCGGCTGGACCGGAGGCGGTCCCGGCGGGGGCCCCGGTGGCGGCGGTCCCGGCGGTGGTCCGGGCGGTGGCTCCGGCGGGATCCGCGACATCACCGCCCTGCCCGGCGTGATCGCCCGCGGCGGGCAGCTGGCGATCACGGTGGAAGGCTGCCGGGGCGGCGGGACCGCCGCCTCACGCGCCTTCTCGACCACCGGACTGCGACCCGTCGACGGCGCGGGCGAGAGGGCGCGGGGCGTGGCCACCGTCCGCGAGGACGCCCGCCCCGGCACGTACGACATCACCGTCCGGTGCGACGGCCGCACCCTGACCCGCCCGGGGGCGTTCACCGTCGTCGGCGGTGTGCGCGGCGGCCTCGGCGGCGCCACGACCACCGGCGCGACCAAGGCGGACATCGCCATCGGCGGCGGTCTGGTGGCGGCGGGCGTCGTCGGCGGCGGGGTGTTCCTGATGCGCCGCCGGCCCGGCAAGCGCGTCTGACGGCGCCGTACGCCCACGGCCTCCGGTCCGGTCTCCGTCCCGCGCGGCGGAGGCCGGACCGCCGCGCGTCGCGGCGGCGGCCCGCGCGCATCCGTCCGCGGCGGGACCGGCCCCGGCGGGCGCCTTCCTGACACACCTTCGCCCCGGACCCGCACAGGTCCGGGGCGAAGATGTGTGCGGGGGCGGCGGTGTCAGGCGACGCCCTCCTCGCCGGTGCGGCGCCGCGACAGGTAGTACGCCGTGCCCACCGAACCGGCGATGAGCGCCGTGCCCATGCCGACCTCCTTCAGGTCGAACCCGGCGACGGTGCCGCCGCCGCCCGCGCGGACGCCGTGCTGGAAGTGCTCGGGCTTGCCTCCGCCCCGGCCGCCGCGGCCCTCGTCCTCTTCGTCGCCCCCGTAGGAGCCGCTGTCGCCGCCTCCGCCGCCGTAGGAGCGGTCGCCGCCTCCGCCGCCGCCGTACGACGAGTGGCCGCCGCCGTCGTAGGAGCCGCCGTCACCGCCGCTCGCGACGGCCGCGGGTGCGGAGAGGGTGAGGGCGCCCAGACCCAGCAGTGCCGCCGAAACGACGCGTATCACGCGCATGGTGATTCCTCCGGTCCCCGAGGAGCAGCTGCGGACCTTTTCCGCGTGCGCCTGAAATGCACCTCGATGATCGAAACGCTAGGAACATGTGCACTCCGGCGCTATCGCACCCGGGCGAACGGGGCAACCGTGTGGGCCGCACAGGGGACGGCGCACCCGCGGCCGGGTACCGGCCGGTGAGTGCCCGTCACTCCCGCGCGCCCCTCCGTACCCGCCCGCCTCAGCGGGTGATGCCCGGGAACATGTCCAGGAAGGGCGCCGTCGACGACGCGACGCCCCGGCTGTAGGGCGCGTCGAAGTCCCAGATCAGGAAGAGGAGGAAGGCGATCAGCGCGGAGAACACCCCCGCGAGGACCAGTTCGCGCGGGGTGCGCCGGATCTGGAGCGCGAAGACCATGCCGATGGTGATCACCGCCCCGGCGATCAGCCCGAACCACACCACGCCGGGCATCGTCGTCCCGGTGGAGTCCGAGCGGGCGGCGCGGGCCTGGTCGGCGGCGGTCACCTGGTCCACGAGCGGCTGGTACGCCTGCGCCTCGAAGTCGGACTTCGGCTGGTAGTCGGTGACGTCGGCGCGGATCTTCTCCAGCAACTGGTCGCCCTGCTTCGTCACATGGCCGTGGTCGACCATCGTCTTCCACTCGGTGTGCACGACGTGTCCGACATAGGCGTTGACATCGGAACGGATCCGGTCGCGCACATCCGGCGGATAGACCCGGACGCGTTCGGAGATCTCGTGCAGCGCCTGGGCCTCGGCCTGGACGTGGTCCTGGGCGGAGACCCGGGCCTCCCAGACCCCGGCGATGGCCAGGCCCAGCACGATGGCGTACACCACACCGATCCACATCGTCATGTACTCGATGACGTCCGGGGTGTCGCTGGGGTCCTCGTCCTCGGCCGCCGTGCGGTCCCGTACGAGGGTGATGATCACGACCACGGCACAGGCGGCCAGCATCGCGAGGACGAGAACAAGCCATTCCGACAACGGGTTCCTCCAGGGGTCAGCGCGGGCGGAGCGCGGCGACGGCGACCAGCGCGGGCACCGCGATCAACAGGACGTAGGTGATCGGCGACGGAGCGCGCCGGGGCGTGTGCCGGTGCGGCTGGGCCCGGTAGTGCGGATAGGCGACCGGCCGCGCCGAGGGGCCGGGGCGGGGCGTGGGACTCGGTGACGGGGTGGGAGTGGGCGAGGGAGGCGGGGGCGGGGCCGGCCTCGGCGGTGCCGGGCGGGGCGCGGGGACCACGGGGGCCGGTCGCGGGGGTGGTGGCGTGGGCCGGGGCTTCGGCGGTGGGGTCGGGGGTTTCGGCGTGGGCGACGGGGTGGGACTGGGGGGCGGAGTCGGAGTCGGAGTCGGAGTCGGCGTGGGCGTGGGCGTGGGCGTGGGCGTGGGCGTAGGTGTGGGCGTGGGCCTCGGGCACGGAGGGAACGGCGGCCAGGTGCCGCCGCCGGCCACCGCCACCGCCACGGTTCCGCCCGGCCCCGTGGAGGCGTAGGCGCAGGCGTCGGCGGCCGCCGGCGCGGCCGGGACACCCACGCAGGTCCACGCCACGGCCGTCGGCGCCAACACCCGCATCACCAGGGCGAATCGGGTCGGTTTCGGTCGATGCACGACCGAGATCATGGGCCGCTCCGGACCCGCGCACTCCGACGCGCCGGGCGATTGGTCCGAAGGAGCGAAACGGGGCGGAGGAGGGTTTGGCCGGACGACCGCCTTCGCCGAGCCGATACGGACGCGCGTGCGATGTGGTGGAGAGCGGCGGCAGACGGACTCGAACCCGGCCCGAAGCCGACGCGAGCCGACGCGAGCCGGTGGGGAACGGGCGCGGGGGTCTGGCCCGGGGCCGGGCCGTGGGCTCCGCACACAGAAGTGACGGTGTGTGTATGCGCACACCGCGCACACCGCGCACACCGCACATGCCCGGTCCGCCGGAGCGCTCACCTTCCGCACCGCGCCAAGGGGGGGGGCGGTCGCGGTGTGCCGGAGCGCACGCCCGAGCGCTTCCGCCGGGCCCGCACATCGGCGCAATCCACCGTGATGCGGGCGCCCGCCGGACCCGTACGCCGCAGGTGGTGACCGGGAACGGATGGTCAATTTCCGTTTCCTCTCGCCCCTTTGGCGGGCGATCAGTAGCCTCAGCTCGAACACCGGATCGCCTACGTTGTGGAGAGAAGATGGAGCGTCCCGCCTGGGCCCCACGGAGCATCGACATCTCGGTGCCGAGCGTCGCCCGGATCTACGACTACTACCTGGGCGGTTCGCACAACTTCGAGATCGACCGCGAAGCGGCCCGCAGGGCCATGGAGTTCATGCCGGGGCTGCCCAAGGTCATGCAGGCCAACCGGGCGTTCATGCGCCGCGCCGTGCGGTTCGCGCTGGACGAGGGCGTCACGCAGTTCCTCGACATCGGGTCCGGCATCCCCACCTTCGGCAACGTCCACGAGGTCGCCCAGGGCGCCCGCCCCGGCGCCCGCGTGGTCTACGTCGACCACGACCCGGTCGCGGTCACCCACAGCCAGGCCGTCCTCGCGGACAACGACGACGCGGACGTGGTCGCGGCGGACCTGCGCAAGCCCCACGAGATCCTCGAAAGCCCCCCGTTGCGGCGGCTGATCGACCTGAATCGGCCAGTGGCGCTGCTTCTCGTTGCCATACTTCACTTCGTGGAAGACACGGACGACCCGTACACCGCCGTCGCCGCGCTGCGCGACGCGCTCGCCCCCGGCAGCCTGCTGATCCTCACGCATGCCTCGTACGAGGGAATCCCGCTGCCGCCGGAGCGGAGCGAGGGCGCGGTCGACGTATACAAGGGCATCCGCAATCCGCTGATCATGCGCTCGCGCGAGGAGATCGCGCGGTTCTTCGAGGGGTACGACATGGTGGAACCCGGACTGGTGCCGATGGCGCGCTGGCGGCCGGAGACGGCGCCTGAGGACGAGGATCCTTATGCCTTCTCCGGATACGCCGGCGTGGGGCGTACGGCGTGAACACGCAGCCGGACGGCCCGGAGGACAGACTGCGCCGGCTGACGACGATCTGGAGCCGGGCGGTCTTCCCGGTGACCTCCACGTCGCTGACCCGCCCGGAGTTCGAGGAGCAACTCCTGCCGCTGGCCCGCCGGCTGAGCGGGGCGCTGCGGGCCAGGGCGTTCGACGCCGCGGAGGGCGAGGCGGTCGGTGCCGCGCTGATCGGGGCGCATTGCACGGCGCCCGAGGCACTGAGCCGCTCCCTGGACTGCGTGGACGCCTACCTCGTGCTCTACTGCGGCGAGGACGGCGACCCGGAGGACCTGCGGGCCCGCTCCGGACGCCTCCAGCACGCCATGGCCGCCGGGTTCGCGCGGGCGCTGCGCGAGCGCACCCTCGCCGAGCAGGAGGCCATCGCGCAGGCCGCGTTGCGCGCCCAGGGCGTGGTCGCCCAGGCGCTGCACGCCAGCGAGGCCCGCTTCCGCGCCGTGTTCGAGGGTGCCGCCATAGGCATCGGGATCGCCGACCTCGACGGCAACGTCCTCCAGGTCAACGGCGCGTTGCTGCGCATGTTCGGCGGCTCCGAGCAGAGCCTGCGCGTGCGCAACGTCCAGGAGTGGACGCACGCCGACGACGCCCCGCAGACCTGGCGGCTGTACCAGGAACTGGTGCGCGGCGAGCGCGAGCACTACCACGTGGAGAAGGCCTTCTACCGCCCCGACGGCACGGTTCTGTGGACCAACCTGACCGTCTCCCTGCTGCGCGACCCCGACGGCAACCCGCAGTACCAGCTGGCCCTGATGGAGGACACCACCGAGCGCCGGCTGCTCAACCTGCGGCTGCGCTACGAGGCCACCCACGACGCGCTCACCGGGCTGCCCAACCGCACCCTGTTCTTCGAACGGCTGGAGAAGACGCTCAACGCGGGCGAGGGCAGCCGCTTCGGGCTGTGCTACCTCGACCTGGACGGCTTCAAGACCATCAACGACAGCCTCGGCCACGCGGCCGGCGACCGGCTGCTGGTGGAGGTCGCCGACCGGCTCCAGGCGTGCGCGACCGCGCCCGGCGAGATGGTCGCCCGGCTCGGCGGCGACGAGTTCGTCGCGCTGACCACCGGAGCCGACAGCCGCAGCGAGGTCGACGACCTCGCCACCCGCATCATGAACGCACTGCTCGCCCCCATCCGCATCGACGGGCGCGAGCTGACCGTGCGCGGCAGCATCGGCGTCGTCGAGGGCCCGGTGGGGGAGCGCAGCGCGGCGGAGGTGCTGCGCAGCGCCGACATCACCATGTACCGGGCCAAGTCGGCGGGCGGCAACCGCTTCGAGCTGGCCGACCCGGAGGCCGACGCCCGCGCCATCACCCGGCACGGGCTCACCACGGCGCTGCCCGCCGCGCTCGACCGGGGCGAGTTCTTCATCGAGTACCAGCCGCTGGTGCACCTCGGCGACGGCAGTGTGCGCGGCGCGGAGGCGCTGGTGCGCTGGCTGCACCCGCAGCACGGTGTGCTCGGCCCCGACCGTTTCATCCCGCTCGCCGAGCACACCGGGCTGATCGTGCCGCTGGGCCGCTGGGTCATGGAGCAGTCGGTGCGCCAGGCCCGCGAGTGGCGGGAGCGGCACGGTGAGGGCACCAGCGGGCCGCTGCGCATCAACGTCAATCTGTCGCCGTGCCAGCTCGGCCACCCCGGGCTCGTCCAGGACACCGTCGACATCCTGGAGCGCGCGGGGGTGACCCCGGACGCGCTGTGCCTGGAGGTGACCGAATCGGCGCTGATCGGCGCGGACGACGATCTGCTCAAGCCGCTGCGCCGGCTGGCCGACATGGGCGTGGACATCGCGCTGGACGACTTCGGCACCGGCTACTCCAACCTGGCCAACCTGCGGCGGCTGCCGGTGAGCGTGCTCAAGCTGGACCGCTCCTTCACCCAGGGCATGCAGCAGTTCCCGGCGGACCCCGTCGACCTGAAGATCGTCGAGGGGATCGTCGCCCTGGCGCACAGCCTGGACCTCGCGGTCACCGTCGAGGGCGTGGAGACCGGAGCCCAGGCGGAACAGCTGCGGATACTGGGCTGCGACACGGCCCAGGGCTGGTACTACGCCCGCCCCGGCCCGCCGGACCGGCTCCACGAGCTGGCCCTGGCGGACGCGACGGGCTGAGGCGGCGGGACGGTTCCGCCGGCGCGGGCAGTCCGGCGCGGGCAGTGGTACGCGGCGAGCCCCCCCGACCGCGTATGCGGTGAGCCCCGAGTGTGTGCGGCCGGGGGTGCGTGCGACGGGTGCGTGTGCAGCGGGTGCGGATGCGGATGCGGCTACGTGCGCCGGACGCGGTCGCGGGCCGTCCCGGCCGGGCCGCGCCCTACTGGTACGCCTTCCGCCGCCTCCGCCGCGGCTCCGGCGCCCGCCCTGCCCCGCGTCCCACCTCCGGCTCCGGCCACGGCCCCGGTTCCCAGGCCGGTTCAGGGGGTGAACGACGCCTCGTCGGGCGTGCGCTCCCGCGCCCGTGTCCGCGCCTCGGCCACCGCCGTGGCCGCCCGGACCAGGGCCGCCGTGGCGGTCGAGCGCGACTGCTGGGGCCAGGCGACCGCCATGACGGCGGCGGGCGCGTCCACGACGGGGCGGTAGGCGACACCGGGGCGCGGATAGCGCAGGGTCACGGAGGCGGGCAGCAGCGTCACGACCTCGCCGAGCGCGACCAGGGTGAGCAACTGGGCCAGATCGCGGCAGTCGTCCCGGGGCCGCCCGACGGGCCGGCCGACGTCCTCCGCGGTCATGCCCAGGTCGTCCAGGCTGAGCCGGGTGCGCGCGGCGAGCGGATGGGCGGCCGCCACGGCGGCGACGCGCGGCTCCACGGTGAGGGGCTCGCTGTCCAGGCCGGTCGGGTCGTAGGGGCCGTGGACCAGGGCCACGTCCGCCTCGCCGCGGCGCAGCAGCGTGGCGGACTCGTGCAGCGCGCACAGCCGGACCGTCACCGGGACGGCGGCGGGATCGGCGGCGAAGCGCTCCAGGATCGGTTCCAGCAGCCCCGCGTCGCCGTCCGCCTTGACCGCGAGGACCAGCCCGGCCTGCGGTGCGACGGCCCGCTGCGCCCGGCGTCCGGCCGCCGTCAGCGCGTCCAGCGCGATCCGGCCCTCCGTGAGCAGCACCTCGCCGGCCGGGGTCAGCGCCACCCGGTGGGTGCTCCGCTCGAACAGCGTGACGCCCAGGTCCGTCTCCAGCGCGCGGATCGCGCGGGACAGCGGGGGCGGCGAGATGCCGAGCCGCTCGGCGGCGCGGGCGAAGTTCAGCTCCTCGGCGACGGCGACGAAATAGCGCAGGGCACGGGACTCCACGGCTGCCCCTTCCGGTCGGTATTGCCTTCAGGGTAACGACCGCGACCGGACCGGACCTTCAGTTCCGGAGGTGACGGGCGAAGGATCGAGGGAGGAGGGCGGACGGGACGGACGGCTCGCCGCACGGCGGCGCCGCCTCGACTCCCGCCGCCTCGACTCTCACCCTCTACTCCACCCTTACCTTTTCCGACTTCTGTGACTTCGGGAGACTCCTCGTGATGCTCGTGACCACTCCGACCGGCCAGATCGGCGGGCGCCTGCTCGACCTCCTCCTCGACGAGCCGGAGACGGCCGGGCGGCTCCGGGTGATCGCCCGGGACCCGGCCCGGCTCACCCTGCGGGCCCGGGAGCGGGCCGAGGTGTTCCGCGGCTCGCACAGCGACCCCGGACTGCTCGCCGAAGCGGCGGCGGGCGCCGACCAGGTCTTCTGGCTGGTGCCGCCGGCGCCGGGCGCCGAGAGCGTCGAGGGCCATTTCCGTGCCTTCGCCGACGCGCTGTGCCGGGTGATCGGGGACCAGGGCGTGCGGCGGGTGGTGGGCGTCTCCACCCTGGGCCGCAAGACCGCCGTGGACGCCGGGCAGATCTCCGCCTCCCTGGCGATGGACGAGTCGATCGCGGCCACCGGTGTGCACTACCGGGCGCTGTGCCCGCCCTTCCTGATGGAGAACCTGCTCGGGCAGGCCCCGCTCATCCATGACCATGGGGTCTTCCACCTGGCCAACGACGGCGGACGGGTCCTGCGCACCTGTGCCACCCGCGACATCGCCGCCACCGCTGCCCGGCTGCTGCTCGACCCGTCCTGGACCGGGCAGGAGGACGTCCCGCTGGTGGGCCCCGACGCGCTGACGCCCGAGGGCATGGCCGAGGTGATGTCCGAGGTGCTGGGCCGCCCGGTCCGGATGCGGCCGGTCGCCCTCGACGACTTCCGGCGCGCCCTGCTGGACCACGGTGCCGGCGAGGCGTGGGCGCAGGGCGTCGTCGACATGGTCCGCGCCCAGGACGAGCAGGGCTTCTACGGCGCCGGTGTGCCGAGCACCCCGGACACGGCGCCCACCGGCTTTGGCCAGTGGTGCGAGGAGGTGCTGTCCCCGGCCGTGCGCGGCTGAGCGCCGTACGCCTTCGTCGGCCGCCGCCGGGAGCGCCCCCGGTGCCGGGCCCGCTCACCGCTCCAGCAGCATCCGCTGGAGCTCCCTGGCCGCCCGCGGCGGCGCCACGTCGCTGCGGTGGGCCAGGGCGATCGTGCGGTGCAGGCCGGGGCGGGCCAGCGGGGTCACCCGCAGACCGTGCCCGGAGCGGGTGGCGACCATGCGGGGCACGACGGCGACGCCCAGACCGGCCCGTACGAAGCCCAGGACGGCGTCCATCTCACCGCCCTCCACGGCGAACTCCGGCTCGAAGCCCTCGGCGCGGCACGCGGCGACCGTCAGCTCCCGCAGGTCGTAGCCGTGGCGGAACATCACGAGCCGGGCGCCCGCCAGGTCCGCGATGCGCACCGTCCGCCGTCCCGCGGGTCCGGGCGGCGGCACGTCCGAGGAGGACACCACGACCAGGTCCTCGCGCAGCAGCTCCACCGTGGTCAGCGCGGGGGACGGGCTGGGCAGCGGCAGTACCACCAGGGCCAGGTCCAGGGCGCCGCGCGCCAGTTCCCGTACGAGGTCGTGCGAACCGCCCTCCTCGACCAGCAGCCGGATGCCCGGGTAGCGGTCGTGGAAGGCGCGCAGCACGTCCGGCAGCAGCCCGGTGCACAGGCTCGGCGTGGCGCCCAGCCGCACCCGGCCCCGGCGCAGCTGGGCCAGCTCCTGCACCTCGTGCCGGGCGGTGTCCGCGTCGGCGAGGATGCGCCGGGCCAGCGGCAGCAGCGCCTCGCCCGCGTCGGTGAGCGTGATGTTGCCGCGCGCCCGCTGGAACAGATCGGCGCCCAGCTCCCGCTCCAGCGCCTTGATCTGCTGGGACAGCGAGGGCTGGGCGACATGGACCAGATCCGCGGCCCGGGTGAAGTGCCGGGTCTCGGCGACGGCCACGAAGTACTGGAGCTGCTGGAGCTGCACCCGGCCATGATAGCCGCTGCCTATCGGAACGAGCTGGACCATGTCTTGGACCGATGACCCCCGGCGGGCCTAGCGTCGGTCCCATGGCTCTGGCAACGCGGACGGACCGACGGCCGTCCATGGCACGCACCGTGTGGCGGTCGACCGTCGGGAAGAAGGCCGTGATGGCGGTCAGCGGCCTGATCATGCTGCTGTACCTGGTCGCCCACATGATCGGGAACCTGAAGATCTACTTCGGCGCGGGCGAGTTCAACCACTACGCGCACTGGCTGCGCACCGTGGGCGAGCCGTTCATGCACTACGAGTGGACGCTCTGGCTGGTCCGGGTCGTGCTGGTCGTCGCGGTGGTCGCGCACGCCGTCTCCGCGTACCAGCTCAGCCGCCGCGACATCCGGGCGCGCCCGGCCAAGTACGTGCACGCCAGGCCCCGCGCGAGCTACGCCACCCGCACCATGCGCTGGGGCGGGATCATCCTCGGCCTGTTCATCGTCTGGCACCTGCTGGACCTGACCACCGGGACCGTGCACTCCGGCGGCTTCCAGGAGGGCCACCCGTACCAGAACGTCGTGGACACCTTCTCCACCTGGTACGGCAACGTGATCTACATCGTCGCCATGCTGGCGCTCGGCCTGCACATCCGGCACGGCTTCTGGAGCGCCGCCCAGACCCTCGGCGTCGGCAGCCGGGCCCGCGACCGCGCCCTGAAGACCGTCGCAGACGTCCTCGCAGTACTGCTCACGGCCGGTTTCATCGCCGTACCGGTGGGCGTGATGACCGGAGTGGTGAGCTGACATGACCGCCTACGCCGACTACACGACCGGTGAACCGGTCGCCGACACCAAGGCCCCCTCCGGGCCGGTCGAACAGCGCTGGGACACCCGGCGCTTCGAGGCCAGGCTGGTCAACCCGGCCAACCGGCGCGGACAGACGGTCATCGTCGTCGGCACCGGCCTCGCGGGCGGCTCGGCCGGGGCCACCCTCGCCGAACAGGGCTACCGCGTCGTGCAGTTCTGCTACCAGGACTCCCCGCGCCGGGCCCACTCCATCGCCGCGCAGGGCGGCATCAACGCCGCGAAGAACTACCGCAACGACGGTGACTCGGTGCACCGCCTGTTCTACGACACCGTCAAGGGCGGCGACTTCCGCTCCCGCGAGTCCAACGTCCACCGGCTCGCCCAGATCTCCGTCGAGATCATCGACCAGTGCGTGGCCCAGGGCGTCCCCTTCGCCCGCGAGTACGGCGGCCTGCTCGACACCCGCTCCTTCGGCGGCGTCCAGGTCTCCCGCACCTTCTACGCCCGCGGCCAGACCGGGCAGCAGCTCCTGCTCGGCGCCTACCAGGCGCTGTCGCGGCAGATCGCCGCCGGGAACGTCGAGATGCACCCGCGCACCGAGATGCTGGACCTGATCGTCGTCGACGGCCGCGCCCGCGGCATCGTGGCCCGCGACCTGATCACGGGGAAGATCGACACCTACTTCGCGGACGCCGTCGTCCTCGCCTCCGGCGGCTACGGCAACGTCTTCTACCTGTCGACCAACGCCATGAACTCCAACGCGACCGCCGTCTGGCGGGCGCACCGGCGCGGCGCCTACTTCGCCAACCCCTGCTTCACCCAGATCCACCCCACCTGCATCCCGCGCACCGGCGACCACCAGTCCAAGCTGACCCTGATGAGCGAGTCGCTGCGCAACGACGGCCGCATCTGGGTGCCGAAGGCCAAGGGCGACGACCGCCCGCCGAACGAGATCCCCGAGGACGAGCGCGACTACTACCTGGAGCGCATCTACCCCTCCTTCGGCAACCTCGTGCCCCGCGACATCGCCTCCCGCGCCGCCAAGAACGTCTGCGACGAGGGCAGGGGAGTGGGACCCGGAGGACAGGGCGTCTACCTGGACTTCGCCGACGCCGTCCGGCGCCTGGGCCGCGGCAGGGTGGAGGAGAAGTACGGCAACCTCTTCGACATGTACGAGCGGATCACCGCGGAGAACCCGTACGAGGTGCCGATGCGGATCTACCCCGCCGTGCACTACACGATGGGCGGCCTCTGGGTCGACTACGACCTCCAGACCACGGTGCCCGGCCTGTTCGCGATCGGCGAGGCCAACTTCTCCGACCACGGCGCCAACCGCCTCGGCGCCTCCGCGCTGATGCAGGGCCTGGCCGACGGCTACTTCGTCCTGCCGGCCACCATCAACGACTACCTGGCCCGCCACCCGCACCAGGACCCGGTCACCGACGACCACCCCGTCGTCCAGGAGGTGCTGGCCGAGACCGAGGACCGGCTCCATCTGCTCCTCGCCGTGGACGGCGACCGCACCCCCGACTCCTTCCACCGCGAACTCGGCGAACTCATGTGGGAGCTGTGCGGCATGGCCCGCAGCGACGCCGGGCTGCGCAAGGCGCTGGAGCGCATCCCGCAGATCCGCGACGAGTTCTGGCGGCGCATCAAGGTGCCCGGCACCGGCGAGGAGTTCAACCAGTCCCTGGAGAAGGCCAACCGCATCGTCGACTACCTGGAACTGGCCGAGCTGATGTGCCTCGACGCCCTGCACCGCGCCGAGTCCTGCGGCGGCCACTTCCGCGAGGAGTCCCAGACCCCCGACGGCGAGGCCGCCCGCCGGGACGAGGAGTTCGGCTACGCGGCGGCCTGGGAGTTCACCGGCACCGGCGAGGCCCCCGTCCTGCACAAGGAAGACCTGGTCTTCGAGTACGTCCACCCCACCCAGCGGAGCTACGCATGAAGCTCACCCTGCGCGTCTGGCGGCAGCGGAACGCCGCCGCCGAGGGCGCCATGTCCACCTACGAGCTGGACGACGTCTCGTCCGACATGTCCTTCCTGGAGATGCTGGACATCCTCAACGAACAGCTCATCCTCGCCGGTGAGGACCCCGTCGCCTTCGACCACGACTGCCGCGAGGGCATCTGCGGCGCGTGCAGCCTCGTCATCAACGGCGACGCGCACGGCCCCGAGCGCACCACCGCCTGCCAGCTGCACATGCGCTCCTTCCGCGACGGCGACACCATCGACGTCGAACCCTGGCGGGCCGCCGCCTTCCCGGTGGTCAAGGACCTCGTGGTGGACCGCTCGGCCTTCGACCGGATCATCCAGGCCGGCGGCTACATCACCGCCCCCACCGGCGCCGCCCCCGAGGCCCACGCCACACCCGTACCGAAGCCGGACGCCGACTTCGCCTTCGAGCACGCCGAGTGCATCGGCTGCGGCGCCTGCGTGGCCGCCTGCCCCAACGGCGCGGCGATGCTGTTCACCTCGGCCAAGGTCAACCACCTCAACGTGCTGCCGCAGGGCGCCCCCGAACGCGAGAGCCGGGTCCTGGACATGGTCGCGCAGATGGACGAGGAGGGCTTCGGCGGCTGCACCCTCACCGGCGAGTGCGCCACCGCCTGCCCCAAGGGCATCCCCCTGGTGTCGATCACCAGCATGAACAAGGAGTGGCTGCGGGCCACCCGCAGGGCGGGCAAGCGGTAGGCCGCCCACAAGACGTTCGCCGAGGGGGCGGACGGACGGGGCCGGGAGTGGTGCTCATCCCCGGCCCCGCCTCGCACCCGGGCATTCAACAACCGCACACCCCCTCTCCTGGCACCGGTCACGCACCGGACAGCCGGCACCGGAAGAACAGGAACGACGGACCGCACCGCCGGTCCGCGAGCGCCCTTCCCGCTTCCCTGTCCGTACCGGCCCGTGATCCGCCCGTGACCAGGAGAGAGCCATGTCCGGTGGTACCGCACTCGCACGGCCCCCGCAGTCCTCGGCACCCGCCCGCTACACCGTAGCCCTCGCCCGCGACGAGGCCGATGTGCGCGCCGCGCAGCGGCTGCGCCACGACGTCTTCGCCGGGGAGATGGGCGCCCTGCTCGCCACCTCCGAACCGGGGCACGACATCGACGCCTTCGATGCCTACTGCGACCACCTCCTCGTGCGCGACACCGCCACCGGGCAGGTCGTCGGCACCTACCGGCTGCTGCCGCCCGAGCGGGCCGCGGTCGCCGGACGCCTCTACTCCGAGGGCGAGTTCGACCTGACGGCCCTCGGCCCGATCCGCCCCTCGCTCGTCGAGGTGGGCCGCTCCTGCGTCCACCCCGACCACCGCGACGGCACCGTGATCGGCCTCATCTGGGCCGGCATAGCCCGCTACATGGTCGACCACGGCCAGGAGTGGCTCGCCGGCTGCTGCTCGCTGCCGCTCGCCGACGGCGGCGCGCAGGCGGCCCGCACCTGGGACCGGGTGCGCGCCAAGCACCTGGCACCGGCCGAGTACCGGGTGCGCCCGCTGCTGCCCTGGCTGCCCGCGAACGCCGCCCCGGCGCCCGCCCGCGCCGAACTGCCCGCCCTGCTGCGCGGCTACCTCCGCCTGGGCGCCTGGGTGTGCGGCGAACCCGCCCACGACCCCGACTTCGGCGTCGCCGACCTGTACGTGCTGCTGTCCATGCGCCGCGTCGACCCGCGCTATCTGCGGCACTTCCTCTCCCTCGCCCCGGCCGTCCGGTGAGCGCCTGGCTGCCGGCCGCGCCCTGCACCCCGGGCACCTGTCTGAGCGGGGCCGCCCCGGCGGTCCGTGCCCCGCTGGCCGTGCTGCGGCTCACCACGCTGGCGGCGCTGCTGCTGGCCGGGATCGCGCTGTCCCCGCTCGGCCCGCGCCTGCCCGCGCACTGGATCCGGCGCTGGTGCCGGGCGCTCGTCCGGGCCGCCGGAGTCCGCGTCGAGATCACCGGGGCCGCCGCGCCCACCGGCGGGCTGCTGCTGGTGGCCAACCATGTCTCGTGGCTCGACGTGCCGCTGCTGGCCGCGGTGCGCCCGGCCAGGATGCTCGCCAAACGGGAGATCCGCCGCTGGCCGCTGGCCGGCCGGCTCGCGGCCAGCGGCGGCGCCCTGTTCATCGAACGGGACCGGCTGCGTGCCCTGCCCGGCACGGTCGGCCGGATCGCGGACGCGCTGCGCGCGGGCACCGCCGTCGCCGCCTTCCCCGAGGGCAGCACCTGGTGCGGACGGGAGCAGGGCCGCTTCCACCGGGCCGTCTTCCAGGCCGCCCTGGACGCGCGGGTGGCGGTCCAGCCGGTCCGGATCGACTACCGGGCGGGCGGCGGAGCGGCGGGAACCGCCGCCGCCTTCGTCGGCGACGACAGCCTGCTCGCGTCGCTGTGGCGGGTCGCCTCGGCCCGCGGCCTGACCGCCCGCGTCGACGTGCGGCCCGCCCTGCCGCCGGGCACCTGCCGCGACCGCCGCGCCCTGGCCGCCGCCGCCCAGCACGGCGGCCGGAGCGGCGGTCCGGCCCGGCCGCTGCCCGCACGCGCCGCCGTGCGCGCGTAGCACCGCCGGGGACCGGTCCGCCGGAGCCCCGGCGGTGCGCCCGCTCGTGTCAGATACGGCGCACGGTGTGCAGGGACGTGGCGTACGTGCCCGTCCCGTCCAGCAGCGAGGCGCCGCCGAGGTCGGACATGGTGGGCCCGTTCACCGTCTTGCGGCTGGACAGGAAGCGGCGCCCGCCGGTGGCGTCCGTGCCCAGGTGGATGCCGACGTGGTCGACCGTCACGATCTGCCGGTCGGGGTCGTCGTCGCCCGAGTCGGCGTCGAACAGCACGAGGTCGCCGGGCTGGAGCCGGTCCGCCGCCGGTGGCGCGGTGCCGTCGGTGCGGTCGACGAGCACACCGGGCGTGTGGTCGGCCATGTCACGGGACGTGCGCGGTATCCGCTCCCCGGAGGTGTCCGCGCCCGCGGCCATCGGTACGCCCATGTGGTAGCCGTAGACCATGCGCGTGTAGCCCGAGCAGTCCAGGTTTCCGGCCTGCTTGCCCGACGGGCCGGTGCGGGCGCCGTCGGGGAAGGTCCAGCCGATGCCCATGTACTCGTGGAAGTCGGCGCCCTCGTAGCGGTAGCCGTGCGGGTCGAGATAGCCGTAACCGGCCTCGCCCAGCACCTGCCTGCCCTGCGCGGGGCCGTCCCCGGCGGTGACCGCGGGCGCCCCGGCGAGGAACATCGCGGCGTGGGCGAGCACGTCGGGCGCGGCGGATCCGGCCCAGCCGCGCACGGTCCGCTCCAGCTCCGCCGTCCAGGTGCCGTCGAAGGGCTCGGGCAGCACCCGCACCCAGTCGCCGTGGGTGACGCTCGGCGGGGCGGCCCAGTTCGCCGCGTCCACCTGGAAGCGGCTCACCAGCAGCCTGACCGGGAGGACGGTGCAGCCCCTGTCGGCCAGCGCGCGCAGCCCCACCCGGCCCTTGCCGAACGTGCCGTCGGTGACGTCCACGGCCCACGCGGACGGCTCCGCCGTGTCGCCGCGCCACGCCTTGGCCCTGATCCGCGTGCCCTCGCGGCGCACCCGGATCGTCCAGTCGGCGCCGACGGGGTCGGCGGTGGCCAGCGCGACGGGGGAGGCGAGCTGGGTGACCGTGTCGGCGACCTCCTTCTCCAGGCGCAGCTGCACCGCGCCCGTGGTCAGGAAGGACAGCCGGGCCCGGTAGTTGTTGTGGGTGTCCTGGTAGCCGAAGGACAGCGCGTACGAACAGGCCGCGCCTGCGGGCGCCTTGTCGAAGCGGGCCACGGAGCGCACGTCGACGTCGGTGATCTCGTCGTCGCGCAGGCTGGCGTGGCGGCTGGCGTAGTCGGTGGTCAGCGCGATCACGCCGGTGCCTGGCCGCACCGAGTAGTCCGTGGCGGCGGGGCCGAGCGTGGACCAGCTGCCGCCGCCCGGCGAGGTCCCCCAGTACTTCCGCTGCGCGGCCGGCAGCGTGGTGTCCGGCAGGGTGCGGCCGAAGTCGTCGGTGAAGGGCCGCTTGTTCTCCGTGAACGTCCTGCGCGGGCCCGCCACCAGGACGGTCCGGGCGCCGTGGGTGAGCAGCGCGACCCGGCTGCCGCCCGAGGTGACCTCGGTGCGGGCGGGGGTGCCGGGGAGCACCGTGGCGGTGAGCGGCGCGGTCAGGGCGACCTGGCTGAAGTAGGAGGCGTCCAGGGGCGGCAGGGTCACCGCGGAGCGGGCGGCGCCCGCTCCGGGCAGCGGATCCACGGTGGCGCCGGACGCGGCGGCACCGGCGCCCGGGGCACCCGCGCCGTCGGCCGTGGTCGCGGCGCGCGCCGGGGCGGCGGTCGCGGTGCCGAGCGGGACGGCCGCGGCGGAGGCGGCGATTGCGGCGAGCAGGCCGCGACGGGACGTGTGTGTCATGCACACCATGATCCCGTACGTCCGCCGCGCCCCACCCGGCCGGAGGTCCCCGGCTCCGGGCGGCAGCGGCGGGAGCGCTGCCCGGACGCTCAGTCCCGCCCGCCGTCCTCCTCCGTGCCGCCGGGCCGGACGCGTTCGAGGGCGCGGGCCAGATACGGCGCCGTGGCGCTGCCCCGCGCCCGCGCCACCTCCGCCGGGGTCCCCGCCGCCACGATCCGGCCGCCCGCGTCCCCGCCGCCGGGCCCCATGTCCACCACATGGTCGGCGTCCGCGACGACGGACATGTCGTGCTCGACGACGACCACCGTGTGCCCGGCGTCGACCAGACCGTGCAACTGCCGCATCAGGACCTCGACATCGGCCGGGTGCAGCCCCGTCGTCGGCTCGTCCAGGAGATAGAGGGTGTGGCCCCGGCGGCCGCGCTGGAGTTCGCTCGCGAGCTTGATGCGCTGGGCCTCGCCGCCCGACAGCTCGGTGGCGGGCTGGCCCAGACGCAGATAGCCGAGCCCCACGTCGAGCAGCGTGTCCAGGCTGCGCGCGGCGGCCGGGACGTCGGCGAAGAACTCCGCCGCGCTCTCCACCGTCAGGTCCAGCACCTCGGCGATGCTGCGCCCCCGGTACGTCACGCGCAGCGTCCCGGGGTTGTAGCGGGCGCCGCCGCAGTCCGGGCAGGGGGCGTACGTACTGGGCAGGAAGAGCAGTTCCACGCTCACGAACCCCTCGCCCTGGCAGGTCTCGCACCGGCCCCCGGCCACGTTGAACGAGAACCGGCCCACGCCGTAGCCGAGTTCGCGTGCCGCGTCGGTGTCCGCGAACACCTTGCGCACGACGTCGAACAGCCCGGTGTAGGTGGCCAGGTTGGAGCGCGGGGTGCGCCCGATCGGGCGCTGGTCCACCGACACCAGCCGCCCCACGCCCGGCAGTTCCTCGGTGATCTCACCGATCAGCGTGGACTTGCCGGACCCGGAGACCCCCGTGACCGCGGTGAAGGCGCCCAGCGGGAAACGGGCCGTCACCCCGCGCAGGTTGTGCCGGGTGACCGGGCCGACCGTCACCTCCCCGCGCGGCTGCCGCGCCGGGCGCGCGGGCGCGGCGGCGCGGCCGAACAGGAACCGCGCCGTGGCCGACCCGGGCACCCGCGCCAGCCCCTCCACCGGCCCGCTGTGCAGCACCCGGCCCCCGTGCTCCCCGGCCAGCGGGCCGACGTCCACCACCCAGTCCGCCGCGCGCACCACGTCCATGTGGTGCTCCACCACGAACAGGGAGTTCCCCGCGTCCCTGAGCCGCCGCAACACCGTGAGCAGGGCCTCGGTGTCGGCCGGGTGAAGCCCGGCCGACGGCTCGTCCAGGACGTACACCACCCCGAACAGGCCCGACCGCAACTGCGTGGCAAGCCGCAGGCGCTGGAGTTCGCCCGTCGACAGGGTGGGCGTGGACCGGTCCAGGGAGAGGTAGCCGAGGCCCAGTTCGACGATCGGCGCGATCCGCGAGCGCAGGTCGCCGGTCAGGACCCGGGCGGCCTCGGTGGTTCCGTCGGGCAGGCCGGCCAGCTCGGTCAGCGGCAGCGCCGCCAGTTCGGCGATGGTACGGCCCGCGACGGTGACGGCCAGTGCCTCGGGCCGCAGCCTGCCCCCGCCGCACAGCGGGCAGGGCGCGGAGGTCAGGAACCGCTCGGCCTTCGCGCGCAGCGCCGGGCTCTTCGACTCGGCGAACGTCTTCATCACATACCGGCGGGCGCTCATGTACGTGCCCTGGTACGGGCGTTGGATGCGGTCCGCGTCCCGCACCGGGTGCACCGTCACCACCGGCTGCTCGTCCGTGAACAGGATCCACTCGCGGCGCTCGGCGGGCAGTTCGCGCCAGGGCAGATCCACGTCGACGCCGAGCGCGCCGAGGATG
Source organism: Streptomyces sp. SAT1 (assembly GCF_001654495.1). GTDB lineage: Bacteria > Actinomycetota > Actinomycetes > Streptomycetales > Streptomycetaceae > Streptomyces > Streptomyces andamanensis. The sequence goes on from NZ_CP015849.1 coordinate 6,728,367, forward strand.
TCCCGCAGGTTCTTGCCCTGCCAGGCGCCCGGCCAGGCGGCGATCGCGCCCTCGCGCACCGAGAGCGAGGGGTCGGGGACGAGCAGTTCCTCGGTCGTCCGGTGCACCCGCCCGAGGCCGTGGCACTCCGGGCAGGCCCCGGCCGCCGTGTTCGGCGAGAAGGCGTCCGAGTCGAGGCGCTCGGCGCCCGGCGGGTAGTCACCGGCCCGGGAGAACAGCATCCGCAGCGAGTTGGACAGGTTCGTCAGGGTGCCCACCGAGGACCGGGAGGTCGGCGCCGCCCGCCGCTGCTGGAGCGAGACGGCCGGCGGCAGCCCGCTGATCTCCCCGACCTTCGGCGCCCCCACCTGGTGGATCAGCCGGCGCGCGTACGGCGCCACCGACTCGAAGTAGCGCCGCTGCGCCTCCGCGTAGACCGTGCCGAACGCCAGCGACGACTTCCCCGAGCCCGACACCCCCGTGAACACGGCCAGCGCGTCCCGCGGCACATCGACGTCGACCCCGCGGAGATTGTGCTCGCGGGCCCCGCGGACACGGACGTACTGGTCGTGAGGGGTCGGCATGGCACGGCTCCAGACAGAGAGGGACGACAGCGGGCAAACCACAGGATCCTACGCAAACATCCCAGAGTCGCCCCATCGGGCGTCGGTCCTGTCGGCGCACCGCCGTCACCAGGGCGAACGTCCGGACCGCGGCCCTGGCCGCATGCCCGTCCGTGCGGACCTCTAATATCATTCCGCGTTCTCCGACGGACGCCGACGCCCACCTCGTCGTGCCCGCCGTGCGACGCCCGACACGACACGACGACGCCCGTCGCCCGGCGACGGAGTCGAGCACCGAGAGGAACGTCCATGCGCGCCCGGACCATCGTCGCGGCCACCGCGACGGCACTGGCGGCGGTCGCCGCCCGTGACCTCGTCCAGAAGAAGCACGCACTGCTCCGCAACTTCCCGGTGGTCGGCCACGCCCGGTACCTGCTGGAGACGATCGGGCCGGAGCTGCGGCAGTACATCGTGACCTCCAACGACGAGGAGCGCCCCTTCAGCCGCGACCAGCGCACCTGGATCTACGCGTCCTCGAAGGAGGAGAACAACTACTTCGGGTTCGGCACCGACAACGACGTGGAACACATGCAGGGCCACGCGTACGTGAAGCAGCGCACGTTCGCCGGACCGCTGCCCGACCTGCACGACCCGCAGTCGGCGCTGCCCTCGGCCAAGGTGCTGGGCGGCCCGCGCGGGCGCGCCAGGGCGTTCCGGCCGGCGAGCGTGGTGAACATCTCGGCGATGAGCTTCGGCTCGCTCTCCGGTGCGGCGATCACGGCGCTGAACGAAGGGGCGGCGCTCGCGGGCGCGATGCACAACACGGGCGAGGGCGGCCTGTCGCCGTACCACCGCAGGGGCGGCGATCTCGTCCTGCAGATCGGCACCGCCTACTTCGGCTGCCGCGACGAGGACGGCACCTTCAACCTCGACAAGCTCAAGCAGGTGGTCGCGAGCGCCCCGGTCAAGGCCATCGAGATCAAGCTCTCCCAGGGCGCCAAGCCCGGTCTCGGCGGGATGCTGCCGGGCGCGAAGGTGACCCCGGAGATCGCCGAGATCCGCGGCATCCCGGTCGGCAGGGACTGCGCCTCCCCGTCGCGGCACACCGCCTTCGGCGACGTCGACTCGATGCTCGACTTCGTCGAACTGATCGCCGCCGAGACCGGGCTGCCGGTCGGCGTCAAGAGCGCGGTGGGCGAACTGGGCTTCTGGGAGGAACTGGCCTCGCTGATGGCCCGCGGTGACCGCGGTGTCGACTTCGTGACCGTCGACGGCGGCGAGGGCGGCACCGGGGCGGCGCCGCTGACCTTCGCCGACTCGGTGTCGCTGCCCTTCCGCATGGGCTTCTCCCGGGTCTACGGCACCTTCGCGGAACAGGGGCTGACCGACGACCTGACCTTCATCGGGTCCGGGAAACTCGGCCTGCCCGAGAACGCCGCGGTCGCCTTCGCCCTGGGCGTCGACATGGTCAACGTGGCCCGCGAGGCGATGCTGTCGATCGGCTGCATCCAGGCGCAGAAGTGCCACACCGACAAGTGCCCCACCGGCATCGCCACCCAGAACCCGTGGCTGGCCCGCGGCATCGACCCCGCCTCCAAGGCCAACCGGGCCGGTGTCTACCTGCGCCAGCTGCGCAAGGAACTGATGAAGCTCTCGTCGGCCGTCGGCGTCGCCCACCCGGCACTCATCACCCCCGGTGACATCGAGATCCTGAACGGCGACTACGAGGCCCGCACGCTGGCCGGTGTCTACGGCTACAAGGACGGCTGGGGCGAGCTGGGCCCGCGTCTCGCCGACGAGATCACCGCACTGCTGGCCGCCGGCCCGGCCGCCGGGCAGGAGCCGATTGTCTGACGGCCCGTCAGAAGATGGCGGCTCGTCAGAAGATGGCGGTCAGCCAGGAGATGGCGGCCCATCAGGGGATGACGGGTCGTCAGGCGGTGGCGGACCGGACTCCGGGGCGCGCCGCAGCCCCGTCACGGCCGGTGAAGATCTCCGCCAGCCGCCGGTAGGAGCCGACCAGCGCCGTCCGGTCGTACGAGCTGGTGGTGACCAGCACCTCCTGGGCGGCCGTCTCCCGCAGCACCGCCTCCAGCGCGTCCGCGACCTGGTCGGCGGTCCCGGCGAGCTGGCCGGACAGACCGGACTCGTAGAGGCCGCGCTCCTTGGCGGTCATCGGCAGGGCGTCGACGTGCTCGGCCGGGGCCAGCGGCGGGAAGGTGCCGCGAGTTCGAGCGTGGGCCATGGCCCACGCCTCGGGCACGAGCAGACGGCGGGCCTCCGCCTCGGTGCCGGCCACCGCGACCGTGCCCGAGATCACGACGTACGGCTCGGCAGCCCACGGCGAGGGGCGGAAGGCCGACCGGTAGCGCTCGACGCCGCGCAGCATCTTCTCGCGGTCGCGCAGATCACCGACGACCATGGGCAGGCCCGCGCGGGCGGCGATCACCGCGCCCTCGCCCATGGCCAGCACGAACGGCGGCACCCGCAGCCCCTCGGCGGGCCGGGCGTGCGCCCCGGTCGGCGAGGTGCCCTCGAACCAGCCGAGCAGCTCGGCGAGCTGCGCCGCGAAGTCCTCCGCGTCGCCCTTGCCGTGGCCCAGGGCGCGGCGTACGCCGTCGGTGAAGCCCACCGAGCGGCCCAGGCCCATGTCGATGCGCCCGGGGAACAGCGACTCCAGCACCCCGAACTGCTCGGCCACGACCAGCGGGCGGTGGTTGGGCAGCATCACCCCGCCCGTGCCCACGCGGACGGTGCGCGTCGCGGCGGCCACGGCGGCGGCCAGCACGGTCGGCGCCGACCCGGCGACCCCGGGCACGCCGTGGTGCTCCGACACCCAGAACCGGTGGTAGCCGAGCCGCTCCGCCTCCCGCGCCAGGGAGACGGTGTCCCGCAGCGCCTCGCCGGCCGGGCGGCCCTCGCGGGTTCGGGAGCGGTCGAGGACGGAGAAGCGGGTGGCCGCGATCAGAGAACTCACATCGCTTTCAACGCGCCGTGGCGTCCGGGATTCCCGCTCGCGCCCCCGCGTCCCGGATCCCCGCTCAGCCGGGCCCGGCGCCGGGCTCCGGGCCCCAGTACTCCGGTCCGACCCCGCGCCACTCGATGAGCGGGGAGACCGTCACCTCCACGGGGTCGACGTCGAGCCCGGCGCGGCGCAGGAACTCGGCGACGTCCGCGGTGTCGTAGGCGAGACCGAGGATCTCGCCGTTCACACGGACCCGGCGGCCGCCGGTGGGGGAGGGCGGGTACACGGTCACGGGCAGCGCTCCGGGCATGTACCCAGCATCGGACGTGGTGCCGCGCCCCGCATCCGGACGGGCCCGTCCGGTCCGTCTAGGGTGGACGCGTGACGGACAGCAGCAAGCGGCCCCTCGCGGTGTTCGACCTGGACAACACCCTCGCCGACACGGCGCATCGGCAGCGCTTCCTGGAGCACAGGCCGCGCGACTGGGACGCGTTCTTCGCCGCCGCGCCCCAGGACCCGCCGCTCGCCGAGGGGGTGCGGCTGGCCCGCGACAGCGCGCGGGAGTGCGAGGTCGTCTACCTCACCGGGCGGCCCGAGCGCTGCCGCCGGGACACGCTCGACTGGCTGGAGGCGCACGGACTGCCGGCCGGGCGGGTCCACCTGCGGCGCGACGCCGATCGCAGGCCCGCCCGCGCCACCAAGCTGGAGGTCCTGCGCCGGCTCGCCCGCGACCGGGAGATCCGGGTGCTCGTGGACGACGACGAACTGGTGTGCCTGGACGCCGAACGGGCGGGGTTCCGGGTGCTGCGCGCCCGCTGGACGGCCCCGTCGGCCGACCTGGCGGACGCGCAGGAGCGGGAGGGGCGCACCTGAGACCCGGCGGCCCGTCGCACGCGGCCGGTGGGAGCTGTCCTCAGCCGGCGTCCTCGATGCGGAAGCCGAGCTTCAGACCCACCTGGTAGTGCTCGATCCGCCCGTTCTCGATCTGGCCCCTGACCTGCGTCACCTCGAACCAGTCCAGGTTGCGCACGGTCTGCGAGGCGCGGGCGACGGCGTTGCGGACGGCGTCGTCGACGCCCTGGTGCGAACTGCCGACGATCTCGGTGACCCGGTACACATGGTCGCTCATGGCGGGGTTGCTCCTCTCGCGGGCGGCGCCGACGGCGCCGGACGACGGGGTCGTCGCGGTGGGTGACACCTCGTGAGGCATGTGTCACCCGTCACTCCACGGTGCCGCATACGGGGCTCACGCGCGAGATGTGCGGATTGTGACCGGACGGACACTTGACCTCCGTATTGGTCCATACCAAAATCCCAGCACGCCCGTACGAGCCCGCTGCTCGACCCCCACATCGGGACCTTCCCTGTGCACCTGACAGAACTGGAACCCGCTCGTGAGACGTCGACTCCTCGCCCTCGTCTGTGTGTCCACCGCGCTGGTCAGCGCCTGCGGACCACTGTCCGGCGGTACGGGCGGACGGCAGACCGTCACCGTCTGGCTCATGAAGGACAGCGCCTCGCAGGACTTCTTGCACCGCTTCACTGAGGACTTCGAGCACACCCACAAGGACCTCCGCCTCGACATCCGCATCCAGGAATGGACCGGCATCGGCCCCAAGGTCCAGGAAGCCCTCTCCGGCGGCGCGAAGGACGGACCCGACGTCATCGAGGTCGGCAACACCCAGGTCGCCCAGTACGTCGAGGGCGGCCGGCTGACCAACCTGACACTGGAGTCCATGCGGGACTGGGGCATGCAGGACTGGGTGCCGGGCCTGGCCGAGCCGGGGCAGGACAACTCCGCCCAGTACGGCATCCCCTGGTACGCCGCCAACCGGGTCGTCGTCTACCGCAAGGACCTGTTCGAGGAGGCCGGCATCGACAGCCCGCCGCGCACCCGGGACGAGTGGCTGAGCGCCACCGAGAAGCTCGACAAGGGCGGCAACCAGGGCATCTACCTGGCCGGCCAGGACTGGTACACGCTCTCCGGCTTCATCTGGGACGAGGGCGGCGAGCTGGCCAAGGAGAACGCCAACCTCTGGCAGGGCGCCCTGGACAGCCGGGCCGCCCTGCGCGGCATGGACTTCTACCGGCGGCTCCAGGCGCTGGGCGAAGGGCCGGTCGGTGCCGACGAGGAACACCCCCCGCAGGCCGGTGTGTTCGCCAAGGGCAAGGTGGCGCAGATCGTGGCCGTGCCGGGCGTCGCCCAGGCCATCGTGCAGAAGAACCCCGCGCTCAAGGACAAGCTGGGCTTCTTCCCGGTCCCGGGGAAGTCGGCCGACCGGCCCGGCTCCGTGTTCACCGGCGGCTCCGACCTCATCGTGCCGCGCAACACCGGCGACCGCGACGCCGCCGTCGCGGTGGTCGCCGCCCTCACCGGCGCCAAGTGGGACACCGAACTGGCCCGCACGATGAACTACGTCCCCAACAAGACGACGCTCGCCTCCGCGGTCGCCGGTGAGCCGGGTGTCGCGGCCATGGCGGCCGGTGCCGCGCACGGCCGCGCCACCCCCAGCACGGCGCAGTGGGCCGCCGTCGAGGCCGACAACCCGATCAAGCAGTACATGACCAAGGTGCTCAAGGGCGCCGACCCGAAGACCGAGGCACGCCGCGCCTCACAGCGCATCACCGAACAACTGAAGCCGAGCCTGGGCTGACGAGGGCCCGGGGGCCGGGCCGGTGGCCCGGCCCGGACGCGGGCCGACCGCACCCGCCGCCGCACCCACCGCCGGACCGGCGGCCGGGCCCGGACCGGCTTCCCGGCCGCTGAGGCCGGCCGCCTCGCGCGGACCGCGCACCTCCCGGACCTCCCGGCTCCTGTCACCCGGTTGTTCCCCGTCCGGGCCGTCCGTTCGGACCGACGGCTCACCCTGACGCGACGGGCGCCCCCGCGCCGCACGCACCCAGCCGCGGCGCGGCGCCGCTCAGCGCGCCACGCTCAGCGACAGCGCAAAGCGGCCCTCGTCGTCCGTCCACCACCGGACCAGGTCCAGTCCGGCGGCGTCCAGTTCCGCGGTGACGCCCTCGCGGCGGAACTTCGCCGAGACCTCGGTGCGCAGTTCCTCGCCCGCGGCGAAGTCGACGGCGAGGTCGAGGGCGGGCACCTTCACGGTCTGCGCCGTGCGGGAGCGCAGCCGCATCTCGATCCACTCGTCGTCCGGGTTCCACAGGGCCACGTGGTCGAAGGCGTCCGGGTCGAAGTCGGCGCCCAGTTCGCGGTCGACGACGGCCAGGACGTTCTTGTTGAACGCGGCGGTCACCCCGGCGTCGTCGTCGTACGCCCGCACCAGGACCCGCTCGTCCTTGACCAGGTCCGTGCCGAGCAGCAGCGCGTCGCCGGGGGAGAGCAGGGCGCGTACCCCGGCGAGGAACGCCGCGCGTTCGGCGGGCAGCAGATTGCCGATGGTGCCGCCGAGGAACGCCAGCAGCCTGGGGCCCGGTGTGCCGGGCAGGGTGAGTCCGGCGGTGAAGTCGGCGAGCAGGGCGTGCACGGTCAGGCCGGGGCGTTCGGCGGTGAGCGCCTGCCCGGCCTGGCGCAGCGCGCTCTCGCTCACGTCGACGGGGACGTAACTGTGCAGAGAGGGCAGGGCGTCCAGCAGATGGCGGGTCTTCTCCGAGGAGCCGGAGCCCAGTTCGATCAGGGTGCGGGCGGGCAGGACCGCGGCGATCTCGGCCGCCCGGCCCGCCAGGATCTCCCGCTCGGCCCGGGTCGGGTAGTACTCGGGGAGCCGGGTGATCTGCTCGAACAGGTCGCTGCCGTGCGCGTCGTAGAACCACTTGGGCGGCAGCGCCTTCGGGTCGCTGGTCAGGCCGTGGCGGACGTCGGCGCGCAGCGCGGCGGCCATGGCGTCCTCGGGCAGGGTGCGGGTGAGGTGGAACGGGCTCACGTGCGGGGCTCCTCTGCGGGTGCGGACGCCGGATCCCCGGCGGGATCCTTGCGGCTGAGGTCCTTCAGCGGGGTCAGCAGGACGTCCTGGCGGGTCGCGGTGAGCAGGGTGCGGTCGGGCACCCGGTGCCAGCGCGGATCGTCGTCGTACGGCTCGGAGGCCACCGTCACCGCGCGGCGGCCCTGGTCGGCGAGGAACCACAGGGTGTCGCCCCAGGCGGTCGCCGTGACCGTACGGCCGTCGGTGAGCAGCAGGTTGAGCCGGGAGCCGGGGGCCGCCGCCGCGACCTCCAGCACGGTGTCGGCGAGCGCCTGGGGAGCGGTGTCCCCGGCCCGCAGCCGGGCCAGCACCAGCGCCCACAGCAGCGCGGAGTCGCTGCGCGCCTGAAGGCTCAGCAGGTCCTCGGCGGGCAGGGTACGGGCGGTCGCCGCGAGGGAGCCCGGCCAGCCGGTCACGGCGCCGTTGTGGCTGAACAGCCAGCGGTCGGCGGCGAACGGCGCCGCCGCGGCCTCCGCGTCCGCGCCCGCCATGGTCGCGTCCCGCACCGCGGCGAGCAGCGCACCGGAGCGCACCACCCGGGCCAGATCGGCGAAGGACAGGTCGGCCCAGATCGGTCCGGCCCGGCGGTAGCGGGCGGGCACGGGGTCGCCGGCGGCGTACCAGCCGACCCCGAAGCCGTCGGCGTTGACCGTGCCGTACCGCTGCTGCCGGGGCGCCCACGACTGGCGGTACAGGCTGTGCGGCGGCTCCGTCAGGAGCCGGCCCAGCGGCTCGTCGGGCCCGAGGAAGGCCAGGTGGCGGCACATCAGAGCGCTCCGGGAGCGGCGGAGCGGGCGGTGCGGAACCCGGCGAAGATCTGCCGCCTGACCGGATAGTCCCAGTTGCGGAACGTGCCCCGGCAGGCCACCGCGTCCACGGCGAACGAGCCGCCGCGCAGCACCTTGTACTCCGGGCCGAAGAACACCTCCGAGTACTCCTTGTACGGGAACGCGGCGAACCCGGGGTAGGGCAGGAAGTCGCTCGCCGTCCACTCCCACACGTCGCCGATGAGCTGCCGTACGCCCAGCGGGGAGGCGCCGGCCGGATAGCTGCCCGCCGGGGCCGGACGCAGGTGGCGCTGGCCCAGGTTGGCGTGCTCGGGCGCCGGATCCGCGTCGCCCCACGGATAGCGGGCCGAGCGGCCGGTCGCCGGGTCGTGCCGGGCCGCCTTCTCCCACTCGGTCTCGGTGGGCAGCCGCCGCCCGGCCCAGCGGGCGTAGGCGTCGGCCTCGTACCAGGAGACGTGCAGCACCGGCTCGTCGGGCGGTACGGCCTCGGTGGTGCCGAAGTGCCGCCGCAGCCACTGCCCGGCGTCGTGGCGCCAGAACAGCGGCGCGGTGATGCCGTGCCGCCGGATGTGGCTCCAGCCGTCCGGCGCCCACCAGCGCGGGTCCTCGTACCCGCCGTCGTCGAGGAACGCCCGGTAGGCGGCGTTGGTCACCGGGGTGGTGTCGATCCAGAACGGCGCCACCTCCCGTACGTGCGCGGGCCGTTCGTTGTCCAGCGCCCACGGCTCGGTGGAGGTGCCCATGGTGAACGGGCCGCCGGGGACCAGGACTTCGGCGGGCCCGGTGAACGGCGGGACCGGATCGGGGTCGGGCGCGGTCAGCGCCCGCGGCCCCGAGCGGAGCTGATGGGTGATCAGCATCGTCTCGTCGTGCTGCTGTTCATGCTGCGCGACCATGCCGAAGGCGAAGCCCGCCTCGGTCAGCCGGGAGCCGTGCAGCGCGGTGGACTCCAGCACGTCCAGCACCCGCGAGCGCACCTCCGACGCGTAGGCGCGCGCCTCGGCGGGCGCGAGCAGCGGCAGCGAGGGGCGTTCGGAGCGCGGGTGCTCGAAGGCGTCGTAGAGGCTGTCGATCTCGGGGCGCATCGCCTCCCGGCCGCCGACCGCGCGCAGCAGCCACAGCTCCTCCTGGTTGCCGATGTGCGCGAGGTCCCACACCAGCGGGGACATCAGCGGCGAGTGCTGGGCGGTCAGGTCGGGCTCCTCCACACAGCTGGTCAGCAGCGTGGTGCGGTCCCGGGCGGTGCGCAGGGAGGCCAGCGCACGGGCGCGCAGCGCCTCGCTGTCGGTCTCTGCGCCGGTCGCCGGGCCGGTCGCGGTGTCGGGCGCGGGGTCGGTCATGTGCGGCTGTCCTTCCCGTGGGCGCGGCGGTGCTCACCGGCGCCCGCTCGGTCGAGCAGATCCTCGGCGGGGCAGCGGCCCGCGCGGACGTAGCGGTCCAGATACGCGGCGACGGCGCCGGTGACGTCGGCGGTGGCGCCGAGCCGGGGCAGTGCCGCGAGCGCGGCCTCGAAGCAGGTGACGGCCGCCTCGTGCAGCTCCGGGTCGGCCAGCGCGGTGCGGGCCGCCGCCGTCCAGAGCGGATTGTGCGGCGCGGGCCGCGTACCGGCCCGCTCGGCGAGCGGTTTCACGGCCCGGTACGCGGTCTCCGCGGCCTCCGGGTCGTCGAAGAGCGCCGCCGTCACCGCGAGCGGCACGATCCACCCGTCGTCGCCGGGCTGCGCGTCGATCATGCGCAGTTCCAGATGGCCGCGCGGGCGGACCGGCGGGAACAGCGTGGTCAGGTGGTAGTCGAGATCCTCCCGGGTCGGCGGTCTCGGCAGGCCGGAGCGTATCCAGTCCCGGAAGGTCACGTCCTCGGGCACGTGCCACGGCCCGTCGGAGCGCCGTACGCACATCACCGGTGCGTCCAGGACGTGCCGGGCCCAGGTGGTGCGAGGCGTGCCGTCCAGCGGGGGAGCGCCCGCCCGGCCCGGACCGATCTCGGTCCACAGCAGCTGCCGGGTGGAGAGCCAGCCGGTGGGCCGCTGGCCGATCAGCGGGGAGTTGGCGAAGACGGCCACCAGGACGGCGCCCAGATGGTGGGCGAGCCACCAGCGCCGCACATGGCCGAGCGGGCCCGGCTCCTCGTGCCCCGCGTCCACGCTCACCTGCACGGAGGCGGAGGTGCACATCATGTGCCGGCCGGCCGGGCCGCCCCGGTCGAGGCAGGCCTCCAGGGCGTCGTAGCGCGGCTCGCGCAGGAACCTGCGCGGGGTGTGCCAGGGATCGTGGCCGAGCCCGACCAGGCAGAGGCCGTCGTCGGCCAGTACGGCGCGGACGCGGTCGAGGTCGGCGGAGACGGTGCGGACGCACTCCGTCAGGGAGGCGGCGGGCGGCGAGCTGAGTTCCAGCTGTCCGCCGGGCTCGACGGTGAGCGCCGACCCCAGGGGCACGGTCCGCAGGGCGGCGTAGGCCGCTTCGAGACGTTCGGGTGTGACGGGGAGCCGCGGCGCGCGCTGCTCGTGGACGAGCCATTCCACTTCGACGCCGAGGGTGCGGGGCGGTCCGGTCTTGAAGCAGATGCCACTGACCAGTGCCTCGACCTCGGCCTCGGTGACGGCTGTACGGGGCTCCGTACAGCCACTTGCCGAATCGGACATGTCGGGATCCTCCTGAGATTCCACCATGCCACCGGCCCGGGACGGGTGGTCCGGGACGGAGACGCACCGTCCCACCCAAAACCCTGCGACCGATTCGCACAAGGGTGCAGAACGGGACAATCGTGCCCCGGAATCTCCGTTTCCGCGATGTTTCCCGCGGCGTCACGCCGCGACCGCGGCCCGTCGGCGGTGCCGGGGAGGCGCTCGGGCGGCCCGGCGCCGGACGGGTGCCGAGTGCCCTCTCGCGGCGTCGCGGTGGCGGAAACTCCGTTGCGCGGAGGTCCCGGCGTCGCCCACGATGCGTGCATGAGGGCAACGGGGGGCGCCGCGCCGGGCGCGGTCATGGCGTGCACGGGGGTGACGCCATGAGCGCGCGTCTGCGCGGTGTCGCGCAGCAGACCGAGCAGATCGTCATGGCCGGTTCCTATCGCCGCGCCGACGGGCTCCCGGTCCCGCTGGCGGCGGACATCGAGGCCGCCCGCGCCGGCACACGTGTGTACGGCCCCGAGCCGGTGCCCGTGCCCGCCTGGACACCGGTCGCGACGACCGTCGAGGTCACGGGCGAGAGCAGCCTGGCCGCCGCCCGGCGCCTCGCCGGCCCGGTGGCCGTGCTGAACTTCGCCTCGGCGCGCAATCCCGGCGGCGGCTACCTCAACGGCGCGCAGGCCCAGGAGGAGGCCCTGTGCCGCGCCTCCGCGCTGCACACGTGCCTGCTCGGGGCCAGGGAGTTCTACGAGCACCACCGGGCGCACCGAGATCCGTTCTACTCCGACCGGGTGATCCACTCACCGGCCGTGCCCGTCTTCCGCGACGACCGCGGACGGCTGCTGGACGAACCCTTCACCGCCGGTTTCCTGACCGCGGCCGCGCCGAACGCCGGAGTGGTCCTGCGGGACGCACCCGAGCGCGCCGCCCTGCTGCCGAAGGCCCTGGCCGTCCGCGCCGGACGCGTACTGGAGACCGCCGCCGCGCACGGCTACCGGCGGCTGGTCCTCGGCGCCTGGGGGTGCGGGGTGTTCCGCAACGACCCCGCGCAGGTGGCGGCCGCCTTCCGGGCCCTGCTGGCGCCCGGCGGACAGTTCGCGGACGCCTTCGAGCACGTGGTGTTCGGCGTCCTGGACCGCACACCGGGGACCGTCGTGCGCGAGGCGTTCGCACGGACGTTCACCTGACCGGAGAGCTCGCCCCGGGGCGGCGCGCGCCGCGCCGTCCCCGGAGTCAGCTCCAGCCGTACCGCTCCCGCAGCCGCCGTACCACCGTGTCGAACCGCGCCCGGTCCAGCGCGCACGCCTCCCGCCGCATGCCGTCCTCGTGCAGCCGCAGCACCCGGTCGACCGCGACCCAGGAATCGCGCCCGGTGCGGTCCCACGGCCCGTTCCCGATCGCCACCCACTCGCGCTCGCCGTCGTGCGCCTTGCTGGACAACTGCACCGCGAGGAGCGTCCCCGCCGCCTCCCGGGCCACCACGAGCACCGGACGGTCCTTGCCCCGCCCGTCGTTCTCCTCGAAGGGGACCCAGGTCCAGACGATCTCCCCGGGGTCGGGGTCGCCGTCGTGCGCGGGCGCGTACTCGGTGCGCACCCGGCCGACCCCGCGCGGGTCGGCCTCCGTGGTGGCGGCGGGGCCGTAGCGGCCGGGGACGTCGTCGCGGGGGTCGCCGGTCTCGTCGGTCTCGTCGGTCTCATGGGTGAAAGCAGTCACGCGGGCACCCTAGTAGGGCCGCGGGACGCGTCACCCACCGGCCGCCGGAAGGTGTCGCAGACCTCGCAGGTGTGCGCGGCGGTCGAAAAGTTCGGGGGCGCGGAGTTCGGGGGCGCGGAGGCCGGGGGCGCGGAGATCGGTGAGGCCGGGGAGGTGCCGCCGACGGATCGTCAGGAGCCGTCCCGGTGCGACCGGATCCGCATCCCGGGACGGCGCCCGTGCACGGTGAGGTAGACGAGGCCGTCCGGCCCTGCGCCGATGCTGCGCGTGGAGCCGTGCGGCAGCCAGACCGTCACGCCCTCGGTCAACGGGAGGGGTTCGTCCTGAGGGCCCGCGCCGAGGGTCCCCTCGCCGGAGACCACGTGCACCAGGACGTCCAGGTCCGGTTCGGCGTGCGGGGCGACGCGCCCGCCCGGTGCGAGCCGTACGAGGTTGGCGTCGAGCTGGCGGCCGCTCTCCGCCAGCTTCCACAGCACCCCGGTCGGTACCGGAGGGTCCCCGGCCAGCGTCCGGGCGTCGCACAGGAGGCTCGGCTGGGGCTGTCCCGCCCCGTCCGGACCGGTGTCCCGCGCTGCGGACGACACCATGGCGCACCCCTCTTCCTTGTGTCTGCGGCACATCGCCTACGATTATTCCATGTCGGACTCGTGAAAAATCACCGCAGGTGGAAAGGGGTGAGCGACGTGGCTGCGGCACAGGGAAGCCCGCGTCGGCGTGACGTGCTGGACGTGCTGCGTTCGGCCGCCGGTCCGCTGGGCGTCGCGGAGACCGCCGAGCGGATCGGCGTGCACCCCAACACGGTCCGCTTCCACCTCGACGCACTGGTGGCCGAGGGGCGCGTCGAGCGGCGCACCGAGGAGCCCCGGCGCGCGGGCCGTCGCCCCGGGCCCGGCCGCCCCCGCACGGTGTACGCTCCCCGGCCGGGCATGGACCGCGCCGGTGTCCGGGGATACCACCTGCTGGCCCGGATGCTGCTCGGCGAACTGGCCTCCCGCGGCCCCGGTGCCCGGGACGCCGCCGTGAGCACGGGCCGCACCTGGGGCCGTACCCTCGTACAGCCGCAGCCGCAGCCGCAGCCGCAGCCGCAGCCGCAGCCGTTGGCGTCCTCGTCCGGTGCGTCGTCCGGTCCTTCGCCCGCCGCCGCCGACTCGGCGGACCGGCTGGTCGCGCTGCTCGGCGAGCTCGGGTTCGACCCGGTGTCCGAGGGCGGCGGGCGGGACGGGCCGCCGCGGCGGATCCGGCTGCGGCACTGTCCGTTCCTCGAACTGGCCGAGGAGCAAGGGGAGTTGGTGTGCTCGCTCCATCTCGGGCTGATGCAGGGCGCGTTGGCGGCGCTGGGCGCGCCGCTCACCGCGAGCGGTCTGGATCCGTTCGCCACCGCGGACTCCTGCCTGGCACACCTGGCCGCCGCTCCGGCCGGGGCGCGGGCCGTCGAATGACGCGAGCCGAATGACGCGAGCCGGACGATGTGAGCCGAACGATGTGAACAGGCCCGGATCCGTACCGGGATCCTGGCGGGAAGAGGCTGGCCGCTCGTGTTCCGGGCGGCGAGCCGACCACGGCCCGTGCCCCGGGCGGAAAGGCGACACCCTCATGGACTCCACGTCGGCCGCCACGGCGAGCGCCGTCACCTTCGTCTGGCTCGGCATGGTGCTGGGCGTCTCCTTCCTGGAGGCGCCCCTGAAGTTCCGCGCCCCCGGAGTGACGATCCCCGTCGGCCTGGGCATCGGCCGCCTGGTCTTCCGGGCGCTGAACCTGGTGGAGGCCGCCGCGGCGGCCGTGGTGGTCGTCGCGGTCGCGGCCGGCGGCGCCCCCGCGCCGGTGATCGCCCTGACCGCGGCTGTCGCGGTGCTCCTCCTGGTGCAACTGCTCCTCGTCCGACCCCGGTTGAACCGCAGATCCGACCGCGTCCTGTCCGGTGAGGAGCCGGTGGACGGGCCGCGCTCGCACGACCACCTGGTCTATGTGGCCCTGGAGATCGTCAAGGTGGCCGCCCTGATCGCCCTGGGGATCATGCTGCTGACGGCGTGAGGGGCGCGGCGCGCGGACTCCTCGGCGGGGGCGGGAGCCTCACCCGGCCCGCTGGTCCGGTGCCGGCAGCCTGCGCAGCCAGTCCAGCCGGGCCGCCTGTGCCGCGCCGGACAGGGCCGCGTGCGGGGCTAGGGCGTCGAAGCCGTGGCAGCCGCCGGGCCAGACATGGAGCTCCGCGACACCGCCGGCCCGCCAGATGGCGGAGGCGTAGGCCACGACCTCGTCGCGGAAGGTCTCCGCCGAGCCGACGTCCAGGAAGGCCGGGGGCAGCCCGGACAGGTCCGTCGCACGGGCGGGCGCGGCGTACGGCGGCACTCCGGGACCGCCCCGCCGGTCACCGAGCAGGGCCGTCCAGGCGGTCTCGTTGGCCGTGCGGTCCCAGAGGCCGACCCCCGCCATCTGGTGCGCGGACGGTGTGTCGTTGCGGTCGTCGAGCATCGGGGACAGGAGCAGCTGCCCGCACGGACGCGGCCCCCGGCGGTCGCGCAGCAGCAGCGCGAGCGCGGCCGCGAGGCCACCGCCGGCGCTCGCGCCGACGAGCACGATCCGCTCCGGATCGCCGCCCAGGTCCCCGGCCCGCTCAGCCGTCCACCGCAGCCCGGCGTAGACGTCCTCGACCGGTGCGGGGTGCGGGTGCTCCGGCGCCAGCCGGTACTCCACCGACACCACGACCGCGCCCAGCTCCCGCGCCCACTCCAGGACCGCCGGCAGACCGACCCGGTTGTTCCCGGCGACCAGGCCGCCGCCGTGCACGTGGTAGAGGACGGGCCGGGCGGCGCGGGCCGCGGGCGCCGCCGTCGCGGTGGGGCGGCAGACGAGCAGGGAGACGCCGGGCGCCCCGGGCGGACCCGGGACGGTCAGGTCCGCGGTCTCGAAGGCGCCGTCCAGAGTCAGGTCAGGGCCGCCCGCCGGATCCAGGGCCAGGGCCGCGGCGCGCCGGGCGCTCTCGATGTCCCGCGGGGTGAACCCGGGCCGCGCCAGGTCCCCGGCCTCCTCCAGTGCGACGGCCAGCTCGGGATCGAACGGCGGCGGTACGGACCCGGTGGCGGCACTGCTCATGGCGTCTCCTCGGGGGCTGCGGACGGCGGAGCCGGTTCTCGGTGCGGTGCGGTGCGCGGCGAGGTGGGACCCGGCCGCCTGGTACCGGCGTACCCGCGTACCCGCGTACCCGCGTACCCGCGTACCCGCACGACGGCCGGGCAGCGCGAAGCGGGAGGACGGGCGCGACACGACGCGAAGGGGCCGGATCCGTGACAGGTCATGTCACGGATCCGGCCCCTCGCCGGCGGTTCAGAAGCCTCAGACGGCGACGGTCTCGTCGGCGTGGCCGCGCAGACGGGCGACGACCTCGGTCAGCTGTGCGGCGACCTCGGTGTCGTCGGCCGGGTGGACCTCGGTGAAGCGGGTGACGGAGCCCGGGATGGAGAGCTTGATGTCCTCGATCACCTTGCCGCCGGCGATGCCCACGGCCTTGCGGGTGTCGTCGTGCGCCCACACGCCGCCGTACTGGCCGAGCGCGGTGCCGACGACGGCGACCGGCTTGCCGCCGAAGGCGCCGGCGCCGTACGGGCGGGACAGCCAGTCGATGGCGTTCTTCAGCACGGCCGGGATGGTGCCGTTGTACTCGGGCGAGAAGAGCAGGAAGGCGTCGGCGGCCTGGGCCGCCTCACGCAGCTTGGCGGCGGCGGCCGGCACGCTGCCCTCGGCGTCGATGTCCTCGTTGTAGAACGGGACGTCGCCCAGGCCCTCGAAGACCTGGACCTCGGCGCCCTCGGGCGCGAGCTTCGCCGCAGCCTCGGCGAGCTGGCGGTTGTGCGAGCCGGCGCGCAGGCTGCCGACGAGCGCGAGGATGCGAACAGACATGGGGGACTCCAAGGGGGTGAAACACTGCCGTTACGATCCGGACCGAGGTCCGTTTAATTTTCTACCAGGTTAACCGGACCGCGGTCCAGTTTTCTTCCCCATGCTTTACGCTGTCTTCATGTCCAGCGCTCTGCCGCCCTTCACCACGCCTCAAGAGCCCCACGACAAGCCGGTGTTGCTGGAGCTGGGCACCGGTTCGGACGAGCCCTGCCTGCGGGCCGACGCGGCGCGCAACCGCGCCCGGCTGCTGGACGCGGCGGCCCGGCTGGTCGCCGAGCACGGAGCCGCCGGGGTCACCATGGAGGCGGTGGCGGCGGCCGCCCAGGTGGGCAAGGGGACGGTCTTCCGCCGCTTCGGCGACCGCACCGGACTGCTGACGGCGCTCCTGGACCACTCCGAGAAGAAGTTCCAGGCGTCCTTCCTGAGCGGTCCCGCCCCTCTCGGGCCGGGCGCGCCGCCCGTGGAGCGGCTGCGGGCCTTCGGCTGCGCCGCGCTCCGCCGCGCCGCCGACGACCTGGAACTCCAGCTGGCCGCCGAGGCGTGCCCCGACCGCAGGCATCTGGTCCCGGCCCACCGGGTGCGGTTCGGCCATGTCGTGATGCTGCTGCGCCACGCGGTCCCCGAGGCGGACGCCGAACTGCTCGCCCACACGCTGATGGGCTATCTCGAACCGGCGCTCATCTTCCATCTGACCCGGCAGCGCCAGATGCCGATGGAACGCCTCCAGAGCGGCTGGTACGACCTGGTCGCCCGGCTGACCTCTCCGGCGCTCCCGACCGCCTGACCCGCGCCCCTCCGCCTCCACCGAGCCACCGGGCCACCGGTCCGTCCGGGGCACCCGGGCCGCCGGTCCGTCGGGAGGTTCCGTCCGTCGGGAAGTTCCGGCCCGTTCAGCCGTGGGACGTGAACATCTCCAGCAGCGCGTCGGGGGCGTCCTCGCCGAACAGCAGGGTGGCGCCGCGGGCCGACTCGGCCGCCGCCGACTCGCTGCGCGGGAACAGCCGCTCCTCGTACGCCCGCAGCGCCGCCTCGGTGTCGTCCGGCCTCGCGGCGAGAAAACCGGCCAGTTCGGCGCCGTCGAGCATGGCCAGATTCGCGCCCTCGCCCGCGAACGGCGACATCAGGTGCGCGGCGTCGCCCAGCAGCGTCACGCCGGGCACCCGGTCCCAGCGGTGGCCGACCGGCAGGGCGTGGATCCGCCGCGGGACCAGCGCGCCGTCGGCGTCCGCGACCAGGGACCGCAGGCTCTTGTCCCAGTCGGGGAAGCGGTCGAGCACCCGCTCCTTGGCGGTGTCGGTGTCGGTGAAGTCGATGCCGTCCAGCCAGTCCTCCGGCGCCACGACGGCCGCGTAGACATGCAGGTCGCCGTGTGTCTCGCGGTGCGCGAGGAAGCCCCGGCCCGCGTCGAGCGCGAAGAAGAACCCGCCGCCCACCACCTCGGCGGCCACCGGATGGCGCACGTCAGCGGCCCGCAGGTCCGCCTCGACGAACGAGACGCCCGTGTAGGCGGGCCGCGCGGCGGAGACCAGCGGGCGGATCCGCGACCAGGCGCCGTCGGCGCCGACCAGCAGGTCCGTGGTGAACACGGTGCCGTCGGCGAGCGCCACCTCGTGCCGGCCGCCGCCCAGCCCGCGCGCCCCGGTGACCTTCGCGCCCCAGCGCACGGTCGCCTCGGGCAGCGAGCCGAGCAGCAGGTCGCGCAGGTCGCCCCGGTCGATCTCGGGCCGGCCGCCGGTGCCGTCGTCGGGCTCGTCCATCCGGACCGTCCCGTGCCGGTCGAGCACCCGCGTGGCCTGGCCGCCCTGTAGCACCAGTTCACTGAACCGCTCGTGCAGCCCGGCCGCGCGCAGCGCCGCCTGCCCCGAGTCCTCGTGGATGTCGAGCATGCCGCCCTGGGTGCGTGCGGCGGGGGAGGCGTCCAGGTCGAAGACGGCCGCCTCGATCCCGTGCACATGCAGGACGCGGGCGAGCGTGAGGCCGCCGAGCCCGGCGCCGATCACGGCGACGGGGTGGTGCGGGACAGCGGTGTGGGACATGGGTGTCTCCGGACGAGAGTGAGGGGTGAGGGTGTGGATGGGGGTGCGGATGGGGTGGGGCGAAGGCGTGAGGATCAGTCGGAGCCCGGGACCGGGGTGTGCGCGATGCCGCTGATGACGGCTCGGATGCCCCAGGCCAGGCGCTCCTCGGGCGCGCCGGACAGCAGCGGGCCCGCGAGCGCCGCGATGTGCGGATGGGTGGTGTCGCGGGCGCCGTGCAGGGCGCGGGTCAGCGCGTCCCAGTCGGCGTCGGCGTCGGCGTCGGCGTCGGAGCCTGAGCCGGTGTCGGCATCGGTGTCGGTGTCCCGCTGTCCGGTGGCGGTCGCGCCGCGCGCGGAGTGCTCGGCGGCCGTCGCCGTGGCGTGCTGGAGCAGCAGGTCCACGCCCCACGCCGCCCGCTCGGGCGGGACCCCGCCCTCGTCGAGCAGGGCGAGCAGCGTCTCGATGAGGTTCAGGTAGTGCGGGCCGCTGGGCCGGGCGGTGAGCGCGGAGCGGGCGAGGCTCGGATGGGCGTGCAGCATCCGGACGTACGCCGTGAGCACCGCTTCCAGTCGCGCGCGCCAGTCGCCCTCCTCGGGCGCCGGCGCCGCGCCGACCGTGCCCAGCAGCTCGTCCAGGACGGCCGCGTGCAGCTCGGCGGTGTTGCGCACGTACACGTACAGCGAGGCAGGGCCGGTGTCGAGCTCCTGGGCCAGGCGCCGCATGGTCACCTTCGCCAGTCCCTCGGCACGCAGCACGGCGACCGCGGCGGCGACGATGCCCTCCCGGGTCAGGGCGGGCTTGGCGGGCCGGTCGCGGCGGCTGCGGGGGGTCTCGGGGCGTGCGGTCATGCCCTCACCGTAACGAACATGTTCGCTCCGAACAAGTTCGTGACGAACATGTTCGTCACGCGGGAGGCGTACGGCAGGACGCGTACGGCGCGACGCGTACGGCGCATCGTCTCTCGTGTCCTCGTGTCCTCGTGTCCTCGTGTCCTCGCGGCCTCGCGCCCCGTGCCCTCGTGCGGAGAATCGTTTCGGCGTCGATCGCGCCGCCCGCGACGCGCCTCCCGTCGGCCACCGGGCCGCCGCGCACCCGGCCGGGATGCTTCCCCCGCGCGCTCAACTCCCTTGCGCTTCTGCCAAGATGCGGTACGTCATGGTGCAGATACCCAAGGCCGCCGCGCCCTCGTCGACGACACCCCCACTGCCGCACTCGGTCCCCACGAGTGCCGATGTGGCCCGTCTCGCGGGTGTCTCGCGCGCGACCGTCTCCTACGTCCTGAACAACACCAGCGCCGTGCGGATCAGCGAACCCACCCGTCGCCGGGTCCGCGCCGCCGCCGAGGAACTGGGCTATGTGCCCCACGCCGCAGCGCGCAGCCTGCGCGCCGGGCACAGCCGCATCGTCCTGATGCCCACGCCCGCCGTCCCGATGGGCCCGCTGTACCACGGGTTCATCGACGAACTCCAGGGGGCGCTGGGCCGCCTCGACTACACCGTCGTGCAGCACGGCAGCGTCGGTCTGCGCGGCGAGGAGGCCGCCCGTGCCTGGGCCGAACTGCGCCCGGTCGCCGTCCTGTTGCCCGGGACCGGCATCGGCTCCGAGGGGGTCGCGGTGCTGCGGCGCTCCGGGGCGCGGGCCGTCGTCACCATCGGACCCGAGGCCGTCGAGGGGGCGCACGCCGTGCTCCTGGACCACCACAGCGTCGGCCGCCGCGCCGGAGCCCATCTGTACGCACGCGGCCGGCGCCGGATCGGCGTGGTCGTCCCCGAGGAACGCGGGCTCGGGGTGTTCTCCCGGCCCCGCCTGGAAGGCGTACGCCGCGCCCTGAGCGGGACCGACGGGACCGTGACCGAGCTTCCCCTCGGCTACGACGAGGAGTCGGCGGCCCGGCTCGCCGCCCGCTGGCGCGCGCTCGGCCTGGACGCGGTCTTCGCCTACAACGACGAGTACGCCATGCTCCTGATGCGCGCCCTCCAGGACGCGGGCCTGCGCGTGCCCGAGGAGACGGCCGTGGTGGGCGCCGACGACCTGATGCTCGGCAGGCTGCTGCGGCCCCGGCTGAGCACGGTGCACATCGAGCTGCCCGCGGGCCGCGACCTCGCCGAGCTGGTCGACAGCGCCGTACGCGACCCCGGCGGCGCGCCCGAGCGGCGCACGGTGCGGGGCGCCACCGTGGTGCACCGCGAATCCAGCTGACCGGGCCC
Source organism: Streptomyces sp. SAT1 (assembly GCF_001654495.1). Classification (GTDB taxonomy): domain Bacteria; phylum Actinomycetota; class Actinomycetes; order Streptomycetales; family Streptomycetaceae; genus Streptomyces; species Streptomyces andamanensis. The sequence goes on from NZ_CP015849.1 coordinate 6,749,046, forward strand.
GGACACGGCGGCGGGGCCCGTCCCACCAGGGAGGGCCCCGCGGCGCCGGGCGGCGGCCGGACCGGCCGGCGGCTGCCCGCGGTGTCCGCTACTCGCCCGGCTGCTCCGCCTGCGCCTGCTGCTCGGCGACCGCCTTGCGCACCTCGTCCATGTCCAGCTTGCGGGCCTGGCCGATCACATCGGTCAGGGCCGCCTCCGGCAGCGCGCCGGGCTGCGCGAACACGGCCACCTGGTCACGGACGATCATCAGTGTCGGGATCGACTGGATGCCGAAGGCCGCCGCCAGCTCCGGCTGCGCCTCCGTGTCCACCTTGCCGAACACCAGGTCCGGGTTGTCCGCCGCCGCCTTCTCGTAGACCGGGGCGAAGGAACGGCACGGCCCGCACCAGGACGCCCAGAAGTCGATGAGAACGAACTCGTTCTCCGTGACCGTCTGGTCGAAATTCTCCTTGGTCAGCTCCACGGTGCTGCTCATGGCGTGATCCCTCTTCCTGATGTCGGGTTGAGCCGTCCGCACAACACGGCCGACCCTACGGGCTATTCCGCGCGCGTACCCAAGCGGCCGACCGGGCAACCCACCTGGTCAAGGGCGCGGCAACCCACCTGGTCACCGGCGCGCCCCGCCGTCACACGGCCCGTGGGTCCCTGTGGCCACCGGACACGCCACCCACCAGACTGACCCCATGACCGAAACGGAAACCCTCGCGTACGACGTCGTGGTGCTCGGAGCCGGACCGGTCGGCGAGAACGTCGCCGACCGCACCCGCGCGGCGGGCCTGTCCACCGCGATCGTGGAGAGCGAACTGGTCGGCGGCGAGTGCTCCTACTGGGCGTGCATGCCGAGCAAGGCCCTGCTGCGCCCGGTCATCGCCCGCGCCGACGCCCGCCGCCTGCCCGGACTGAGCCAGGCCGTGCAGGGGCCGCTGGACACCGCGGCGGTCCTCGCCCGCCGGGACGAGTACACCTCGCACTGGCACGACGACGGCCAGGTCGCCTGGGTCGAGGGCATCGGAGCGGACCTGTACCGCGGCCACGGCCGCCTCGCCGGTCCCCGTACCGTCACGGTCACCGGCCCGGACGGCGAGTGGCGGACCCTGACCGCCCGGCACGCCGTGGCCGTCTGCACCGGCACCCGGGCGAGCCTGCCCGAGCTGCCCGGTCTCGACGGCGTCGGGCCGTGGACCAGCCGCGAGGCCACCAGCGCCGAGGAGGTGCCCCGGCGGCTGATCGTGGTCGGCGGCGGTGTGGTCGCCACCGAGATGGCCACCGTCTACCAGGCCCTCGGCTCCCAGGTCACGCTGCTGGTGCGCGGCAAGGGCCTGCTGCCGCGCATGGAGCCCTTCGCCGGGGAGCTCGTCGCCGAGGCGCTCACTGCGGCCGGCGCCGAGCTGCGCACCGGCACCTCGGTGGAGTCGGTGGCCCGCGAGAACGGCTCCGTCGTGGCCGTCACCGGGACCGGCGAGCGTGTCGAGGCCGACGAGATCCTCTTCGCCACCGGCCGCGCCCCGCGCACCGGCGACATCGGCCTGGAGACGGTCGGCCTGGAACCCGGCTCGTGGCTCTCCGTCGACGACACTCTGCGGGTGGAGGGCACCGACTGGCTGTACGCGTGCGGCGACGTCAACCACCGCGCCCTCCTCACCCACCAGGGCAAGTACCAGGCCCGGATCGCGGGCGACGTCATCGGCGCCCGCGCCGCGGGCACCGCCCCCGCCGCACCCCAGCCGTGGGGACCCTACGCCGCCACCGCCGATCACCACGCCGTGCCGCAGGTCGTCTTCACCGACCCCGAGGCCGCCGCCGTCGGACTCTCCCTGGCGGAGGCCGAGCAGGCCGGACACCGGGTCCGCGCCGTCGATGTCGACCTCTCCTCGGTCGCGGGCGCCGGACTGTACGGGGAGGGCTACCGGGGCCGCGCCCGCATGGTGGTCGACCTCGACGAGAACATCCTGCGCGGCGTCACCTTCGTCGGCCCCGGCGTCGGCGAACTGCTGCACTCCGCGACGGTCGCCGTCGCCGGACGGATCCCCGTCGACCTGCTCTGGCACGCGGTCCCCTCATACCCGACGATCAGCGAGGTGTGGCTGCGCCTGCTGGAGGCGTACCGGGGCTGAGTCCGGGGCGGGCGGTCCCGTGCCTCCGGGCCGGTGAGGGCCGGGACCGGCGGGCCCGGCGCCGCGCCCGGCGGGGCGGGAAGGGACGGGAGCGGGGCGACGGGCCGAGCTGTGCCGGTCGCTCGGGCGGTCCTGCGTGCGGGTGGCGCGGCCCCACGAGGCTGGGCGGCCTGGGGCCGGTGCGACCGGTGCGGTGGTGGGCGGCGCGTCGGCCGGGCCTGTGCGCGCGGTACGCGGTCGGGGAGCCGGCGCGTGAGGTCGGCGGGTCCGGTGGCTGTCCCGCCCCGCGGTACGAGGAACCCCGCCCGGCCACCCGGCAGTCCCCTGGGTGGGCTCAGGAGGTCCGGCCCCGCGAGCCCGCGGCGCCCCCCCCGCTAACCCAGCGGGAAGCCCAGCGCCTCCGCCGCCCGTTCGGGTGTCGGCTGGGACCAGCGGGCCACCGCCACCTCGTTCGAGGACAGCGAGCGGATCTCGGCGCGGTCGAGGTAGAGGGTGCCGTCGAGATGGTCGGTCTCGTGCTGCGCGATACGGGCCGGCCAGCCGGTCAGCACCTCGTCCACCGGGCGCCCCCGCTCGTCCTCGGCCCGCAGCCGCACCCGGGCGTGCCGGGCCACCACCGCCTGCCACCCCGGCACGCTCAGACAGCCCTCGAAGAACGCGGCCCGGTCCGGACCGACCGGCTCGTAGACGGGGTTGACCAGGACCCTGAACGGAAGCGGCACCCGGCCGCGCGCCAGCCGCACCTCCTCCGGCACCGGCGCCGGGTCCTCCACGACGGCGATCCGCAGGGCCACGCCCACCTGCGGCGCGGCCAGCCCCACCCCCGGCGCCGCGTGCATGGTGAGGCGCAGCGCCTGGACGAACCGGTCGAGCAACGCGGGCTCCAACTGGCCGTCGAACGGCTCGGCGGCGCCGCGCAGCACCGGGTCACCGGCCGTGACGATGGGCAACGGGCCGTCCACGGCGAGGAGTTCCGCGACCTGTTCGGCAAGGGGCGTACGCGCACTGTCGAAAGCCATTCCGTCAGCATGCCACGGAGTGAAGTAGCGTGGTCCGGCACGCCGACGCCGGAGGGAGACCGACATGGCCGAGCAGGACCGGCGGATCCGGCGCAGACAGGGGGAGCTGGAGGGCCAGGTGCTCGCCGCGCTCCGCGAGGCCGATGGACCGGTGACCGCCGCCTGGGTGCAGGAACGGCTCGGCGGCGACCTCGCCTACACCACCGTCGTCACCATCCTGACCCGGCTGCTCGCCAAGGACGTGGTCGCCCGCGAGCGCCGGGGCCGCTCCTTCGTATGGACGCCGACCGCCGACGTGGCCCGGCTCGCCGCCCTGAGGATGCGCCGTCTGCTGGACGGCGAGCGCGACCGCGAGGCGGTCCTCGCCAGCTTCGTCACCGCGCTGCCGCCCGGCGACGAGCAGGTGCTGCGCGCCCTGCTGGACTCGGTGGACGAGAGCTGCGCGCCCGGGGGCCGGAACACGGACGAGGACCGCACGGAGCACTGACCGCACATGGGAGTCTTCGTCTTCCTGCCGCTGGTGCTGCCGCTGACCGCCTGGCCGGTCGCGCGCCTGGCCGAACTGCATCTGCACCCGCGCACCGCCACCCGGCTGCTGACGGCGGTGGCCGTCGTCATGGCGGTGTGCAGCACGCTGTGCCTGCTGCTGCTCATGGTCGTCGGCACCGCCCAGCTGCCCGGCAACCCGCTGCCGGACGGCTGGTCCGACCCCGAGGTCAGAGCCGCCGTACCGCACGACGGGATCGCGGGCCGCGCCGCCATCCCCGCCCTGGCGGCGGTGACGGCGGCCTGCGCCCGCACCCTGTGGCGCCACCGGCGGGTGACCCGGCGCGCCCGGCGGGCCCTGGCCGGGGTGCGCGGCGGCACGGTCGCGGTGCTCCCGGACGACGCGGCGCCCTACGCGTACGCGCTGCCGGGCGCCCCCGGGCGGATCGTCGTCACCACCGCCCTGCTGGACGGCCTGGCACCGGCCGAGCGGCGCGCGCTGTTCGCCCACGAACGCGCCCATCTGGCCGCCCGGCACCACCGGCATCTGCTCGCCGTGCACCTGGCGGCGCGCGCCAATCCGTTCCTGCGCCCGCTGCGCTCCGCCGTCGCCTACACCGCCGAGCGGTGGGCCGACGAGGAGGCGGCCCGCGCGGTCGGCGACCGGCGCACGGTGGCACGGGCCATCGGCCGGGCGGCGCTGCTGTCGGGCCGGTCGGCCGCCGCGCCCGCGCCCACCCTCGCGGCGCTCGCCGCCACCGGACCGGTGCCCCGCCGGGTGGCCGCCCTGCTGGCACCCGCGCCCCCGGTCCGCGACTGGCCCTCGCTCTTCACGGCGGCCGGCGCGGCGGCCTGGGGCGCCGCCGCCGGTGCGGCGGTGTCCGCCATGTCCTCGGCGAACTCCGCCGTCACCCTCTTCCTGGTCCTCCAGACGGCCACGCCCCTGTAGCGGGTCGCCATGGCCGCGCCGCTGTAGCGGGCCGCCACCACCACGCCCTGTAGCGGGCCGCCCGCGCCTCACGCGTCCGCGAACTCGCCCGCCAGGGCCGAGGCGATCCGCAGCTGGCCGGCGGCCTCCTCGTGCCGCCCCTGGCGCTGGAGGGTGCGGCCCAGCAGCAGCCGGGCGTACTGCTCCACGGGGTCCCGCTCCACCAGGATCCGCAGCTGCGCCTCGGCCCGGCCGAGCTGGGCCGAGTGGTAGTAGGCCCGCGCCAGCAGCAGCCGCGGACCCGTCTGCTCCGGCACCTCCTCCACCAGCGTGCCCAGCACCCGCGCCGCACCGGCGTAGTCGCGCGCGTCGAAGAACCGGCCCGCCCGCTCCCAGCGCTCGGCCGCCGTCCCGTGGTCGTAGTACGTGGTCTCCACTTGTGACCTCCTTCGGGCGGTGCAACCGATGCCTTTGGTTGAAAATTCCACCACTTCTCGGAGTTGCGGAAGCCCGCCCGCCGACTTCCCGCAATGCCCCGCCCGGCCGGACCCCGTACGCGCCGCGCCCGGAGCCGCTGTACACAGTCAGTGCTGCAATCCGTGATTCCTGTCGCAGGTCCTGGTTCGTAGGTGCTTAGGCCGAGAGGAAGCAGGTGCAGCGGTGGCCGAGGTCACTGTCCGGACGCGTGCGGACGCGCGTGACCGGGCCACATGGACGGAACTCTTCTACGACCTGGTGCTCGCCTTCGGGTGGGCCAGGTGGCGCACGTGCTGGCGCTGCACCCGGGCTGGCCGCGGCTGGGCGGCTGCCTGCTGGTCCTGGTGCCGCTGTGGTGGGCGTGGGTGGACGTCGTGATGGCGATGAACGCCGTGCACGAGACGAACACGCAGCGGGTGTTCCTGCTGCTGGCCGGGCTCGCCACGTACGGGATGAGCATGTCGGCGCAGCACGCGCTGGAGAGCCGGCCGGAGGCGCTGCTGTACGCGGGCAGCTATCTCGCCCTGCGGCTGCTCATCGGGGAGGCCATCCGTCGGGAGTGCGCCGTCTACACCATCCACCCCTACCGGGCCGGACTCGCCTTCGCGCTGGGGCTGTTCGGGGTGACGGCGCTGCCGGACGGGATGCGCACCGCGGGGTGGGCGATCGCCGTGGTCGCCGAGATCCTCGCGCCGCTCGTGCTCAGCGGCCATCTGCGGCAGCTCGCCTTCGGCGTCAACCATCTGCCGGAACGATTCGGCATGTTCATCATCATCGCGCTCGGCGAGAACGTCGTCTCCGTCGGCGCCTGGGCCGGCGGGGGCCACCTGGGCGCGACGGAACTCACCGCCGTCGCCCTCGCCTTCCTCACCGGATGCGGTCTGTGGTGGCTCTACTTCCACCTCGCCGCGTCCGCCGTGGCCCACGCCCTGCGCGCCCACCCCCGGCCCTCCGTGGTCGTACGGGACGTGCTCAGCTACGGCCATCTCGCCCTGGTGTACGGCCTGTTGCTGGTGGCCGTGGGCGCCGAACGGATCGTCGCCGAACCCGACGCCACCCCGCACCGGCTCGCCGCCGGGCTGCTGCCGGCCGGGGCCGCCCTGTTCACGCTCACCTTCTGCTACACCCGCCGCCGGATGTTCGGGGCCGCCTCCGTGACCCGCTTCGGCGGCGGGCTCGCCCTGCTCGGTGTCGCCGCCGCCGCGCCCCGGCTGCCGGGCCTGGTCACGCTCGGCGCCGTGACCTTCGTGCTGGTCGCCGTCAACGGGCTGGAGCACTACCTCCTGACCGGCGGCCGGCACGTCCCGCTGATCTTCGTCAAGCGCTGAGCCGCGGGGCGGCCGCAAGGGCCCTGACCCGGTCAAATGGCCAGGTGTTTCCGGCGACTTGACGCAGTGTGCCGACCCCCCGCCGCGGCCCGGCGGCCACCGCGCGGCCGCCCCTAGCGTTCTGGGGTGCCCAGCCGCGGGGCCTGGTGCGTGCGGCAGCCCCGGTATCCGTCTCCGAAGGAGTGGTCCGATGACGATCCCAACGCCCCAGACCGTCGACGACGGTTCCTTGTTCATCGACGGCAAGTTCCAGCCCGCAGACTCCGGAGAGACCGTCCAGGACATCAACCCGGCGACGGAGCAGCCGCTATGCGAGGTGGCCTGGGCCGGGACGAGTGACCTCGACCGCGCCGTGCAGGCGGCACGGCGCGCCTTCGACCTGGGCCCCTGGCCCGGGATGCCGGCCAAGGAGCGCGGCCGGCTGCTGCTGCGGATAGCCGACGGCATCGAGGGCGCGGGGGAGGAGCTGGCCCGGCTGGAGACCCTCGACGTCGGCAAGCCCATCACCTTCACCCGCGGCTTCGACGTACGGGCCGCCGCCGAGATCTTCCGCTACTACGCCGGCATGGTCGAGCAGCTGGAGGGCGCCGCCCGCCCGGCCGGCGCCCGCTCGCTCCAGTACACCCGGCGTGAGCCGGTCGGCGTGGTCGGCGCCATCACGCCCTTCAACTTCCCGCTGAACCTCGCGGTCAACAAGATCGCCCCGGCGCTCGCCGCGGGCAACACCATCGTCCACAAGCCCGCCGAGCAGACCCCGCTGACCGCCCTGGTGCTCGCCCGGGTGATGGCCGAGGCCGGGCTGCCCGAGGGCGTGCACAACGTGGTCACCGGCGACGGCGCCACGGTCGGCGCCGCGCTCGTCGAGCACCCCGGCATCGACAAGATCTCCTTCACCGGCTCCACGGCCACCGGCAAGCGCCTGATCGCGGCGGCGGCCGGGACGCTGAAGAAGGTCACCGTCGAACTCGGCGGCAAGGGCGCCAACATCGTCTTCGGTGACGCGGACATCGAGGCCGCCGTGCAGGCCGCGTTCCAGGCCGGGTTCTTCAACACCGGCCAGTTCTGCATGAGCGGCTCGCGGCTGCTGGTGCACCGCTCCGTGCACGACCAGGTGGTGGAGGCGCTGACCGGCGTCCTGGGCGCCGTCCCGGTGGGCGACCCGCTGGACGAGAACACGGTGCTCGGCCCGCTGGCGCACCGGCAGCAGCTGGACAAGGTCGTCGAGTACGTCGGCATCGGCCGCGCGGAGGGCGCCACCGTCGCCTACGGCGGCGAGCGCGGCCACGACGGCCCCGGCTACTTCCACCAGCCCACGCTGTTCACCGGCGCGAACCCGCAGATGCGCATCGCGCAGGAGGAGATCTTCGGCCCGGTCGTCACGGTGCTGCCGTTCGACACCGACGAGGAGGCCGTCGAGATCGCCAACGGCACACCGTACGGCCTCGCCGCGGGACTGCACACCAGTGACGTGCGGCGCGCCCACACCGTGGCCGCCCGGCTGCAGGCGGGGATCGTCTGGGTCAACACCTGGGCGGCGTTCGAGAACTCCACGTCCTTCGGCGGCTACAAGTCCTCCGGCTACGGCCGCGAGCTGGGCCCCGAGGGCATCGAGGAGTACCTGCAGTACAAGACCGTGTACGTCAATGTCGATTGAGGTAGAAATGTCCGACCAAACCCGCCCCGGCGCCCTCTCCGCCGGGCTCGTGCTGGGCGCGTTCCTGGCGCCCAGCGCGCTCGGAATGTCCGCGACGCCCATCGCACTGCCCGCACTCGGCGACAGCCTCTCGGTGGCCTCTGGGGCGACGGCCTGGGTGCTGGCGGGCTACACGCTGACCCTCTCCGTCGCCTCCGCCCTCGCCGGCCGCCTCGCCGACATCCGCGGTCTGCGCATGCCCATCGTCACCGGCATGGTGCTGCTGCTGGCCGGTACCGTCCTCGTCGTCGCCGTCCCCTGGTTCCCGGCCGTCATCGCGGGCCGCATGCTCCAGGGCATCGGCGGCGGTGTCGCCGCCGTGCTCTCCTTCGGCGTCGCCAACCGCCTGTTCACCGAGCCCCGCGAACGCGGGCGCACCATCGGCACGATGGGTGCCGTCGTCGGCATCGTCTCCGGCGGCGGCGCGCTGCTCGGCGGTGCCCTGACCGACCTGATCGGCTGGCAGGCCGCGCTCGCCCTGCCCGGACTCTCCGCGCTCGCCGCGATCCGGGTGCTGCGCATCGCCCCGGCCACCCAGCCCCGCGCCGAACGCCTGGACGCACGCGGCGCGGTGCTCTGCCTCGCCCTCGCCGCGGCCCTCGCGGTGCTCCTCCAGGCCCGCACCACCCATCTGAAGGAGAGCCTCGTCCTGGTGCTCGCGGTGCTCGCCGTCGCCCTGGCCGCGGCCACCGTCTGGCACGTGCGCCGGGTGCCCGAGGGCTTCCTGCCGCGCCTGGTGGTGAGCAACAGCCGCTTCGTGCTCGCCGCGGTGGCCGGTTTCACCCTCTTCGCCGGCTACCTCATCATCCAGTTCGCCGCGCCCCGGCTGATCCTCATGGACCACGATCTGAGCGTCACCCAGATCGGACTGATCCTGCTGCCGACCGGCGTGGTCAGCGCCATCCTGTCGCGGACGGCCGGCGGACTCGCCCACAAGGTGGGCCCGCTGCGCCTGGTCACCGCCCTCACCGTGCTCAGCGCGGCCGGGCTGCTGCTCGCCGCGCTCGCCGGTCGCCAGCCGGTCGCCCTGGTCATCGCGGTGGCCGCCTGCGTCTCCGGGTTCAGCGCCGGCCAGGTCGCGCTGATGGCCGCGGTGCCGCACCTGGTCGACAGCTCCGTGCACGGGGTGGCCGCCGGTGTGTTCCAGCTCGTGTTCATCACCGGCGGTTCGCTCGGCTCCGCCGCGGTCGGCGGCATGGTCGGCGCGATGAGCCTGTCCACCGCGATCGGTGTGCTCGCCGTGGTGCCGCTGGTCGGCATGGTCGCCGCCGTGGCCTCGGCCCTGATGGTGAAGCGGCAGACGCCGGCACCGGCCCCCGCGGCGGGCCCCGCCGCCCGCCCGGCCGTCGGAGCGGAGAACGCCGCACGCGCCACCGGCTGACCCGCCCCCCACCCCGCTGCCGTTCCCGGAGTCCGCTCCAGGGGCGGCAGCACCTTTTGCCCCACCGGTCCGTACCACCCGACCAGTTCGTCCCTCAAGGAGTGGAAATGGCTCGACTGACCCGCCGCGGCTTCCTCGGCACCGCCACCGGTGTCGGCGGCGCCGCCGTGCTCGGCACCCCGGCCGCGCAGGCGGCGCCCCAGGCCCCCGCCGAGGCGGCCGGCGCAGGCGCAGCCACCGTCGACACGGTGACCGTGACCCCGTCGGACCCGCGCTACCTGGACCTCACCCAGCGCGGCTACAACGCCCGGTTCGCCGCCCGGCCCGACGCGATACGGCTCGTGCACTCCACCCGCCAGGTCGTCGACGCCGTCCAGGACGCGGTCACGGCCGGCGCCCGGATCGCGGTGCGCAGCGGCGGCCACTGCCTCGACGGCCTCGTCGACGACCCGGGCGTACGCGTCCTGATCGACCTGTCCGAGATGAACGCCATCGGCTACGACGCCTCCCGCCGGGCCTTCTCCGTGCAGGGCGGCGCCACCCTCGGCCAGGTCTACCGCACCCTCTACCTGGAGTGGGGCGTGACCATACCGGCCGGCGACTGCCCCACCGTCGGGGTCGGCGGCCATGTCACCGGCGGCGGCTACGGCCCGCTCAACCGCAAGTACGGCGCGGTCGTCGACCACCTCTACGCCGTCGAGGTGGTCCACGTCGACGCCGCCGGCACCGCCCGCTGCGTGGTCGCCACCCGCGAGCCCGACGACCCCCACCGCGAGCTGTGGTGGGCGCACACCGGCGGTGGCGGCGGCCAGTTCGGGATCGTGACCACCTTCTGGTTCCGCTCCCCGGACGCCACCGGCACCGACCCGGCGGGCCTGCTGCCCAAGCCGCCGCACAGCCTGCTGAAGACCTCCACCAGCTGGAAGTGGACGGACCTGACCGAGGCGGACTTCACGCGCCTGGTGCACAACCACAACGCCTGGCACGCCGCCCACAACGAGCCGGGCACCGACTACGACACCCTCAACAGCGCCCTGCTGCTCTACAACCACGTCCAGGGCGCCGTCTCCCTCACCGCGCAGATCGACGGCTCACTGCCGGACTCGCGGCAACTGCTCGACAGTTACATCGACACCGTCGCCGCCGGGGTGAGCGCGCCGCACACCACCACCGCGCACAGCACGCCCTGGCTGAAGGAGTCCCTGAAGGACCACTACGACACCGGGCTCTACAACCGCGGCAAGTTCAAGGGCGCCTATCTGCGCCGGGGCTGGTCCGACGCGCAGCTCGCCGTCCTGTACCGCAATCTGAGCGACCCGTCCTACACCGGGCACGGCGGAGCGATCCTCTTCTCCTACGGCGCCCAGGTCACCAAGGTCGCGCCCGACGCCACCGCCCTCGCCCAGCGCGACTCGATACTCAAAGCCAACTTCCTCACCTACTGGACCGACCCCGCCGAGGACGACCGGCATGTGGCCTGGCTGCGCGCCCTCTACCGCGACTTCTACGCCGCCACCGGAGGCGTGCCGCTGCCGGACGGCGACGCCGACGGGTCGTACATCAACTACCCCGACCCCGACCTGACCGACCCGGCGTGGAACACCTCCGGGGTGCCCTGGCAGACCCTGTACTGGAAGGGCAACCTGCCGCGGCTGCGGGCCGTGAAGAAGAAGTGGGACCCGCGCGACGTCTTCCACCACGCGCTGTCCGTCACCGCCGCCCACTGACGCACCGCGGCCCCGCAGCTCCCGAGGGAGGTGCGGGGCCGCGGCGTGTGCGCGGGTCAGCCGAGCGCGGGGAAGGCGACGCCGGTCAGCGACTCGCTCAGCTCCCGCAGCCGGGCGCGGGCCGCCGGGTCGTAGGCCTGGGCGCCAGCCCGTGCGACGGCGGCCCGGTTGAAGTACTCGCCGGTGACCTCGGCGAGCGCCGGGTCGGTCACCAGGCGGGCGGTGTTGCGGGTGCCCTCCTCCAGGGTGCTCTGCGGGGTGAACAGGTTCACCACGATCTTCGTCGGCATGTACGAGGCCGGGTGCAGGGCGTTGACGGTGACCCCGGTGCCGGCGAGCTGCTCCGCCAGGTCCTTGGTGAGGCTGATCTGGGCGAGCTTGGCCTGGCAGTACGCCTGCCCGCCGTCCCAGCCGCGCTCCAGCATCACGTCGTCGAAGTCGAGGGGGGCCTGCCCCGCGGAGGTGACGTTGACGATGCGGGCGGGCGCGGAGCGCACCAGCAGCGGGGCCAGCCGGCAGCTGAGGATGTAGCCCGCCAGATAGTCCACCTGGAAGGTGAGTTCGTGCCCGTCCCGGCTCTCCTGGCGGGCCGGCTCGACCCCGATGCCCGCGTTGTTGACGAGGACGTCGAGCCGGTCGTGCCCGGCCAGGATCCGGTCGGCGAGCGCGCGGGTCTCGGCCAGCGAGGAGAAGTCGGCCAGCTCGTAGCTGAACCGGTCGGCGCCGGTCTTCGCCCGCAGCTCCTCCAGCAGCTCCTGGCCCTTGCGGGGGCTGCGGCCGTGCAGGATCAGCGTGGCGCCCTGCTCGGCGAGTTCATGGGCGAGGGCGCGGCCGAGTCCGTCGGTGGCGCCGGTGATGAGGACGGTCTGTTCGCTGACAGGGCTCATGGTCTTCGGTTTCCTCAGGTGCGTAGGAACATGGCTGTGGGCACGGCCGGTCGGGATCGACCGGCCGTGCCCGGTGCGGGCGTACGGCGTCACGCGCTCACGCGTAGGACCGCAGTTCTTCGGGGGTCTGGTCGGTGTAGCCCTGGCTCACCTCGATGACGACGCCGTCGGGGTCGGCCACCCAGACCGTCTTCCAGCCGGGGATGAACTCGTCGAAGGCCAGTGGCCCGAGGAGCACCTCCAGCTCCCCGTCGGCCGCCGCCATGAACGCGTCCACGTCGTCGACCTGGAAGGCGAGATGGCGGGCGGCGCCGGGGTTGTCCGGACCGTCCTTGGCGGTGGGGAAGGCCGGTTCGGACGTGGTGGGGAAGAGTTCGAGGTAGACCGGGCCGCTCTTGAGGAAGACGACCCGGGCCCCGTCCGCCTCGACGACCCGGGCCCGCTCGAACCCGAACCAGCGGCGGTAGAACGCCTCCGTGGCCCGCTGGTCACGGCAGTTGAGGCCGACGTGCGACCAGCGGGCGCCCACGGTTGCGGACATGGGCCTCACGCCCCACCGGTGACAGGGGCGAAGGGCACCGTGTCGTGCACGTTCGTCATGTAGACGATCTCCCCGCCGGCGATCCGGAAGTAGTTGCACACGTCCGCCTCGACCGACTCGCCCTTCGGGGTGCGGGCGGAGATGTGCGAGACGACGGCGGCCTGGTCGCCGTCGACGACGACGTGCACGGGGACGTTGGAGAAGGACGCGTACATCTGCCCGAACCCCTTCATCATGTCCCGCAGCGTCTCGCGGCCCTCCACATGGCCGGCGAGCTGCTCGTCCATCGTCTGGTCGACGGAGAACAGATCGCACCAGGGGTCCCAGTCACCGGAGTTGGCGAGCCGGTAGTAGGTGTCGACGATCTCTCGGGTGTTCATCACGGCCTCCAGGGCGCACGGGGTCGGCGGTTCGCGGCGGTCACGGCAGCGGGACGTCGAGCTGGCGCATCAGGCCCGCGGTGTCGGCCTGCACCCAGCGCTCGACGACCTTGGCGTCCTCCAGCCGGTAGACCTCCAGGCTGGTCCAGGACACCTCGCGGCCGTCGGGCTCCTGGCCGAAGAACGGGGCGATGTGCTTGCCGCGGAAGGTGATGTGCATGATCACCTTGTCCGGGGACGCCGGGTACAGGGCGTCCAGGTGCACGGTGAAGTCGAGGGCGTCGTGCGCGGCCTTGATGATGACCTTCAGCTCGTCCAGGCTCGCCACGTCCCAGGCCGGGTTGTTGTCCCGGAAGGTCGGGCCGAACAGCTCGTCCAGGTCGTCGTAGCGGCGCTCGTTGACCGCGTCGCTGACCGCCTGCACGGTGGCCAGGTTCGCCGCGTCCGTGGAGACCTGCTCGCGCAGACCGAGCAGGTCGTCCTGGGCCCAGCGCTCCACGAAGCGGCCGTCCTCGACGCGCCATATCTCCGTGGTGGTCCACTCCACGCCGCGCCCGGTCGCCGGGAAGCCGAAGACGGTGCCGCCGTGCGTCCCGGTCAGCTTCACCCGGGTGACGACCTTGTCGCCGCCGTCCGCGCCGTCGACGGGGACGGCCTCCTGGAGCTCCCCCTTGAGGCCGTACGTGGCGTGGGCGGCGCGCAGTGCGGCCAGGTAGTCGTCCAGGCCCTTGATCTCGAAGCCGGGGTGGTGGTCGGTGAAGTCCGCGCCGATGACCTCGGCCACGGTGTCGTAGTCCGCCGCGTTGAAGGCGTCCAGGAAGCGCCGGTACAGGGCGACGCTCGCGTTCACGGCGGTGCTGTCAGACGTGGGCATGGTGGGTCCCCTCGGTCCGTCGGTGGTGTGAGTCCTTGATCAGCTCGGCCGCGCGCTCGCCGATCATCACGCTGGGCGCGTTGGTGTTGCCCGCGACGATCGTCGGCATCACGGAGGCGTCCGCGATCCGGAGCCCGGTGACGCCGTGCACACGCAGCTCGTGGTCGGTGACCGCGTCCGGTCCTGTGCCCATGCGGCAGGTGCCGGCCGGGTGCCACAGGGTGGTGGCACGGGCGGCGACGTAGGCGCGCAGCTCCGCGGGGTCGCGCACCCCGGCGCCGGGGCCCAGCTCCGGGCCGCGCAGCCGGTCGAAGGCCGTGCTGTGCGCCAGCTCCCGGGCCAGCACGACCCCGTGGACCAGGACGTCCACGTCGGCCGCGGCCGTGAGGTAGCCCGCCTGCACGACGGCGGGGGCCGCCGGGTCGGTGGAGCGCAGCCGGACCCGGCCGCGGCTCTCGGGCAGCAGCGCGATCGGTGCGAAGGTGAAGCCGGGCCCGGCCTGCTGCTCGGCGGGTGCGTCCGGGGCGAGGAACTTCACCGGCCCGAACGTGAACTGGAGGTCGGGCGCCCGGTCGCCCGCACCGCCCGTGGTGTGCGTGAACAGGCCCGCCTCGGAGAGCATCGCCCCCTCGGGGTGCTCCTCGCGGGACCGGTAGCACACCGGGACGAACAGATGGTCCTGGAGATTGCCGCCCACGCCGGGCAGATGCTGCACGACGGTGACGCCGTGCGCCCGCAGGTGCGCGGCCGGGCCGATCCCGGAGAGCATGAGCAGTTTCGGCGTCTCGAAGGCGCCGGCGCTGACCACCACCTCCTCGTCCGCCCACGCCTGCTGCCGCTGCCCGCCGTGCACATAGGCGACCCCGGTGACCCGGGTGCCCTCGGTCAGCAGCCGGGTGGCGTGCGCCCCGGTGGCCACCGTCAGGTTGGGGCGGTCAAGCACCGGGCGCAGATAGGCGGTGGCCGTCGAGGAGCGGGTGCCCTCGTCGGTGCGCGTGGTCTGGTACAGGAAGCCGTAGCCGTCCTGCCGTTCGCCGTTGTAGTCGTCGCCGGGCGCGTCGAAGCCGAGCTGCCGCGCGGCCGCCACGAAGGCCCTGGCGACCGGCGAGGGATCGGTGTGGTCCCGCACCCGGACCGGGCCGCCCTTGCCGCGCAGCGCGTCGCCGCCGCGGTCGTAGTCCTCGGCGCGGCGGAACGCGGGCAGCACGTCCGCGTACGACCAGCCGGGGTTGCCCGCCGCCGCCCAGCCGTCGTAGTCGTGGCGGCTGCCGCGCACCCACATCAGGGCGTTCACGGAGCTGCATCCGCCGGCCACCTTGCCGCGGGCCACCGGAACGCGGCGGCCGTCGAGAGCGGCCTCCGGCTCGGTGGCGTACCCCCAGTCGATCGTGGGGCTCCACTCGCTGGTCAGCAGGGCCAGCAGGGAGACGGCGTCGGTGCGGTGGATCTCCGGCCGCTCGTCCCACCCGCCGGCCTCCAGGAGCAGCACGCTCACGTCCGGGTCCTCGCTGAGCCGGCTGGCCACGGCGCAGCCCGCGCTGCCGGCGCCGACGACGACGTAGTCGTACGACATGGGAACCTCCCGCATCGGTGCTCAGGCCGGGTTCAGGTCGCCGACGTGGTACGTGCGGATGCGCAGCGTCCCGTCCGCAGGATCGCGCACCAGCTGCCAGGTCTGGTCGATGCGCAGGGCCGACACGCCGCCGTCGGAGAGGTTCTTCGCGGTCCACACCACCGTCACCTCGACGTCGACGAGACCGTCGTGCTCGTCGGTGCGCAGCTTCTCCACGATGTGGCTCTGCGGCCCGAAGCTCTCGCCCACCGCCGCGTACCATTCGCGGAAGTCGGCGTGGCCGCGCAGGGTGCGCTCGGGGAACGCCATCTCCAGACCGTCGTCGATCACGTACGGCAGCAGGTCCTCGACGGGCTCGTGGCTGCTCAGGATGTCGTACCAGTGCTGGACGAACACGGCGACGTCCTGGCCGTGCGCGGTCAGCGGGCTCTGTGCGGTCGTCATGCCAAGTCCCTCTCGGTGAAGGGCGGGTCCGAAGCTGGTCCGGACGGCTGTCCCGGTCGATTCCGCCACGACCGCGCCGGCCGTGCCCCGGCCGGGACGTCCGGCGGCCGGATTGCGTCAGGTCGGGCGGTGCTCTTGCCGACGTCGCAGGGCCAATTGCCGTAGTACGGCGGCCCACTTGGGCATGTCGGGCCACCGGCACGGGCGGCTTCTGGCCGGTCCGGGCGGCAGACCGTAGACATGAGTTCGACCGGTCCCATCCGACCCGCGTCGCACGAGAGGACACCCCATGAGCAAGCGCATCCTCGTCGTCCTGTCCGAATACGGCTACTGGGGCGAGGAGTTGATCGGCCCGCTGGAGACCTTCGACAAGGCCGGCTACCAGGTCACCTTCGCCACGCCGACCGGCAAGCGCCCCGTCGCGCTGCCGCCGAGCATGGACCCCGACTACGTGGACCCGCCGCTCGGCCGCTCCGTCACCACCCCCGAGATGGCCGCCAAGGTCCGGGCCATCGACAGCTCCCCGCGCCTGGACGGCCCGCTGGACCTGTCGTCCTGGCTGCCCGACCGGCCCTACCGCTCCAAGCCGTACTTCCTGCGCGACTGGGAGGCGTACAACACGCGCCTTGAGCAGATCCGCGACCAGATCGCCGACCGCTACGACGCCCTGCTCATCGTCGGCGGCTCCGGACCCATCGTCGACCTCGCCAACAACTGGCGGGTGCACGACCTGATCCTCGCCTTCCACGCCCTGGACATGCCGATCGCCGCCGAGTGCTACGGCGTCGCGCCGCTGGCCTTCGCCCGCGACCAGGAGGACCGCGTCTCGATCATCCGGGGCAAGCACGTCACCGGGCACTGCATCGAGTACGACTACAAGGACGGCACCGGCTTCATGGGCACCGACTTCGTCATCGGCCCGCCGCCGTACCCGCTGGAGTACATCCTGCGCGACGCCACCGCGCCCGGCGGAGCCTTCCACGGCAACTTCGGCAAGGAGACCTCCGTCATCGTCGACTACCCGTTCATCACGGGCCGTTCCACCCCCGACTCCTATCTGACGGGCCAGAAGCTCGTCGAGGTGCTGGAGGACGGCCTGCGTCAGTGGGGCTTCAAGGAAGCCGCCTGATCCCCACCCGCACGGCAGCCGCGTAACCTTCGCAGAAAGGTGCACGTCATGGTCAGCAGGCCCGCGCGGGTCGCGATCCTCGAACAGCTGCGCGCCGACGGGGTGCGGCACATGTTCGGCAACCCCGGCACGGTCGAGCAGGGTTTCCTCGACGAATTGCGCAACTTCCCGGACATCGAGTACATCCTCGCGCTCCAGGAATCCAGTGTCGTCGGCCTCGCCGACGGCTACGCGCGGGCCACGCGCACCCCGGCCGTGATGCAGCTGCACACCGGCGTCGGCGTCGGCAACGCGGTCGGCATGCTCTACCAGGCGGCCCGCGGGCACGCCCCGCTGGTCGCCGTCGCCGGCGAGGCGGGCCTGCGCTACGACGCCATGGAGGCCCAGATGGCGGTCGACCTGGTCGCCATGGCCGAACCCGTCACCAAGTGGGCGACCCGGGTGGTCGACCCGGAGTCGACGCTGCGGGTGCTGCGCCGCGCCTTCAAGGTGGCGGCGACCCCGCCGTACGGGCCGGTGCTCGTCGTGCTGCCCGCCGACGTCATGGACCGGGACACGAGCGAACCCGCCGTGCCCACCTCCTACGTCGACTTCGCCGCCACGCCCGACGCCGAGGTGCTCGACCGGGCCGCCGACCTGCTCGCCGGGGCCGAACGGCCCCTCGTGATCGCGGGCGACGGCGTGCACTTCGCGGGCGCCCAGGAGGAGCTGGGCCGGCTCGCCCGCGTCTGGGGCGCCGAGGTGTGGGGGGCGGACTGGGCCGAGGTCAATCTGTCGGTCGAACACCCCGCCTACGGCGGACAGTTGGGCCATATGTTCGGCGAGAGCAGCCGACAGGTCACCGCGGCCGCCGACGCGGTGCTGATCACCGGCACCTACGCGCTCCCCGAGGTGTACCCGGCCCTCGACGGGGTCTTCGCCGACGGCGCGCCGGTCGTCCACATCGACCTGGACACCGGCGCCATCGCCAAGAACTTCCCGGTGGACCTGGGCATCGCCGCCGACCCGCGGCGCGCCCTCAACGGCCTCGCCCGCGCCCTGGAGCGCCGGATGAGCCCGGCCGCCCGCGCCCGCGCGGGGGAGTGGTTCACCCGGCGCTCGGCCGAGCAGTCCGCCGCCCGCGCCGCCGCCCGCCGCGCCGACGAGGCCGCCGCACTCGACCCGGACGCCCTGCCGACCACTGCCTTCCTCCAGGAACTGGCCCGCCGGCTCCCCGAGGACGCCGTGGTGTTCGACGAGGCGCTCACCGCCTCCCCCGACCTCACCCGCCACCTCCCGCCGACCCGGCCCGGCCACTGGCACCAGACCCGGGGCGGCTCGCTCGGCGTCGGCATCCCCGGCGCCATCGCCGCCCGACTGGCCCATCCGGAGCGCACGGTGGTCGGCTTCACCGGCGACGGCGGCTCCATGTACACGGTGCAGGCGCTGTGGACGGCGGCCCGCCACGACATCGGCGCCAAGTTCGTCATCTGCAACAACAGCAGCTACAAGCTCCTCGAACTCAACATCGAGGAGTACTGGCGGACGGTCGGCGTCGCCGCGCACGAGCAGCCGGAGATGTTCGACCTGTCCAGGCCGGCCATCGACTTCACGGGCCTGGCCCGCTCCCTGGGCGTGCCGGGCGTCCGGGTCGAGAAGCCCGACCAGGCGAAGGCGGCCGTCGAGCAGGCGCTCGCCACCCCCGGCCCCTTCCTGATCGACCTGGTCACCGGACGCGGAAGGCAGGAGTGAGCGGTGCGACTGACCGGACACAAGATCGCGATCCTGCTGGAGAGCGACTTCTACGAGCCCGAGATCCTCTACTACCAGCACCGCTTCCCCGAGGAAGGCGCCGAGGTGCACTTCCTGACCCGGATGTGGGGCCAGGACGAGATCACCTTCCAGGGGCACGAGCACCGGATGCCGTTCGTCGTGCGCGAGTCCTTCGAGGACGTCGACGAGTTCGCGCTCAAGGAGTACTCCGCGGTGATCGTCCCCTCCGGGATGGTCTCCGACCGGCTGCGCTACACCGAGGACCCGGCCGAACTCCCGCCCGCCGTGCGGTTCCTGCGCCGCGCCTTCCAGGACCCGGCCATCGTCAAGGGCATCATCTGCCACGGCATGTGGCTCACCGCCCCGGTGCCCCACCTGGTGCGCGGGCGCCGGGCCGTCGTCCACAACAACCTGCTGGGCGACCTGCGCAACATGGGCGGCCTGTACGTGGACGAGGACGTCGTCGTCGACGACGACCTGGTCACCGGGCGCACCGGGGCACACTGCCACCTGTTCGCCCGGACGATCATCGACCTGATCGCCGACCGGGACCGGGACCGGGCCGCCCGCTCGCGCGGCGTGCGGACCGCGGCCCTCGGAGGTGCCCGATGACCGCCGTCATGGACCCGGGCGCCCGGGTGCCCGTCGCCGACCGCATCCCGATCCGCGACGTCCGCCCCCAGGTGCGCGGCGGCGCCGTCGCCGCCAAGGGCGTCGCGGGGGAGACGCTCACCGTCAGCGCCACCGTGTTCCGCGAGGGCTCGGGCGAGATCGGCGCCAACGTCGTGCTGCGGGACTCGCGGGGGCGGCCCGGAGCCTGGACGCCGATGACCCTGGCCGACGCGGACGCCGACCGTTGGGAGGCCACCGTCGTGCTCGGCGAGCCCGGCCGGTGGACGTACACCGTCGAGGCGTGGGCCGACCCCGTCGCCACCTGGCGCCGCGACGCCGCGCTGAAGGTCCCCGCCGGGGTCGACGTCGAACTGACGCTCGCCGAAGGCGCGCTGCTGTACGAGCGGGCCGCCTTCGGCATCCCGGACACCGCCCGCCGCGAGGCGGTGACCGCGGTGGCGCGGGCCCTGCGCGACGAGACGAGCCCGCTCGCCTGCCGGCTCGCCGCGGCCGAGTCCCCCGAGGCCCTCGCCGCGCTGCGCCGGCACCCGCTGCGCGAACTGGTCACCGTCTCCTGGCCGCTGCCCCTGCTCGTCGAGGGGCGCCGGGCCCTGGTCGGCGCCTGGTACGAGATGTTCCCGCGCTCCGAGGGCGCCCGCACCGCCGACGGCGCGCCGCCGGTCAGCGGGACCTTCGAGACGGCGGCGCTGCGGCTGCCCGCGATCGCCGCGATGGGCTTCGACGTGGTGTACCTGCCGCCGGTCCACCCCATCGGCCGCACCCACCGCAAGGGCCCGGACAACGCGCTCACCGCCGCCGAGCACGACGTCGGCTCGCCCTGGGCGATCGGCTCCGCCGAGGGCGGACACGACGCCGTCCACCCCGACCTGGGCACCCTCGACGACTTCCGCCGCTTCGTGGCCCGCGCCGGGGAGCTCGGCCTCGACGTCGCCCTGGACTTCGCCCTCCAGTGCTCGCCCGACCACCCCTGGCTGACCGAGCACCCCGAGTGGTTCACCCGGCGCGCCGACGGCTCCGTCGCCACCGCCGAGAACCCGCCCAAGAAGTACGAGGACATCCACCCCCTCGCCTTCGACCGGGACTTCGAGGGACTGGTCGCCGAGAGCGTGCGGCTGCTGCGCTTCTGGATGGACCAGGGCGTGCGGATCTTCCGCGTCGACAACCCGCACACCAAGCCGGTCGGCTTCTGGCAGCGGGTGATCGCGGAGATCAACGGACGCGACCCCGACGTGGTGTTCCTCGCCGAGGCGTTCACCCGGCGCGCCATGGTGCACGCCCTCGCCCAGGCCGGCTTCCAGCAGTCGTACACCTACTTCACCTGGAAGAACGAGAAGGAGGAGCTGACCGAGTACGCGAGCGAACTCGCGCACGAGAGCGCCGACTTCCTGCGGCCCAACCTCTTCGTGAACACCCCGGACATCCTGCACGCCTACCTCCAGGAGGGCGACCGGCCCGCCTTCGAGACCCGCGCCGTGCTGGCCGCGACGCTCGCCCCGACCTGGGGTGTGTACGCCGGCTACGAACTGTGCGAGAACGAGGTCCTGGAACCGGGCACCGAGGACTACAAGAACTCCGAGAAGTACGAGCTGCGCCCGCGCGACTGGGCCGCCGCCGAGGCCGAGGGCCGCTCCATCGCCCCGCTGCTGACCCGCCTCAACGAGCTGCGCCGCGCCCACCCCGCCCTCCAGGAGCTGCGCAACCTCCGCTTCCACAGCGTCCCGCACCCCCAGGTCATCGCCTACTCCAAGCAGGTGCGGCTGCCCGACGGCTCCCTCGACACGGTCCTCGCCGTCGTCAACCTCGACGCGCACCTGCCGGCCGAGGGCACCGTCACCTTCGACCTGGCCGCCCTCGGCCTGCCCGAGGACGGCTCGCTGAAGCTGCGCGACGTGCTGACCGGCGAGGTCCACTCCTGGCGCCCGGAGACGTACTTCCATCTGGTGCCGGGCCGTTCCCCGGCCCATCTGCTGGTGCCCGTCGAGGAGGAGCCATGACGGTCGCCTGGGTGGACGTCGGGCAGCGCCGGCCCGTCGACCCGCTGCTCGGACTGCTCGACCCCTGGCTGCGCACCCGCCGCTGGTACGCGGCGGGAGCCGGTCCCGCCGGCCCGCTCACGCCGGTCGTGGCCGACGTCGTACGCGAGCAGGCGCCCGCCCTGGTGCACGCCGTCCTGCGCACCGCCGCCGGACAGCTGTACCAGGTCCTGCTCGGGCTGCGCCCCGAACTGCCCCGGCGGCTCGCGGACGCCGCCATCGGCCGGGTGCCACAGGGGGAGTGGCGCGGCTGGACGCTGTACGAGGCCACCGAGGACGCCGCGCTCATGGGTGTCCTGCTGCGCCACCTCGCGCAGGGCGGCGGCGACGGGCTGCGCATGGAGCGGACCACGCCGCTGCCGCTGCCGGTGGGCCTCGTGCCCCGGCCGCTGACCGCCGAGCAGAGCAACAGCGCCGTCGCCTACGGGGACCGGCTGCTGCTCAAGCTCTACCGGCGGCCCGAACCCGGCCCGCACCTGGAGGTCGAGACGCTGCGCGCGCTCACCGACGCGCGCTGCGCCCGCACCCCGCGGCTGCACGGCACCCTGCTCAGCGGCGGCAGCGGACTGGTCCTCGGGCTGATGGAGGACCTGCTGCCGGCCGAGGGCGACGGCTGGCAGGCCGCCGTGCGCCAGGTCGCCGACTGCGTGGACGGCACCTGCCCCGCCGTCCCGGCCACCGGCGGTTTCACCGCGCACGCCCGCGCCCTGGGCACGGCCGTCGCCGAGGTGCACACGGCGCTCGCCGACGCCTTCCCGCGGGTGCGGCTCACCGCGGAGGACATCGCGCGCCAGGCCGCCGAGATGACCGAGCGCCTGGAGACGGCCGTCCTGGAGGTGCCGGGTCTGGCCCGGCACCGCGGCGGGCTCGTCCGGCTCTACGAGGACCACGCGCGGGCGGGCGCGCGCGGCTGCGCGGTCCTCGCCCAGCGGGTCCACGGCGATCTGCACCTGGGCCAGGCACTGCCCACCCCGGGCGGCTGGCACCTGATCGACTTCGAGGGCGAACCGGCCCGCCCGGCCGCCGAACGCGCCGCGCCGCAACCGGTGCTGCGGGACGTGGCCGGGATGCTCCGCTCCTTCGACTACGCCGCCCAGGCGGGCCTGCGGACCCTGCGGGAACGCGACCTGGACGAGGCGCCCGGCGCGCGGCTGCGCCGGGCCCGCCGGGCGCGGGCGTGGGCCGTGCGCAACCGGCGCGCGTTCGTCGCGGGCTACGCGGAGACGGGCGGCACGGACCCGCACTGCCACCCGCTCCCGCTGCGGGCCTTCGAGGCGGACAAGGCCGTCTACGAGGCCGTCTACGAGTCCCGGCACCGACCCAGCTGGCTGCCGATCCCCCTGGAGGCGGTGCACCGGCTGGCCCGTACCTGACCGAAGGGCGCCGAGAAGCGCCGCAGGGCGCCGCAGTGGTCGGCCGCGCGCGACGGGGGCGCGCGGCATCCACGCCCGCCGCCACTTCGACCGCACCACCCCCGACCCGTGCCCGCCCGCGCCGGACCGTCTCCCGGCGCGGGCCGGGACCCCGCACGAGAGGACCGCTACGTTGCCCGTGACCGCCCCCCACCCGGACGCCGACCTGGACCGCATCCTCGTCGGCGCCCACCACGACCCGCACAGCTTCCTCGGCGCCCACCCCACAGCCGACGGCCACACCGTCGTGCGCGCCCTGAAGCCCCTGGCGCGCGCCGTCGTGGCCGTCCGCCCCTCGGGCGAGCGGACCCGGCTGACCCACGAGCGCGACGGGTTGTTCACCGGCACCCTCCCCGGCACGGCGGCCGTCCACCACCTCCTGGTCACGTACGACGACGGCGTCGAGCGGATCCACCACGACGGCTACCGCTTCCCGCCCACCCTCGGCGCCATCGACCTGCACCTCGTCTCCGAGGGCCGCCATGAACTGCTGTGGCGGGTCCTCGGCTCCCATGTGCGCACCCTGGACGGCGTCACCGGCACCTCCTTCGCCGTGTGGGCGCCCAACGCCCAAGGCGTGCGCGTCATCGGCGACTTCAACGGCTGGAGCGCCGAGCACCCGATGCGCTCGCTCGGCGCCAGCGGCGTGTGGGAGCTGTTCGTGCCGGACGTCGGCGCGGGCACCCGCTACAAGTACGAGATCCACACCCGCGACGGGCGCCTGCTCCAGAAGGCGGACCCGCTGGCCCGCGCCGCCGAGACGCCGCCCGCCACCGCCTCCGTCGTGCACACCTCGGCCTACGCCTGGGGCGACGCCGCCTGGATGGCGACCCGCGGCGGCGAGGACTGCCACGGCCGCCCGATGTCCGTGTACGAGGTGCACCTGCCGTCCTGGCGGCCCGGCCTCGGCTACCGGCAGCTCGCCCAGGAACTGCCCGAGTACGTGACAGAACTGGGCTTCACCCACGTCGAGTTCATGCCCGTCATGGAGTACCCCTTCGGCGGCTCCTGGGGCTACCAGGTCACCGGGTTCTTCGCGCCCACCTCCCGGCTGGGCGGACCCGACGACTTCCGGTACCTGATCGACTGCCTGCACGCGGCGGGCATCGGTGTGATCCTCGACTGGGTGCCCGCGCACTTCCCGAAGGACGACTTCGCGCTCGCCCGCTTCGACGGCGAACCGCTGTACGAACCGGCCGACCCGCGCCGCGCGCACCACCCCGACTGGGGCACCCTGGAGTTCGACCACGGGCGCCGCGAGGTGCGCAACTTCCTCGTCGCCAGCGCCGTCCACTGGTGCACGGAGTTCCATGTGGACGCGCTGCGCGTGGACGCCGTCGCCTCTATGCTCTACCTCGACTACTCCCGCCCGGACGGCGCCTGGAGCCCCAACGAGCACGGCGGCCACCAGAATCTGGACGCGGTCGCCTTCCTCCAGGAACTGACCGACACCGTGCGCCGCGCCGCGCCCGGCGCGCTGACCATCGCCGAGGAGTCCACCGCCTGGCCCGGCGTGACCCGGCCCACCTACGAGACCGGCGACGACGGCTTCGGCGGCCTCGGCTTCGACCTCAAGTGGAACCTGGGCTGGATGCACGACACGCTGGACTACCTCGCCCGCGACCCGGTCCACCGCGCCTGGCACCACGACGAGATCACCTTCTCCCTGGTGTACGCCCACAGCGAGCACTATCTGCTGCCGCTGTCCCACGACGAGGTCGTGCACGGCAAGGGCGCCCTGGTGTCGAAGCTGCCGGGCGACTGGTGGCGGCGGCGCGCGACCCTGCGCGCCCTGTACGCCTACATGTGGGCCCACCCCGGCAAGCAACTCCTCTTCATGGGGCAGGAGTTCGCCCAGGGCGACGAGTTCGACCACGACGCGGGCCCGCAGTGGTGGGTGCTCGACGAGGGCTGGCCCTCGCACGCCGACCACCGGGGCGTGCGCACCCTGGTCGGCGACCTCAACGCCCGCTACCGCGCCACGCCCGCCCTGTGGGAGCTGGACTCCGACCCGGCCGGCTTCTCCTGGATCGACGCCTCGCACGCCGAGGCCAACGTGCTGTCCTTCGTCCGCCGGGACACGGCGGGCCGCCCGCTCGTCGTGGTCGCCAACTTCTCGCCCGTCGTCCGCACCGGCTACCGCGTCGGGCTGCCGGACGCGCCGGCGTGGCGCGAGGTCCTGAACACCGACGACGAGACGTACGGCGGCAGCGGGGTGCGCAACGAGCGGGTGATCCGGGCCGAGCGGACCCCCTGGCACGGGCGCACGCGCAGTGCCGCCCTCACCCTGCCGCCGCTCGCGGTGGTGTGGCTGGAGCCGGCCGGGGGAGCCGCTCACGACCTTGAGGAGGACGACCTCGATGACCACTGAACCCGAGGACGACCTGTACGACCGGATCGTCACCCCGTACGACATCAGGGGCCTGTTCCGGGCCGAGGTCGACCCCGGCCTCGCCTACCGGGTCGGTGCCGCCTTCACCGAGCTGACCGGCGCGGACACCGTCGCCGTCGCGCACGACGCGCGGCAGTCCTCGCCGGTGCTCGCCGACGCGTTCGCCCAGGGCGTCCTCGACCAGGGCGCCGACGTCCTGGACGCGGGCCTGGGCTCCACCGACTGCCTGTACCACGTCTCGGGCCGCCTGGACATCCCCGGCGCCATGATCACGGCGGGCCGTGCTCCCGCCGCGTACAACGGGATCCGGCTGTGCCGGGCCGGGGCCGCCGACCTCGACGAGGGCACCGGCCTGGAACTGCTGCGCCGCCGGCTGCGCGAGCCGCGCCCGCCGCTGACCGACCGCCCCGGCTCGGTGCTGCCCGGCCGCGCCGTGGACGACTACGCCGCGCATCTGCGCTCGCTCGTGGACCTCTCGGACATCCGCCCGCTGAAGGTCGTCGTCGACGCCGGGAACGGGATGGCGGGGCTGACGGCGCCCCTGGTCCTCGCCCATCCCTCGGTCGAACTGGTGCCGCTGCGCTTCGAGCTGGACGGGACCTTCCCCTTCGGTGCGCCGGACCTGGCGGACGTGAGCGCGCTGCGGGACGCGGTACGGGAGTCGGGCGCCGACGTGGGTCTCGCCTTCGACGGGGACGGCGACCGGATGCTCGCCGTCGACGAACGCGGCGCCGTGGTGCCGCCCGCCGCGGTGATCGCGCTGGTGGCCGGGCGCGAGCTGGCCCGCCGGCCGGGCGCCGCCGTGGTCCACGACCTGGTCACCGCCACCTCCGCCATCGACGCCATCAAGGAGGCGGGCGGCATCCCGGTGCGCTCGCGCACCGGCCCGGCGGCCATCAAGGCGCTGATGGCCGAGCAGGACGCGGCGTTCGGCGGTGCGCACTGCGGCCACTACTACTTCCGTGACTTCTGGTACGCCGACACGGGCATGCTGGCCGCGCTGCACCTGCTGGCCGAACTCGGCGACACGGCCTGCGAGCTGTCCGAGCTGGCGGCCCGGCACGACCGGTACGCCTCCTCGGGGCCGGTCGACGTCCGGGTGCCCGATCCGCTGGCCGCCCTGCAGCGTGTGGTGCGGCACTTCGCCGCGCAGGGCACGGCGCTCGACCACCTCGACGGGGTGACCGGCGAACTGCCCGACGGCTCGTGGTTCAACGTGCGCGCCCCGGGGACCGGCCCCGTCGTCCGGGTGAACGTGGAGGCGGGGACGGTCGCGGCGATGGGGCGGCTGCGGGACCGGGTGGTGGACGTGGTGGTCAGCGCCGGTCGATGAGCGCGGCCTCCGGGGCGCGGGTGCGGGCCAGTCCCGCGGCGGTGAGCGCCATGTCGTAGGCCTTCAGGGCCTCGTCCTGCGCACCGCCCTGGCGCCACAGGTCCCCGATGTGGCGCCAGGTCTGCGCGGCGTCGTGCGAGGCGGGCTGCTGCCGCAGCTGGCGGGCGGCCGAGTGGAGGTGCTGCACGGCCTCGTCGGGGGAGTTGCGCAGCAGGTGGATCTCGGCGAGGTACGTCCGGGCCAGCGCGGACAGCACCCGGGAGTCGGCGCCGAGCAGCCCGAGCGCGCGCTCGGCGTGGGCGGCGGCCGCGTCCCAGTGGCCGAGCTGCTTCTCCGCGTTGGCCAGGTTCAGCTCGCAGCGGGACAGCTCGCTGGCGCTGCCGACCTCGGCCAGCGCCTCTTGCGCCGACTCCAGCAGTTCCAGGGCGCGTTCGGGATGGGGTGGGTCCAACTGGAGCAGCATGGAGCCGTAGTTCATCCGGAGCATGGCCGCGTGGCGCGCGTTGTCGCCCTCGGCCATCATCGCGAGCGCCCGTTCGGTCAGCGCGATGGCCTCGCTCAGCCGGCCCTGGGAGCCGGCCACCAGGCCCGCGTTCCAGTAGACGGCGCCCCGGGCCCCGTGGGAGCCCTGGGTCTCGGCGGCGGGCAGCAGCCGCTCGCCGAGGAGCTGGGCCCGGGTCAGGTCGCCCCGGGTGTGGTACGAGCCCATGAGGGTGACGCCGAGCTGGATGTGGTCCATCGTGGTCTCCAGGCCGAGCCCGTCGAGCTGGGCCACGGCCCGTTCCCCGATGTCGATGCTGAGCGCGATGTCCCCGGCGTCGCGGTAGCAGCGGCACAGGGCGACCGCGATACGGCACCACTCGTCGGAGCCGACGGCGATGGCGGGGTCGCGGTGCAGGTCGTCCAGGACGGAGATGGCGGCCTCCAGCCGGCCCGTCTTCTCCAGTGCGGCGGCCTGGCCGATGAGGGCGCGCCGGATCATGGAGCCGTCCAGCACGGAGCGGTTGGAGAGCAGTTCACCGAAGGACTGGAGGGCCTCACCGTTGTCTCCGTTGCGCAGCGCCATCTCGGCGAAGGCGAGCTTCAGCCGGTACTCCTCGGCGCGGTGGTCGTCGATACCGGTCAGCAGGTACTCGGGGGAGGTGCCGAGCTTCTCCGCGATGGTGGCCAGCACCGGAGAGGACGGCACCCGCTTGCCCGACTCGATCAGCGAGATGTAGCTCGTGGAGGCTTCCGCCGAGGCCAGATCCTGCTGCTTGAGCCCGCGCCGTGTCCGAAGGGTCCTTATGCGGCCCCCAAGGCCCTCTGCCCGTTCCGCCTTGGTGTGATCCATGGGGACTCCTTCCGGAGTTCATGACTATGTGTGTGACAACGCAAAGTTACCAGCGTGACTCTGCGAAGCCCAGTGCTCTTTGAGAAGTCCTCCGCTTCTTAGGCAAGTCCGGAGATGGCCGGTAAAGGCCAGCGGGCTTTGCCGTCTTATTACTTGACTAAAAAAGTGACTCAGACTTGACTCAGGGTGTCAACTCGACTGAGAGCGTGACGATTGGGGGGCTACGAGATGCGGAAGAGTCTTTTGTCACTCCTCCTTGTCCTGTGCGTGGGGGGAGTCGCGGCCGTCGGCTGCTTCGCCGAGGCGGCCGGACCCGGACGGTCGGTACCGATCAGCAAGGAGGCGACCATTGAGGGCACCTGCTGCTGACCGCCCGGTCCCTCTCCGGGTGGACCTGCTCACCCGCGAATACCCGCCCGCCGTCTACGGCGGCGCGGGGGTCCATGTGGCCGAGCTGTCCCGCAGCCTGCGGCGGCTCACGGACGTACGAGTGCGCTGCCTGGGGGAGCCCCGGCAGGAGAACGACGTCACGGCCTACGCGACCGACACCCGGCTCGCCGCCGCCGACGCGGCCCTCGGGTTCCTCGGCGCGGACCTGGCCATGGCGCGGGACTGTGCCGGTGCGGGAGTCGTGCACAGTCACACCTGGTACGCCAACATGGCGGGTCACCTCGCTAGGACCCTGCACGGGCCGGCCCATGTCATGACGATGCACAGCCTGGAACCACTGCGGCCCTGGAAGGCCGAGCAACTGGGGGGCGGTTACGCGCTGTCGAGCTGGATGGAGCGCACGGCCGTCACCGCCGCCGACCGCGTCGTCGCCGTCTCGGCGGCGATGCGCGAGGACGTCCTGCGGGTCTACCCGGAGGTCTCGCCGGACCGGGTGCGGGTCATCCACAACGGCATCGACGCGGACGCGTACCGCGCCGACCCCCGCACCGACGCGCTGCACCGCCACGGCATCGACCCCGAGCGGCCCTATGCGCTGTTCGTCGGCCGTGTCACCCGGCAGAAGGGGCTGCCGCACCTGCTGCGCGCCGCGTTCGGCCTGCCGCCCGAGGCGCAGCTCGTGCTGTGCTGCGGGCAGCCGGACACCCCGCGTATCGCCGCCGAGGTGGCGGCCCTCGTCGAGGAACTGCGCACCGTGCGCGACGGGGTGTTCCGCGTCGACGGGATGCTGGACCCCACGTCCGTACGCCAACTGCTCACCCACGCGCGTGTGTTCGTGTGCCCCTCGGTGTACGAGCCGATGGGCATCGTGAACCTGGAGGCGATGGCCTGCGGCACGGCGGTCGTGGCGTCGGCCGTCGGGGGCATCCCCGAGGTCGTCGCCGACGGGGAGACCGGCACGCTGGTCCCCTTCGAGGCCCGGCCCGACGCCACCGGCGAACCGGCCGACCCGGAGAAGTTCGCCGGGCGGCTCGGCCTCGCGATCGGCGAGCTGATCGCCGACCCGGCGCGCGCCGAGCGGTTCGGCGCCGCCGGCCGGCGGCGGGCCGTGGAGCACTTCTCGTGGCACCGGGCCGCCGAACGCACCATGGAGGTCTACGCGGAGGCCGTGGCGGCGCGCTGAGCGCCCGCACGGCTCACTGCGCCGGGGGGCGCCCCTTCGAGGCCGTACGGCCGTGGAGGGGCGCTCCCTCGTCCGGGTGGGGGAAGTGGCAGGCCGCGCCGTCCTCCGCGGGCGCCGGCAGATCGCGCTCGCACAGCAGGCGGTGCTCCGGCGGGAGCCGGCGGTGGACGGGGCAGCGGGCTCGGAAGGCGCAGCCGGCCGACACATCGCCGTCCACCACCGGCAGCCCCGGCAGCTCCGGCAGCCCCGGCGGCTCCGGCGGCTCCGGTCCCTCGGTCCGGCCGTGCCCCGCGCGCGGCACGGACGCGGGCACGGCCGACAGCAGCGCGCGGGTGTACGGGTGCCGGGGCCGGTCGAACACCGCGCCGACGGTCCCGGACTCCACCGTGCGCCCGCCGTACATCACCACCACCCGGTCCGCGAGCTGCCGTACGACCGCGAGGTCGTGCGAGACCAGCAGACAGGCCGGACTCCCCGGCGCCGACGTCACCCGGCGCAGCAGGGCGATGATCCCGGCCTGCACCGACACGTCCAGCGCCGACACCGGCTCGTCCAGCAGCAGCAGTTCGGGACGGACCGCGAGCGCGCGGGCCAGGGCGACCCGCTGGAGCTGTCCGCCGGAGAGCTGGTGCGGACGGCGTCCGGCGGTCGCCGGGTCCAGCTCCACCTGGGCCAGCAGCTCACGGGTGCGGGCGGCCACCCGCTCCGCCGGGGTGCGCAGCGCCTCCATCGGCTCGGCGACGATCCGCGCGACCGTCATCCGGGGGTCCAGGCTCGCCGCGCAGTCCTGGAGCACGAGCTGCACCCGGCCGCGCAGCCCCCGCGCCGCCGCCCGGGTCAGCGCCGCCGTGTCCTGGCCCAGGACCTCGACGCGGCCCGAGTCGGGTGCGGTGAGCGCGATGATCCGGTCCAGCGTCGTCGACTTGCCCGCGCCGGACTCGCCGACCAGCGCGACGGTCTCGCTGCGCCGGACCTCCAGATCGACGTGGTGGACCGCGCGGTGGGAGCGGTGGTCGGCGCGCAGGGCCGTGACCCGCAGGGCCGGGACGGCGGAGCGGGGCCGGGGCGCGGGCGGGGGCGAGGCGGGATAGAGGTCGGCCGCGCCGCGGGAGGCCGTGACACGCGGGCGCAGACAGGCCACCAGATGCGTGGCCGAACCACGTTGTTCCACCAGCGGTTCCAGCGCGGGCGCGGTGCGCGCGCACTCGGGCCCGGCCACCGGGCAGCGCGGCGCGAACGCGCAGCCCGCGACGGCTTCCCCCGGCGCCGGGGGCGTCCCCGGTATCTGGGTCAGCGCGTGGGCCGCGTCCAGCCGCGGGGCCGCGGCGAGCAGCCCCACGGTGTACGGCATCCGGGGCGCGGCGAACAGCTCGCGCGTGGGCGCCGTCTCCACCACCCGCCCCGCGTACATCACCGCCACCCGGTCGGCGGCGCCCGCCACCACCCCGAGGTCATGGCTGACCAGCAGCAGCGCCGCACCGGTCGCCGCCCGCGCGTCCTGGAGCGCGGTCAGGATCTCCGCCTGCACGCTGACGTCCAGGGAACTGGTCGGTTCGTCGGCGACGATGACGTCCGGCCGGCCCGCGACCGCCATCGCGATCATGGCGCGCTGGCGCAGCCCGCCGGAGAGTTCGTGCGGATAGGCGCGCGCCACCCGTTCCGGCTCGGGCACGCGCAGCCCGGTGAGCAGTTCCACGGCCCGCCGCCGTGCCGAGCGCCGGGTGGGGCGCGGCCGTTCGTGGATGCGCAGCACCTCGCCGATCTGGTCGCCGATCCGGTGCACCGGGGTGAACGCGGCCAGCGGGTCCTGGAACACCATGGCGATCCGCCGGCCGCGCAGCCGCGCCAGGTCGCGCACCGGGAGGCCGACCAGTTCGGTGCCGAGCAGCCGCACCGAACCGCGCACCGCCGCCTCGCGCGGCAGCAGCCCGAGCGCCGCGAGCGCGGTGAGGGTCTTGCCCGCGCCCGACTCGCCGACGAGGCCGAGCACCTCACCGCGGTCCAGGGTCAGGTCGACACCGCGCAGGGCGGGGCGCCCCGGCCCGAACCCCACGTGCAGTCCGCTCAGTTCGAGCACCGCGCTCATGCCGGTACCTCGGTGCGGGCGGTCCTCGGATCGAGCGCGTCGCGCAGCGCCTCGCCGACCAGGTTCACCGCCAGGACGAAGCAGAGCAGCATGCCGGTGGGGAAGAAGAACATCCACGGATAGGTGAGCGCGACCTCCGTGCTGTCGGCGATCAGCGTGCCCAGGGACACGTCGGGCGGCTGGACGCCGAAGCCGAAGTACGACAGGCCCGCCTCGCTGATCACCGCCCCGGCCGTGGCGATCGTCGCGTGGGTGATCAGGAACGAGGTCATGTGCGGCAGGATGTGCCGGCGGACGATGCGCAGGGGGCGGACGCCCATGTGCCGGGCCGCCGTCACATAGGGCCGCTCGCGCAAGGAGAGCGCCGTCGCGCGGACCGCCCGCGCCGTGAGCATCCAGCCGAGCGCGGCCAGCGCCCCCGCGTAGGCCACCCAGCCCGCCCCGCGCAGCGCGGGCGCCACCACGACCAGCACGAGGAAGCCCGGGACCACCAGGAACAGGTCCACCAGGAAGGTGACGGCCCGGTCGGTCCAGCCGCCGAAGTACCCGGCGCAGGTGCCGGCCACCGCCGCGAAGGCCGTGCCCGCCAGCGCGACGAACAGGCCGATCAGCAGCGACTTCTGGAGCCCGCGCGCGGTCTGCGCGAACACGTCCTGGCCGATCCGGTTGGTGCCGAACCAGTGCCGGGCGCCCGGCGGCGCGCTGAGCGCCCCGTAGTCGATGTCGGTGGGCGAGGACGGGGACACGTACGGCCCGGCCGCCGCGTACACGCACAGCAGCGCGATCAGTACGAGACCCAGCAGCGCGCCCGGCCCGTGCCGCGACGGGAGGATTCTCACCGGCGCACCCGCGGGTCGAGCACCAGCAGCAGCGCGTCGGCGAGCAGCCCGGCGAGCAGCACCGTCACGGCCGAGAACAGGCAGACCGCGACGACCGAGTTGACGTCGCCCTCCTGCGCCGCCGCCAGGAACCAGCTGCCCACGCCCGGCCAGCAGAAGATCTGCTCCGCGAAGACCGAACCGGTGAACAGGGCCAGGAAGCCGAACGAGAAGAACGTCGTCATCGGGACCAGCGACACCCGCAGCCCGTGGCGCAGCAGCGCGCGGCCGGGCGTGAGGCCCTTGGCCTGCGCGGTGCGCAGATGGTCGGCGGCGAGCACGTCCAGGGTCGCCGCCCGCTGGTAGCGGCTGTAGGAGGCGATGGCGCCGAGCGCCACCGTGGCGGCCGGCAGCACCAGATGGGACGCCCGGTCGGCCAGCCCCGACGGCCAGGCGCCCCGGCGGCCGGGCGTCGTCTCGCCGGTGTAACGGATCACCGTGTGCCCGACGCTGTTGTTGAAGGAGAGCGCGCCGTCCTTGAGGAGCAGTGCCAGCACGAACGTGGGGACGGACAGGACGAGGAAGGAGAAGACCGTCAGCACCCGGTCGGGCAGGCGGCCCCTGCGGACCGCGGCCCACACGCCCGCGAGCACCCCGAGCCCGGTCCCCACCACCGTCCCGGCCAGCAGCAGCCGCACCGAGACACCGACGCGCCGCCCGAACTCCGCGTTCACCGGCTCCCCGTCGATGGTCCGCCCCAGATCGCCGTGGAGCGCCCGCCAGGACCAGTGCCCGAACCGGAGCAGGACCGGAGTGCCGTCGTCCAGGCCGAGCGAGGCGAGCTGGTGGTCGACCGCCGAGGCGGGCGGACGGGGGGTGCGGTTCTCGAAGTGGGCGCGCGGACTGAGCGCGGCCGAGGCCACCACGTACGACACGAGAACCGAGACGAGGAGGAGGGCCGCGCTGTGGGTGATGCGCCAGAGCGCACGGCCGGCCATGAGTCTCCTCGGTGGGGGCGGGCGGCGGTCACAGTTCATGAGCGCGATACACGTCGATGGTAGATTCAACGCGCTCTATTCGTAGGTCAGTTCGCATCTTTTGGTGATCTTTTGCCTTGTCCAGGGGGGACATGTGAGCCGATTACGCAGCATCGGAGCCGTTCTCGGACTGCTCGCGACGACCGTGCTCGCGGGATGCAGCGGATCCGGCGGCCCACCCGACGGACAGCGCTCCGCGGCGGCGGCCTACGGCTCCCAGAGCATCGGCGCCGCACCCGTGACCGGACTGCGTGACGGCGGAACGCTCACCCTCGGCATCTCCGCCTGGCCCACCCAGCTCAACTACCACCAGGTCGACGGCGCCACCGACGGGGTCTCACAGCTCGCCCAGCTCGTGGAGCCCGGTCTCTTCCGGCGCGACGCCAGGGGAGTCCCGCACCCCGACACCGACTACCTCCTGTCGGCGAAGATCACCGACACCTCGCCGCAGACCGTGCTCTACCGGCTCAACCCCAAGGCCCGCTGGTCCGACGGCCGGCCCGTGGGGGCGGCCGACTTCGCCGCCCAGTGGCGGGCCATCGGCCGCGGCGACAGCCGCTACCACATCGCCGACCCGACCGGCTACGACCAGATCGCCTCGGTGGGCGCGGGCGCCGGCGGTGACGGCGCGCACGAGGTGAAGGTCGTCTTCCGCACCCCCTACACCGACTGGCAGCGGCTGTTCACCCCGCTGTACCCGGCCTCCGCCATCGGCACCCCCGACCGGTTCAACCAGGGCTGGGTCGACCGGATCCCGGTCAGCGCCGGACCGTTCAAGGTCGCCTCGCTCGACGACACCACCGAGACCGCCACCGTCGTGCGCGACCCCGCGTGGTGGGGCACCCGGCCCCGGCTCGACAGGATCGTGCTGCGCACCCTGCTGCCCGGCGCCGCACTCCAGGCCTACCGCAACGGCGAGATCGACGCCGTCAACGCCGGCACCGCCGAGGACTACGCGCAGCTGAAGGACGCCGGGGACAGCGAGATCCGCATCGGCTCCTCCTGGGACGAGGTGCATGTGGCGCTCAACGGCGCCGCCGGGCCGCTGACCGACATCGACGTCCGGCACGCCGTCCAGCGGGCCGTCGACCGGCAGGCGCTCGCGGACGTCGCCGCCAAGGGACTTCCGGTGGGCGTCCCGCTGCTCGGCAACCACATCTTCATGGCCGACCAGCCCGGCTACGCCGACCACTCCGCCACCTGGGGCACCTACGACCTCGCCGAGGCC
Organism: Streptomyces sp. SAT1; assembly: GCF_001654495.1. GTDB lineage: Bacteria > Actinomycetota > Actinomycetes > Streptomycetales > Streptomycetaceae > Streptomyces > Streptomyces andamanensis. Next base: position 6,783,657 of record NZ_CP015849.1, read on the forward strand.
CGCCGCCTCCTGGACCGGGCCGGCTGGAAGCAGCACGGACCGGGCCAGCCGCGCACCAAGGACGGCAGGACGCTGCGGCTCCGGTTCGTCGTCAGCACGGCCACCACCCGCCTCGGCCTCGACCTCTCGCAGCTCGTCCAGTCGATGCTCGGCCAGGCCGGGATCAAGGTGGACATCGTCAAGGTGCCCGCGAACGACTACACCGCGAAGTACCTGAACCACGGCAACTTCGACCTGGCCATGTTCCGCTTCGTCGGCCTCACCTACCCGAGCGGCGTCCTGTCGATCTACGAACAGCCGCACGACGGCGCCTCGTTGCTCAACTACGGCAGGGTCGGAGACGCCACCGTCGACACGCTGCTGCGCCAGGCCGCCGGCACCCTCGACACACGGCGCGCCACCGAGCTGTACAACCGGGCGGACGCCGAGATCTGGCGCCTCGGCCATGACATCGAGCTGTACCAGCGCCCGCAGCTGATGGCGGTCCGCGCGGGCCTGGCCAACTACGGGGTCCCCGGACTCGGCGACATCGACTGGACCAAGGTCGGCTGGGCCAGGAGCCGCTCCGGGACCGGGGCGAAGACGGCCGCCGGTACCGGGACGGCGACGGCGTCCCCGGCGCCGCGGGCGACGCCGTAGCTCCGCGCATGCCTGTCCGGTGGCGGTCGGACCGCCACCGGACAGGGCCTGTGCACCGCGCCGTGCCGAACGCGTAGATCGCTCGGCCCGCTCGGCCCGCTCGGCCCGCTCGGCCCGCTCAGACCGCGGAGCCGCTGAGCACCCGCGCGGGCCGCGGCGCCGCCGCCCGCAGCGACGCGTAGCCGAGCGCGGCCGACGCCAGCGTCACATGGTGGTGCCAGCCGCGGAACGAACGGCCCTCGAAGTCACCGAGCCCGAAGTCCTCGTGCAGCCGCCGCAGGCCCGTACCGGCCAGGGAGCGCAGCTGGGCCAGCGGCAGCGCCTCCGCCAGCCGCCGGGCCGGCAGGTTCGTCAGCCAGTACGCGCGCGGCTCGGGCCGCCCGAACGGCCAGTCCGTGACCAGATGGCGCGGTCCCGGCCGGTGCGCGGGAGCGGTCCTGCCGGTGGCCGGCCGCCCGCACAGCAGCGCGGGCGTGGACAGGAACTGCGTGCGGTACCGGCGCTCGCTCGTACGGTCCTGCCAGCTCACCGGGGTGCGCTCGGTGCGCCGGGCCACGTGCGCGGCCAGGTCGGCGAGCGTGCCGCGCACCGCGGGCAGCGCCGAGTGCGGGCGCGGCATGGTGACGGCGGTGCGCGGGGAGACCTGGACGAGATAGCCGAGGCCGCGCGCCTCCAGACCGCTCAGCAGCGGATCGGTCTCGGACTCGTGGCGCCAGTCAGCGAGCACCGGCCGCGGGTCCAGCAGCCACTCCTCGGTCATCTCGTCGACGGCCTCCAGCACATAGCGCCAGCGCGGCCTGGACTGCTCGTGCGCGGGCAGGTGCGCGGCCCGGCGTAACTGCTCGTCCCGGTCCCAGCGGGGCGGGAGCAGCAGCCGCCAGTTCACCGGCAGGCCGCCGCCGGCGCCGACCAGCGAGACGGCGCAGGCGAGCTGGCAGTTGACGGTGCGCTCCTGGGACGGGGCGTACTGCCGGGCCACGCCCACCGAGCGGTCGCCGTTCTTGACGAAGACGACCTCGTCCACCGACCAGGCGTCCACGGCGAACGCGTTGGCCAGGCGCAGCGCCGTCCGGCGCCGCACCGGGGCGCACTCCCACGGGCTCTGGTGCACGAACTGCTGGAGCTGCTGCACGGCGGGCCGCCCGAGCACGTGCTCGGAGATCCGGGTGGGGGTCTTGCGGCCCGGCACGGACAGCAGGCCGCGCAGATAGACCTCGCCCCAGCGCCGCTGGTCGGAGCGGGCCAGTTCACGGAAGAGATCGCCGCAGTACGCCTGGAAGGACAGGGCGGCGGGCGAATCGAGGGGAGTCGGAGAGGACACAGTGCTCCCGGGGTGGTGCGGAACAGGTCGGATGGTCGGGGATTCAGTCATGGGCGCACGCGTCCCCGCCCTCCAGGAGGAAGGCGTCGGTGGCGAGCAGCGCGTCCGCGACATCGGGCAGGGCGCAGCCGACGATGACGAAGTCGGCGTCGAGCCCGGCCTTGGTGCGCTGGAAGAGGAGTTCGTTGATGGCGGGCCGGCTCATCGCGGTGACCTCGCACAGATGGAACTCCACGCGCTGCGGCTCGGCGGCCATCACCTCGGCCAGGATGCGGCGGAACTTCTCCAGCTCCGCGGTGTCGATCACGCCGGAGCAGCGCACGTGCGCGGTGTCGCCGTCGAACTCGGTGCGCATCCGCAGCCGCATCTGCGCCGCCTCCAGCTCGACGCGCACCCGCACCGGTGCGGCGCCCTCGGGCAGCCGGACGGTCAGCTCCTTGGCGTCGAAGTTGTGGTGCGGGACGCCGTCCACCCACACCCCGGTCAGCTCCACCGAACCGGCGGGCAGCAGATCGGGCGCCACTCGCAGGACCCGCTCGGGCAGATCGTCCGGGCGCGGCCGGAAGTGCAGGGTGAGCGTGTCATTGGTGATGAGCAGGCCGGTGTAGGTCGCGGCCAGGTAGCACAGCTCCAGCGAGTGGTAGCCGGCCATGGAGTGGCTGCCCTTGAGGCGTTCGGTGCCGAGCAGGTACGGGATGCCGTTGGCCTGCACGTTGAAGTACACGCCGCCGTCGTCGTTGTCGAGGAAGAAGGCGTTGTGGAACGAGGCGGCCTCACGGGCCAGGCGCAGATGCTCCGGGTCGCTGGTGGTGCCGGCCAGGATCAGATAGGCGAGGATCGCCTGCTCCTGCTGCCACCACGCCTTGCGGTCGTGCCACACCATGCGGTGCATCCCGCTGTCCGGGTCGGCCTTGCGCTCGACCACGTCGTACCAGCCGCCGCGCAGCTGGTCGCTGCCGACCGCGGGCATGATCTGGCCGATGCGCTCGGCGAGCGCCCCGTAACTGTCCTTGTCGAACAGGGCCTTGATCCGGGTCAGGTTCCAGGCGATCTTGAGGTTGTGGCCGACGACGGCCCGGTCCTGCTGCCAGCCCCAGGTGCGGTCGGGCGACCAGTCGGCGTGGAACCGCTCCTGCACGAACGGGCTGTTCGGCTCGTCGGGGAAGCGCTCGACGATGGTGTCGGCGGTCTCCTCCAGCAGCCGCGCGAAGTCCTCGCGCCCGGTGGCCAGATAGGCGTTGATCAGGTAGGCCGGGGCGTGGTCGCCGATCGAGTTCCAGTTCTTGCGCGACCGGTTGGGGCCGAGCGCGTCGGCGTGCGGGTCCAGCGTGATCGGGTCCAGGTGCGAGAAGAACCCGCCCTGCTCCCGGTCCCGGAAGAACTGCTCGAACAGGGCGACCGTGCGGTCGATGTCCTCCAGGATCCGCGGGTCGCCGGTGATCCGGTACGTCTGGGTCGGGCCGGCGAGCGCGTAGATCTGCTCGTACATCGGGATCGCGTCGACGTCGTCGCCGAACTCCGAGGCGTAGACCTTGCGCTGGCCGCCCGGGGTGACGTCGATGCCGTGGTACCAGTAGGCGAACCCGTCCCGGGCGTCGGCGACCCGCATGTGCTCGCGCAGATACTCCGTGCCCGACTCGGCCGCGTCCAGGAACCGGTCTTCGCCGGTCAGCAGATACGCGGTCGACAGCCCGTAGACCAGCCGGGAGATGGTGTCGGTCTCCTGGCGCACGTCCGCGCCGTCGAAGTCGGGCAGGTGCGTGCCGTGCAGGGTCAGGTTGGTGCGGAACCTGCGCCAGTCGAAGACGCCGTCGGGGAAGTGGCCGCGCAGATAGAAGTCGGCGATGGCCGCCGCCTGCTGCACCCACCACGCCGGGTGCTCGAAGACATAGGCGCCGCGGTGCTCCTCGGGGAAGGTGATCTCCTTGGCCTCGAACCGCTCGCCGTTCTCCCACTCGTAGCAGATGCCGTACGCGAAGACGTAGCGGCCCTCGGCGAGCATGTCCAGGGTGGCTTCGGTGGTGTCGCGGTAGGGGTCGCCGAGGTTGCGCACGATGCGCGAGGCGACGTTGCGGGGCAGGTGGACGGTGAACTCACGGTCGTCCGAGGTGCGCAGACCGAACCGGCGGCCGGTGGGGCTGAAGTAGGTGACGTAACCGGCGAGCGTGTCGGAGAACGTGCGGCGACGTGCTGCGGATCCACTCATCGGGGATAGTCCTTCGCGTCAGACAGGGCCGCGAGCAGCACGACGCTGCGGCCGTGGGCATGGAAGGTGTGGTCGTCGTGGGGCTCCTCATGGCCGGCCGGAAGCAGGTCGCGCGGGCCGGCCTGGGCGGTGTCCAGGACGCGGTGCCAGCGGTGGCCGCGAATCCGCGGCAGTTCGAAGTCAAGGCCCAAGTGGTACATGTTCAGGATGAGATGCAGGTCGGGATCGCCGTCGAACCCGCCGAGCGTGCAGGCCAGGACGCGGGCGTTGGTGTCCTCCCAGCCGGGCTGCTCCAGCCGGGTGCCGTGCCAGGTGATGTCCGGCAGCCGGCGGGAGTTGAGCCGCCCGGTGTAGAAGTGGGGCGCGCGGAAGGTGCGGTAGCGGCGGCGCAGCCCGATCAGCCGCCGCACGAACTCGAAGGTCTCCTCCTCCTTCTCGGCCTGGTCCCAGTCGAGCCAGGACGTCGGGTTGTCCTGGCAGTACGCGTTGTTGTTGCCGTTCTGGCTGTTGCGGAACTCGTCGCCCGCGAGCAGCATCGGCACGCCCCTGCTGAGCATCAGCACGGACAGCAGGTTCTTGATCTGCCGCACCCGCAGGCGCTCCACCTCGGGGTCGTCGCTGGGGCCCTCGGCCCCGCAGTTCCAGCTGAAGTTCTCGCCCGCCCCGTCGGTGTCGGCCTCGCCGTTGGCGTAGTTGTGCTTGTGGTCGTAGCTCACCAGGTCGTTGAGGGTGAAGCCGTCGTGGCAGGTGACGAAGTTGATGCTGTTGGTGGGCAGTTCCTTCTGCGGCCCGAACAGGTCCTCGGAGCCGCCGAGCCGCTTGGCGAGGTCGCCGACGACCCCGGCGTCGCCGCGCACGAAGCGCCGCACGTCGTCACGGAACGGGCCGTTCCACTGGGCCCAGCGCTTCCCGGGGAAGCGGCCCACCTGGTAGAGGCCGCCACCGTCCCACGGCTCGGCGATGATCTTCGTCTCGGCGAGCACCTTGGACAGCTCGATCGCCCACAGCACCGGCGGCACCGCCATCTCGTAGCCCTGGTCGCCGCGCGACAGCTCGGAGGCGAGGTCGAAGCGGAAGCCGTCGATGTGGTGCTCGGTGACCCAGTACTCCAGGGACTCGATGATGAACTTGGCGACGAAGGGGTGGTTGGCGTTGACCGCGTTGCCGCACCCGGTGAAGTCCATGTAGTGGGTGCGGTCCTGCGGCCACAGGTGGTAGTACGCCTCGTTGGCCTGGCCGCGGAAGCTGATGGTCGGGCCGAACTCGTTGCCCTCGCTGGTGTGGTTGAAGACGACGTCGAGGATCACCTCGATGCCGGCCCGGTGCAGCGCCTTCACCATGTCCCTGAACTCCGCTATGTGGGTGTTCAGATGGGGCGAGGTGCAGTAGCCGGTGTGCGGCGCGAAGAAGCCGTACGGGTCGTAGCCCCAGTAGTTGTGCAGCGGGGTGCCGTCCGGCCCGGTGCGCAGGACGTGCGTCTCGTCGAAGTCGAAGACGGGCAGCAGCTCCACGGCCGTCACCCCGAGGCGCTTGAGGTGCGGGATCTTCTCGACGACCGCGGAGAACGTCCCCGGGGCGGCCGCCCGTGACGTGGGCGACGCCGTCAGACCCCGCACGTGCATCTCGTAGATGACCGTGTCCTCCATCGGCGTGCGCAGCGGCTGGTCGCCCTCCCAGTCGTAGTCGTCCAGATCGACGACCAGGCTGCGCATGCACGTCTCGACGTTGTCCTGGAGGCCGATCGCGAGGGTGCGGTTCCAGCGGGAGTTGATGTTGGCGCGGGCGTACGGGTCGAGCAGCACCTTGCGGTGGTCGAAGCGGGCGCCGGTGCGCTTGGTGTCGCGCGGCCCGTCCATCCGGTACGCGTAGACCTGTCCGGCGCCGATCCCGGCGACATGGCAGTGCCAGAAGTGGAAGCTGCGGTGCTTGTCCGGGTGCAGGTGGATGGTCCGCGAGGGCTGCGGGTCGTCGCACTTGTCGAAGAGCAGCAGGTCGACGCGGGTGGCGTGTTCCGAGAAGACGGAGAAGTTCACTCCGCCGTCGACGACGGTGGAACCCAGAGGCTGGGGACGTCCCGCGGAGATCTGCGGCGCCTCGGTCATGGTGGTCTCCGTTTTCGTGACAGGTGGGGCGTACGGGGGCCGGGTCGGTGAGCGGGCTCAGGCCAGGGCGCGCAGCGGGGCGGTCTCGTCCACGCTGAGCCCGGCGAACAGTTCCTCCCAGTCGCCGGGGGCGCTGCCCGCGCCATTGCGCATCTCGAAGGTGAGTCCCTTCGCGGACGGGCAGTACAGGGCCTGGACGCAGGCCTCGGCGACGTCCTGGAGGGCGACGTAGCCGTCCCTGCGGTCGCCCTGCTCCAGATGCACGCGGCCGTCGTCGGCCAGCTCGGAGCGGTCGGTCAGCCAGCCGGGACGCACGATCGTGTAGTCGAGGCCGGAGGCGCGGACCGCGTTCTCCCCGGCCAGCCGCCAGTCGAGCATCCGCCCGTAGGCGTTCATCGGATGCTCGGGGCGGGTCACGTGCCGCTGGCTGACCAGCACGAACTGGGCGCGTCCGAAACCGTCCTGGCGCAGCAGCGCGTCCAGGGTGTTGAGCACCCCGGAGTGCAGGGTGCTCTGCGGGCTGTCGGGGCCGGTGGTGTCGGTGCCGGGCTCCACGGTGTAGACGACGGCCGAGCAGTCGCGCAGCGGGACGGTCAGGGACTCGGGGTCGCGGACGTCACCGAGGAAGAACTGGGCACGGGGCGGCAGATGGCGCTGGGCGCGCTGCTTGCTGCGGCCGATGACCCGGACGCTCTCCCCGCGGTCGAGCAGCTTGCGGGTGACGATCCGGCCGACCCGGCCGGTGCCGCCGATCACGGCGATGGCAGTGTTCACGTGGGCTCTCCTGAGGGGGGAGCAGGGGTGTGGTTCACACCCACTGCAAGATGTCGTCCGAGCTGGTGAGCTGGGTGCCGCTGGGCACTCCCGAGACGGCCGGCACGCGCAGCCGCGGATAGACGCTGACGCCCGACAGCCGCGTGCCCGACCAGAGCTGGGCGCCGTCGCCCACGGCGGAGAGGGCTTCGAGGCGCACCGGGGTGCGGGCGTCGGAGCGCACCTGCACCATCGGGCCGACGTAGGAGTCGCTGATGTGCGCGTACGCGCCGATGACGGCGGAGTCGCCGAGCACACTGCCCTCCACCTGGGCGCCCTCGTGCAGGTCGACGCCGTCGCCGACGTCCGTGCCGCGCAGCCGGACGCCCGCGCCGATCTCGACGTGCCGGCCGATGCGCACGCCGGGGCCGATGGCGACACTGCCCTCGGCGATCTTCTGGGCGAGCGTGGTGCCGGTGATGTGGTCCTTGGAGCGCAGGCTGGACTCGTGGATCCAGTACCGGGGCTCGGTGCTGGCCGGGGTGCCCAGGGCGCGGTCCATCTGCGGGTACAGGCCGCCGAGGGCGTCGCCGATGGTGCCCAGGTAGTCGCGGATGTTGCCGAGGTCGCCCAGGCGCGCGATCGGTTCGACGGCCACCCGGTGGCCGAGGCCGACCAGGCGCGGCAGCAGGTCGTTGCCCCAGTCCAGGCGCTGCTGGGCGAGCCGGATGAGTTCGGGGGTGCGCGCGGCGAGGCGGAGCCGGGCGCAGTCGATGAGGTACATCCCGGCGTTGGTGGCCAGGGTGCGCGGTCCCTGCGGCTGGGTGATCTCGGGAAACTCCCGCTCGATGACGGGAAGTCGGGGCTTCTCCAGGAAGCCGCACACCAGGCGCTCGGCGGTGGTGCGCATGACGCCGTACTTGCCGGCGATCTCCTCGGGGGTGCGGGAGACGGCGGCCACGGTGACCACCGCGTCGGAGTCGCGCTGGGCGGCGAGCAGCTTGTCCAGCGAGAACTCGAAGAGCGAGTCGACGGGGAGGACGAGCGCGGTGCCCGTGAGGTTCCACTGCTCCAGATTGTGCAGGGTGGCCGCGCCGGAGCCCACGTTGTACGGGTCGAAGCGGGCCCGGGAGTAGTCGATCTCCACTCCGTAGCGCTCGCCGTGCCCGAGCACCAGCTTGATCTGGCTGCGGTTCTCCACCCCCTGCGCCACTACGTAGAAACGGCGTATGCCCTGATCGCGGCAGGCCTCGACGATCCACTCGATGAGCGGCCTGCCGGCGAACGGGATGAGTGCCTTGCTGCGGATGTAGTCGGCGGACTGGAGGGTGATGGGCTTCGCCCGTTCACCCCGCCCACCGGCCAGAATGATGCCGACCGTGCTGTCGTCCCCCATCGCGTGTTCCGCCCTCCAGGCCGACTTGTCGATGAATCAGATTCAACAGCGTGTGTCATATCAAGTCAAGTGACCTGTCATGTGCGCAGGTTGGAGCGGTGATTACCAGTCAAGTGACCCGTGGGGCGGCGGTCGGGCCGTATGCCCTGGCGACAAGCGGCCCGACGACCTGTTTTCCGGCGCGGGCCGTGCTCCGGGGGCGCCGGAAGTGCCGGCGCCGGCCGCCGTGCGGGCGCCCCGCGCACCCGCCTCGCCCGTTCGGCCCATCCCGCCCGCCCCCGGCGGTGTTCCCTCCAACGGGCTACATCCGCTCGTGCGGGGCGCGGGTGCCGGGCGAGGGTGGCAGTGGCGTGAAGGAGTGCGGGCAGCCCCCGGGCGTCGCAGCCGGACCCGCCCCGCCCCCCGAGAACGGAGCGCGACCATGACCGCCCAGCCCCACTCCGCCCCGACCGGGGGCGGCTACGGACCGCCCCCGGACCGCCGCGCCGCCTGGGCCGCCGGAGGTGCCGCCTTCGCGGGCATCCTGCTGCTGCTCAACGGCGTCCTGGCGATCCTCCAGGGCATCGCGGCGATCGCCAAGAACGATGTGTACGCCCAAGTCGGCGACTACATCTACGAGTTCAGCCTCACCGGCTGGGGCTGGCTCCTGGTGGTCCTCGGTGCCGTCGCCGCCCTCGCGGGCTGCGGCATCCTCGCCGGGTCGGCCTGGTCCCGCGCCATCGGCATCGTGCTCGCCTCACTGGGCCTGGTGGCGCAGTTCCTCTTCCTGCCGCACGCGCCCGTCTGGTCCGTGATCATGATGGCGATCGACGTGTTCGTCATCTGGGCCCTGGCGGCCTACGAGCCGGACACCGCGCACGGATGACGCCGGCCCTCCCCGGCCCTCAGCCCGCCGAGTGCGCCGAGCGGACCTGGAAGAGCCGCGGCTGCACGTCCGTGGCGATCTTCGCGGCCTGGTCCATGTGGAAGCGGGCCTCGGGGTTGGCGAGCATGGCCCGGTAGTGCTCCTCGGTCTCCCACTGGGCGTAGTTGACGACGCGTTCGCCGTCGAGCGAGGCGTGGAAGTTCGCGTGGAGGAAGCCGGGCTGGTGCCGCATCGTGTCCTCGGTGGCGCGGACGAGCAGCGCGATCAGCTCGTCCTGGCGGTCGGGGGAGACGGTGAAGACGTTGATGAGGGTCGCCACGGGACACCCGGTGTCGACCTGCACGGTAACAGTCATGCCAGTACGTCTCCCCTTACCGGCTGCCGGGTTGTCGCCCGGCGCGCCGCATTCGCCCGATCGGAGCCGCGGCCGGCGGCAGGGGCGCGGGCCGGGGCGGCTGCCGGAGCGCAGTGACCCGTTTGTTAGGCTCCCCTCGCCTCCCGCGGGGGAAGTCCGGTGAGAGTCCGGCGCTGACCCGCAACGGTGTGCGCGACGGCCTCGCGGTCCGCCGCGCGAGCCCGATCGCCCGGGGGTGGCGCGACCCGATGACTGCTCGCCGCGGACTGCGAGAGGGGGCCGCGGCCGGCCGGCCGCAGGGCTGTCTCCTGCTCGACGTCCGGCAGGCGGCCCAGCCGAAGGACGGCCCGCACCGTGCGCCGAAGGACGACCCCCGGCCGGATACCCCTGCCCCCGCTCGCCCTCGGCCTCGGGCTGCTCCTGATCGTCTCCCTGGTGTGCGGCGTCGGCCTCGGCGCCGCACAGGTCACCTGGCCCGACGTCTTCCGCCATCTGTGGGCCGGTCTCACCGGCGGCACCGTGCCCGCCCGGGACGCCGCCGCGTACACCATCGTCTGGGAGATCCGGCTGCCGCGCGTCGTGCTCGGCGCGGTCGTCGGCGCCGGACTCGCCACGGTCGGCGTCGCCGTCCAGGCCATGGTCCGCAACGCGCTGGCCGACCCGTTCGTGCTGGGCATCTCCTCGGGCGCGGCGGTGGGCGCCAACGCCGTGATCCTGCTCGGCGCGTTCGCCGGGCTCGGCGTCTGGGCCCTGTCGGTGTCCGCCTTCGGCTCCGCGCTGGCGGCGATGGTCCTGGTCTACGCGGTCGCCCGCTCACCGCGCGGACTCTCCCCGCTGCGACTGGTCCTGACCGGAACCGCCCTGGCGTACGGCTTCGAGGCGATCACCACGGTCATGGTGTTCGGCGCGGCCCGGGGCGAGGCGGCCCGCTCCGCCGTGATGTGGCTGCTGGGCAGCCTGGGCGGCGCCACCTGGGCACAGGTGCCGCTGGCCGCCGTCACCGTCACGGCCGGCTGGCTCTGGCTGCGGGCGCGGGCCGAGGCGCTCAACGCCCTGGCCATGGGCGACGAGACCGCCGCCGCGCTCGGCGTCCCGCCCGGCCGGCTGCGCCGGGAGATCTTCTTGGTCACCGCGGCCGTCACCGGGACCGTGGTCGCCGTCAGCGGCGCCATCGGCTTCGTCGGCCTCATGGTGCCGCACGTGGTGCGCATGGTGGTCGGCGCCGACCACCGCAGGGTGCTGGTGGTCGCGCCGCTGGCCGGAGCCGTCCTGCTGGTCTGGGCCGACGTGGTCTCCCGGATGCTGCTCGCCCCCGCCGAACTCCCCGTCGGAGTGATCACCGCCGTGGTCGGGGTCCCCGTGTTCCTGCTGCTGATGCGGCGGGGCGGCTACGCGTTCGGAGGCCGCTGAGCATGCGAGTCGACATCGAGGACGTGACGGTCGAGGCCGCCGGTGTCCGGCTGGTCGAGGACATCCGGCTCACCGCGCCGGACGGGGCGTTCGTCGGGCTCGTCGGACCCAACGGCAGCGGCAAGTCGACCCTGCTGCGCACCGTGTACCGGGCGCTGCGGCCCGCCTCGGGCACCGTCCGGCTCGACGGCGCGGACCTGCACGCGATGAGCCCGCCGGCCGCCGCGCGCGTACTGGCCGCCCTGCCCCAGGAGTCGAGCGCCGAGTTCGACTACACGGTGGCCGAGGTCGTCGCCATGGGCCGCACCCCGCACCGCGACCGCACCGCCGCGGGCGACCGCGAGATCTGCGCGCACGCCATGGCCCGCACCGGCGTCGCGGACCTCGCCGACCGCGGCTTCCTCGCCCTGTCCGGCGGCGAACGGCAGCGCGTCCTGATGGCCCGCGCCCTCGCCCAGCAGCCCCGGGTGCTGGTCCTTGACGAACCCACCAACCACCTCGACATCGCCCACCAGCTCGACCTGCTCGCCCAGGTCAGGGAGAGCGGCCTGACCGTGCTGGCCGCGCTGCACGACCTCAACCTCGCCGCCGCCCACTGCGACGTCCTCTATGTGATCTCCCGGGGCCGGATCGTCGCCGACGGCCCACCGCACGACGTCCTGCGCCCCGGCCTGCTCGCCGAGGTGTTCGGGGTGCGCGCCCACCGCGTGCGGCACCCGGAGACCGGCGCCGTCCAGCTCCTGTTCGACCTGCTCCCGCCCACCACCTGAGGACCCCCGCCCATGCGCACCCTGCCCGCCACCGCCCTGTGCCTCGCCGCGGCGCTCACCGCCACCGCCACCGGCTGCGGCGCCCACGTCGAGAAGTCCCCGGCCACCGGGGCCTCCGCGTCCGCCACGGCCGTCACCCTCACCAACTGCGGTACGCCCGTCACCTACGACAAGGTCCCCGAGCGCGTCGTCACCAACGACGTCGGCATCACCGAGCTGATGTTCGCCCTCGGCCTGGAGGACCGCATGGCCGGCTACGCCATGCCCGACGACAAGGGCGACCTGGACGCCGTGCCCTACAAGGACGCCTACCGCAAGGTGAAGTGGCTCTCCAAGGACCAGCTCACCAAGGAGAACGTCCTCGACGCCCGCGCCGACCTCGTCTTCGCGGGCTGGAACTACGGCTTCCGCGAGGACGGCGGCTTCACCCCCGACTCCCTGAAGAAACTCGGCATCCCCTCCTACATCCTCACCGAGTCCTGCCACAACGGCCGCTCCAAGACCTCCCGCGGCATCATGCCGCCGCTCGACGCCCTCTACGCCGACCTCACGAACCTCGGCCGGCTCTTCGGCGTCGAACAGCGCGCGGCGAAGCTGATCGCCGACTACAGGAAGCAGATCGCCGACGTCCGCGCCAAGGCCCCGCGGGGCACCGGCAAGCCCAAGGTCTTCCTCTACGACAGCGGCCAGGACCAGCCGTTCACCGCGGGCCGCTACGCCGCGCCGGAACAGATCATCACCGAGGCCGGCGGCGTCAACGTCATGCACGACGCCGCGGACTCCTGGACCACCGTCGGCTGGGAGAGCGTCGTCGACCGCGACCCCGACGTCATCGTCATCTGCGACTACGGCGACGTCAGCGCCGAGCAGAAGAAGAAGTTCCTGCTCTCCTACGCCCCGCTGCGCGACGTGTCCGCCGTGAGGAACCGGCGGATCTTCGTCCTCGACTACGTCGACCTGGTGGAGAGCCCGCGCAACCCGTCCGCCGTGGCCCGGCTCGGCGCGTATCTGCGGACCGTCGCGCGGAAGTCGTGACGCGGCCGTGCCGAGAGGACCGGGGTGACGCGCGGCGGCCCGCGCTCCGGGCGGCCGATAGCCTGCGATGCCATGCACGTACTGATCCTCGGCGGCACCGCCGAGGCCCGCCGCCTGGCCGAACTGCTGCACGGCACCCCCGGGGTGCGCACGACCAGCTCCCTGGCCGGGCGGGTCGCCGCGCCCCGGCTGCCGCCGGGGGAGGTCCGCCTCGGCGGCTTCGGGGGACCCGGGGGGCTGACGGCCTGGCTGCGCGCACACGCGGTCGGCGCGCTCGTCGACGCCACCCACCCCTTCGCCGGGACGATCAGCCGCCACGCCGCCCGTGCCGCGGCCGACGCCGCCGTCCCCCTGCTCGCGCTGCGCCGCCCCGGCTGGCGCCCCGGCGCGGACGACCGCTGGCACGACGCCGCCTCGCTGGAGGAGGCGGCGGCACTGCTGCCCGCGCTCGGCCGGCGGGTGTTCCTCACCACCGGACGGCTGGGCCTCGCGGCCTTCGCGCACCTGGACGGCCTGTGGTTCCTCGTACGCTCCGTCGACGCGCCCGAGCCCCCGTACCCGGCGCGCATGGACGTCCTGCTCGACCGCGGACCCTTCACCCTGGAGGGGGAGCGCGCCCTGCTGCGCCGCCACCGCGTCGACGTCGTCGTGACGAAGGACAGCGGGGGAGCGGCCACCGCGCCCAAGCTCACGGCCGCCCGCGAGGCCGGTCTGCCGGTGGTCGTCGTACGGCGGCCGGCCGCGCCCGAGGGCGTCCCGGCCGTGCCGGGACCGGAGGAGGCCGTCCGCTGGATCGGGGAGCTGTCCGCCCGCGCCGCAGGCCGCGGCGGTGACGCGGGCACCGGCCGCTGAGGGCGGCGGCACGCCCGTACGCCCGTCGGGCGCGGGTCACTCGGTCTCGCTCGCGATCGCGTTGACCGCGGCGGCGGCGATCGCGCTGCCGCCCCGGCGCCCGCGCACCACCAGGTGCTCCAGGCCCGACGGGTGCGCGGCCAGCGCCTCCTTGGACTCGGCGGCCCCGACGAACCCCACCGGCACCCCGATGACGGCGGCGGGCCGCCCCGCGCCCTCCTCGACCAGCTCCAGCAGCCGGAACAGAGCCGTGGGCGCGTTGCCGACCACGACCACGGAGCCCGCCAGCCGCTCCCGCCACAGCTCCAGCGCGGCGGCGCTGCGCGTGGTGCCCAGCTCGGCGGCGAGCGCGGGCACGGCCGGGTCGGAGAGGGTGCACAGCACCTCGTTGTCCGCGGGCAGCCGGGCACGGGTGATGCCGCTGGCCACCATTCGCACGTCGCACAGGACGGGCGCCCCGGCGCGCAGCGCCTCGCGCGCGCGGGCCACCACGCCGGGCGAGTACGCGATGTCCCGGACGAGGTCGGTCATCCCGCAGGCATGGATCATCCGGACCGCCACCTGGGCGACATCGGCGGGCAGACCGGTCAGGTCCGCCTCGGCGCGGATGGTGGCGAAGGACTGGCGGTAGATGGCCGCGCCGTCCTTCTCGTAGACGTGCCGGGGGGAGCGGGGTGCCGGGGTGTTCTTGTCGCTGGACATCGCGGCGAGCATACCGACGCCGTCCCCCGTCGCCGGACCTAGGTCCAAGGCATGATCGGCGCCCCGGGCCTTCTGCTGTTAGCGTGCAGATGCACATGGTTCGCAATAACACGAAGGGCGTCGGACATGCCGATCTACACGCTGCCTGAACTGCCGTACGACTACTCGGCGCTCGCGCCGGTCATCAGCCCCGAGATCATCGAGCTGCACCACGACAAGCACCACGCGGCCTATGTGAAGGGCGCCAACGACACGCTGGAGCAGCTCGCCGAGGCGCGTGACAAGGAGACCTGGGGCTCGATCAACGGCCTGGAGAAGAACCTGGCCTTCCATCTGTCCGGGCACATCCTGCACTCGATCTACTGGCAGAACATGACGGGCGACGGCGGCGGCGAGCCGCTGGCCCAGGACGGCGTGGGCGAGCTGGCCGACGCGATCACCGAGTCCTTCGGCTCCTTCGCCGGGTTCAAGGCCCAGCTCACCAAGGCCGCGGCCACCACCCAGGGCTCCGGCTGGGGCGTCCTGGCCCACGAACCCCTCAGCGGACGCCTCGTCGTCGAACAGGTCTACGACCACCAGGGCAACGTCGGACAGGGCTCCACCCCCATCCTCGTCTTCGACGCCTGGGAGCACGCCTTCTACCTCCAGTACAAGAACCAGAAGGTCGACTTCATCGACGCCATGTGGGCCGTCGTCAACTGGCAGGACGTCGCCAGGCGCTACGCCGCCGCCAAGGAACGCACCAACGTCCTGCTCCTCGCGCCCTGACCGCACACCCCCGGACCGTCCCCCTGGCGCCCGGCCGGACCGTACGATGTGAGCCGTGCGGCGCGAGCGGTGGCGCGGGCACGCGGGCGGGGACGGCGTACGGGGGTACGGAATGCGGGGGCACATCGAGGTGCCGGGCGGTCTGGTGCTGCGGCCCTGGGAGCTCTTTGACGCCCCGGCGGTGCTGCGGGCCTTCGCCGAGCCGCTGATGGAGCGGCAGGCCGACGCGCCCGTCGGCACGGTCGCCCAGGCCGGGCAGTGGATCGCGCGGCGGCGCGAGCAGGGGGAGCGGGGCACCGCCCACGCCTTCGCCGTCGCCGACCGCGACGGCATGGCGCTGGGCGGGGTCGCGGTCGGCCGTGTCGACGAGCGGCACCGCACCGGCTGGATCTCCTACTGGACCACCTCGGCGGCTCGCGGCCGGGGGGTGGCGACCGGCGGCTGCCGGGCACTGGCCGACTGGTGCTTCGGCGAACTCGGACTCTTCCGCCTGGAGTCGGGGCACCGTGTCGACAACCCGGCCTCCTGCCGGGTGGCGCGCGCCGCGGGCTTTGCCGCCGAGGGCGTCCAGCGGCAGAAGCTCGCCTGGGACGGCGTCCGGCACGACGTGGAGACACACGCCCGGCTGGCGACGGACCCGGACCCGGCCGCGCCGGAGGACGAGACGGTGCGGACGGAACGGCCGGCCTGTGCGGCGCTGTCGGCGTCCACGGCGCAGGTGACACGGCCGGCCCGCCGCCCGGTGTGACCGGTCGGCGGGCCGAGATGACGGCCGTGCTGTCGGCCGTACGGGGTTCCGCCGGGCGGGTCAGCGGCCGATGCGGACGCGGTGCACCTGGTCCTGGCCCTCCGGACCGGCGCCGGACTTGTCGACCACGTAGGCCGTCCCGCGGTCCACGGTCACGTGGTTGGGGTTCGCGCCGGTGGCCAGGGTCTCGACGACGGTGCCCCGGCGGGGGTCGACGACCGTGACGTCGCCGTCCGTACGGTTGGCCACGAGCACCCGGCCGGTGCGCGCGTCGGCCGCGACGGACAGTGCGCCCGCGCCGGTCGGGATGCTCCTGGTGACGGTCTTCCCGCGCAGGTCGACCACCGAGACGCCGCCCGCGGTCTGGTCGGCCGCGTAGGCGGTGCGGCCGTCGGCGGACAGGGCCACGGAGATCGGGCCGTCACCGGCCGGTATGAAGGAGGGGTCCTTCGCGTAGGGGGAGACGGCGATGAGCCGGTCGCCGTTCAGGTCGGCGGCGTACACCGTGCCCGTGCGCTCGTTGACCGCGAGGCCGGTCGGGGCGGCGCCGTCCACCGTGACGCGCTTCTTCTCCTTGAAGGTGCGGGTGTCGAACGCGACCACGCTGCCGTCGCCGAATCCGCTCGCCCAGGCGAGGTCGTGGCGCTCGTCCACGACGATCTCGCGGGCGTGCGCCACGTTCGGGAGGGTGGCCAGGTGCCTGCCGGTGCGCTGGCTGTAGACGGCGACGGAGTTGTCGCGGGTGTTGGTGGTCCAGACGGTGTCGTGCTCGTCGTCCACGGCGACGCCGTAGACCGCCTCGACCGCGCCGGTGGCCGCGTCGGTGACGGGCGGCGTGTAGGCGGCCCGCACGGACAGGGTGCGCGGGTCGACCTTCAGCAGCGCCGAGGAGGTGACCGGCGGGCGGCCGACGGCGGTGGTGGCCCACAGGACGTGGTTCCGCTCGGAGTACGCCGACTGGTACAGGCCCTTGGCGAGGGCGGCCGAGGCGACGGTCGAGCCGTGCCCGGCGTGGGTCGCGTGGGCGGTGTGGGCGGAGGCCGTACCGGCCAGGAGCGGCGCGCTGCCCGCGGCGAGCGCCACGGCGATCGCGGCGGTGCGGCGGATCCGGCGGGTGACTGAGGACATCTTTTCCCACTTCCGTGTTCGGGCGTGTGCGGCACCGCAGGGACCGGTGCCGGAAACAAAGGTTAGCCTAACCTAAGTTGATCAGAGGTCAAGCCGGTCTCCGGTCCGGCCCCGACCGACCGGTTCCCTGAGCGGGAGACAGCGGTAAGGTGAACCTAAGTCGATCAGCCGATCCCTCGTGTCCCCGCACCGGAGCCGCATCGCATGACTGTGACCGCACCGCCCAAGGGCGCCCCGCAGCACCCGCCGCGCCTGGCCCGCCCGAGCGCGCTCCCCCTGCTCGCCGAACCCGCCTGCGCGCTGCCCGGACCGGCCGGCCTGACCCGGTTCTGGGCGGACGTGAGCCGCCGCGGCACCCCGCTGATCGGCCCCGATCCGCTCGGCAGCGCCGACCACCGCGCCGTCACCTTCCTGTGGCGCGGCGGGCCCGGCACCCGCGCGGTCCAGGTCATGCCCAACAAGCTCGGCGACCCGCGCGCCCCGGAGGGCAACGTGATGTGCCGCGCGCCCGGCACCGACGTATGGCACTGGACCGTCCGGCTGCGCACCGACTGGCGCGGCACGTACGACTTCTTCGTCGACGAGGGCGACGGGCCCGCGCCCGGCCACCCGGAGTACTGGCAGTGGCTGCGCCGCAACCGCCGCGCCGACCCGTACAACACCCGTCGGCTGCCCCGCCGCTGGGGCGGTGAGCCGATCGCCTGCGCGGAACTCCCGCACGCGCCGCGCGCGGCCGACTGGCGGCCCCGGCCGGACGTGCCGCGCGGCACGGTGAGCGAGCACCGGGTGCCGAGCCGCCACCTCGGCGACCACCGGCGGGTGTGGCTCTACACGCCGCCGCCCACGGCCGCCGCACCGGCCGAACTCCCCGTCCTGGTCCTGCTGGACGGGGAGCACTGGCACCCGGGCCTCGGCATCGCCCACCTCCTGGACAACCTGATCGCCGACGGCCGCATCCCGCCCGTCGCGGCCCTGCTGCCGGACTCCGTGGACGCCGCCACCCGGTGGGCCGAACTGACCTGCCGCCCGGAGTTCGTGGCCTTCCTGGAGGAGGAGTTGCTGCCCTGGGCCGGGACCCGGCTGCCGCTCACCGCGGACCCCGCCCGCACCGTCGTCGCCGGGCAGAGCCTCGGCGGCCTCACCGCCGCCTACGCGGCCTTCCGCAGCCCGCACCGGTTCGGCAACGTCCTCGCGCAGTCCGGCTCGTTCTGGTGGCCGGACGGCCCCGGGGCCGAGTGGCTGACCGGACAAATCGCCTCCAGCGCACGGCTTCCCGTCCGGTTCCGGCTCTCCTTCGGCGAACAGGAGTGGGTGGCCCTGCCCGCCGCCCGGCGGCTGCGCGAGACCCTGGCCGCCGCGGGCTACGACGACGCCGTCTACCGCGAGTTCAACGGCGGCCACGACTACCTGTGCTGGCGCACCGAACTCTCCGAGGGCCTGACGGCCCTGCTCACCGACCGCTGACTCACCGGCCACTGACCCGGCACGCCCGGGAACCGGAACTCCGGCTCCCGGCCCCCCGGTTCGCACGACGGCCACCCGCAGCGCCGCCGGACGCCCGCCCCGGACCGCCGCCGCGCGCCCCCCGCCGCCCGGCGAACCGATGCACGACAACCGGCCTGCCGGCACGTCCGTGATCCGGCCGCGCACGGGTCCGTCGCGCACCGGCGCCCCATGCGTCGGACCGCCGCCGTGCCCCGGCCGCCCGTCCGCCGAACCGCCGTGCGGGGGCCGGGCGGCGGGGGCGGCCGCGGCACGGCGGTTCGGCCGTGTACCGGTCCGCCGTCCACCGGAGCGCGGGCGCGTGCCCGGCGGCCGGGGCGGCGGTGCGGGGCGGCGGGCACGCGGCCGGGGCCCGGCCGGGGGCCTTGGCGCCGCCGTGTCCCCGGTCGGTCGCCCGTCGGACTGCTCCGCTCCGGGCGCGCGTTCGCGGCCCGGCCGGGTTCCGGGCAGCCGCCGCGCCTCCCCGTCGCCCGTCCGCCGGACCGCTCCGCTCCGGGCGGCGGGGCGGTTCGGCACGGCCGTGCACCGGGTCGTCGTGCCCGTCGCCGGTCCGTCCGGCCACCGCACGGCGGTTGTCCGTCCACCGGCCGGCCGTGGCCGTGCGCCGGTGGGACGAGCGCGGTCCAGCCACGCACCGGCGGGCCACCGGGCCATCGCCACCGGCACACCGCTGGGCCACCGAACGACCGGCCGACCGAGCGGCCGTACGGCCGTGACTCACCGTGCCCGTGTCGACGGCCGCTCCTGATCCGCTCCCGTACCCTCCGCACGGCTGACCGGCAGTGCGCACGCCGCCGCGTGGCCGGGCGGTGCCGCCACGTCCAGGAGCCGCCACCCGGCCACCCGCGCGGGCAGCTCGGCGGTCCCCCGGCGGAACGCCGCGAGGCCGGGGCCCGAGAGTCCCTCTCCGGTGGCCTTCACCATCGCCTCCGTACGGGTCCAGCAGCGCGCGAAGGCGGCCGGCCGGGCCTCGTCGGGCAGGGCGGCCAGCTCCGCGCGGTCGGCGGGGTGCAGCGCCGCCGCCGCGTCGGCCGCGAGCCGTGCCGAGGGCACCCGCTCCACGTCCACGCCGACCGGAGCACCGGCGACCGCGAGCATGGCGACCGGTCCGGTGTGCGACAGCGAGAAGTGCAGCCAGGCGCCGTCCGGACCGGCGAGCGCGGGACGCCCGTGCGGCTCCCTGCAGCCGGGGCACGGCAGCCGGATCAGCGGCACCCGTGCCCCCGGGACGCCCAGATAGACGCCGAGCAGCCGGCGCAGCGCGGCATGGGCGGTCACGTACGCCGCCCGCGCGCCGGGGCGGCGCAGGGCCGCCGCCCTGCGCCGTTCCCCGGCGTCCAGCACGGACAGGGCCGAGGGAGGCGTCTCCCGGACGGGGGAGACGCCGGTCGTGGGGGCCCGCACCAGCCAGGTGTGCGGGCCGTCGGCCGGGTCGGGCAGCGGCATCCGGGGCGGCCAGGTCCAGGTGCGCGGCCGCAGCCGCGGCCCCGCCGCGGGGCCCCCGTTCATGATCCGTCCGCGGCGCTCACGCGGTGATCTCCTTCAGCCGGGCCGACAGCACGGACGCCACCGTGTCGAGGTGGTGCTCGCGCAGCAGCTGCGGATGCGTGCAGTCCAGGTCGTGGTTGTCGAGGGCGCCGCCGATGTGCGGGCGCCACGCCTCCCGGGTCAGCCAGTCCTCGGCGCGCGGCGCCGCCGCGGTGAAGAACAGCAGGTCGCCGTCGAAGTGCCGGTGGTGGTGCTCGCGCATCATGCGCGCGTGGTTGGGCACGATGTCGACGATCCTGGACAGGGTGTGCCCGCTCAGCCCGGCGAGCGGGCTGCCGGCCCGGCGCAGGGTGGCCAGCACGTCCTCGCGGGTCCGCTCGCCCGCCCGCTCGAAGCCCGCCATGCGCAGTACGGCGGTGAGCGCGTCGCCCTCCTCGGGCGCGGGCCGCTCCCGCCACTGCTCGGCGGGGAAGGCGTCGAGCAGCGCCAGCAGGTCCACCCGCTCACCGGCCTCCCGCAGCCGTACGGCCACGGTGTGCGCGAGGACCCCGCCCACCGACCAGCCCAGCAGCCGGTAGGGGCCGTGCGGCTGGACCTCGCGGATCCGCTCGGCGTAGTCCGCCGCCTGCTCCTCCAGGGTGCGCGGCAGCGGGCTGTCGTCGCCGAGCCCGCGCGCCTGGATGCCGTACAGCGGCTGGTCGGGGCCGAGCCGGGCCGCGAGACCCGCGTAGCACCAGGCGAGGCCGCCGGCCGGGTGCACGGCGAACAGCGGGGGCCGCTCGCCGCCGGCACGCAGCGGCAGGACGACGCCGAGCGCGTCGCGGGCGGCCGGTGCGGCACCGTCCAGCCGGGCGGCGAGCGCCGCCGGGGTCGGGGCCTCGAACAGCGAGCCGATGGTCAGCTCGGTGCCGAACTCCTCCCGGACCCGGGCCACCAGGCGCACCGCGAGCAGCGAGGTGCCGCCCAGGTCGAAGAACGTGTCGTCGGGCCCGATCCGCTCCACGCCGAGCACCTCGGCGAAGAGCCGGGTGAGCGCCGCCTCCCGGGCGTCGGCCGGCTCCCGGTCCCGGGACGTCCCGGCGAACACCGGGGCGGGCAGCTCGCGCCGGTCCAGCTTGCCGCTGGGGCTCAGCGGGAAGGCGTCGAGCACGACGACCGCGTTCGGCACCATGTGCTCGGGCAGCGTGCGGCCCACTCCGGTCCGCACCGCCACCGGATCGGCGTCCCCGGTGACGTAGCCGACGAGCAGTTGCTCGCCGGGCCGGTCCTCGCGCACCAGCGCGCACGCCCCGTCCACCCCGTCCTGGGCGGTGAGCGCCGCCTCGATCTCGCCGAGTTCGATGCGCTGGCCGCGCAGCTTGACCTGGTGGTCGGTGCGGCCCAGGTACTCGACCTCGCCCCGGTCCGTCCAGCGGGCCAGGTCGCCGGTGCGGTACATGCGGCCGCCGGGCGGCCCGAACGGGTCGGCGACGAAACGGGCCGCCGTCAGCCCCGGGCGGCCCAGATAGCCGTCGGCCAACTGCCGTCCGGCCAGGAACAGTTCGCCGGGCACCCCGGGCGGGCAGGGCCGCAGCGCCGCGTCCAGGACGTGCAGGCGGGTGTTCCACACCGGCCGCCCGATCGGCACCGGGCCCTCGTCCGCCGGGTCGCAGGCGTGGTGGGTGACGTCGACGGCGGCCTCGGTGGGCCCGTACAGATTGTGCAGTTCCACGCCCGGCAGGACGCGCGCGAAGGCGTGCGCGGTCTCCCGGGGCAGCGCCTCGCCGCTGCAGAACACCCGCCGCAGCGCCGCGCGGCAGTCGCCGGCCCGCGGCCCGGCCAGGAAGACCTGGAGCATGGAGGGCACGAAGTGGCAGGTGGTGACGGCCTGTCCGGCGATCAGCCGGGCCAGCTCCACCGGGTCCTTGTGCACACCGGGACCGGCGACGACCAGGGTGGCGCCCTCGCGCAGCGGCCAGAAGAACTCCCAGACCGACACGTCGAACGACGACGGCGTCTTCTGGAGCACCCGGTCGGCCGGGGTCAGCCCGTAGGCGTGCTGCATCCAGCGCAGCCGGTTGTCGATCGCCCCGTGCGACACCACCACGCCCTTGGGCCGGCCCGTCGAACCGGAGGTGTAGATGACGTACGCCGGATGCGCGGGCGTCAGCGCGCGTGCCGGGGTCACCCACGGCGAGTCCGGCAGGCCGAGCCCGTCCAGGACCACCAGCGGCACGTCCGCCTCGCGCGGCAGCCGTCCGGCGCGGTCGGTGACGGCGCACACCGGCACCGCGTCGCCGAGCATGTACGCCAGCCGCTGCTCCGGGTAGTCCGGGTCCAGCGGCAGACAGGCGGCGCCCGCCTTGACCACCGCGAGCAGGGCGACCACCAGCTCCACCGAACGCGGCACCGACACGGCCACCACGGCTCCCGGCCCGGCGCCCAGCCCCTGGAGGTGGTGCGCCAGCCGGTTGGCCCGTACGTCCAGTTCGGCGTACGTCAGCGAGAGCGTGCCGTCGGTGACGGCGACGGCGTCCGGGGTGCGGGCGGCCTGCGCCTCGATCGGGCCGACCAGTGTGGTCGGCGGGACGGCGCGGGCGGTGCGGTTGAACTCCTCCAGCACGAGCGGGAGTTCGGCGGCTCCGGCGATGCCGAGGGCGGCCGTGGGCGCGTGCGGATCGCACTGCGCGACCTGTTCGAGCAGATGCAGCAGCCGCTCCTGGTGCGTGGCCAGCGCCTCGTCGTCGTACAGGGCCGGGTTGCCGTCGTGGTCGATGGCCAGACCCCGTCCGTCGGCGCGGTCGTAGACGTTGACGGTGAGGTCCTCGACCGGTCCGGCGGACAGGTTGCGGGCGCGGACCGGGGCGCCCGCGAAGTCCACGCCGTAGTCGAACGGCATGACGTTGACCAGCGGACCCACCAGGGCGCGCTGCTCGCCGAGCAGTCCGAGATCGCGCCGGATGTCCTCGTAGCGGTAGCGCTGGTGCCTGCGCACCTCGCGGACGCCGAGCACGACCTGCCGCACCAGCGCGGCGAAGGTGGCGCCCGGCGTGACGGCAAGGCGCAGCGGCAGCACGTTCATCACCATGCCGGGCACGCGCAGCGCGGCCGAGCCCATCCGGCCCATCATGGGCAGACCGAGCACCACGTCGGGCCGTCCGGTCGCCCGCGAGACGTACAGCGCCTGCGCGGCGATCAGCACGTCCGGCCAGGTGGCCCGCAGCCCGGCGGCCTGCTCGCGCAGCCGCTCGGTGGCGGCGGGCGAGAGCCGGGCCCGGCGGCGGCGGAAGGTCCGCGCGGCCAGCGCGCCACGGCCCGCGAGCCGCGGCACCTCCGGACGGTCGGCGAACGCGGCCGTCCAGTACGCGCGGTCCGCGGCGAACGCCTCGGAGGCCCGGTAGGCGGTGTCGTCCCGGACCAGGTCGGCGAGGTGCCCGAACCGCCCCGGCGGCACCTGCCCGCCGCGGGCGAGCGCCGAGTACACCTCGGCGGTGCGGCGCACCAGCAGCGAGTAGCCGAAGCCGTCCATGGCCAGGTGGTGGATGCGCTGGTACCACAGCCAGCGGTGCTCGCCGAGCCGGAACAGGGCGTGCCCGAACAGTTCTCCGGCGGCCAGGTCGCAGGGCTCGGCCAGATCGGCGCGCATCCACGCCTCGGCCTGCCGCGCGGCCTCCTCCATGTCACCGGCGGCGCGCAGATCCCGTACGGTGAGCGGGAGTTCGACCGCGGCGCGGACGTACTGGCGCGGGCCGTGCGGGCCGTCCTCGACGCGGATGCGCAGCGCGTCGCTCTCCGCGACGACCCGCCGCAGCGCCGCCGCGAACAGCTCCGCGTCCAGCGGGCCGTCGATCTCCAGGCACTCGGCGGTGTTCTGGGCGGGGCTGAGCGGGTCCAGCGCCTGCGCGAACCACATGCCCGACTGCGCGGCGGTCAGCGGCAGTTCCCGCTCCCCGGCGCCGGACTCCGCTCCCGCCGGGGCGCCGGGCCCGCCGGTGAGCGTGGTGGTCACGCGACCCCCAGCAGGTCGGCCCAGGCCGAGACGGCGGGCCGCTCGGCGAGGTCGGTGAAGTCGGCCGTGACGGCGTGCTCGCGGCGCCAGCGCTCCAGCAGCGCCATGATGCGCACCGAGTCCAGGCCGTGGTCGAGGAGGTCCTCGTCGACGGGGATGTCCGCCGGGTCCTCGCCGAGGCTGTCGGCGATGTCGTTGCGGATCTGGTCCAGGGTGAGGGCCATGCCGCTCACACCTCCTCGAAGAGCGCGTCGGTGGTGGTCACGACCGCGCAGCGGCCGGCGGCCCAGCGCAGGGCCATCTCGTGGTCGGCGCGGGAGAAGTCGGCGACCGCGTCGGCGACGACGAACGCCTGGATGTCGCGCATCCACGCGTCGCACGCCGTCATCAGCACGCCGATGTGCGCGTACACGCCGACGATCAGCAGCTGGTCGCGCCCCCACCCGCGCATGCGGGCCTCCAGGTCGGTGCGGGCGAACGCGCTGTACTTCCACTTGGTGAGCAGCGTGTCGGCGGGCTCGGGCGCCACGGCGCCGGGCACCGCGAGCGCCTCGGGGTCGTCGGCGACCCCGGGGCCCCAGAAGTCCAGCTGGAGACCGCGCTCCTCGGCGCTCTGCCCGCCGCGCTGGACCGAGTAGACCACCGGCACACCGAGCCCGCGGGCCCGCTTCAGCACCCGGGCGCTGTTGTCCAGCATGCCCGTCAGCGGCTGCGCGCCGGCCGGGAACGCGGACAGGAAGTGCTGCTGGAGGTCGTGCACCAGCAGGACGGCGCGCGCCGGGTCCGCGGACCAGGACACCCGGCCCTCGGGCAGCTCGTCCGCGGTGGGCAGGGGATAGGAGGGGATGGAGGGAAGTGCCATGGGTGGGGCCTCTCAGCGCTGCTCGGCGGTCGACCGCTGGTGCTTCTTGCTGACCTTGCCGATGCCGGTCTGCGGGAAGGTGTCGACGAACTCGACGAGGTCGGGGACCTTGTAGGCGGCGACACCGCGTTCGCGGACGAACCGTTTGACGGCGGCGGGCAGCAGCGGCTCGGCGCCCGCGCGCAGGATCACATAGGCCAGGGTGCGTTCGCCCAGGAACTCGTCCGGCACGGCGACCAGGGACACGTCGTGCACGGACGGATGGCCGAGGATGATGTTCTCGATCTCCTCGGCGGCGACCTTCTCACCGCCCCGGTTGATCTGGTCCTTGGCCCGGCCCTCCACGACGAGGTGCCCGCTCGGCGTGCGGCGCACGATGTCACCGGTGCGGTAGAAGCCGTCCTCGGTGAACGCGGTGCGGTTGTGGTCGGGCGCCCGCCAGTAGCCGCGGATCGTGTACGGGCCGCGGGTGAGGAGATGCCCGAAGGCGCCCTCGGGCACCTCTCGTCCCTCGTCGTCGGCGATCCGGATCTCGTCGTCGGGGGAGATGGGCCGCCCCTGCGTGGTGACGACCGTCTCCGGGTCGTCGTCCAGCCGGGTGTAGTTGACCAGGCCCTCGGCCATGCCGAAGACCTGCATCAGCCGGCAGCCGAGCGCGGGTTCCAGCCGGCGGGCCGCCTGC
Source organism: Streptomyces sp. SAT1 (assembly GCF_001654495.1). GTDB lineage: Bacteria > Actinomycetota > Actinomycetes > Streptomycetales > Streptomycetaceae > Streptomyces > Streptomyces andamanensis. The sequence continues at coordinate 6,809,230 of NZ_CP015849.1, forward strand.
TCGCTGTACTTGGCGCCGCCGACCAGGACCAGTTCCAGGCTCGACAGGTCGTACGCGCTCGCGGGCGCGGCGTCGGTCCACACCAGGGCCAGCGGCGGCACCAGGCCGGTCATGGTGATCCGCTCCCGCTCGATCAGCGGGAAGGCGGTGCCCGGGTCGGGCGCCGGGCACAGCACGGCCGTGCCGCCCGCGTACAGCACGCCGAGCCAGCCCGGCGAACTCATCGGGAAGTTGTGGGCGGCGGGCAGCACCACGAGGAAGCGGGTGTCCGCGTCGACGCCGCAGATCTCGTTGGAGCCGCGCAGCGAGTAGAGGTAGTCGTCGTGGGTGCGCGGGATCAGCTTGGACACCCCGGTCGTCCCGCCGGACAGCTGGAGGAACGCCAGCTCGTGCGGGCGCGGGCCCTCGGGCTCGGCGGCCGGCTCGCACGGGACGTCGGCCAGCGGGGTGTGCGCGCCCGCCTCGCCCGCCACGAACACATGCCTGAGGCCGGGCGTGCGCTCCTGGATCCGGGTCGCCAGCTCCCGGTGGTCGAAGCCGCCGTGCACGTCCGGGATCACATAGGCGACGGCCTCGGAGAAGGAGCAGAAGTGCGCGATCTCCGACTCCCGGTGCGCCGGCAGCGCGTACACCGGCAGCGCGCCGATCCGGAACAGCGCGAAGACGACCTCCACGAACTCGCCCCGGTTGGGCAGGTGGACCACCACGCGGTCGCCGCGGCCGATGCCGCGCGCCGTGAACCCGGCGGCCAGCCGGTCGGCGGCCCGGTCCAGTTCGCGGTAGGTCCAGGTGCGGCGCTCGGGTGCCGGGTCGACGAGGGCGACCCGGTCGGGGTGGGCGGCGGCCCGCTGGCGCAGCATGCCGCCGAAGGTCTCGCCGCGCCAGTACCCGGCCGCCCGGTAGCGCGCGGCGAACTCCTCGGGCCAGGTGGGCGCGTCGAGTCCCGGGGTGAGGGCGGAGCCGGTCACAGCGCGGCCCCCACGGCGTCCAGGAAGGTGCGGAACTTCGCGGCGGTCTCCGCCGTCTCGGCCTGCGGCGAGGAGTCCGCGACCACGCCCGCGCCCGCGAACAGCCGCAGCGTACGGCCCTCGGCCTCGGCGCAGCGGATGGTCACGACCCACTCGCCGTCGCCGTCCGCGTCCTGCCAGCCGACCATGCCGGTGTACGCGCCCCGGTCGAAGGGCTCGGACGCGGCGATGACCGCGCGGGCGGCGTCGGTGGGCGACCCGCACACCGCCGGGGTCGGGTGCAGCGCGCAGGCCAGGTCGAGCGCGGTGACGGCCGGGTCGGTGACCTCGCCGGTGACCGTGGTCGACAGGTGCCACATGGCCGCCGTCCGTACCAGCGTGGGCCGTTCGGGCACCTGGAGCCGCCCGCACAGCGGTTCCAGGGCGCGCCGGACGGCGTCCACGACGACGGCGTGCTCGTGCAGGTCCTTCGGCGACTCCAGCAGCGCCACCGCCCGGCGTACGTCCTCGGCGAGGTCGGCGCTGCGCGGCGCGGAGCCGGCCAGCGGGTTGGCGGTCAGCAGGGCGCCCCGGCGGGCGACGAGGAGTTCCGGGCTGGCCCCGACCAGGGTGCGGCCGCCGCCGCCGGGCAGCGCGAAGGTGTAGCCGGCGGGGTCGCGGCGGGCCAGCCGGTTGAGCATGGCGGGCAGGTCCGGCTCGTGCGCAGCGGTGAGTTCCAGGGTGCGGGCGAGGACGACCTTGTCGAACTCGCCGTCCCGCATCCGCCGTACCGCCGCGGCCACGGCCGCCGCGTACTCCTCGGGCGCGGGCCGCTCGCGCACCCGCCAGCCGGCGCCGTCGGCCGGCTCGGGCGCGGGCAGCGCGACGAGCGGGTCGTGGCGCAGCGCGGGCGCGCGGCGCACCGACTCGGGCACGGCGAGCGCGAGCGGGCCGTCCGGGGCGAACGGCACCGAGCCGAGGACCAGCGGGGCGGGCTCGCCCGGCCGCCGCAGGGAGTGCAGGAGTTCACCCACCCGGCCGGGCAACGGTTCGCTGCCGTGCGGTACTTCGGCGGCCGTGCCGGTGCCGAGGAGGGTGCGGTGCGGAGTGGCGAGGAAGCGGTCGGATCCGGCCCGGTAGGCGTCGAGCAGGGCGACCGCCGCCCCGGGAGCGGGGTCGGCGGGCGCGGACTCCACGGCGTCGAGGCCGGGTTCGCGCAGGGAGGCAGTCATGGGGGCTCCAGGCAGTGGGGGCACCACGGAGGATGCGGGCGGTGCCGGTGCGTCAGGCGACGAGGGTGGCGCCGCCGTCGACGTACAGGTCGTGCAGGGTGATGTGGCGGGCGCGGTCGGAGACGAGGAAGGCCACGGCGTCGGCCACGTCGGACGGTTCGGCGACGCGGCCGAGCGGTATGCCGGTGCGGTACGTGGCGAGGTCGCCCTCGATGACGGCGCGCCGGCCGCGTTCGGCGCCCTCGGGGGAGTCGGCCCACATGGCGCGCTGCATGTCGGTGAGGGTGGAGCCGGGGGAGACGGTGTTGCAGCGCACCCCGCGGCCCGCGACCTCCAGGCCCAGGCACTTGGTGAACATCACCGCCGCCGCCTTGGAGGCGGCGTAGGCGGCCATGCCGCTGCGCGGGACGCCGGCCGCGTTGGAGGCGACGGTGACGATGCTGCCCCGGCCACGGACGGTCATCCGGCGGGCGACGGCCCGTGAGACATGCATCACGCCATGGGTGTTGACGGCGAACACGGCCGCCCAGTCGGCGTCGTCGAGGTCCACCACGGGCGCGCCCCGCAGGACCCCGGCGACGTTGACCGCGATGTCCAGCGGACCGAGCGTGTCCTCGGCCTCGGCGACGAGCCGGTCCACGGCGGCGGCGTCGGTGACGTCCAGGGCGCGGGCGGTCACCCGCTCCGGCGCGGCGGCGGCCGTGGCCCGCACCGCGTCGGCGTCCACGTCGGTGGCGAGCACGCGGGCGCCCTGCTCGGCGAGCGCGCTCACCACGGCCGCGCCGATGCCCCGGCCCGCCCCCGTCACGAGGGCGAGCCGGCCCGCCAGTTCCGGTCCGGCGCTCACTTGACCATGGCCTTACGGATGTCGCCGAGCACGGAGTCGGCGGCCTCGGCACCGCCCAGGCTGGTCCACTTGGAGCCGTCGATCAGCGTGGCGTGGCCCTCGCGCACGGAGTTCAGCTCGCGGTAGGCGGGCTTCTTCTGCAACTGGTCCAGCAGGCCCTTGTCCGGGCCGGCCGACGACAGCGTGCCGATGAACAGCCAGTCGCCGTCGATCTCCTTGAGGTTCTCGTCGCTCAGCGGCGTCGAGTGGCCCTGGCCCTTCTCGTTCTGGATGCCGGGGCGCTTGAAGCCGAGGTCCTTGAGGACGTCGCTGATGAAGACGCCCTGCTGCATGACGGCGGTGCCCTTGGCGGAGTAGCGGGCCACCGAGACCGTGGCGCCGGCCTCGGCGCCGAGGTCCTTCTTCAGCGCGGCGGCCTTGGTGTCGTAGTCGGCCAGGAACTTCTTGGCCGCGTCGGCCTTGCCGAGCACCTGACCGGTGAGCTCCAGCGACTTCTTCCAGCTCTTGGTGTTGTCGATGGTGACCACGGTGGGGGCGATCTTGCGCAGTTGGGCGAGCACCTGCGCGTCGGCGGTCTGCCCGGCGAGGATCACGTCGGGCTTGGCCTGGACGACCTTCTCGATGTCCGGGCCGGTGACCGCGCCGACCACCGGGATGCCCTGGGCCTGCTGGGCCAGGTACTCGGGGGCGCCCTTCTGGCCGCGGCCCGCGCTCAGACCGACCGGCTTGACGCCGAGGGCCAGCGCGGAGTCGAGGTCCATCTCGCTGAGCGCCACGACCCGTTCGGGCGTCTTCGGGATCTCCACCTTGGTGCCGGACGCGTCCGTGACCGAGGTCCGCCCCCCGCCACTTGTGCCGGCGGCACCGCTCTTGGGAGAGTCGTCCTCCGAGGAACCACAGGCACTGAGGACGACCCCACAGGCGATGGCGAGGGCCACCGCCGCGGTACGGCGGGAGAGGCGGGAAGGGATACGGGTCGACGGCATCATGGCCTGAAATCTCCGTTGTTCGACTGTCGTGTGCCCGAGGACGGGAGTCGCACTCCGGCGTGCGGTACGTCGTGAAGGCGTCGTGAAGGCGTGCGGATCGGGGCACATCCGGACATACGGATGCACGAGCGCCCCGCCACCTGGGCGGATACCTGCTTAGGTTAGGCTAACCATATGTTGATGCGGAGAGGGTGGTCCATACGGTTCGGATCCGGCCACCGGAACGAACACCCGGCCGGAGAACGTCCCGTCGCCCCCGTGGCCGCCGTCCTTCTCGTCCTGCTGCTGGCCCTGTGCGTGGCGTCGCTGCTCATCGGCACCGGCTCCAGCTCGCCGGGCCGCGCCTGGGACTACCTCCTGGGCGACCGTACCGCCCGCGCCGATCCCCAACTCCGCCTGGCCGTCGTGGACGTACGGCTGCCGCGCACCCTGGCGGCCGTTCTCGTCGGCGTCTGCCTGGGCACCGCGGGCTGCCTGCTCCAGGCCGCCACCCGCAATCCGCTCGCCGAGACCGGACTGCTCGGCGTCAACTCCGGTGCCGCCTTCGCCGTCGTCGTCGGACTCACCTTCTTCGGCGCCTCCTCGGCGACCGCCCTGCTGGTGTGGGCGCTGCTCGGCGGCATGGCCGCCAGCGCCGTCGTCCTGCTGCTGGCGGCCGGCGGACGCGCGGCCGGCTCCCCGCTGCGCCTGGTCCTGGCCGGCTCCGCGCTCGGCGCCACCTTCCACGGCCTCACCTCCTACGTCCTGCTGGGCACACAGTCCACCTTCGACGTCTACCGCTACTGGACGATCGGCTCGCTCGCCGGGGTGCGCACCGCCGACCTGCTGCCGCTGCTGCCCCTGGCCGCCGCCGGTGTACTGGTCGCCTTCGGCTGCGCCCGGCCGCTGGCCGCGCTCGGCCTCGGCGACGACAGCGCCCGCTCGCTCGGCCACCACCCCGGCCGGATCCGCCTGGTGGTCGCGGCGGCCGTCTCCCTGCTGGCCGGCTGCGCGGTCGCCGTCGCCGGGCCGATCGCCTTCCTCGGCCTGCTCGCCCCCTACGCCGCCCGCGCCCTGGCCGGAGCCCGCATGGCCGCCCAACTCCTGCTGTCGGCACTCGTCGCCGCCGATGTGATGATCGTCGCCGACCTGCTCGCCCGGGTGGTCATCCGCCCCTGGGAGACCCCGGTGAGCGTCCTGCTCGCCTTCGTCGGCGGACCCCTGCTCGTCTGGATCGCCCGCTCCTCCCGCCTCTCCACCGCCGGAGCCGCCTCATGACCGCCTCGCCCGCCCTCCCACCGGACCGCGCGGCGGGGGGCGGTGAGGCGCTGGAGGCTCCGGAGGGCGCGGGGGCCGCCGGGCCCGCGACGGCGGTGCACGGTGGAGTGACGTCCTCCGCCCGGGAGACCGGTCCCGCCCCCGCGGACGGCGACGCGGGCGCGCCCGGCCCGCCCGCCGCCCGCATCGCCCCGCCGGACAGCGTCGTGCTGCGCGCCGGCACGCTCTCCTGGCTCTTCCCGCGCCGCAGCGCCCTCGCCGCCGCGCTGCTCCTGCCGCTTCTCGCCCTGCTCATCGCGCTGGCGGTGATGGCCAGTTCGACCGGGATGAGCCTGCACGACACCGTGTCCGGACTGCTCGGGAACGGCGACCCCGGCACGGTCATGATCGTGCGGGACTTCCGGCTGCCGCGCGTCTTCGTCGGCCTCATGGTCGGCGCCGCCCTCGGCGTCGCCGGCTGCCTCACCCAGACCCTGGCCGGGAACCGGCTCGCCACCCCCGACCTGATCGGCGTCAACGAGGGCGCCACCGCGGCGGTCGTGGCCTCCGCCGCCGGATCCTCCACCGGCATGGTCGGCGACTGGTGGCTCGGCCCGGTCGGCGCCGTCGCCGCCGCCGTCCTCGTCGTGCTGTGCGCGGGCGGCGCGGGCAGTGCCGGCTACCGCCTCCTCGTCGTCGGGATCGGCGTGTCCACCGTGGTCGGCGCGGTCGGCGACCTCGTCATGTCCCGGGAGAACGACAACACGGCGGGCGGCGTGTTCCTCTGGGCGGTCGGCAGCCTCAACGGCCGCGACTGGCACGTGGGGACACCGCTGCTGATCGCGCTGCTGTTCCTGCTGCCGCTCGCGCTCGCCGCCGGGCACCGGCTGCAACTGCTGCGCTTCGACGACGACACGGCCGCCTGCCTCGGCGTCGACCTGCGCCGGTTGCGCGCCGCCGCGCTCGCGCTCGCCGTCGCCCTGGCCGGACTCGCCGTCGGCGTCGGCGGCCCCATCGCCTTCGTCGCGCTCGCCTCACCGATCCTCGCCGGACGCCTGAGCGGCCCCACCCGGGTGCCGGTGCTGGGCTCCGCGCTGGTCGGCGCGGCCCTCATCACCGCGGCCGACGCCCTGGGCCGCGTCATCGCCCCCGTCGAACTGCCCGTCGGCGTCGTCACCAGTGTCCTCGGCGGCCCCTTCCTCCTGTGGGCCCTCTTCCGTACGGACTCGACCACCGGAAAGGCATGACCACCCCCATGACCGACGCCCACCCCGGCCTGCACGTGTCCGGCCTGCACGCCGGATACCCCGGCCGTCCCGTCGTCCGGGACGTCGAACTGACCGTCCCCGCCGGGCAGGTGGCCGCGATCGTCGGCCCCAACGGCTGCGGCAAGTCCACCCTGCTGCGCACCATCGCCCGGCTGCACCGGCCCAGCGCGGGCAGCGTGCACGCCGACGGCGCCGACATCTGGCGGCTGACCCAGCGCCAGGCCGCGCACCGGGTGGCCCTGCTGCCCCAGTCGCCGCGCGCCCCGGAGGCCGTCACCGTCGCCGGGCTCGTCCGCTACGGCCGCCACCCGCACCAGGGGCTGCTGCGCCAGTGGTCCCGGGACGACGAACGGGCCGTACGCGACGCGCTGGAGGCCACCGGCACCACCGGCCTCGCGGGCGAACGCCTCGACCGCCTCTCCGGCGGCCAGCGCCAGCGCTGCTGGCTCGCCATGGTGCTCGCCCAGCACACCCCGGTCGTGCTGCTCGACGAGCCCACCAGCGCCCTCGACCTCGGCCATGTCGTCGACGTCCTCGAACTGGTCCGCGAGGTGGCGGCGGCCGGCCGGACCGTCGTCATGGTCCAGCACGACCTGGCCTCCGCCGCGCGCTACGCCGACACCCTGATCGCCATGCACGACGGCCGGGTCGTCGCCCAGGGCCCGCCCCACGAGACGGTGGACGAGGCGCTGGTCAAGGAGCTGTACCAGGTGGAGGCCGACATCCTGCGCGCACCCGGCGACGCCGCGCCCGTCGTCGTCCCGCGCGCCCGCCCCTGACGTCCCGGACCACCCGGAACGAACAGCGGAGCGGGGGCGGACGGCGGCTCGCACGATGTCCGTGTGAGCCCTGTACGCGCCCCCTTCCGTACGGCGAGAATGCGCCGTGCCGGACGGGTGGACGGCCGAAACCCGACCGCCCTCCGCCCGTCCCGCCCGTCCCCGACAGGAAAGCAGGTCTGCCGCTGTGCTGTTGCGTCTGCCCACCTCCGTGTCCGAAGCGCGGGAATGCGTGGCCGAAGGGATCGTCCCGATAGGCGGTGCCACCCTGCTGTGGGCCACCTGGCAGCGGGACGGCTTCCCCGAACAGGCCATGTCCCTGCGCGAGTTGCCCGAGGCCAACGTCATCGGCCGGGAGACGCTCGGCGCCGCGGTGGTGCTGCACCGGATGGACGACCGCGTACCCGAGGTGCTGCGCGCGGCCGCCGCCACGATAGGCACCGGGGCCGTGCGCCGGACGGCGTCGGTCGGCGGCAACCTCGTGGGCAGCAGCCTGCGGTGCCTGCTGCCCGCCGCCCTGGTCCTGCGGGCCCGCGCGACGGTCCTGGACGCCGACGGGGTCCAGGAGACCGGTCTGGCGGAGGCGATGGAGGCCAAGGGGTCCGTCCTGCTCTCCCTGCGCTGGAACGCACCCGTCGCGAGCGCCTACCGCAAGCTGCCCGGCGCCGCGGGCGGCCCGCCGCCCCTGGTCGTCGCCTCCGCGCTGCACACCGACGGCGCCGGACACCACCAGCTCCATGTCGCCGTCCGCGACGGCTACGACGTACGCGACGCCGGTGCCGACTGCGGCACCGGTGCCGCGACCGCCCTGGACGCGCTGCGCGCCACGGCCGCCTTCGGCGACCTGCCCGCCGAAGCGTGGGACCTCGTCCACGAGCAGACCACCCGCCTCCTCGGCGACGCCGGCCTCCCGTAGCCGGGACCCGATCGCACGGCGCGCGCGGCGGCGACGGACCGCCCCGCTCTGCCTCGCCCTCCGCTGCCGCCGCCGCGTCCCGCCGGACGACGGCGCACCGCGGCCGGGTCGCGTCCCGGCCGGGCCCCGGCCGAGGGCGGCGCCCCGCCGAGGCGACGGCCCGGCCCGCCGCGAGACGCCGCCCTGACACGGGCTGCGGGAGACGCCCGCGGCCGGGACCCGCCCCTCACCGGGCCGCCGGCCCCGCGCGAGCCGCCCCGCGTCACCGCGCGCACGATCACGGACGGTCCGAGCCGCCCCCGGCGGCCGGGAGCCGTGGCTTCTCCGCCGCGCCCCGACCGCCTCCCCGGCCGCCGCCGGCCGCCGCGCCCCGAACGGCTCCCCGGTCAGCACCCCACCGGTTCCCCGACCTGCCACCCCGCCGCCGACCCCGCCTCCGCCGGGCGCTACCGTCCCGCAGGGGAGCTGTACCGAAACGTCCCCCACTGGGTGGAGAAGACCGGTGGGTGACGGCAACAGATGGGTCCGATGGACCCGATGGACCCGATGGACCGGATGGACCCGATGGGTCCGATAGGCCGATGGGCGAGGAGAGCCGATGGGTGTGAGCGCCGACGCGATGACCGGCCCGGCACTGGCCGCGGGCGGCCCCGCCGCACCGACCGTGGGCCGGCTGCTGACCTCGTGGCAGCCGGACGTCCCCGCGCTGGTGCTGGTGGCGGTCCTGGGCGGCCTGTACGGCTGGGGCGTGCTGCGGCTGCGCCGCGCCGGCCGGTCCTGGCCGGTCGCCCGCCTCGCCGCGTTCGTGGTGCTCGGGCTGGGCGCGCTGGTGGTGGCCACGATGTCGGCGCTGGCCGTCTACGACCACGCCCTGTTCTGGCCGGCCGCGGTGCAGAACGTCCTGCTCGACCTGCTCGCGCCGCTCGGCCTCGCCCTCGGCGACCCGCTGCGGCTGGCCGTCGAGGCGCTGCCCGGCGAGCGGGCGGCGCGGCTCCGGCGGGCGGTCACCGGCCCGGTGGTGCGCGTGCTGACCTTCCCGCTGGTCAGCACGGTGCTGGTGCTCACCACGGAACTGGTCGTCTACTTCACGCCGTACTTCGCCACCGCCCTGCGTGTGGGCTGGCTGCACGAGCTGATGTATCTGCACCTGCTGGCGGCCGGGTGCCTGTTCGTGGTGCCGGTGCTCACCCGCGAACAGGCGCTGCCCGCCTGGTGCTCGCACCCGGTGCGCGCGGCGCTGGTCTTCCTGGACGGGCTGGTGGACGCGGTGCCGGGCGTCGTGGTGATGACCCACGGCACCCTGATCGCGGGCGCCTGGTACCTGCACCACGCCCCCGCCTGGGCCCCGGACGTCCACCGCGACCAGCAGATCGGCGGGGGCGCCATGCTCAGCATCGCCGAACTGGTCGCCCTGCCCTTCCTGCTGGCCGTCCTGGCGCAGTGGGCCCGCGCCGAGCGCCTGCGCAACGCGGTGCTCGACCGGCGGCTCGACGCGGCAGCGGCGAGTGAGGCGGTGGCGAGTGCCGCGGTGGACCCGGCCGCGCCGTCCGAGGCGCTGCCGGTGCCGGACGCCGAGCGTGTACGCCCCTGGTGGGAGACCGAGGACAACGAGGTCGCCGCCCGGCTCCGCCGCCAGCACGGCACACCCTGAACCCCTGCCCTGGACCGGCCGCCGGTCATCCGCCGGACAGGGACCCCACCGCCGCCGTGGCCAGGCGCACCGCCCGTTCGGTGACCGCCTCGAAGTCGTCGCCCGCCTCGACGGCCGTGGTCGCCGCGTTGACGAACCCCTGCAACAGGCGCGCGGTGACGCGCGGGGCGTCGTCGCCGAGCGCGGTGAGCGCGGCGACCAGCGGCTGGAGGATCTCCGCGTGCGCCTCGGCGGCGCCCTCCCGGAGCACCGCGGCGTCCCGGTCGGCGGCCAGCGCCTGGGCGATCCGGTGCTCGCCGTCCCGCACCAGCGCCAGTTGCGCCCGCACATAGGCCGCCACCTGCTCCTCGGGCGAGCGCGCGTGCGCCATCTCCGCCCGGATCCGCGCCGTCCAGCGGGGTGCCGTCTCGCACACCACCGCGGCGAGCAGCTCGCGGCGGTCGGCGAAGTACTTGTAGACGCTGTTGCGGGCCAGGCCCGTGCGCGCGGCCACCGCCGCGAACGTCACGGCGGCCGCGTCGCCCTCCTGGAGCAGTTCGCGCGCGGCGGCGACCAGGGCCGAGCACTGCTGGGCCCGGTGGTCGGCGACGGAGGCGGCACGGATCTTGGGCACGGACGCCAGTGTAGGAGCCCGCGCCCCGCCGCCCCCCTCCCGCACCCCCGCTCGTCCCTCCCCGGCCCCTGGTCGCCCGCCCCCCACTTGGCCCCCCCACTTGGCCACCCCCCCCGCTTAGGGACACCGTGTCCCCATCTTCTATCTTGGGGACACCGTGTCCCTAAGACAGAAGAACGCTGGAAGGCACCCCCCGTGTACCTGGCCCTGCTCGAACTGAAGGCGGCCCGCGGCCGCTTCCTCCTCATGGGGAGCGTGGTGGTCCTCGTCGCCGCGCTCGTCGGCATCGTCGGCGGATTCACCACCGGACTCGGCGACGACACCGTCTCCGCGCTGCGCGCCCTGCCCGCCACCCACCTCGCCTTCGCCCGCGGCGCCGACTCCGACCAGTTCGCCCGCAGCCTGGTCGGCGCGCCGGAACTGGACGGCTGGCGCGCCCGCCGGGGCGTCGAGGCCACCGGTCTCGGCGTCTCCATCGCGCGCGGCACCACCGACCGGAAGGCGGAGGTGGACTTCGCCGCGTTCGGCGTCGAACCCCGCTCCTTCCTCGACCCCGGCAGCACCACCGGCGCCCCGCTGTCGGACGCCGAACCGGCCGGCATCGTCGTCTCGCAGCGGCTGGTGAAGGACGGTGTACGCGTCGGCGACACCCTCACCGTGGACCGCCTCGGCATCACCCTGAAGGTCCGGGGGACCACCGGCCGCGCCTCCTACGGCCATGTGGCCGTCGCCTACCTGCCCGTCGAGACCTGGCAGCGGATCCGCTTCGCCACCCCGGGAGCGGGTCCTGCCACCGCGCCGCCGCCCCGGCAGTACAGCGCCGTCGCCCTGCGGGCCGGTCCCGGCGCGGACCTCGCCGCCGGGGACGCGGCACTGGGCACCCGCACCCTGACCACCGCCGGGGCCTACGCCGCCGCGCCCGGCTACACCGGCGAACGCGTGACCATGACCTCCATCCAGGTCTTCCTGTACGCCATCGCCCCGCTCGTCGTCGGCGCCTTCTTCGCGGTGTGGACCGTGCAGCGGCTGCCCGAACTGGCCCTGCTGCGCGCGCTGGGCGCCTCCCGGCCCCGGCTGCTGGCGCACACCCTGGCCCAGGCCGCGCTGGTCGTCGTCGCCGGGACCGCGGCCGGTGCCGCGCTCGCCGCGGGCGTCGGACTGCTCGTGGGCTCCGAGGTGCCGTTCAGCCTGCCCGCCGCCGGCCTCGCCCTGACCATGGCCACCGTCGTGCTGGTCGGACTCGCCGGCGTTGCCGTCACCCTGCGCAAAGTGACCACCGTGGACCCGATGACCCTGCTGGGAGCCGGCCGATGAGCCTGGAACTGAGGAACGTCACCGTGACCCTGGGCCGCGGCGACTCCCGTACCACCGCGCTGCGCGACCTCAGCGCCGCCTTCGCGCCCGCCGCGCTGACCGCCCTCGTCGGACCGTCCGGCTCCGGCAAGTCCACCCTGCTCGCCGTCGCGGGCGCGCTGCTGCGGCCCGACTCCGGCCAGGTCCTGCTGGGCGGCACCGACCTCGCCCGGCTGACCCCGGCCGGACAGGCGCGCCTGCGCCGCGAGCGCGTCGGCTACGTCTTCCAGAGCGGCAACCTGCTCAGCGGCCTCACCGCCCTCGAACAGCTCCTCGCCGCCGCCTCCGTCACCGGCCGCGCCCCGCGCGCCGTACGGGCCCGCGCCACGGAACTGCTCGGCGAGGTCGGCCTCGCCCACCGCCTGCGCCACCGCGCCGACCAGCTCTCCGGCGGCGAGAGACAGCGCATCGCGCTCGCCCGCGCCCTGCTGCTCGAACCCGAACTGCTCCTGGTCGACGAGCCCACCGCCGCCGTCGACCGGGAGCGCGCCGCCGCCCTCGCCGCGCTGATCGCCCAAGCGACGGCCCGGTACGGCTGCGTCACCGTGGTCGCCACCCACGACCCCGTCGTCCGGACAGCCGCCGACCACACCGTCGACATGGCCGCCCTCCACCCGACCGGCCCCGCCTGACCACCCCGTACGCGCCCCGGCGCCCGCTGCCGCTCACCCGATCGGCGCAACAGCCCCCGGGCGCGCCGCGCCCCCGGGCCGCCCCCGGGGTCCGCACGCCCCGCCCGCCCGCGACCGGCACCGGCGCGTCCGCGGGGCCGCCCGCCACCCGGTCGCGGGCCGGGTGGCGGTCCGCGACCGGGGGCGCGCCGCGGGCGGCGGAAACGGCGCCCTTGCACACTGCAAGGGCGGGTACCCGGGGGAGCGGCGGCGGCACGCGGCCGCCATCCGGGCGCAGACCGGCGCCGGCCCCCTGGGCGGCCCGGCGCGCACCGCCCGGACGCCGAGCCCCGAACGGTCCAGGAAGGCGGTCCACCTGATGAGTCGCAGCCGAACACGCGTCCCGGACACCCCCGAGGTGGACGTGGCCGCCCTCGCGGCGGCGCTGCGCGCGTCCGTGGACGCCGAGGTCCGCTTCGACGCCGGGAGCAGGGGCGCGTACGTCACGGACGGCTCCAACTACCGTCAGGTGCCCCTCGGCGTGGTCGTCCCGCGCGACGTGGAGGCGGGCGCCGAGGCGGTCCGGGTGTGCGCCCGCTTCGGCGCCCCCGTCCTCTCCCGCGGCGGCGGCACCAGCCTGGCCGGGCAGTCCACGAACCGGGCCGTCGTCATCGACTGGACCAAGTACTGCCACGCCCTGATCTCCGTGGACCCGGACGCCCGCACCTGCGTGGTCGAACCCGGCATCGTCCTGGACGAGCTGAACCGCCGCCTCGCCGGCCACCGCCTCCAGTTCGGCCCGAAGCCCTCCACCCACAGCCACTGCGCGCTCGGCGGCATGATCGGCAACAACTCCTGCGGCGCGTCCGCGCAGGCGTACGGCAAGACCGTCGACAACGTCCGCCGCCTGGAGATCCTCACCTACGACGGCCTGCGCACCTGGGTCGGACCCGCCTCCGAGGCCGAACGGGCGCGGATCGCCGCCGAGGGCGGCCGCAAGGCCGAGATCTACGCCGGACTCGACCGCATCGCCCGCACCTACCTCGCCGACATCCGCCACGGCTACCCGAAGATCCCGCGCCGTGTCTCCGGCTACAACCTCGACTCGCTGCTGCCCGAGAACGGCTTCGACGTCGCCCGCGCCCTGGTCGGCAGCGAGGGCACCCTCGTCACCGTGCTGCGCGCCGAACTCGACCTGGTCCCGGTGCCGCCGTACCAGTCGATCCTGGTGCTCGGCTACGCCGACATCTGCGCCGCCGCCGACGACGTGCCCCGCCTGCTGGAGCACTGCGAGCCCAGCCAACTGGAGGCGCTGGACGGGCGGATGGCGCAGCTGATGCGCGAGGAGGGCGCCTACCTGGAATCGCTCGCCGTCCTGCCCGAGGGCGACAGCTGGCTGCTCGTGCAGTACAGCGGCGACAGCCAGGAGGACGTCGACGGGCAGGCGCACGCGCTGCTGCGCGCCCTCGGACGCGGCGAGCAGGACGCCGACGTCGCCTTCTCCGACGACCCCGAGCGCGAGCAGCGGATGCTCAAGGCCCGTGAGGCCGGACTCGGCGTGACCGCGCGGCCCCCGGACGACCGGGAGACCTGGGAGGGCTGGGAGGACAGCGCCGTACCGCCCGAACGCCTGGGCGACTATCTGCGCGACCTGAAGAAGCTGTTCGAGGAGTTCGACTACGACCACCCCTCGCTGTACGGGCACTTCGGGCAGGGCTGTGTGCACACCCGGATCCCGTTCGGCCTGAAGACGGCCGACGGCGTCGCGGACTTCCGCCGGTTCCTGGAACGCGCCGCCGACCTCGTCTCCTCCTACGGCGGCTCCCTGTCGGGCGAGCACGGCGACGGCCAGGCCCGCGGCGAACTGCTCGTGCGCATGTTCGGACCGCGCCTGGTGGCCGCCTTCGGCGAGCTGAAGACGCTGTTCGACCCCGGCGACCGGATGAACCCGGGCAAGATCGTCGCCCCGAACCCGGTCGACGGGCAGCTGCGCCTCGGCGCCGACTGGCGGCCCGCCGCTCCCGAGACGCACTTCGGCTACCCCGAGGACGACCGCTCCTTCACCCGCGCGGTGCTGCGCTGCGTCGGCATCGGCAACTGCCGCAGCCAGGAGGGCGGCGTGATGTGCCCGTCCTACCGGGCCACCCGCGAGGAGGAGCACTCCACCCGCGGCCGGGCCCGGCTGCTGTTCGAGATGCTCGGCGGCCACGCCGACTCCACCGTCACCGACGGCTGGCGCTCCACCGAGGTCAAGGACGCCCTCGATCTCTGCCTGGCCTGCAAGGGCTGCAAGTCGGACTGCCCGGTGGGCGTCGACATGGCCACCTACAAGGCCGAGTTCCTCGCCCACCACTACGCCGGCCGCCCCCGCCCGGCCGCCCACTACTCCCTGGGCTGGCTGCCCCTGTGGGCCCGCCTCTCCCGCCTCGCCCCCTCCCTGGTCAACACCGTGCTCCGGGCGCCCGGACTGTCCCGCGCGGGCAAGGCGCTGGCCGGAGTGGCGGGGGAGCGGCAGGCGCCCCTCTTCGCCCGGCAGTCCTTCGTGCAGTGGTGGCGCGCGCAGGACACCGCTCCGCCGGACCCCGCCGACCCGCGGACCGTGCTGCTGTGGCCGGACACCTTCAGCACCTACTTCCACCCGTCCATCGCCGTCTCGGCCGTACGGGTCCTGCGCGACGCGGGCTTCCACGTCGCCGTCCCCACCGAAGCGGTGTGCTGCGGACTCACCTGGATCTCCACCGGCCAGCTCGACACCGCGAAGCGGTCCCTGCGCCGCACCCTGGACGTGCTGCGCCCCTACCTGGAGGCGGGCACCCCGGTCATCGGCCTGGAACCCTCCTGCACCGCCGTGTTCCGCTCCGACGCGCTCGAACTGCTCCCCGACGACCAGGACGTCAAGCGACTGGCCGGTCAGGTCCGCACCTTCGCCGAGCAGTTGGTGCACCACGCGCCCGACGGCTGGCGGCCGCCCGCGCTCACCCGGCAGGCCACCGTGCAGACCCACTGCCACCAGCACGCCGTCATGAAGTTCGACGCCGACCGGGAACTGATGCGCCGCGCCCACCTCGACGCGGACGTCCTCGACGAGGGCTGCTGCGGCCTGGCCGGCAACTTCGGCTTCGAACGCGGCCACCACGACGTCTCCATGGCCGTCGCCGAACAGGGCGTGCTGCCCGCCGTACGCGCCGCCGCCCCCGACAGCCTGGTCCTCGCCGACGGCTTCAGCTGCCGCACCCAGATCGAACAGGGCGGTACCGGCCGCCGCGCCCTGCACCTGGCCGAGGTGCTTGCCCTCGGCCTGGACGGGAACCTGCCCTCCGAGCGGCCCGAACGCCTGGCCGTCCGGCCCGGCGGCCCTTCCCGGACCGCCCGGTGGACCGCCGCCGCGAGCGCCGCGGCCCTCACCGCCACGGCCGTCACCGCGGCCGGCCGGGCGGCCGCCCGGCACCTGCGCCGCCCCTGACCGGGGAGCGCGCCGACGAGCCCAGCGAACCCACCCTCCGAAAGGTTCTGGAACATGTCGAAGAAGGTCTCCGACCACGTCCTCGAAAGGCTGCGCGACTGGGGTGTGGAGTACGTCTTCGCCTACCCCGGCGACGGCATCAACGGCCTGCTCGCCGCCTGGGGCCGCGCCGACGACGACCCGCGCTTCATCCAGGCCCGGCACGAGGAGATGGCCGCCTTCGAGGCCGTCGGCTACGCCAAGTTCTCCGGGCGGGTCGGGGTGTGCGCCGCCACCTCCGGACCCGGCGCCATCCACCTCCTCAACGGCCTGTACGACGCCAAGCTCGACCATGTGCCGGTCGTCGCGATCGTCGGGCAGACCAACCGCAGCGCCATGGGCGGCTCCTACCAGCAGGAGGTAGACCTGCTGAGCCTCTACAAGGACGTCGCCTCCGACTTCTGCGAGATGGTCACCGTCCCCGAACAGCTGCCCAACGTCCTCGACCGGGCGATGCGCACCGCCATGGGCCGCCGCTCGGTGTGCGCCGTGATCATCCCCGCCGACGTGCAGGAACTCGACTACTCGCCGCCCGAGCACGCCTTCAAGATGGTCCCCTCCAGCCTGGGCATGCCGCACTACGCGCCTGTCCCCACCGACGACGACCTCGCCCGCGCCGCCGAGGTCCTCAACGCGGGCGAGAAGCCGGCGATCCTCATCGGACAGGGCGCGCGCGGCGCCCGCCAGGAGGTCATGGCGGTCGCCGACCGGCTCGGGGCGGGCGTCGCCAAGGCACTCCTCGGCAAGGACGCCCTCGACGACGACCTCCCCTACGTCACCGGCTCCATCGGGCTGCTCGGCACCCGGCCCTCGTACGAGATGATGGAGAGCTGCGACACCCTCCTCGTCATCGGATCGTCCTTCCCCTACACCCAGTTCATGCCCGAGTTCGGGCAGGCCCGTGCCGTGCAGATCGACATCGACCCGCACATGGTGGGCCTGCGCTACCCGTTCGAGGTCAACCTCGTCGGCGACGCCCGTGAGACGCTGAACCGGCTGCTGCCCCTGCTCAAGGCGCACAAGAACAAGAGCTGGCGCAAGGGCATCGAGAAGGACGTCTCCCGCTGGTGGGAGGTGATGCAGCGGCGCGCCGCCGTCGACGCCGACCCGATCAACCCCGAGTACGTCGCCCACTCGCTCAGCGACCTGCTGCCCGAGGACGTGATCCTGGCCGCCGACTCCGGCTCCGCCGCCAACTGGTACGCCCGCCACCTCAGGCTGCGCGGCGCCATGCGCGGCTCCCTCTCCGGCACCCTCGCCACCATGGGACCCGGCGTGCCGTACGTCATCGGCGCCAAGTTCGCCCACGGCGACCGCCCGGCCATCGCCCTGGTCGGCGACGGCGCCATGCAGATGAACGGCATGGCCGAACTGATCACGATCGCCAAGTACTGGCAGGAGTGGCAGGATCCGCGCCTGATCGTCGCCGTCCTCAACAACCAGGACCTCAACCAGGTCACCTGGGAGATGCGCGCCATGGCCGGCGCCCCGCAGTTCCTGCCCTCCCAGTCGATCCCCGACGTCGCCTACGCCGACTTCGCCCGCTCCCTGGGCCTGCACGGCATCCGCGTCGAGGAACCGGACGGCGTCCGCGGCGCCTGGGAGGCCGCGCTCGCCTGCGACCGGCCCTGCGTGCTCGACTTCGTCACCGACCCCGCCGTACCGCCCATCCCGCCGCACGCCAGCCTCGACCAGATCGAGGCCGCCGCGACCTCCGTCCTCAAGGGCGACAGCGACCGCGCCGGCATGGTCCGCCAGGGCTTCAAGGCCAAGGTGCAGGAGTTCCTGCCCGGCGGCCGGCACCGCACGGACCGGCCGGGCGCCGAGGAGGGCCGGTGACCGACCCCGCGCCCGCGCCGGGGACGGGCACCGGTGTGCCCGCCCCCGGCCGCGACGGCGAGGCGACGCGGCCATGACCGGCCCGCACTTCCCGCCGCACGCGCTGCACGACTACGCGCTGCTGGCCGACGGCGAACGCGGCGCCCTCATCGGACCGGACGGCGCCATCGACTGGCTGTGCGCGCCCGCCTGGCACGACGACGCCGTCTTCGCCTCCCTGATCGGCGGCCGGGGCGTCTACGCCGTCACCCCGCGCGGCCGGTACGTCCCCGGCGGCTACTACGAGGAGGGCACCCTGATCCGGCGCAGCCGCTGGATCACCACCGACGGGGTGATCGAGTGCCGTGAGAGCCTCGCCTTTCCCGGCGAGGCCGACCGGCTGGTCCTGCTGCGGCAGCTGATGGCCGTCGACGGCACCGCCCACGTGCGCGTCGTCCTCGACGCGCACGCCGACTACGGACGCGCCCCCTGCGCCACCCCGCGCCGCGACGACGACGGCGTCTGGCACCTGAGTTCCGGCCGCCACCGGCTGCGCTGGCAGGGCGCGCCCGCGGCGACCTGGGACGAGCGGGGCCTGACCGCCGACCTGGTGCTGGCGCCCGGCGAGCGCCACGACCTGGTCCTGGAGTGCTCCGCCGCGCCGCTGCCGCGCACCCCGCCCCGGGCCGCCGAGGTGTGGGAGGCCACCGAGCGGGCCTGGCGGCGGGAGGTGCCCGCGATGGACCGCACCGTCGCCCCCGAGGACGCCCGCCGCGCGTGCGCCGTGCTGCGCGGGCTGACCACGCACGGCGGCGGCATGGTCGCCGCGGCCACCACCAGCCTGCCCGAACGCGCCGAGGCGGGCCGCAACTACGACTACCGGTACGTGTGGATCCGCGACCAGAGCCTGGCCGGCCAGGCCGCCGCGGCGGCCGGCGCGCCCGGCCTCCTGGACGCCGCCGTCCGCTTCGTCGGCCAACGGCTGCTGGCCGACGGACCCCACCTCGCCCCCGCCTACACCGTGCACGGCTGTCCGGTCCCCGACCAGCGCGAACTGGACCTGCCCGGCTACCCGGGCGGCTCCAGCCGGATCGGCAACCATGTGGAGAAGCAGTTCCAACTGGACTCCTTCGGCGAGGCGCTGCTGCTGTTCGCCGCCGCCGCACGCGCCGGCCGGCTCGACGACGACGGACGGCGGGCCGCCGACCTCGCGGTCCGCGCCATCGCCGAGCGGTGGCGGGAACCGGACGCCGGCATCTGGGAACTGCGGCCCGCGCGATGGACCCACAGCAGGCTCACCTGCGTCGCCGGTCTGCGCGCCCTCGCCGCCGCGGCACCGGCCCGGCCGGCCGACGACACTCCCACCCGCCTCGCCGACACCCTGCTCGCCGAGACCACGGCCACCAGCCTGGACGGCGACGGCCACTGGCGCCGCACCCCCGACGACCCCCGCGCCGACGCCGCGCTGCTGCTGCCCCCGCTGCGCGGCGCCCTGCCCGCCGCCGACCCGCGCACCCGCGCCACCCTCGCCGCCTGCCGCGACCAGCTCGCCCAGGACCACTTCGTCTACCGCTTCCGGCACGACGAACGGCCCCTGGAGGAGGCCGAGGGAGCGTTCCTGCTGTGCGGGTTCGCCATGGCGCTCGCCGAGCACCAGCAGGGCGACGAGACCGAGGCGTACCGCTGGTTCGAACGCAACCGCGGCGCCTGCGGATCGTCGGGACTGTACGCCGAGGAGTTCGACGTCGCCCAGCGCCAGCTGCGGGGCAACCTCCCGCAGGCCTTCGTCCACGCCCTGCTCCTGGAGGCCGCCGCACGCCTCGCCCAGGACCCCCGTTCACCGGCGCACACCGCCGGGTGAGGAGCCGACCCATGCCCCAGACCGTCGTCATCACCGGCGCCAGCGCCGGCATCGGCCGCGCCACCGCCCGCCTGTACGGCGCGCGCGGCGCCGACGTCGTCCTGATCGCCCGCGGCCGGGCCGGTCTGGACGCCGCCGCCCAGGAGGTCGAGGCGCTCGGCGGCCGGGCCCTCGTCCAGGTCGCCGACACCGCCGACACCCGCCAGGTCGAAGCGGCGGCCGACGCCGCCGAACAGGCCTTCGGCCCACTGGACGTCTGGATCAACTGCGCCTTCAGCAGCGTCTTCGCGCCCTTCGAGCAGATCACCCCCGAGGAGTACGAACGGGCCACCCAGGTCACCTACCTGGGCTTCGTCAACGGCACCCGCGCCGCGCTGACCCGGATGCTGCCGCGCGACCACGGCACGATCGTGCAGGTCGGTTCGGCACTGGGGGAGCGGGCCATCCCGCTCCAGTCGGCGTACTGCGGCGCCAAGCACGCCATCAACGGCTTCACCTCCTCGCTGCGCACCGAACTCCTGCACCGCGGCAGCAAGGTGCGGGTGACCGTGGCGCAGATGCCGGCGGTCAACACCCCGCAGTTCTCCTGGGTGCTCTCCCGGCTGTCCCGGCACCCCCAGCCGGTGCCGCCGATCTACCAGCCCGAGGTCGCCGCCCGGGGCGTCGCGCACGCCGCCGACCACCCCGGGCGCAAACAGCGCTACATCGGCGCCAGCACCCTGGCCACCGTGTGGGCCAACCGGCTCGCCCCCGCGCTCCTCGACCGCTATCTGGCCCGCACCGGCTTCGACTCCCAGCAGACCGGCCGGCGGCCCCCGACCGGTGTGAGCAACCTGTTCGAGCCCCTGGACCGGACCGAGGGCGGCGACCAGGGCGACCGCGGCGCGCACGGCGTCTTCGACGACAGGGCGCACGGCCGCTCCGCCGAGGCCGCGCTCGCCCGCCACCCCGCCCTCGTCGCCTCCGTGTTCGCCCTGGGCGCCGCGGGGGCCGTCACCGCTCGGGCCGCGCTGCACCGGCGCGGCCGCCCGGACGCCGCGTGAGGAGAACCGTGATGACCGTGACCGACCGTGCGCGGGCCCGCCTCGACGAGGCGACCGGCATCGTGGCCATCGTCGGCGGGGTGACCCGGGAACGGGCCCGCGCGGTACTGGGCGAGATGGCCGCGCACACCCGCATCAAGGAGCAGCACGTCGCCGAACTCGTCGTCGAATGGGCGGTGTCGGGGCGGCTGCCGGCCGAACTGCGCCGCGAACTCGGACGCCGGCTCGACGCCGGACAGGGCGCCCCGGCCGCGGAACCGGCCGGGTGACACGGCCGCGGGCGGCTTCCCCCAGCGGCGGACCGCGGTGCGCGGGCGGCGCGGGACGGCGTGCGGCGGCGCCCTCCTGTCCGCGCGGTCCGCGCCGGGCGCCGCCGTCCTCTGCGATGATGCTCCGCGCTTGATCGTCTCCGCCCGTCCGGGCGGAGCGGCGGAAGGGGGACACATGGCACAGCGCGAGACCGACCGGGGCCGGGGCCGCTCGGCCGCCCGGCACGGGCAGGCCGCGCTCGACCGGGAGGCCGAGGAGCTGAGCATCGCCTTGATGGCCGCCTCCCGGCTCTTCGTGGCGATCTCCGCCCGCGCGCTGGCCTCCACCGCCGACTCGCTGACGCTGCCGCAACTGCGGGCCCTGGTGGTGCTGGACACCTGCGGGCCGGTCAAACTCGTCGTGCTCGCCGCGACCCTCGGCGTCAACCCGTCCACCGCGCTGCGCATGGTGGAACGGCTGGAGGCGCTCGGCCTCGTCGACCGCAGGACCAACCCCGCCAACCGGCGCGAGGTCGTGCTCAGCCTGACCACCGGCGGCCACGAACTGGTCTCCCGCGTGCTCACCCGGCGCCACGCCGAGATCCGCAGGGTGGTCCAGCGCCTGCCCGCCCCGCAGCGGGCCGCCCTGCTGCCCGCCCTGAACGCCCTCACCGACGCGGCCGCCGAGACGGCCGTCCACCCGCACGGCACCGCGCGAGCGGACCGCGGCATCACCGACAACCAAGTCGACCCGGTTGACCCGGTCGACCCAGCCACCCGGGCCGGGTGGCCCGAGGCATGACCCCCGGCCGTGCCCCCTGAGGACACGGCGTGCGACGCCGGCCATGGCCGGTCAGGCGCCGCGGCAGCGGCCCGGTTCCCGCGCCGCCACCGCCACCGCCCGGCCGCGGCCCCGCGCGGCGCGCCCAGCCGGCCGAAGCCGATCACGACAAGCCGCAGGCCGGTGCCGCCGGCCCAGGGCCACCGGGGCCGCGGCGGGCGAGGTGGGCGCGGGCCGTGGCGGCCACCGGTGCTCCTCGGCCACGTCCGGCGCCGGACCGGTGGTGCGGGGGCAGCCGCACCACCGTGTCTCGCCCGGCCGGTACATGACGTCGGAGGTGCCGCCGCAGAAGCACTCACACCGCCGTCGCGACCGCGTCCACGGCAGGGGTGCGCAGCATCCGGCGGGCGGTCAGCAGGCAGGTGCCGAGCACCACCGCCGCCGCGACCGCGGCCACCACCTGCCAGATGCCGAGCGCCTGGTGCGGCCAGAGGACGTCCGCGCGGACCAGGGTGAAGGGGACCGTCCCGGCCAGCGCGGTCACCGTGCCGCACAGCACCCCGGCCACCGTGACGACCAGACCCTCCACGAACACCGTCCGCAGCACCTGGCCCGGCGTCGCCCCCGCCAGCCGCTGCTGCCCGAACTCCCGGCGGCGGTACGCGGTCGCCGCGTACAGGGAGTTGACGAGCATCACGCAGACGAAGACCACGACGATCCCCACCACCGTCAGGTTCAGCGTCTGGAGGTTCTTCGCGTCGACCGACCTGACCAGACCGGAGGCCCTGATCTCGGCGCTCTCCACGGCCTGCATCGACAGCGTCGCCGTGGCCATGCCCGTGAACAGGGTCAGCGACATCAGCGTCCCGGCCAGCTCGTCCACCCGCTGCCGCAGATTGCGCACCGCGAGCCAGCCGCTCGCCCCGCCCGCCGGCAGCCGCCCCAGCAGCGCCGTCAGCAGCCGCGGCGCCAGCAGGGCGCAGCCCACCGACAGCAGGATCGCGCCGTAGGCGGGCGCCGCCATCAGCGCCGGGTCGGTGGCCGAGAACGCGAACGTCGACAGCACCGACACCGCGCCGAGCCCGAGCGCGCCGCAGGCGAGGACCGTACGGCCCCGGCCCCGCCGCTCCCGCGGCCGGGTCGCCCGCCGCACCGCGAGGAAGGCCGCTCCGGCCGCCGCGGCCAGCGTGATCCCGGCGCCCGAGGCCAGGGCGAGCGGACCGAAGGAGTAGCCGACCGAAGGGGCCACCTGACCGCTGTCCTGGAACACGCCGAGCAGCGCCCGCCCGCCCAGCACCGCCGGGCCGACGGCCAGCACCACCGCGAGCACGGCCACCGCCACCGACTCGCCCACCACCATCCGCCGCAACTGCGCCGGGGTCGCCCCCGAGCAGCGCAGCAGCTCCAGCTCGCCCGAGCGCTGCCGGACGCTCACCGTCAGCGCGGAGGCGATCGAGAAGAACACCAGCAGCGCGCCGTAGCCGCCCACCACACTCGCCGAGGTGGTCAGGGTCTCGGCGCTGACGTCGTCGACGCCTGGCCCGCCGGCCGTGTCGCGCAGCGAGGCGAAGGCCATCACGATCGCCGCGCCGAGGAACGCGGACAGCAGCGTCGCGGCGAAGCGGCCCGGCCGGTGCCGGACCGAACGCAGTGCGAGGAACAGCATCGCTCACACCCCCGCCGTCACATCGTCGCCCAGATGGGCGAGGCGTTCGGCGACCGCGTCGGCCGTGGGCGCGTGCAGTTGCCCGGCCAGCCGGCCGTCCGCCAGGAACAGCACCGAGTCGGCCCAGGAGGCGGCCACCGGATCGTGCGTCACCATCACCACGGTCCGCCCGTGCACCCGCACCGCGTCCCCCAGCAGCCGCAGCACGTCCCGCGCGCTGCGCGTGTCCAGCGCCCCGGTCGGCTCGTCGGCGAAGATCACCCGCGGTTCGGTGACCAGCGCCCGCGCGATCGCGACCCGCTGGCGCTGCCCGCCCGACAACTGGTCCGGGCGGTGGCCGAGCCGGTCGCCGAGACCCACCGAGTCCAGCACCTCCCGCACCCGGCGCCGGTCCACGCGCCGGCCGGCCAGCCGCAGCGGCAGCACCGTGTTCTGCGCGACGGTCAGCGTCTCCAGCAGGTTGTACTGCTGGAAGACGAACCCGATCCGCTCGCGCCGGAATCTGGTCAGCGCCGTCTCGTCACCGCCGGTCAGCTCCTCCCCGTCCACCATCACGATCCCGCCGTCCGGGCGCTCCAGACCGGCCGCGCACCGCAGCAGCGTCGACTTGCCCGAACCCGAGGGCCCCATCACCGCGGTGAACGTGCCCCGCTCCAGGCCCAGCGTCACCCCGTCCAGCGCCCGTACGGCACCGCCGTCGCTGCCGTGCGTCTTGGTCACCTTGACCAGCCGCAGTGCCTGGGCGGCCGGCCCCGCCCCCTGCGCACGCCGTGCGCCCACGCCCGTCATCGTCATCACCCTCCGTCCGGCACGCCCTGTGCCCCGGAAAGAAAAACTACGGAGCGTACGCGTCCGCGACACGGGGCGCAGCACCCGTATCGGCCGGTGTACCCGGCGACACCTCCAACGGGCCACCCCAACGCGCCGACCCCGCCCGCCACCGCTGCAATGGACAGGTGACCGCGCCCCCGGACGACTGCCTCGCGCGCAACGAGTGGATCTGCGGCGCCTATCTGAGCACCCGTCGCGGCGTCCTGCTCGACGCGGTGCTCCAGCATCTGCGCCTGACCGCCCTGGCCGTGCTGATCGCCCTGGCCGTCGCCGTCCCGCTGGCCGTGCTCGCCCGCCGCCTGCGCTGGGCCGCGGGACCCGTCCTGGCCCTCACGACCGTCCTCTACACCATCCCGTCCCTGGCCATGTTCTCCCTGCTCCTGCCGCTGTACGGGCTGTCGGCCACCCTCGTCGTCGCCGGTCTCGTGCTGTACTCGCTGACCCTGCTGGTCCGCAACATCCTCGCGGGCCTGCGCGCGGTCCCCGAGGAGACCCGGCAGGCGGCACGCGGCATGGGCTACGGCCCCGTACGGCTGCTGCTGGCCGTCGAACTGCCGCTCGCGCTGCCCGCCGCGATGGCCGGACTGCGCATCGCGACGGTCTCGGCGGTGTCCCTGGTGACGGTGGGCGCGATCGTCGGCTTCGGGGGCCTGGGCAACCTCATCTACGCGGGCATGAACACCTACTTCAAGGCGCAGGTGCTCACCGCGTCCGTGCTGTGCGTGGTGATCGCCGTCGCCGCCGACCTGCTCCTGCTGGGAGTGCAGCGGCTGCTCACCCCCTGGACCCGGGCGGCCCGCGCGTGAGCGCCGCGGCGGACGGGACCCGGCGCCCATGAGCACCCTCGCCGACGCCTGGGGCTGGCTCACCGATCCCGCGCACTGGCCGGGCGACGACGGCATCGCGCACCGTCTGCTCCAGCACCTGCTGCTCACCGTGGTCTGCCTGGCCGCCAGTTGCCTGATCGCGCTGCCCGTCGCCCTCGTCCTCGGCCACCTCGGCCGGGGCGGCGCCCTCGCCGTCAACCTCGCCAACATCGGCCGCGCCGTGCCCACCTTCGCCGTCCTCGTCCTGCTGCTGCTCACCCCGGTCGGCCGGTGGGGCGAGGGCCCCACCGTCGTGGCGCTCGTCCTGTTCGCGGTGCCGCCGCTGCTCACCAACGCCTACGTCGGGATGCGCGAGGTCGACCGCGACGTCGTACGGGCCGCGCGCGGCATGGGGATGACCGGCGCGCAGACCCTGCTCCGCGTCGAACTGCCCCTCGCCTCGCCGATGGTGCTGAACGGGGTGCGCGTCGCCGCCGTCCAGCTCGTCGCCACCGCCACCATCGCCGCGCTGGCGGGCGGCGGCGGACTCGGCCGGATCATCACGGCCGGGTTCAACCTGGCCAGCACCCCGCAGGTGGTGGCGGGCGCCGTCCTCGTCGCCGCGTTCGCGCTGGTCGTCGAGGCCGTCTTCGAGACGGTGGAGCGGCTGGCCCCCGGCCGGGGCAGGGGCGGCCGCCGATGAGGGCGCCGGCTCTGTTCCTGCTGCGCCTGCTGCTGGTGCTCGGCCCGCTCACCGCCTGCGCCGCCGGCCCCTCCCTGGAGCAGCGCGGCGAGGTCACCGCCCCGCCCGGCGACAGCCGCCATCTGACGATCGGCTCCGCCGGATTCACCGAGAGCGACCTGCTCGCACAGATGTACGCACTGCTGCTGGAGCAGGCCGGGTACCGGACGTCCCTGATCACCGTCGCCAACCGCGAACTGTACGAACCCGCCCTGGAGTCCGGCCAGATCGACGTCGTCCCCGAGTACGCGGCCACCTTCGCCGACTGGCTGGCCGCCAAGACGCACGGCACCGGCGCGCCCCCGGCCGGCTCGCCCGACCTCGCCGCCACCCTGCGCGCCCTGCGCGCGCTCGCCGCCCCGCGCGGCCTGACCGTCCTCGACCCCGGCCGGGCCGTCGACCAGAACGCCTTCGCCGTCACCCGCGCCTACGCCCGCGAGCACCGGCTGAAGACCCTCGGCGACCTCGGCGCCTCGGGCCTGAAGGTGCGGCTGGCCGCCGGGGACGAGTGCGTGTCGCGGCCGTACTGCGCGCCGGGACTGCGCAAGGTGTACGGCATCGACATCACCGGCGTCGACCCCAAGGGCGTCGGCACCACGCAGGCGAAGCAGGCCGTGCGCGACGGCCGCGACCAGATGGTGCTGACCACCACCACGGACGCCACCCTCGACTCCTTCGGCCTGGTCCTGCTCGCCGACGACAAGCACCTCCAGAACGCCGACTACATCGTCCCCGTCGTCAACCGCGCCCGCGCCGGGAGCGCGCGGGTGACCGGCGTGCTGGACCGGCTCAACGCCGTCCTCACCACCGCCGACCTGGCCGACCTCGACCAGCGCGTCGACAGCTGGCGCCGGCTGCCCTCGGACGTGGCCCGCGCCTATCTGGAGGAGAAGGGCCTGCTCAAGTGAGACGGAGCGCCGGGAGTGTGCCGGGAGCCCCGACCTCCGGCATCAGGCGTCGGCCACCGAGTCGAACCCGACCTGCCCGCGCGGCACCCCGCGCGCGTCCGCGTCCACCGAGCGGCGCAGCGCCTCGTGCAGCTTCGCCGGGGTCAGCACCCCGAGGAACCGCGCCCCGTCCAGCACCGCGACCCAGCCCGCGTCGTGCTGGAGCATCACCCCGAACGCCTGCTTGAGCGGGGCGCCCACCGGTACCCACGCGCTCATCCGGTGCGCCAGGTCACCGACCCGGCCGCCCGCACCCAGCGCGTCGAGACCCACCCAGCCGCGCAGATCGCCCGAGGCGTCCAACACCACCGCCCAGCGGGCGCCCCCGGCGCGCAGCCGCTCGGCGGCCCGCTCGGCGGACTCGTCGGGCCGGGCCACGGGCGGCTGCTCCAGGTCGCCCGGTTCCACCGCCGTCACCGACAGCCTCTTCAGACCGCGGTCGGCGCCCACGAACGCGGCGACGTACTCGGTCGCCGGACCGCCCAGCACCGCGCCGGGCGTGTCGAACTGCTCGATGCACCCCTGCCCGTACACGGCCATGCGGTCCCCGAGCCGCACCGCCTCCTCGATGTCATGGGTGACCAGCAGCACCGTCTTGCGCACGGCGGCCTGCATCCGCAGGAACTCGTCCTGCAACTGCTCGCGCACCACCGGGTCCACGGCCCCGAACGGCTCGTCCATCAGCAGCACCGGCGGATCGGCGGCCAGCGCCCGCGCCACCCCGACCCGCTGCCGCTGTCCGCCCGACAACTGCTCCGGATAGCGCGGCCCGTACGTCTTGGGGTCGAGACCGACCAGGTCGAGCAGTTCGGCCGCGCGCGCCCGCGCCCTGGCCCGCTTCCAGCCGAGCAGCGCGGGCACGGTCGCCGTGTTGTCCAGGACGGTGCGGTGCGGGAACAGGCCGACCTGCTGGATCACGTAGCCGATGCGGCGGCGCAGCCGCACCGGGTCGAGGGCGGCGATGTCCTCGCCGCCGACGAGGATGCGGCCCGAGGTCGGTTCGATCAGCCGGTTGACCATCATCATGGTGGTGGTCTTGCCGCAGCCGGACGGGCCCACGAGGGTGACGAGTTCGCCCTCGGACACCTCGAAGCTGAGGCCGTCCACGGCCGTGGTCCCGTCCGGGTACCGCTTGGTGACCTGTTCGAACCGGATCATTCCCTCACGCTAGCGGCGCCGCGGGCTCCTCGCTCATCAGCACCACCTCCAGGGTGCGCGGCCCGTGCACGCCCTCCACCCGGTCCAGTTCGATGTCGCTGGTCGCGGACGGGCCGGAGATCCAGGTCAGCGGGCGGCGCGGATCGAGCCGGGGCAGCGCCTCGGGCACCGAGGAGACCACCTGGTCCGGGACGCGCACCACGCAGATGTGGTGGTCGGGCACGAGCGTGATCCGGCGGCGCCCTTGGTCGGGCGAGCCGTCCAGGACGAGCGTGCCGGTCTCGGCGACGGCGACGGCACAGCCGGTGACCACGCTGTCGACGCGGTCCAGTGCGCCGGGCGTGCTGTCCGGCCGGTCCGCGACCCGCCTCACTCCGGTCGCCGCCAGCCACTCCCCGTCCAGGCCCGGCGGGACCAGGACGCTCGCCGCGCCCCGGGCGTCCAGCAGCCGGGCGATCAGGGCGGGCAGCCCGGCCCGGTCGCAGCGGTGCACCAGCGCCCGGTAGTCGGCGAGGTTCTCGGCGAGCAGCGTGACCGTCGCGGCGGTGTCCGGGCCGCCGTGGCGGCGCAGATAGCCGCGCGCCACCGCCCGCTCGTAGGGGGTGTCGTCGGCCGGTACGTCCGCGAGCGCGCGCCGCACCCGGCCCAGGATCCGTTCCCTGCTGCTCACTTCGCCTCCTCCGTGCCGCCGCGCGTGCGCTGCCACCAGTCCCGGAACGGCTCCGCGGGCAGCGCGGGCAGGTCCCGGGTGCCCGTCCAGGCCCGGCCGGGTCCGGGCAGGGTGCGCGGGTGCAGGCGCCGGGTGCGCGAGGCGAGCCGCTGCCCGCCGCGCAGCAGCGCGGGGTGCGAGAAGGCGAGGCGGGCCGCGCGCATCGCCGCCCGCTCGGCGCCGTGCCCCTTCGCGGGTTTCAGCACCACCTTGTTGCCCCCGCGCACCGCCTCGCCGCCCTGGACGACCCGTTCGCGCAGGTGCACCAGCACCTCGGGGATGTCGATGGCGACCGGGCACACCTCGTAGCAGGCGCCGCACAGCGAGGACGCGTACGGCAGTGAGGCGTCGATCGCGCTGCCGGTACCGCGCAGCTGGGGGCTGAGGATCGCCCCGATGGGCCCGGGGTAGACGGAGCCGTACGCGTGGCCGCCGGCCCGCTCGTAGACCGGGCACACGTTCAGGCAGGCCGAGCAGCGGATGCAGCGCAGCGCCTGGCGGCCGACCTCGTCGGCGAGGGTGTCGGTGCGGCCGTTGTCGAGCAGCACCAGATGGAAGGTCCGCGGCCCGTCGCCGTCGGTGGTCCCCGTCCAGGTGGAGGTGTACGGGTTCATCCGCTCAGCGGTGGAGGAGCGGGGCAGGGTCTGCAGAAAGACCTCCAGGTCCTGCCAGGTGGGCACCAGCTTCTCGATGCCGACGACCGAGATCAGCGTCTCGGGCAGGGTCAGGCACATCCGGCCGTTGCCCTCGGACTCCACGACCACCAGGGTGCCGGTCTCGGCGACCATGAAGTTGGCACCGGAGACACCGACTCTGGCGCGCAGGAACTTCTCCCGCAGGTGCAGCCGGGCCGCCTCGGCGAGCTCGGCCGGTGTGTCGGTCAGGCCCTCGGGCGCCGGGCGGCCCCAGGAGGCCATCTCGGAGCGGAAGATGTCCCGGATCTCGCCGCGGTTGCGGTGGATGGCGGGGACGAGGATGTGGGACGGCCGGTCCCGGCCCAACTGCACGATCAGCTCGGCGAGATCGGTCTCGTAGGCACGGATGCCCTCGGCCTCCAGCGCCTCGTTCAGACCGATCTCCTGGGTGGCCATCGACTTGACCTTGACGACCTCCGTCTCGCCGGTCTCTTTGACCAGCCGGGCGACGATCGCGTTGGCCTCGGCCGCGTCGGCCGCCCAGTGGACGGTGCCCCCGGCCGCCGTGACCGCCTCTTCCAACCGCACCAGATAGCGGTCCAGGTGGCGCAGCGTGTGGTCCTTGATCTGCCGGCCCGCCTCGCGCAGCGCGGCCCAGTCCGGCAGTTCCGCGACCGCGCGGGCGCGCTTGTCGCGGATGGTGTGCGTGGCGTGCCGCAGATTGCCGCGCAGCGTCCGGTCGCGCACCGCCTCGTGCGCGGCCACGGGGAACGCCGGCATCCCGACGAACGTACTGCTGCCGCTCATGCCGCGGGCTCCTCCTCCGTGCTCGCCAGGATCTCCGCGATGTGCACCGGCCGCATCCGGGAGCGCAGCCGGGACATCGTGCCGCCGAGGTGCATCAGGCAGGAGTTGTCGCCCGCGCACAGCACCTCGGCGCCGGTCGACTCGGCGTTGCGCACCTTGTCGGTGCCCATCGCGGCCGACACGTCCGCGTTCTTCACCGCGAAGGTCCCGCCGAAACCGCAGCACTCCTCGGCTCCCGGCAGCGCCACCAGTTCCAGCCCCTTCACCGCCCGCAGCAGCCGCAGCGGACGGTCCCCGAGCCCCAGCGAGCGCAGCCCGTGGCACGTCGGGTGGTAGGTGACCTCGTGCGGGTAGTACGCCCCCACGTCCGTCACCCCCAGCACGTCCACCAGGAACTCGGTCAGCTCGTACGTCCGCGGCACCACCGGCGCCAGGGTGCGGGCCAGCGTGTCGCCCCGGCCCTCGGCCCGCGCCCGCTCACCCATGCGCGGATACAGCTCCCGCACCATCGCGCCGCAGGAACCCGACGGTGTGACGATCGCCTCGTAGTCCCGGAAGACATCGGAGAACTTCCGGGCCAGCGGCTCGGCCTCATGCCGGTACCCGGTGTTGTAGTGCGCCTGTCCGCAACACGTCTGCTCCGGCGGGAAGTCCACCTCGACGCCCAGCCTGGTCAGCAGTTTCACCACGGCGCGACCGGTGTCCGGATAGAGCGTGTCATTGACGCAGGTCAGGAACAGGGCCACACGCATCGCGGCTCCTCGTCGTCGGTCATCGGACGGGTGAAGCCTAGTCAGGCCGGGTGCGCTGCGGCAGCCCCCGGCTCGTCCACGGCGTGGCGGTGCGCCGGCGCGCACCGGCAGTGGCCGGTCGCCCGCTGACCGGCGGTTCAGTACCTTTTCATGATCCCGGGTCTCGGACGGCGGAGCGCGGTGTGCTCAACTGGGACGCGGCCGTGAAACTCCGTCCCGGGAGAACCGTTGACCCTCAGCTACCGCCAGCCCGGCGTCGTCCTCACCGACCGCTCCTTCACCGTGCCGCTCGACCACGACGACCCGGCGGGGGAGACGATCGAGCTGTACGCCCGCGCCGCGGTCGCCCGGGACAAGGCGGACCGGGACCTGCCGTGGCTGCTGTACCTCCAGGGCGGCCCCGGCTTCGGAGCGAACCGTTTCATCGGGAAGCAGGCGTGGCTCGGCCGGGCCCTGGAGGAGTACCGGGTGCTCCTGCTCGACCAGCGCGGCACCGGCCACTCCACGCCCGCCAACCGCCAGACCCTCCCGCTGCGCGGCGGCCCCGGGGCCCAGGCCGACTACCTCGCGCACTTCCGCGCCGACTCCATCGTCCGCGACTGCGAGGCGATCCGCGCCGAGGTCACCGGCGGCGCGCCCTGGACCGTCCTCGGCCAGAGCTTCGGCGGCTTCTGCACCGTCCACTACCTCTCCACCCGCCCCGAGGGCCTGTCCACCGCCCTGATCACCGGCGGCCTGCCCTCGCTGGACGCGCACGCCGACGACGTCTACCGGGCCGCCTACCCGCGCATCGAACGCAAGGTCGCCGCCCACTACGCCCGCTACCCCCAGGACGTCGCCCGCGCCCGCGAGATCGCCGAACACCTGCTCACCCACGACGTGGTCCTGCCCGGCGGCTACCGGCTGACCGCGGAGGCCTTCCAGTCCCTCGGCATCCTGCTCGGCGGCACGGACGGCAGCCACCGGCTGCACTTCCTCCTCGAAGGCGCCTTCGTCCGCACGCCCGCGGGCCCGGCCCTCTCCGACGCCTTCCAGGAGGAGGTCCAGGGCCTGCTGTCCTACGCGGCCCACCCGCTCTACGCCCTGCTGCACGAGCCGATCTACGGCCAGGACGCCCGCCCCACCGCCTGGTCGGCCGAGCGGGTGCGCGCCGAGTTCCCGCAGTTCGACGCGGCCAAGACGCTCGCGGACGACGGCCCGCTGCTGTTCACCGGCGAGTCCGTGCACCCCTGGATGTTCGACTGCGACCCCGCGCTGCGCCCGCTGCGCGAGTGCGCCGATCTGCTCGCCGCCCGCACCGACTGGCAGCCCCTCTACGACCCGGCCCGACTCGCCGCCAACGAGGTCCCGGTCGCCGCGGCCGTCTACCACGACGACATGTACGTCGACACCGCGCACGCCCTCGCCACCGCCCGCACCGTCCGCGGCCTGCGCACCTATGTCACCGACGAGTTCGAGCACGACGGGGTGCGGGCCGGCGGCCCCCGCGTCCTGGACCGGCTGCTCGCCCTCGCCCGCGACGACGCCTGACACCTGCGCGGTCCCGGGCACCCCGGCGCAGCGCCCGTGTCCGTGCCTAGGATGATCCCCGGGCGCGGGCGCGCCCGGGGGTACGACGGCGACGGGGGCGGCACATGGCGGACGGCACGGGCGGCGGCACGGCGGGCACGGCCGGGACGGCGGACGAGGAGCGGCTGGCGCGGCGGTTCGAGGAGCACCGCGGGCAGTTGCGGGCGGTGGCCTACCGGATGCTCGGCTCGCTGACGGAGGCCGAGGACGCCGTCCAGGAGACCTGGCTGAAACTCACCCGCGCCGACAGCGACGCCATCGGCAACCTGGCCGGATGGCTGACGACGGTGACCGGCCGGGTCTGCCTCGACCTGCTGCGCAGCCGCACCGCCCGCCGCGAGGATCCCCTCGACGAGACCTTCGTGCCCGACCCCGTCGTCCGGCCGCTGGCCTCGGCGGACCCGGAGCGGGAGGCGCTGCGCGGCGACTCGGTGGGGCTCGCCCTGCTCGTCGTGCTGGAGACCCTGGAACCGGACGAGCGGCTGGCGTTCGTGCTGCACGACCTGTTCGCCGTGCCGTTCGACGACATCGCGCCGGTCGTCGAACGCACCGCGGCCGCGACCCGGCAACTGGCCAGCCGCGCCCGCCGCCGCGTGCAGGGCGCGACCCCGTCAGCGGAGACCGGCCTCGCCCGGCAGAAGGAGGTGCTGGAGGCATTCCTCGCGGCCTCCCGCGGCGGCGACTTCGAGGCCCTGGTCGCGGTCCTGCACCCCGACGTGGTGCTGCGGGTCGACGCCGGCGCCCTGGCCCGCGGCGCCGCCGCTTCCAAGGTGGTGCGCGGGGCGCGGACCGTGGCGTCGCAGGCGCTCACCTTCTCCCGCTACGCCCCGACGGCCCGGCTGGTCCTGGTCAACGGCGCGGTCGGCGTGGCCAACACCCCTCAGGCGGGCCCGCACTCGGTCATGGCCGTCACCGTCGCCGACGGCCGGATCACCCACCTCTACATCCTGTCCGACCACGACCGGCTGGCCCCCCTGGACCTGCCCGCCGCCATGACCGGCTGAACCGCCGCCGCGGACAGAGCCGTTGTTCCCCCGGGCGGCCACTGCCGGGGTCGTCGCCGTGCCGACCCATCCCGCCCGGGACGGAACCCTCCTCGCTCACCGCGCCGTTGGCGACGGGCCGCCGCCGGTCTGTCTCCCCGGCGGCCCGATGCGCGCCCCGCCTACCTCGGTGGCCTCGGCGGACTGTCCGCGCACCGGTGGCTGATCCCCGCGGACCCGCGCGGCACCGGCGTCTCGCAGACGCCCCGCGACCCCGTCACGTACCGCTGCGACCGGCTCATCGCCGACGTCGAGGCGCTGCGCGAGCACCTGGGGCCGGACCGGACGGACGTGCTGGCGCACTGCGCGGGCGCCGACCTGGCGGTGCTGTGGGCGGCCCGCCATCCGCACCGGGTGGGACGGCTGGTGCTGGTCACCCCGAGCCCGGTGGCGGTCGGCATCGAGGTCGGCGCCGACGCACGGCTCGCCACCGCGCGGCTGGGGGCGCGCGAGCCGTGGTTCCCGGCGGCGTACGCGGCGCTGGAGGAGGTCGTGGCGGGCCGGACGGCACGGGTGCGGTGGGAGGCGATCGCCCCGTTCCTGCACGGCCGCTGGGACGACGCGGCACGGGCCCTGGACGCCGCCGGGGCCGAGGAGAAGAACGCGGAGGCCGCCGCGGTCTACGGCTCCGTCGGCGCGTACGACCCGGAGGCCACCCGGACGGCGCTCGGCGCGCTGCCCGTGCTGGTGCTCGCCGGCGAGGTCGGCCTGAACTCCCCGCCGCCCGCCATGGCGGAGTACGCCGGGCTGTTCCCGCGCGCCGGGCTGCGGGTCCTGCCCGGCGCCGGGCACTTCCCGTGGCTCGACGACCCGGCCCGCTTCCGCGCCGCCGTCGCCCCCTTCCTCGGCCGGGCGGTGGTCCGGGGGCGCGGCGCGGATCAGTAGGCTGGGGGACATGGCAGATCAGACAGGGGAGCGGCGCGATGCCGGTGCGCGGTCCGGGCTGCGCGGCGACTGCGCGAACTGCTTCGGGCTGTGCTGCGTCGCCCTGCCCTTCGCCGCCTCGGCGGACTTCGCGCGCGACAAGCCCGCGGGGAGGCCCTGCCCGAACCTCCTGGGCGACCACCGCTGCGGCATCCACACCCGGCTCCGCCAGGAGGGCTACCCGGGCTGCACCGTGTACGACTGCTTCGGCGCGGGCCAGAAGGTCTCCCAGGTCACCTTCGGCGGCCGGGACTGGCGTACGGAGCCCGCGGGCACGCTCGGCGAGATGGCCGCGGCCTTCCCGGTCGTACGGCATCTGCACGAACTGCTGTGGTATCTGACCGAGGCACTCACCCTGGCCCCCGCCCGGCCGGTCCACGCCGGGCTGCGCGACCTGCTGGAGCGCACCGAGGAGCTGACCCTGCTGCCGCCGGCCGAACTGGCCGCACTCGACGTGGACGCCCACCGGCAGGACGTGAACGCACTGCTGCTGCGCACCAGCGAGCTGATGCGGGCCGGGGTGCGCGGGCGGAAGAAGGACCGGCGGGGCGCCGACCTGATGGGGGCCCGGCTGAGGGGCGCCGATCTGCGCGGGGCCAGCCTGCGCGGCGCCTGTCTGATCGCCGCCGACCTCACCGGCGCCGATCTGCGCGGCGCGGACCTGATCGGTGCCGACCTGCGCGACACGAACCTCATGGACGCCGACCTGACCGGCGCGTTCTTCCTGACCCAGCCGCAGCTGAACGCGGCCCGCGGCACCGCGGGCACCCGGCTGCCGGGGTCAGTCACCCGCCCCGCGCACTGGGCAGCGCGGCCCTGATCCGCCGCCCTCCGCCACCGCCACCGGCGCCTCCGGCTCCCGTCCGGCGGGCGCCGTGCGCCGCTCCAGGCGCAGCCGCAGCCCCTCCGGCATCAGGGTGAGCCGTTCGGTCACCTTGAGCCGGTAGGCGGGGTCGGCCCGCAGGTCGTAGCGGCGCAGCAGCAGACCGAGCACCAGCGTGGCCTCGTGCAGCGCGAACTGGCGGCCGATGCACGCCCGCGCGCCGGTGCCGAACGGCTTGAAGACGTGCGGCGGACGGCCGCGCACCGCCGCCGCGTCGAAGCGGTCCGGGTCGAAGCGCTCCGCGTCCGCGCCCCAGGCGTCGGGGTCGCGGTGCAGCATCGGGGTCAGCACCAGTGTCCACGCGCCCCGCCGCATCGGGTGCTCGTCGGCGAGCACCGTGTCCTGGCGGGCCTCGCGGGCGAAGGCGGGCGCGGTCGGCCACAGCCGCAGCGACTCGTCCAGCACCCGGCGCAGATAGCGCAGCTTGGCGACCTGCTCGTAGCCGGGCGCCGCCGTGTCGCCCCATGTCCGGTCCACCTCGGCGCGGGCGCGGGCGGCGATCTCCGGGTGCCGGGAGAGGTAGTACAGCGCGAAGGACAGCGCGCCGGAGGTCGTCTCGTGCCCGGCGACCAGGAAGGTGATCACCTGGCGGCGCACGTTCTCGTCGGACAGCCGCTCCCCGGTCTCCGGGTGCGCCGTCTCCAGCATCCGGTCCAGCAGGTCCCCGCTGCCGCCGCCGCTCCCGCTGCCCGTGCGGCGGGCGCGCACGAGGTCGTCCACGGTGCGGTTGAGGTACGCGATGTCGTCGGCGTTGCGGCGGCTCGCGCCGCGCAGCAGCAGCGGGGCGAGCGGCGCGGGCACGGAGTTGAGGCGCTGCGCATAGCTGAGGGTGCCGACCATCGCGGTGACGAAGGGGTGCGGGCGGGCGCGTTCGAAGGAGCCGAAGTCATGGCCGAAACCGGTGCGCGCGATCGTCTCCAGGGTCAGCTTGGTCATGTCCCCGGGCACGTCCACGGCGCTCCCCGTGGCCTCGGCGCGGTCCCAGTGGCCGGTGAGCCGGGCGGCCACGTCCAGCATCATCCGGTGGTAGCCGGCCATCGCCTCGCGGCTGAAGCCGGGCGCGAGCACGTCGTGCGCGAGCTGCCAGTTGGGCTCGTGGTTGTACGCGGTGAACAGACCGTCCCCGGCGACCGGCCGCAGATTGGCGACGCCCAGGCCCACGTGCTTGGCGAACCGGCTCTCGTCGGCGAGGTCGGCCGCCAGCTTCGCACCCCAGACGAAGACGAACTCCTTGCCGAACACCTTGCGGCGGAAGATCGGGCCGAGCGCGCGGGCGTGGCGCATCGAGTCCTGTACGGGCGTGCTGCGGTCGACCCCCAGCACATCGCCGAGGAAGGGGATCCGGTGCGCCGGGTGCGGCAGCCGCTCCAACTGCGGCCAGCCCGTCCCCGCGTCGCGGAATCCTTTCGGCAGTCCGGTCCCGGTCGTGGTCTCCGCCATGCCGTGCGCTCCCCGTTCTCCCCGGGCCCGCCGGAGTCCCGGCCGGGCGCCGTGCCGGTCCCTCGGCACGTGTTGGATGTCGGTTCAATAGCGGCTCCCAGTCTGGTCCCGTTGTTGAACTCGCGTCAAGTAGAGTGCGGGGATGGCCGCGAACCAGGGGGAGCAGCGCACGCGCCGCCGGCTGAGCACGGGGGAGCGCAGGGAGCAACTGCTGTCCGTCGGGGCGCGGCTGTTCTCCGAGAGCCCCTACGACGACGTGTGGATCGAGCAGGTCGCCGAGATCGCCGGGGTCTCGCGCGGCCTGCTGTACCACTACTTCCCGACCAAGCGCGACTTCTTCGCGGCGGTCGTGGAGCGGGAGAGCGGGCGGATGCTGCGGATGACCGCGGCCGTCCCCGGGGTGCCCGTGCGCGAGCAGCTGACGGCGGGTCTGGACGCCTATCTGGAGTACGTCAGCGCCCACGCGCACGGCTACCGCGCCTTCCACCGGGCGGACGCGGCGGGCGACCAGGCCGTGCGCCGGGTCTACCGGCGCGCCCTGGCCGCGCAGGAGCGGCAGATCCTGGCCGCGCTGGAC
This sequence comes from Streptomyces sp. SAT1, assembly GCF_001654495.1. GTDB lineage: Bacteria > Actinomycetota > Actinomycetes > Streptomycetales > Streptomycetaceae > Streptomyces > Streptomyces andamanensis. The sequence goes on from NZ_CP015849.1 coordinate 6,846,414, forward strand.
GCCGACCCCGAGTTCGGCCCGTCGGCCGCCCGCCGCCCCGATCTGCGGCTCGCCGTCCGCGGCTGGCTGGCCTTCACCACCGCCGTCTGCCTGGAGTGGCTGCGCGGCTCCGAGCTGACCCGGGCGCAGGTCAGGGACCTGTGCGCACGGGCGCTGCTGGGCGTCCTGGCACCCTGACCGGCGGACCGGGCCGCCGTCCCGCCGCCCCCGTGACACGCTCGGGCGCCGTCCCCCGTCCCGGTCGTCGCGCGCCTCCGTGCGCCCCCTCCCGGACGCCCGTGTCGGGCCGACATGGTTGGCGTGCGCCCCGATCTTCGATAAGTTAGGCAAGCCTTACCTTATGGATGGCTAGCGAGGAGGTTCCGGATGGGCGACAGCCACACATGGACGGCGGTGCCCGGAGCGGCACAGCGGGCGCGCTCGGTGCTCGCCGCCGCCTGGTCCTGCGCGGTGACCGCGGAGGGCGGCCGGGAGGAGTTCACCGGCGCGCACACCGTCACCGAGGACGGCCGGGTCCTGCTGCGGCTGCCCGAGGACAGCCCCCTGGCCGCGGCGGCGTTCTGCGCGCCGCGCGGTGAACTGCCCGGCGTCCTGGAGTTCGCCGACGTGGCACCCGTCCCGGTGCGCGACCGGATCCGCGCCCGGCTGTGGCTGGCCGGCCGGTTCACCCGGGCCGACGACCACCTGGACTTCGGGCCCCGGCGCGTGCTGCTGCGCCGCCCCGGCGACGCCGTCGCCGTGGACCCGGGCGAGTTCGCCGCCGCGGCCCCCGACCCGCTGGCCGTCGCCGAGGCCCAGCTGCTCACCCACCTCGCCGACGCGCACTCCGACGCGGTGGACCACCTCACCCGGCTCGTCGCCGCCGACAGCCTCCAGGGCGCCGTACGGGTCCGCCCGCTCGCCGTGGACCGGCACGGCCTCACCCTGCGCATCGAACGGGTGCGCGGCCAGGGCGACGTACGGCTGGCCTTCCACACCCCGGCCGACGACGTCACCCAGCTCGCCGAGCGGATGCACGTCCTGCTCGCCCAGGCCAGCGCCGCCGCCTGCCCGCGCCCGCTACAGCGGCAGCGCGCAGACGGCGACGGGTGAGGCGAACGGCTCGCCCGCCAGACGCAGCGAGCCGTCCCGGCGCCCGACGCGGAAGACACTGACGGTGCCCGACCTCTGGTTCGCCGCGAACAGCAGCGCGCCGTCCGGGGAGAACGCGATCTGCCGGGGGAAGTCACCCGCCACCGGCACCGTGTCCAGCAGGCGCAGCCGGGCGCCGCCCGCCTCCACGGCGTAGCGCGCCAGCGTGTTGTCGCCCCGGTTGGCGAGATAGGCGAACCGGCCGTCCGCCGTGACGAGGAACTGCGCCGGATAGTTGGTGCCCGCCCCGGAGCCCGAGGACTGCGGCGCGCCGACGGTCAGCCGCCCGCTCGGCGGATCGTAGGCGCAGACCGCGACCGTGTCGTCCACCTCGTGGGCCAGGTACGCGTACCGGCCGCCCGGGTGGAAGGTCAGATGGCGCGGTCCGGCCCCGGGCCGCGTCCCGGCCCGGGAGACCTCGTCGAGCCGGCCCGTGCGCTCGTCCAGGCGATAGGAGTACACCGTGTCCGTGCCGAGGTCGACGGCGAGGACATGGCCGCCGTCCGGTGAGGTGGTGAACTGGTGCGCGTGCGGGCCCTGCTGGCCGGGTCCGGGCGGCGGGCTGGAGTGCGTCACCAGCGCGGTGCGCTCGCCCAGCGCCCCGGAGCCGTCGATCGGATGCACGGCCACACTGCCGGACTTGTAGTTGGCGCTCAGCAGCCAGCGCCCGCCCGGATGCACGGACACATGGCAGGGCCCGGCCCCGCCGGTGCTCCGGGTGCCCAGCACCGCGCGGTCGGCGAGCCGGACCGCCGTCACACCCCCGTCGGCGCGCTCGTCGACCGCGTACAGGGTGCGGCCGTCCGGGTGCACGGCCAGATACGACGGGTCGGGCACGCCGGTCAGCACGCCCTGCCCGGTCACGGCACCCGAGACCGGGTCGTACGCCGCCAGGCCGATGCCCGTGCCGCCGTTCGCGCCCGAGGTGTAGGTGCCGAGGTACAGCGGCCGGGTCCCGGACGGCCGCCTCGCCGTGCGGGCGCCTTCCCCGGCCGCCGCCGGCGCCGCGGACCCCGGCGGTTCCGGCGTGCGCGCCGGAGCGGGGACCACCGCCATCGCGGCGGCGCCCGTCACGGCGCTCATCAGCCGCCGTCTGCTCCACCGGCCGCCCGGCGCTCCCGCACCACTGCCCATGCCGCACTCCAGGTCTCGTAGGAGGTCGTCACCGCCACCTTGGACCGGACCACCCGGGGCGGGCAAGAGTGGCAACGCGCGTTGCATAGGGTGCAACGCGTGGGCGGGTCACCAGTCGCCGTCCTGCACCCCACCGCCCGGGGCGTCCTTGAGCGGGGTGACCTGCCCCGGCGAGGGCTGCTGCCACGGCTCGTGGTCCTCGCCCAGCCAGTCGCCGACCGGCCGCACCGCCGCCAGCGCGTCGGCGGGGGAGAGATCGTAGGCGTCCTCGTCGAAGTAGTCGTACCAGGGCAGGCCGGCCGCGGTGTACGCGGCGCGGTCCACCGGCGAGGGCGGGGGAGCCTCGCCGGTGATGTGCCGCCACTGCGGCGGCGTCATCAGGTGCACGAACACCCGCCCGGCCGGCTGCGGCGCCCAGTCGCTCAGCGGCCGCGGGTCCCGGTACACCTCCTGGCGCATCGAACCGCCCGCGCCCAGGCCCATCGCGGCGCCCCGCGGAGCCGGTGCCGAGGGCGCCGGCGGCGGCGCGCCCGCCGCGAGGGCCCCCGGAGCCGCGAGCGGCCCCGCCGCCGTCCGCCGCAGCACCGCCCGCCGCTCCTCCTCGCGCCACCGCTCCAGCGCCGCCGTGCCCAGCGGGAACGACTGCAACTGCACCCCGCCCCAGACCTCCTCGCCGGTGACCTGGCCCTCCACGGTCGCCCCGAGGCCCAGCGGCACCGCGACGAACTGCCGGACCGTGCCCGCCCCTGAGTTGACGCCGTCCAGCCAGGGCTGGCGCGGCACCACCACGTAGTTCTGCGGATCCCCGGCGAGCCGGCCGCTCCAGGGCTCGCCCGAGACCGCGCACACCTTGCCCGCCCCGACCTGCACGGCGACCGGCCGCGTGCCCAGGAACCGCAGCCACATCGCCTCGCGCAGACACACCGGCAGCAGCACACCGCCGCGCCGCCGCATCTCCTCGGGCACCCGGTCCGCGTGGTCGGCGACCCGCCGCAGCGGGAAGGTGCCGAGCCCCGGCGGCAGCGGATGCGTGCCCGTCTCCGGCAGCCGCAGCGTGCGCACGAACCGCACGCCCACGCCGCCGGGCAGATGCAAGGTGTCCTCGTCGATCCGAACCGCCGCGCCGCTCATCCGCGCCCTCCCCGTCCGTCCCGTCGACTGCCGCTCGTCCGCAACGGCCGTCCTTCAGCCAGAACGCCGGGCGGGCTCCTCCTGGTTCCGGCGGTTGCGCACCGGCGCCCCCAGCCGGTCCGCGATCCGGGTCAGCCGCGACCGGCGCTCGCGCTGCTCGCGGGTGTGCCGGTCCAGTTCCTCCAGCAGCCGCTGGGTGCGGTGCTCGGTGTCCATCTCGTCGATGATGCGGTTGACCTCGGTCAGCACCGCGCCCTGCAACTGCCACTGGCTCGCGTCGTGCTGCACCTCGTCCAGCAGCTGCCCCGCCAGCTTGTCGCGGGTGGCCGCGGCCTGCCGCAGCTCGGCCGCGAGCCGGGACTCGGCGGACTCGGCGCTCACGCTCACATCGGTGGTCACCAGTACCGCGTAGCTCACCACCGCGTCGGAGATCTCGGACAGCAACTGCTGCACCAGGGCGCCGACCGGGGCCGAGAACAGCGGCCTGGGCTCGCGCGCTTTGGCCAGATCGGTGAAGGTGCGCGCCAGGACCCGCAGGACGACCGTGCAGATCTCCAGCGTGTCCAGGCCGGTGCGCAGCACCACCCGGTGCAGCAGCCCCTCGCGGACCCGCGGGTTCAGCCGCAGGCTGTCCTCGGCCTGCCGCAGCGCCGCGTCCACGTCGGCGATGTCGTGGTCGAGCCGGCGGGCCTCGTGCAGCCGGGCGGCGGCCTGCTCCACCGGGGTGCCGCCCGCCACCTCCTCGCCCATGTGCAGCATCAGCCGCCGCATCCGGCGGGCCAGCCCGTCGATCGACTCGCCCGCGTGCTCCGTCCACACCGGGGGAGCCAGCAGCAGATTGCAGCCCATGCCGACCACCGCGCCGATCAGCGTCTCCACGATCCGCGCCCAGGCCGTGCTGCCGACGGTGGTGACGCCGAGGACCAGCATCGCGCTGATCGCGACCTCGGCGACGAACTCGTCCACCCGCACCAGATGGCCCACCCCGAGACCCGCCAGGATCACCAGGGCGAGGCTCCACCAGGTCAGGCCCACCAGCAGGGAGAAGAGGATGGCGACGACCACACCGGCCACCACCGCGTTCACCCGGCGGACGCTGGTCTGGAGCGTCGCGAACAGGGTGACCTGGACCACCAGCAGGGCCGTCAGGGGTGCGGTCAGCGGCGCCGGCTCCGGGCTCAGCCACTTCGCGATCACGTACGCGATCGTGGCCGCGACCGTCGAGCGCAGCGCCTGGACGACCACCGGGTCCCGGTGCCGCTTCACCAGCCGGACGAGGGACGACATCGACTCGCTCACATCGTGCATCCCTTGCGCTGTTCCCCGTTCGCGGACGCGTCGAACGTCACGTCCGCCGGGTACGGCCGTCCGCGCGGCGGACCGCGCGCGCGGCCCGGCGCGCGCGGCCGGGCGCGGCCGTCAGGCGTACAGCTTGTCGAGGTAGGCGGCCAGATTGCCGTTGGTCCGGGCGATCTGCTCCTGCACCGTCAGGCTCTCCTCGAACCGGGTGCCGTTCTGCGGGACCTTCTTCCCCCGCACATACAGCGAGCAGGCCAGGTCGGTGCACATGTACAGACCGACCGAGTTGCCCTCGCGGCCCGCGGTGCCCGCCTTGCGGGCGGTCATCAGGGAGACCCCGCCGCCCGGATGCGTGGTCAGGCACAGCGAGCACATGCTGCGGTGCAGGAAGCCGCGCTGCGAGGCCGGGAAGCGCAGCGCCACGCCCACCGCGCGGCCGGCGCGCTCGGTGACCAGATAGCTGCGGTCGGGCGCGCCCGGATCGCGCCAGCCCAGGAAGTCGAGATCGTCCCATGGGCGTTCCGCCAGGTCGCGGGGGACGGCCAGCCGCTTGGCCTCGCCCTTGGAGCAGTTGACGAAGCAGGCGCGGATGTCCTGCTCGGACAGAGGTCTCATGAAAGGCTCCGGGTGGATCGGGCACCGGGACGGACCACGGCTCCGATGCCTAAGGCTTTTAGGTTCAGGGCTAGGATAAGCAGGTTGCAGGAGGGGGATCCAATGAATATCCGCAGCGGTGCCGGGCCGGCGCTGCCACCGGCGGCCCGTGCGGCGATCGCGCACGTGGCGGCACGGTCCGCGGGCCCGGCGCTCGCACCTGACCTGCGTATCACGCTCAACTTCCACCCCGACCGGCTCTCGGGCGGCCTGCCCCTGCTGCGGGCGCTCGCCCGGGACGGCGCGTACCACTCGCAGTTCGTCACCGGCACCAGCAACGGCGGACTCACCGCCCGCCCCGGCGGGGACGTCGGCGTGGGGAGCACCGCATCTTCGGCGGTGCCTACGACACCGCTCCCGCGGCCGCCCGGCCCGTCTACGGCGCGCTGGACCTCCGCCGCCAAGTGGTGGGCGCCGCGCCCCGGTTCGGCTCCTCGCACTTGCGGCTCACGGCGGCGGCCCTGGCCCGCGCCACCTTCTGCTACCCCGACAGCGCCGCCGAACCCGCCGACTTCGGCACCGCCACCGCCCTGGCCCTGACCGCCCTGGCCGAGGCCGACGAGCGGGACGCCCTGGACGACTACGTCGAGGCCCAGGTGCACGGCGGCGTCGCTCTCGCCCGGGACGTGGAGGTCCTGGTCCTGGACGCGAGCTATCGCGGCACCCCCGTCGAGGCCGACGCGCGGGACCTGCCCTGCCCGCTCGCCTGGCACCCCGGCTACCGGCTGTCCGTGCGGGAACTGTGCCGCCACGGCGACTACCGGGGCGCCGAGTACACCGCGCTCGGGGCGCGGATCGCCCGGGACGGGCACCTCGACCCGTGGATCATCGGCGAGGCCGCCCGCACCGGCCGCCACGCGGCACAGGACCTCAAGAAGGTGTGGCACCTGCTCGCCCGGCACGGAGCGCCCGAGGGAGCGGGCACCGCCTGCCTGCCCCGCGCGGGCGCCACGGCCGGGCCGGACCCCGCCACGGAACCGGCCACGCCTTAATTTATTGCCTGACCTAAGGGGGACGGGAAGTCGCGCCGGACCGGCCCCCGGCGGTATGTTGCAGGTCGGACAGGGCGGGACAGGGCACGCGTGCAAGGACGAGGGAGCCACATGGCGGCGGGGCGGAACGGGCGCACGGTGCGCGATCTCAGACGGGCCAACCGCACGGCCGTCCTGCAACGGCTGTACTTCGACGGCCCCCTCAGCCGCTTCGAACTGGGCCCCGCCACCGGCCTCAGCTCGGGTTCGATCAGCAATGTCGTCGCCGACCTGGTCGCCGACGGACTGGTCGAGGAGGCCGGCAGCGTCGACTCCGACGGCGGGCGCCCGCGCACCCTGCTGCGCGTGGTCCCGGCCAGCGGCCACATGATCGGCGTCGATGTCGGCGAGACCCGGGTGCGCGTCGAGCTGTTCGACCTGACCCTCACCGAACTGGCGCGCACCGAACGGCCGCTGACCGGGCAGCGCTACGACGTCGACGTGATCACCGGCCACATCGGGGACGGCATCGCCGAGGTCCTGCGCACGGCCGGGCTCGCCCCCGAGCGCCTGCTGGGCGTCGGGATCGGCGTCCCCGGCATCGTAGAGCGCACCGAGGACCGGGGCGCCGTCGTGCACGGGCAGACCATCGGCTGGGACGCGGTGCCCCTGGAGACGCTGCTGCGCGCCGGGGCGCACCTCCCGGACGGTGTGCCCTGCTTCATCGACAACGGCGCCAAGACGCTCGGCCAGGCCGAGATGTGGTTCGGCGCCGGACGCGGCGCGGGCAACGCGGTCGTGGTGCTCTTCGGCTCCGGCGTCGGCGCCTGCCTGGTCACGCCCGAGGTGGAGCGGGGCCGGGCCGTGGAGTGGGGGCATCTGACGGTACGGGTGCGCGGGCGCCGCTGCCGGTGCGGCGCGCTCGGCTGCCTGGAGGCGTACGCGGGCGCCGAGTCGCTGCTGGCCCGCTGGCGCGAGGAGGGCGGCCGGCCGCCGGGCGGCACCGACGAGGAGACCGCGCTGACCGCGATGCTGGCCGCCGCCTACCCGCCCGAGGGCACCGCGGCCGACCCGGTCGCGCTGGCCGTGCTGGAGGAGACCGCCGAGTATCTGGGCGCGGGCCTGTCCGACCTCATCAACCTCTTCCAGCCCGAGCGCATCCTCATCGGCGGCTGGGCGGGCCTCCAGCTCGGCGCCCGCTTCCTGCCGGCGGTACGCCGCCACGCCACGGCCTACGCCCTGCGCCACCCCGCCGAGCGGGTCACCGTCGAACTGGGGCGGCTCGGCCCGGACGCGGTCACCGTGGGCGCGGCGATCCTGCCGCTGGCCGACTTCTTCGCCCGCGGCGGGCGCCCCGCCGCACCGGTGCCCGAGGCCCGCCCGCCGGCCTGGCAGACGGCCCTGGAGGAGCGCAGGCCGTAGCAGCCCGCCCTCCCGGCAGCCGACCCCGCCGTCACGGCTTGCGGGCCACCCCGCCGTGGATGTCGGTGGGCTTCGGCGCCGTGCCGGGCGCCGGGCGCCACAGCGGGCAGGAGACGACGCCCGGCTCCAGCAGCTCCAGGCCCTCGTAGTAGGCGGCGACCTGCTCCGGGCTGCGCAGCACGTAGGGGACGGCGCCGGTGTCGTCGTAGCCCTGCTGGGCCTCCTTGAGCGCCCGGTCGGTGTCCGTGCTGTCGTAGTGGACGAAGTAGCTGCCGGAGGGCAGGGCGGCCTGGAGGCGGCGGGCGATCGACTTCGCCTCCTCGTAGTCCTGGATGTGGCCGAGGATGCCCATGAGCATCAGGGCGACCGGCTGCTCGAAGTCCAGGGTCCGCCCGGCGCGTTCGATGATCGTCGCGGGGTCGTGCAGATCGGCGTCGATGTACTCGGTGACGCCCTCGGGCGTGCTGGTGAGCAGCGCCTGGGCGTGGCGGAGCACCAGCGGGTCGTTGTCGACGTAGACGACGCGCGCCTCGGGGGCTATGCGCTGGGCGACCTGGTGGGTGTTGTCGTACGTGGGCAGGCCGGTGCCGATGTCGAGGAACTGGCGCACGCCGAGTTCGCCGGCCACATGGGTCACGGCGCGGATCAGGTACTCCCGCGAGGCGCGGGCCATCGTCTCGATGGTGGGGGCGTGTTCGCGGTAGGCGTCGCCCGCGATCCGGTCCACCTCGTAGTTGTCCTTGCCGCCCATCCAGTAGTTCCAGATGCGGGCCGAGTGGGGCACCGAGGTGTCGATCTTGGACAGCGCGTCCTGGTCGGGGGTGGGGCGGCCGTTGGTCATGGGGGTCTCCTGCCGTACGTCACGCGGGGGTTCAAAGTACCGTCAACGACCTTGCGCCGAACGGTGGTTCGTGAGGCGCGAGATGCGAGACGGGGCACGAGGGGCGCGAGGGGCACCGAGGGGGTGGCGCCCGTGGCGCACCAGTGGTTCGGCGGGGCCGGGCCGGCGCGGGGCCGCGCGCCGGGCGGTGTCCGCCGCCGGGAGCGGGGCCACCCGCACGGCGGGAGGTGGCGTGCGGGTGGCCCCGCGAGGCGGGCCGGGGCGGGCCGGGCCGGGTTCGGCCGCGGCCCGGGGACGCCCGCGGCCCGGGTCCTGCGGGATCGCGGGATCGCGGGATGCGGAGTGCGCGGCGCCGGGCGGCGGGGGAGGGGGAAGCGAGCGGTCCCCGGCGCGGCGGCCGCCGCGCGCTCCGGTCAGTCGACCAGGAAGTCCGCGAGCCCCGCCTTGGCGCCCGCGAGGAAGGTGACCATCTCGTCCCGGGTGTAGATCAGCGCGGGTCCCGTGGGGTCCGTGGACTGGCGTACGGCGATCCTGCCGTCCGGCAGGCGCTTGGCCTCGACGCAGGAGCCGCCGTTGGTGCCGCTCCAGGGCTTGTGCCAGCCCTCGGTGCCCAGTTCGCCGGCGGGCATGCCGTTGCGGACCGAAGGGGCGGGCGTCCGGGGTGCGGTGGATGCCATGGGATCACAACTCCTTACGCAGTTCGGCCAGGATGTGCTTGGTCCGCGCGACCGGTTCGGCCTGCACGGACATCCGGTCCAGTACCTCGAGATAGGTGACGACGTCCTCCGGCCGGTCGTAGTAGACCGAGCCCGCGAGGTTCTCGGTGTAGACCACGTCGGGCAGTTCGGAGAAGCCGAAGCGGAAGTGGTGGAAGGGTCCGTAGGCGCCCGGGTGGGCCCCACGGCGTAACGCATGATCTGGATCCGTACCTTCGGGGTCTCCAGGGCCTCCAGGATCCGGTCCACCTGGGCGCGCATCACCTCGGCGCCGCCCACGGGACGGCGCAGCACCGTTTCGTCCAGGATGGCCCAGACGGCGGGGGCGCCCGGTCGGGCCAGCAGATCCTGCCGCTTGAGGCGCAGGTCCACCCGGCGGGCGAGTTCCTCCTTCGACTCGTTGGGGAAACCGACGCGCATCAGCGCGACGGCGTAGTCGAACGTCTGCAACAGCCCCGGCACGTAGTGCGGTTCGTACAGGCGGATGACGCTGGCCTCGCTCTCCAGGCTCACATACGCCTTGAACCACTCCGGCAGCACATCGCGGTACTTGTACCACCAGCCGGGCTTGTTGGCCTCGCGCGCCAGGGCGGCGAAGTCGTCGATCTCGGCGTCCGGGACACCGTAGGCGCGCAGCAGCTCCCGCACGTACGGGATACGCAGGCCGACCTCGGCCTTCTCTATGCGGCGCACCGTCAGCGGCGTCACCTCGATGGCGCGCGCCGCCTCCTCGAAGGACACACCCGCGCGTTCGCGCAGCTGCCGCAGGCGCTTGCCGAGAACCATCCGCAGAACGGTGGGTGCGCTGCCGCCGGAGCGGTTCTCACTCACCTCTGACCTCCCGGAGCGGCTGTCACAGCGTGCAGTGTGTCACGCGCCGGACGACTCGAACAGAGTGATGCGAGGCTGTCTGAAATTATCAGAACGCAGGTTGCGAGCCGAGTGTGTGCCACATCATAGTGATCCGGGAAGCCGGCATCCGGGTCGCCGTCTGGTGATCAACTCGCGGTGCTGGTATGGGAACTGACGTTCCAACAGGTGCGGTGCGGTCCTCGGCCGCACGGGACTGCGAGGCGAGAGCTGGATGACCACCGTGACCGACGGACAGCCCACGAGCCGCGAGGAGAGTCCGGCCGGGGCCGGTGGCGCGCGCCGGACCGGCGACGGTGGCGCGGGCCGCGCCACGACGGGGTGCCGGGAGGCCCGATGACCGGATCCAGGGCACCGCACGGCGGTCTCCCGCACGCACCGGCGCAGCCGCTGGAGGAGCCCCCGGCCGCCGCCCGCGTCCCGGACCGGGCGGTCGAACCGCCCCGGCTGCGCTCCACCGTGCCCGCCGACCCTTCCTGGGCCTCCGCGGTACGGCGTCTGGTCACCCAGCACCTCGCCCGGCTGCGGCTCACCGCCGACCAGTGCGACAGCGCGGTCCTCGCCACGGACGAGCTGTTCGCCAACGCGGTCAGCCACGCGAGCAGCGGCCCGCGCGACACCGTCACCCTCACCATCGAACGCACCGCCCGCACCCTGCGGGTGACGGTGGCCGACCGGTCGCCCGTGCTGCCCCGGCGCCGCGCGGCCGACGCCGCCGACGAGTCGGGGCGCGGGCTGGCCATCGTGGCCGCCCTCGCCGACGACTGGGGCCTGGCGCCCCCGGAACCCGGCAACCGCGGCAAGCGGGTCTGGTTCACGCTGTCCCTGCGGGGTGCCGCGTCATGACGGACCACCCGGCACAGGCGCACGCGGGCACGGACACCGTGGCACGCGCCGCCGTCCCGGCGCCGGGCGGCGACCGGGCGTACGCACCCCCGCCGCCCCGCGCACCGGAGCCCGGCACCGCCGCCCCGGACGGGCCGGCGGCCGACGCGACGGCCGGGGAGACGGTGCCCGGGGCGGCGCAGGCGGCCCCGGAAGGGCGCCTGTGGCAGGCGCTGACGGCGATGTACGCGGCGGACACCGCGGCGGCCCGCGCCCCCCGCACCGGCACGGGCGCGGGCACTGGTGACGCCGGCGACGGCCGCCCCGGCGACCGTCGTACCGCAGCGCTGCCGGACGGGCGGCTGCGGCGCGCCCTGTCGGCGCTGTACGCGGCGGACCCCGCGACGGCCCCCGCGACGGCCGACGTTCCGGCCGACGCCCTCGGCGCCGAAGCCGCCCGGGGGAACGCCGGGGAGTCCGGGCGGCCCGTGCCGGACGCCGTGCCGGGGGAGCGGGACGAGCCCGGCGAGACCGCCACCGCGCCCTTCACCGCGGCGGTGGTCCAGGACCTGCTGTGCCGGGCCGAGCGCGACCGGCGGCTGACGCGTGAGGCGGGCGCCGCGCCCACACCGCAGCGCAGGCGCGGCGTCGTCGAGTGCCACCGGGACAACGCGGACGCCCTCGCGGGGATCGTCGGCCGGCACGGCTGGCCGGCCGCCGCCGCCGTGGGCGCCGAGGCGTCGACCGCGGCGCTGATGATCCTGCTGCACGCGCCCCGGCTGGACCTGCGGCTGCGCTGCCGGGACCTGATCGCGCAGGCCACGGCCGACGGCCGCACCCCGGCCGTCCACCTCGCCTACATCGCCGACCACTGCGCCGTGGAACTGGGCGAACCGCAGTTCTACGGGACGCGGATCGATCCGGTGACCCTGCGTCCGTACCCGGTCCGGCTGCCCGAGACCCTCGACGAGCGCCGCCAGGACGTCGGCCTTGGCCCGATGGAGGAGCAGATGCGGGCGCTGCGGCTGCGCGGCTGAACCGGCGCCGCGACCGGGGGACAGGGCGGCCCGATCGGGTCACGGGCAAGCGGCCCTGGCCGACGGGACTTCCGCAGGTCGGCGGGGTTTCGCGGGCCCGTACGGAGGTACCCGCGCCTCGGCCCGGCGGCGGACGGAGACCTTGAAGGCCGACGGACCGACGGAGCGAAGAGGTCCGCGGCCGCCGGGTGACGCGCGGACCGTTACGCGCAGGCCGGAGAAGCCGGAGAAGGGAGCACACCGTGACCGCACACCGCCCGCCCGTCCCCCGGGACATGCCGGACCAGCAGGCCCAGGCGGACGAGGACCCCTGGGAGACGGCGCACACCGCGGCGGGCCCAGGGCAGCCCCGGCGCGAGCCCCCCGCGGACGAGGTCCCCACGTCGGACGAGGAACACCCCGGCCCGGACGAGCCGCCCGCCTGACCCCTGCCCCACGGCCCCCTGACACACGGTGACACACGGTTGGCACGGTCCTGAGCCCGTGTCCCCGGCCCCGGCCGACCCCGGCCGACCGGGGGCGGACCGGCCGGCCGGGGGCGGACCGCCGAGTCCGGTCGTCCGGGCTCATCCGACCTTGCGCCCCCGCAGGGGTTCGGTGTCCGCGCCCTCGCCGCGCCGCAACCCGCGCAGGAACTCCTGGATCACCTCGATCGCCGTGTAGCGGGGGTGCCAGTCCAGTTCGGTGTGCGCCCGGGTGCAGTCCATCAGGGGCAGCCGCAGCACCGCGTCGAACAGGTGCGGGGACGCGGGCAGCAGATGCAGCCCCCAGGCCGCCGCGATGGCCGAGCGGGCGGCGGTGCGCGGCAGACGCACGGGCCGCAGGCCCAGCATCTCGGCGAGCACCTTCGCGTCCAGCGGCGGATCGGCGGCCAGGTTGAAGGCGCCGCTCACCTCGCGGTGCAGCGCCAGCTGGTAGGCGCGGGCCGCGTCGTCGGTGTGCAGGGCCTGCACCCGCAGCCCGGGGACGTCGGGCAGGAACGGCAGCAGTTCGGGCCGCGCCACGGGACCCGGCAGGAACCGCCCGCCGAAGATCCGCCGCTGCTCGCTCGCGGACTCGGCCTTGAACAGGAACCCCGGGCGCATCCGCACCACCCGCACATCGGGGTGGTCCCGTTCGAAGGTGTCGAGGGACCGTTCCAGATACGCCTTCTCCCGGGTGTACGCGGCGTCCGGCCAGCCGTGGGTCGGCCAGGACTCGTCCACGGCGCGGTCCTTGGGACCCGGCGAGTACGCGCCGACCGAGGAGGCGTGCACCAGCACCGGCACCCGGGCGGCGGCCACCGCCTCCTGGACCCGGATCCCGCCGAGGACGTTGGTGCGCCAGGTCGTCGCCGGATCGTGCGTCGGCTGGAACGCCCAGGCGAGGTGGATCACGGCGTCGGCGCCCTCGAACTGCTCGGCCAGCGGCGCCTGCTCGGAGGAGATGTCCACCCGCGCCCACTCCGTCCTCGGCGGCGACCACCGCGGGATCCTGCGGGCCAGGCCCCGTACGGAGGCGACCTCCGGATCCTCGGAGAGCAGACGGACCACGCTGGTACCGGCATTGCCGGTGGCGCCCGTGACGACGACCCTGCTGCCCGACACGCTGCTCACGTTCGGCTCCTTCCGGAAGACGGTCGAGTGCGGGGCACGAGTACCCGGTCCCCGGCCGTCGACCCGCGCGCCCCGCGCCCGCCCGTGCGCACGCCCCCGCGGGGCCTCTCCCGTCCCGTTCCCTCCCGTTTCCTCCCGTTCCCGTCCCGTTCCCGCCTCGGTCCCGCCCGGCATGACCTCCGACGTCATCGACCCGCGCCCGCCGCGCCGCGACCATGGACAGCGGACGACATCACGTCACCGCACAGCCCGCACCGCACTCCGGGAGGTCCCCATGCCGTACGTCACGAGCCCCGCCGACGGCACCCGTCTGCACTACGTCGACCACGGTCCGGTGGACGGGCCCGTGGTGGTCTTCGTCAACGGCGCCTACTTCGGGACCGGCATGTGGGAGTTCCAGACGCTGCCGCTGGCGGGTGAGGGGGTGCGCTGCGTCGGGCTGGACCGGCGGGGCCACGGCCGTTCGGACGACGTGTGGGACGGCTACGACCTGGACACCCTGGCCGACGACCTGTACGGCCTCCTCGACCACCTGGACCTGCGCGAGGTCACCTTCGTGGGGCACTCGCTGGGCAGTGCGGAGATCGTGCGCTGCCTGACCCGGCACGGCACGGACCGCGTCGCGCGGGTCGCCTTCGTCGCGGGCATCGCGCCGGGCGTGGTCCGCACGGCCGACCACCCGGAGGGCTGGGACCCGGAGGTGATGCGCGCCGGCCGCGCGGTGTTCCGCAAGGACCGGGCGGCCTTCTACGAGGACGGGGCCGGCCCGTACTTCGCGCTCGACGTGACCGGCAACGAGGTGTCGCCGCACTACGTCCGGCACGTCGTCGACCAGGCCCTGGCCTGCACCCCCCGCGCGGCGGACGCCGTCAACGAGCTGGTCGCCACGGTGGATCTCGCCCAGGAACTGCCCAAGCTCGGCCTGCCGCTGCTCGTCGTGCACGGCACCCACGACACGTCCGCCCCGCTGGAGGGGACCGGCCGCCGGACCGCCGCCCTGGTACCGGGCAGTGTGCTCAAGGAGTACGAGGGCGGCGGCCACGGGCTGTACGTCACCCACGCGGACCGGCTCAACGCGGACCTGCGGGCGTTCCTCGCGACGTCCTGAGCGGGCCGGGCCGGGCGGTGCGCCGGCGGGGCCGGGCCCTTCGCCCGGCCCCGCCGCCGTACGGCCTCAGGCGCGGTCCGCGAACGCGTCCACCCCCGTCAGCTCCGCCGACAGCGCCCACAGCCGGGCCGCCTGGCCCGGGTCGGTGGCCCAGGGCTTGACCCCGCCGCTGTGCATGCCCTCGTCGGGCACCGGCTCGGCGATGTCGCAGTCCTCCAGATAGACACCGCCGAGTCCGTCAAGACGGGGCGAGGTCGCGGCCCAGACCTGGGTCGCCGCGCCCTGCTGCGGGGTCTTGAATCCCCGGGGGTTCAGCGGGACGCCGTTCTCGTCGACCCAGCCGCGCTCGATCATCTCCTCGCGGGTCAGATGGCGCTGGAGCGGGGTCATGATGGCGCCCGGGTGGAGGGCGAAGGCGCGCACCCCGCGGTCCCGGGCCAGCCGGTCCAGATGCACGGCGAACAGGACGTTGGCGGTCTTGGCCTGGCCGTAGGCCGCCCATTTGTCGTAGCCCTCGCGCCAGTGGACGTCGTCCCAGCGGATCGGGGAGAAGTGGTGGCCGCGCGAGGAGACCGAGACGACCCGGGCACCGCCCGGCTCGATGGCCGGCCAGAGGCGGTTGACCAGGGCGAAGTGGCCGAGGTGGTTGGTGGCGAACTGCGCCTCCCAACCGGGTCCGACCCGGGTCTCGGGGCAGGCCATGACACCGGCGCTGTCGATGACGAGGTCGACGGTGCGGCCGGAGGCCAGGAAGCGTCCGGCGAAGTCCCGGACGCTGTCCAGGTCGGCGAGGTCGAGCGTGTCGGTCTCGGTGCCCTCGATGCCGTGCAGCGCCTCGCGGGCGGTCGCGGGACGGCGGGCGGGGACGACCACGCGAGCGCCCGCCGCGGCCAGCGCCCGGGTGGTCTCCAGACCGATGCCGGAGTATCCGCCGGTGACGATCGCCAGCTTTCCGGTGAGGTCGATGCCGCTGAGGACGTCGGCGGCGGTGCCGGCCGCCCCGAAGCCCGAACCGATCTTGTGCTGTGGCGTGGTGGTCATGCCCGGAACGCTACGGATTGGAGCGCTCTCCAAGTCAAGCGCGCACACCGGACACCGGCACCGGGGGCTGGGGAAGGAGCGAAAAAAGGGAAGCCCCGGCCGGACGGGGGAATCACGGCCGGGGCGGTCCTGGTGTGGGCACGCATGGCGGTCGCCTCTCGGCGAGACGCTCCACAGGGCTTCAGCCGAACGATCGTCCCTGTGGGCAATAGGTGAGGCCCGGGGACACCGTCCCATCCGCACCCACGCCTGGTTCAACGGGCCAAGGGGGTCCGGTGTTCCGGTCTCTGCCTCGTTTTGCGGTGATCCGGGTCACTCCGCAGGGGTACGCGGTGCTGTACCCGGTACCGGGGCGCCGGAGGCGGCGCCGGGCACGGTCTCCGCCCACAGGCTCTCCGCCTGGAGCAGCAGCGACCCCAGCACCGTGACCGGGGCCGCCGCCCGCCCCGCCTGCTCGCGCAGCCCGTCCTGCAACCGCCGGTGCAGCGCGCGCCGGTCCTCCTCGGCCCGCCCGCCGTCCGGGTACGCGCCCGGGTCGGCGGGGCGCTCACCGCGCAGCCGGGCACCCTCCGCGTGGCACGCCCCGGCGACCAGCTCCAGCAGACCGGCGTACGTCCGCAGCACCCCGGGCTCCGGAGCCGCGGGCGCCCGGTTCTCGTCGGCCGCGACCGCGAGCGTCCGGGTGAGCGCCCGTACGTGCCCGGTGACCCTGCTCCAGCGGTCGTCCTCCGTCTCGGGCGGCACCGGCGCGGGCGGCCTGCGCAGCGCGCGCAGCGGACCGGCGGTCAGCCGCAGGCTCTCCCGGCTCCAGCGACGGGCCGAGTGCAGGGTCTCCAGCCGGCGTTCGAGCCGGGCGGAGCCCCGGGACCACTCGGCGGCGGTGCCCTCGTCCCAGTCGCCGTCGCGCAGCCCGTCGGCCACCGCGCACAGCAGGTCGCCCGCCTCCCGGGCGACCGCGGCGAGGTTCTCCCGCACGTCACGCAGATGGATCGGCGGGAGGACGAAGGCGTTGACGGCGAGACCGATCACCGCGCCGAGCACCGTCTGCCCCAGCCGGTGCCCGACCGAGGCGGCCGACACACTGCCC
This sequence comes from Streptomyces sp. SAT1, assembly GCF_001654495.1. Classification (GTDB taxonomy): domain Bacteria; phylum Actinomycetota; class Actinomycetes; order Streptomycetales; family Streptomycetaceae; genus Streptomyces; species Streptomyces andamanensis. The sequence goes on from NZ_CP015849.1 coordinate 6,863,276, forward strand.
GTGGCCAGCGTGAACACGGCCGTGGTGGCGCCGTAGACCCCCTGGTCGCCGAAGCGCGACCAGTTCGCCAGGAGCATCAGCACCGGCAGCGACAGCGCGAGCGCGGTCAGCGTGTCCCCGGTGAGCGCCTGCGCGGCGGAGGCGAGCAGGGTCCCCGCGAAGATCGCCGTGCACTGCTGCCCCGCCCGCAGCAGCGAGCTGAACACCGTGGCCTGCACCATGACCAGCGCCACCCACGGCGCCATCAGCGCCATCGGGTCGCCCAGCCAGATCTTCGCCACCACCCAGGCCAGCAGCGCCGCCCCGGCGGCCTTGAGGGACTGCACGACCAGGTCCCGTTCCCGTCCGGGGCCGCGCGCCACCGCGCGCAGGGCGCGCCCCGCCCGGCACGCCTCCTCCCGCGCGGCGTGCCAGGTCCGGCCGCCGAGCAGCCGGCCGACGGCAAGCGCCCGGCACAGGACGCCGCCGCGCGGGGCGGGGGAGTCCGGCGGGGACGTGGGATCTGGAGTCTGCGCTGCGCCCGTCATGGTGCCCGGGTATCCGCTCCGGCCGGTGTCTTGAGCAGGGAACATGTCACGTTTGCGTGCGCCGGACGGGTGCCCCGGGCGCGTGCGGCCCGCCGTCCGCCGACGTGCTGTGCGGGCATCTCAGGCCAGCGGGCTGTCCGCCAGGGACGCCAGCAGGTGCGCGGGATCGTCGTAGACCGTGTCCGCGCCGGCCTCCTGGAGGTCGGCACGCGGGATGCCCCCGCTCAGCACGCCCACGCACCGCACCCCGGCCCGGCGGCCCGCCCGCATGTCCCAGACGGTGTCGCCGACGAACACCGCGTCTCCGGCGGGCGCCCCGGCCAGCTCCAGGGCGTGCTCGACCGGCTCGGGAGCGGGTTTGCCCGCCGACACGTCGTCGGCGCTCGCGATGCCGGCGATGGCGTCGTCCGCGTCGATGGCCCGGCGCAGCGCGCCCAGCTCGGGGCCGCTCGCCGAGGTGGCGAGGACCACCGTCCAGCCGTCCCCGTGCAGCCGGCGCAGCAGCCGCCCGGCGTCGGCGAAGGCGGGCAGCCGGTCGAAGTACTGCCCGTAGAGCGCGCTGTGCGCGGCGGCGAGCGCGTCGTCCTCGTCCTTGTCGCGGTCGTCGCCGAGGAGATGGGCGATCAGATCGGCGGAGCCGAGGCCCACCGAGCGGTGGACGGCGTGCATGGGGACCCGGTGGCCCGCCTGCCGGAACGCCTCCCACCAGGTGACGACATGGAGGTGGTTGGTGTCGACGAGCGTTCCGTCGACGTCGAACAGGGCGGCACGGTCCATCCGGGATCCTCTCTTCGCTGCGCGCTCTCCTCACGGGCGCGCGGGGTCCGTCCGGGTACCACGTCAGGGGCCCGCCACTCCGGACGGCGTGCGCCGCTCGCGGGTCCACTCCAGCAGCTCGTCGGCCGACCAGGTGGTCACGACGCGTTCCGGCGCCACCCCGCACTCCTCGGCCCGCGCGCAGCCGTGGATCTGCCAGTCCAGCTGTCCGGGCGCGTGCGCGTCGGTGTCGACGGAGAACAGCGTGCCCGCCGCCACGGCACGGCGCAGCAGCCGCAGCGGCGGGTCCAGCCGTTCGGGACGGCTGTTGATCTCCACGGCGGTCCCGGTCTCGGCGCAGGCGGCGAACACGGCGTCCGCGTCGAACTCCGACTCGGGCCGCCCCCGCCCGGTCAGCAGCCGTCCCGTGCAGTGCCCGAGGATGTCGGAGTGCGGATCGCGGACGGCGGCCACCATGCGGCGGGTCATCGAACGGGCGTCCATCCGCAGCTTGGAGTGCACCGACACGACCACCACGTCGAGCGCCGCCAGCAGCTCAGGGTCCTGGTCCAGGCGGCCGTCGTCGAGGATGTCGCACTCGATGCCGGTCAGCAGCCGGAACGGCGCCCAGCCCCGGTTCAGCTCCGCGACCACCTCCAGCTGCTCGCGCAGCCGCGCGGGCGACAGGCCCCGCGCCACCGTCAGCCGCGGCGAGTGGTCGGTGAGCACCGCCCACGCGTGGCCGAGGTCCGCCGCGGCCCGGCCCATCTCCTCGATCGGGCTGCCGCCGTCGGACCAGTCGGAGTGCAGATGGCAGTCGCCGCGCAGCAGCGCCCGCAGCCGCTCGCCGCCCCGGGCAAGCGGCTCGTGCGCCTCCTCCTCCAGCGCGCGCAGATAGCCGGGCACCTGTCCGGCCAGCGCCTCCCGGACCACCTGCGCGGTCTTCGGCCCGATCCCCTTGAGCGACTCCAGCGTCCCGTCACCGGCCCGCCGGGTCACCTCCTCGGCGGTGAGCGCGGACAGCACGCCGGAGGCGGTGCGGAAGGCACGTACGCGGTAGGTGGGTGCCCCGGACCGCTCCAGCAGGAAGGCGATCCGGTCCAGCGCCTCGACAGGGTCCATCACCACCTCCACCCCCAGGGTTGCCCGGCCGCCCCGCGACCGCACCTCCACCCACGAGGCACGGCTGCTTCCCTCCGGCGTGATCGGCCGGACAGGTCCTAGGCTGGACGGCATGACGGAGAGCGCGAGTCCCTACATCTCCCAGCCGCGGATCATGGTGCTCGGAGTCCAGCCGGGCGACCCGCCGTTCCGCATCGTGGAGATCGACGGCGAGGTGGTCGGCGAGGCGAAGACCGTCACCGATGTGCTCCAGGCCGCCGCCGCGTTCGGCATCACGGTCCATGACCTGGACGACCCGGACACCGTGCGCTGGGTGGGCGGCGACAAGTTCACCTGGCGCTAGCGAGGGCCGGGGGCGCCGGGTGCGGAGCCCCCGGCGCGGACCTCAGCCCACCGTCCACTTCTGGTTGGCGGCTCCCGTGCAGGTCCAGATCTGGAGCCGGGTGCCGTTGGCGGAGCTGCCGCCGGTGGCGTCCAGGCACTTGTCGGCCTGCGGATTGACGATGTCGCGGGCGGCCGGGAGCGCCCACTTCTGGTTGGGGCCGCCGGTGCAGTCCCACAATTGGACCTGGGAACCGTCCGCGGTGGCGTTGTCCTTGACGTCGAGGCACTTGCCGAGGGCGCGCAGGGTGCCGTCGGAGCCGGCGGTCCACTGCTGGGCGGCGGTGCCGTTGCAGTCGTAGAGCTGGACCGGGGTGCCGTTGGCGGGGTTCGCCCCGGCCACGTCCACGCACTTGCCGGCCAGTCCCCTGATGGGCAGCGCCCCGGCGGGGCTGTCGGACGTGGTGACCGAGACGGAGTCCACCACCAGTTGCTGCGGCAAGGACGTCGAGCCGTCCGGGTCGCCGGGCCAGTAGCCGCCCACCGCCAGATTGAGGATCAGGAAGAACGGCTTGTCGAACACCCAGGTCCGGCCGCCGAGGTCGGCGGGCGTCCGGCGCTGGTAGACGTTGCCGTCGACCGACCAGGTGATCGAGCCGGGCGCCCAGTCCACGGCGAAGGTGTGGAAGGCGTCGGCGAACGCCTGGCCGTTCGGCAGGGAGTACGCGGCGCCGATGCCGCCCGAGCCGGAGTAGCCGGGGCCGTGGATGGTGCCGTGCACGGTCGAGGGCTCGAAACCGACGTTCTCCATGATGTCGATCTCGCCGGAGTCCGGCCAGTTCACCGGGGTGCCCAGCATCCAGAACGCCGGCCACATGCCCTGTCCGCGCGGGATCTTCATCCGCGCCTCGACATGGCCGTACTGCGCGTCGAACTTCCCCGAGGTGTTCAGCCGGGCCGAGGTGTACTGGCAGGTGCCGTACCAGCACTGGTAACCGCCCGGGTTCTCCCGCCGGGCGGTGATGACCAGGTGGCCCTGGCCGTCGAGGGCCGCGTTGCGGGTGCCCGCCGTGTAGTACTGCCGTTCGTGGTTGTTGACGTTGTCGCCGGTCTCCGTCTGCCACTTGGCGGAGTCGACGGCCGCGCCCGCGGGCCCGTCGAAGGTGTCGGAGAACCCGGAGAACATGGCGGGGGCGGCCGCGGTGGGGGCGGCGGCGGGGGACGGGCTCGCCTGGGCGGGGCCGACGGCCGCCGCTCCGGCGAGCACGGCGGACAGAGCGGCGAGCAGACATCTGCGGAGCGGGCGTCGAGAGGCCACGGCACTCCCTTCCGTACGGCGGCCCGGTGGGCGGGCCCGCCGACAGTCGTGGGGGAACGAGAGAGTGGTTCGGCCCTTGATTCAAGGGCTGAATTAAGAAGGCGTCAATACTCCGGTACGGACCATTCCCCAGCCGGTACGGACCGGTCCATGCGGTGCGCCCCTCACGCGCGGCGGCGTCGGCGCGCGTGCACGGCCCGGCCCATCCGCCGCCCCAGCAGCAGATGACCGGCGAGCGCCCCGGCCGTGTTGAGGATGACGTCGTCGATGTCGAACGCCCGCCCGGTGATCAGCGCCCCCTGGGCGAACTCCACCGCCAGCATCACGAGCGCGGTGAGCAGCAGGACGCGCGGCAGCCGGCGCGAGCGGGGCGCGAGGACGGGTACCAGGATCCCGAACGGCACCCCGAGCAGCAGGTTCCCGCCGATCTGCTGGACGGCGTCGCGCAGCCCCGGCTGGTCCGCGTACTCCCGCAGCGAACGCCCCGGGCGCAGGTTCGTGTGCACGAACGGCACCGAGGCGGGCGACGGCTGGAGCGTCAGCCGGGCCAGTACGACGGCGAAGGCCACCATGCACACGAACGCGCACGCCATCGCCAGCAGCCGCAGCGGCCAGGGCGCGGGCCGCCGCACCTCGACGGCGGGCTTTCCGGCGGGCTCCGTGACGCGTTCCGGGCCGGGCTCCGTGACGCGCTTCGCGGCGGGCTCCGCGGCGGGCTTCGTGACGCGCCTCGCGGCGGGTTCCGCGCGAGGCGCGGGCGCGCCGGGCGCGGCCGTCCGCTGCCCGGTCCCGCGCCGCCCCGGCACGCGGGCCCGGAGCGCCGTGAGCGGACGGAGCGTCATCCTGGCCATCCCTGCCTCCCGGGCATCCCGGCACCAACTCACCCTGCTGGAAAGCCGGTTACCCCCGAACCGCACCTGGATTCCGGCCGCCGCCACCGGCGCGCGGGCCGCGTCCCCGGTTTCCGTTGCTGCTGTCGGGGCAACCGGGTCGCACATCCGCGCGCCGCCGCACGCTCCCCGGTGGCGGCGGTGCTTGGATGCCGGGAAGCGGCGGACCGGACCCCGCCGCACGTCAGCGCAGGGGACCGAACCCGAGGAGGTGCCGGGTGAAGCCGCGGACGACCCTCCTCGCCGTGGGCGAGGTGCTGGCCTGGTGGGCCGCGCTCGTCGTGCTGTGGCTGATGCTCATCAGCACCGTCCACCCCCTGGAATGGGCGGTCGGCGCGGGCGTCGCGGGCGTGGGCGCCCTGGTCGCGCGGGCCGGCCGGCGGGCGGTGAGCCGCGGGTGAACGGCTGGATCGCGGCGGCGACGGCCGTTCTGGCGGCCGGACTCGGCACGGCCCTGTGGGGCGTGGCCACCGGACCGCTGTCGCGCCGCGTGGTCGCGCAGAACCTGTCCACCGCCGTGGTCTGCCCCGCTCTGCTGCTCCTCGCCCAGGGCTACGGCCGCACCTCCTACGTCGACCTCGCGCTGCTGCTGGCCCTGCTGGGCCCGGTCGGCACCCTCGTCTTCGCCCGGCTGCTCGCCGCCGAACTCACCGGCGACCCGCCGCGGGCCCGCGGGCTGACCTGGGCCTGCGCCGGGCTCGGCGCGGCCGTCGTCCTGGTGCTGTGCGCCGTCGCCGGGCCAGGCCGGGCCATGGTCAAGCTGCTGGTCGTCGGGGTGCTGCTGGTCGGCGGGAACCTGCTGGCCTCGCGGGCGCTGTCCAGCGGCTTCACGGAGGTGGACCGTGGCTGACGCCGTCGTCGTCCTGGCGCTGCTCCTGGTCGCCGGCTGCGCGACCGCCGCCGTCCTCAACCGCGACCCGACGCACCAGGCGCTCGTCCTGTCCGTCCTCGGGACCACGCTCGCCGTGCTGTTCACCGTGTTGCAGGCTCCGGACGTCGGGCTGTCCCAGCTCGCCGTGGGCTCCGCGCTCACCCCGCTGCTGATCATGCTCTCGGTGCGCAAGGTCCGGCGCCGCTCCGCCCGCGCCGGAACCGGCGGCGACGGCGGAGCCGGGGGTGGCGAGGGCGGGGGCGGCGGGGACGGCGGCCGCCGGTGACCCCGCGCGCCCGGCTGTGGCTGGTGCTCCTCGGCGGCGGCGCGCTCGCCGCGCTGCTCGTCGCGGCCTGCCTGCGGCTGCCCGCCTTCGGCGGCGCCCGCCACCCCTACGGCTACCGCGCGGTGCGCGCCGCGCTCGCCCGGCACACCGCCAACACCATCGCCTCCGTCAACTTCGACCAGCGCGCCTTCGACACGATGGGCGAGATGGCGATCCTCTTCGCGGCCGTCCTCGGCTGCGCCGTCCTGCTGCGGCAGGCCCGCGACGAACACCGCGACCCGCCGCGGCCCGCCCGTGTCGCCGCCCCGGTGCGCCGCTACGCCCTCGTCGTGCTGCCCGTCGCCCTGGTCACCGGCCTCTACGTCATCGCCCACGGCCAGCTCAGCCCCGGCGGCGGCTTCCAGGGCGGCGTCGTCGCCGCGACCGCGCTGCACCTGCTGTACCTGGGCGCCGACTACGCCGCGCTGGAACGCGTCCGGCCCGTCGACGCCTACGAGATCGGCGACGCGCTCTCCGCCTCCGCCTATCTCGTCCTGGGCCTGGCCGGACTGCTCGCGGGCACCTCCTTCCTCGCCAACGCCCTGCTGCCGTACGGCACGTTCAACACCCTGTCCTCCGGGGGCACCGTGCCGCTGCTGAACGCGGCCATCGGCATGGAGGTGGCCTGCGCGGTCGTCGTCCTGCTCGCCCGCTTCCTGGACCAGGCCGTCGAGATCGAGGAGGAGAACGGGAAGTGAGAGCGCCGTGAACGACGTCCTGCACGTCCTGCCGTACCTGGTGGCCGCCTATGTGCTCCTGATCGGCTGCTACGGCCTGGCCACCAGCCGCAATCTGATCCACGCCGTGGGCTGCCTCGCCGTGTGCCAGTCGGCGACGTACGTCCTGCTGCTGGCCGTCGGATACCGCGACGGCGCCACCGCGCCCGTCTTCTCCGACATCGCGCCCGGCTCGCGGCCGGTGGTCGACCCGCTCGTGCAGGCGCTCACCCTCACCGATGTCGTCGTCGGCGCCACCGTGACCGCGCTGCTGCTCGCGCTGACCGTGCAGATCTCCAAGCGGCACGGCACCGTCGACCCCGACGAACTGAGGGAGCTGCGCGGTTGACGCCCTCCCAGCTGCTGCCGCTGCTGCCCGCCGTCCCGCTGCTGGGCGCGGCCCTGCTCGTGGCCGGCGGGCGCCGTCTGCCGCGGTTCGCCGCCGAGGCGTTCGGCTCGCTGGTCGCCGCCGCGACCGCCGTCCTGGCGGTCGTGCTGCTCCTGCGCTCCTCGCCACCGCTGACGGAGTGGGTCGGCGGCTGGTTCCCGGTCGGCGGCGAGAGCGTCGGCATCGTCCTGACCGGGGACGGGGCGGGCCTCGGCATGGCGGCGCTCGTCTCCCTGCTCACCCTCGCCGCGCTGGCCTACTCCTGGCGCTACTTCGACGAACCGCCGCGCGGCCACGCGGGCTCCTTCCCCGCGCTGATCCTGCTCTTCCAGGGCGGCATGTGCGGCTTCGCCATCGCCGGGGACCTCTTCGACGCGTTCGTGTTCTTCGAACTGATGAGCGTGGTCGCCTACGCGCTGACCGGATACCGCATCGACGAGGCCAAGGCCGTACAGGGCGCGCTGGGCTTCGCCCTGGTCAACTCGCTCGGCGCGTACTTCATGCTGATGGGCATCGCCCTGCTCTACGCCCGCACCGGACAGCTCGCCATGGCGAAGATCGGCCAGGGACTCGACACGGCCGCCGCCGGGCACGGCCCCGACGCGCTCGTCCTCGCCGGATTCGTGCTGGTCCTGACCGGGCTGCTGGTGAAGGCCGCCGCCGTGCCCTTCCAGTTCTGGCTGCCGGACGCGCACGCCGTCGCCCCCACACCCGTGTGCATGCTGCTGTCGGGCGTCATGGTGGAACTCGGGGTCTACGGCGTCTGGCGCGTGTACGGCACCGTCTTCTCCGGGCCGGGCGGCATCCCCGCCGCCGACGCGAGCCGGGCGCTGGTGGTGCTCGGTGTGCTCACCGCCGCCGTCGGCTCGGTGATGTGCTGGTACCAGCGGCACATCAAACGCCTGCTCGCCTTCTCCACCATCGCCCACACCGGTCTCTTCCTGATCGGCATCGGCACCCTGAAGGCGGCGGCGGACGAGGGGACCGCGCTGTACATCCTGGCCCACGCGGGCGTGAAGGCCGCCCTGTTCGCCTGCGCCGGCATCCTCCTGGACCGCTACGGCAGCGTCGACGAGTTCGCCCTGCACGGCCGGGCCCGGCGGCTGCGCGGCACCGGCGCCGTCTTCGCCGTCGGCGCGCTGGCCCTGGCCGGACTGCCGCCCTTCGGCACCGGTCTGGGCAAGGCGCTGAGCGAGGAGGCCGTCGGCGGCCCGCTCACCGTGGTCTACGTCGCCGCCTCCGCCCTCACCGGGGCCGCCGTGCTGCGCGTCGCCGCCCGGGTCTTCCTCGGCCTCGGGCCCCGGCCCCGGGAACGGGAGGGCGAGGAACGCGACGAGGACAAGACGTCCGGCTCCGCCGAGGAACCCGAGACCGGGCGGCGGCTCGACAAGGTCCCCCTGACCATGCGGACCGTCCCGGTGGTGCTGCTCCTGGCCGCGCTCGCCGCGGGCGCGGTCCCCGGCTTCGCGGGCGCGGTGGGCGACGCCGTCGACGAGGCCGGGACCTGGGGCGTGTTCTCCACCGCGCACTGGACCGCGACCGGGGTCCTGCTGGACCTGCTCTCGGCGCTGCTGGCGGTCGCCGTCGCGGGCGTGGCCGTCGCCCGCCCCGGGCTGCTGGCCGCACCCGGCTGGGCGCTGCCGCTGCGCCGCCTGCAGTCCGGGCACGTCGGCGACTACGTGGCCTGGCTGCTGGTGGGAGCCGCGCTGCTGGGGGCGCTGGCCCTGCCGGGCGTGCTGGGCCGATGACCCGCACCCGGTCAGTACGATGACCGCGGCAGTCCGGAATGATCATGCGAGGAGCGGATCGTGCGAGACATCGCGGTGTTCAGCGGCAGCGCCCATCCCGAACTGGCGGCGGAGGTCTGCGCACACCTGGGCGTTCCGCTCAGCCCCACCCGGGTCAGCCGGTTCGCCAACGACTGCCTGGAGGTGCAGCTCCAGGCCAACTGCCGCGAGCGGGACGTGTTCCTGATCCAGCCGCTGGTCAAGCCGGTGCAGGAGCACCTCGTGGAGCTGCTGCTGATGTGCGACGCGGCCCGCGGCGCCTCCGCCGGGCGCATCACCGTCGTCATGCCGCACTACTCCTACGCCCGCTCCGACAAGAAGGACGCCCCGCGCATCTCCCTCGGCGGACGCCTGGTCGCCGATCTGCTGGTCGCGGCGGGCGCGAGCCGGGTCCTGGCGATGACCCTGCACGCACCGCAGGTGCACGGCTTCTTCTCGGTGCCCGTCGACCACCTGCACGCCCTGCGCGAACTGGCCGCGCACTTCGGGCAGTACGACCTGACCCGCACCACCGTCGTCTCGCCCGACCTCGGCAACGCCAAGGAGGCCGCCGCGTTCGCCCGGATGCTCGGCGCCCAGGTGGCCGCGGGCGCCAAGCAGCGCTACGCCGACGACCGGGTCACCATCAGCTCGGTCATCGGCGACGTGGCCGGGCGGGACGTGATCGTGCTGGACGACGAGATCGCCAAGGGCAGCACCGTCCTGGAACTCCTGGACCGGCTGCGCGAGTCGGGCCCCCGCTCGATCCGGATCGCCTGTACGCACGGCCTGTTCGCGTCCGGCGCCCTCGAACGGCTCAGCGCGCAGCAGGACGTACTGGAGATCGTGTGCACCAACACGGTGCCGGTGCCCGTCGACGACCACGAGGAGCACCGCGTCCACGCGGACAAGCTGCGCGTCCTGTCCATCGCGCCCGCGCTCGCCGAGGCGGTGCGCCGCATCCACAACGGGGAGTCCGTCAGCGCGCTGTTCGACGCGCCCCGGGGCGAGTAGCGGCGCCCGCCTTCGGCCCTCAGCCGGACTGCTTCGCCAGCGCGTCCGCGATGGTGTCGACCACGCCCAGGGCGTCGCTGTAGGAACCGGGCAGGAAGTCGGCGGTGCCCACCACCCGGTGGTTCTTCGCCGCCGGCAGCTCCTTGAACGAGCGCAGGTCGAACAGCTTCTGGATGTCGTTGGCGGGGGAGCCGTCGTTGTTGGTGTAGTAGACGACGTAGTCGGCGTCCTTCAGCAGGTCCGCCCGCTCGTACGACACCGACCTGGTCGAGCCCGCGGCGAGCGAGGCGGTGGCCGTGGCGAACCGCACGCCCAGCTTGGCCAGGATGTCCCCGACCGGCGAGGCGGGGCTGTAGATCCAGTAGTTGCCGGAGTCGAAGCCGCCCTGGATCACGGCCCAGCGGTTCCCGGACAGCTTCGCGCCCTCGGCCTCGCGCACCGCGGCGATCCGGTCGGCGTACTTCTGCTTGAGCCGGTCGAGCTGCGTCGCGCGGTTCACGAAACCGGCCGTGGCGTCCGGGTAGGCGGACCAGGCGGCGGTCTCCTTGAAGGACGCGAACGCGGTCGGCGCGATGGCCGACAGCCGCTTGTACGCCTTGCTGAGGTAGGGCACGTCGACGCCGACGATCAGGTCCGGCTTGAGCGAGGCGATCTTCTCGTAGTCGAGGTCGGCGCCGGTCGTCACCTTCGCCGCGGACTTCCAGCGCGCCAGATAGCGCGGCGGGACGTAGTTGGCTCCGCTGTTCTCCACGCCGACCGGCCGAAGGCCCAGGTCGTACAGCGACTCGGTGGACCAGGAGTGCACGGAGACGATCCGCAGCGGGTGCGCGGGCACGGTCACCTTGCCGTGCGCCGTGTCGACCGCCCGGGTCGCGGCGGACCCGGCGCCGCCGCCGGGGGAAGAGGAGGCGTCGCAGGCGGTGGCCGTGAGGGCCAGCGCGAGGGCGGCGCAGGCGAGGGCCGGGCGCAGCAGGCGGCCACGGCGCCGGACGGGGGACGCGGCGGGGGAGGGCAGGGCAGTCACGGTGATCCAGGGGTGAAGGGCCGGACCGTACGGTCCGGGACGCGGAGAGAAGGACATCGAGGGGAGGACCGAGGAGAGAATCGGGGAGAAATCGGGGAGAAATCGGGGAGAAGGGGAGCGGGGTCAGGACGCCGAGTGCGGTCCGACGCCCGCGCGGGCGGACTGGACGCGGGTGGCCAGGCCGTCGAGCAGGACGGTGAAGTTCGCCCAGCTGTACGCGTACCAGGAGGCCAGCGGCGGCTTCCACACCTGTCCGGCGCGGACGGCGGGCGTGCGCTGCCACAGCGGGTTCCCGGGCAGCGGATCGGACACCGCCCACACCAGCAGATCGGCAGGGAGCGAGGGGACGTTCTCCCAGCTGACGGCCTGGCTGTAGGTGTTGTCGGCGCCGTCGGGCACCGGCAGGAGACGCATCCCGAGGGCACTCACCGTCTTGAGCACGGCCCAGGTCCTCGGGTTCATCACGCCGACGGTGCTCTTGTCGATACCGAAGACGAAGCCGACCCGCAGCTCCCGGTTGGCGGCGAGTGCCCTGCGCAGCCGCGCGCTCGCCTCCTCGTAGCGCGCCCTGGCCCCGGCGTCGGCCGGCTCGGCGCCCAGCGCGCGGGTCAGCCGGTCGGCGGTCCCCGCGATCTTCTCGATCGGCTGGTACGTGCTCAGGCCGACCACCGGGGCGAGCTTGCCGACCGCCGGAAGCTGGGAGGCCACCTGGAGGGTGCCGTCGGGCTCCACGGCGTCGATCAGCAGGTCGGGCCGGGCCTGGGCGAGCGCCTCGATCCGTACGCCCTTGTCCGCGGAGTAGATCCGGCTGACGCCGGACCAGTCCGGGCGCACCGCGCCGACGATGCCCTGCCCGGAGTCGGCGGCGGCCACCGGGTGCAGACCGGCCGCCCACAGCGCGGCGCCCACGGTGTCGGTGAGGAACGCGATGCGCTTCGGCCGCCGCGACAGCCGTACGGCGCGGCCCCGGTCGTCGGTGAAGGACCACGCGGCGCCGCCGGAGGCACCGGCCGCCGGGGAGTCGCCGGTGCCGCACGCGGACAGGCCGAGGAGGGCGGCCGTCCCCAGTCCGCCGGCGAGCAGCCCGCGCCGGGAGGGGCGCGTACCGGACAGGAGCGGGAGCGAGGACCGGATGTCGCGGGGACGCCGGAGGGTGGCGCTGGGCATGGGGATGTCCTTGAGGCGGAGGGGACGGAAGAGAAGTGGAGGGGGGAAGGGGGAGAGCGGTGGCCGGGGCTGGGCTCACCGGCCCGCGCCGGGTAACAGGTCGCGCGTCGCGCGTACGGGCACCCGCGGGCGCGGGCGCGGGCGCTGGCGCGTCGGCCGCGAGGCCGCCCGCTGCCGCCGTGGGCGGCGGGTCCGGTTCAGGTTCATGAGCGGCCCGCCCTGCGCCGGGCGAGCAGCAGCCGGCACAGATACAGGCCGCCGAGCACCCCGGTCACCGCGCCGACCGGCAGTTCCGTGCCGGGCAGCACCCGCTGGGCCGTGTAGTCGCTCGCCGCCAGCAGCAGCGCGCCCATGAAACCGGCGGGCACCACCAGGGCGCCCGGGGAGCGGACGAGCCGGCGGCACAGGTGCGGCGCGGCCAGGGCGACGAAGGCGATGGGGCCGACCGCGGCCGTCGACGCCGCGGCGAGCGCGGTGGCGGCGACGGCCGGCAGGATCCGGGCCCGCCCCACCGGCACCCCGAGCCCCCGGGCGGTGTCCTCGCCCAGTTCCAGCCAGGCCAGGTTCCGGGAAGCGGCCACGGTCACCGGGACCAGCACGGCCAGGGCGGCGGCCAGCGGCGCGACGACCGACCAGTTCACCGAGTTGAGGCTGCCGATCAGCCAGATCTGCGCGTCCTGCGCCTCGTAGAGACTGGCCCGGGTCAGCAGATAGGCCGTCAGCGAGGTGAGCATCGCGCTGACACCGATCCCCACCAGCACGACCCGGTGGCCCACGGCCGGGCCGCGCCCCGCCGCGAGCAGCCCCACGAGCAGCGCCGTGGCCAGCCCGCCGCCGACCGCCGCCACGGCGGTGGCGTACGGGCCGCCGTGGAAGAGCACGATCTGCGTCACGGCACCGCTCGCCGCGCCGCTGGTGAAGCCGATGATGTCCGGACTGCCCAGCGGATTGCGGGACATGCTCTGGAACACCGTGCCGCTCATGCCCAGCGCGCCGCCGGCCAGCAGCGCGCACAGCAGCCGCGGCAGCCGCAAGCTGAGCACGATGAACGACTCGGCCCCGGTGCCCCGGCCCAGCAGCGTGGCCAGGACCCGCGACAGCGGCAGGCGGTAGGTGCCGGTGGTGAGGCCGAGGGCGCCGACCACCAGGCAGGCGGCGGCCAGCAGGACGCAGACCGCGACGGTGCGGGGCCGCCAGCGCAGCGACATCCGGCCGCCGTACAGGCGGACGACGCGGCCGGGCAGCACGGTGGCGCGGGCGGGCACGCGCGGGGAGCGCGGCGGGGAGGCGGGGGCGGTGGTCACAGTTCGGCGATCCTGCGGCGGCGGACGAGCGCGATGAAGACGGGCGCCCCGGCGAAGGCCGTCACGATACCGGCCTGGATCTCACCGGGCCGGGCGAGCACCCGGCCGAGCAGGTCCGAACCGAGGAGCAGCACGGCCCCGAACACCATGGAGTACGGCAGCAGCCAGCGGTGGTCGGGCCCGGTGAGCGCCCTGGCCAGATGCGGGACGGCCAGGCCGACGAAGGCGATCGGTCCGACGGCGGCCGTCGCCGCTCCGCACAGCAGGGTGACGGCGAGCATCCCGAGGGCGCGGGTGCGGCGCACCCGGGTGCCGAGCGCACGGGCCGTGTCGTCGCCCAGGGCCAGCGAGTTGAGCGCGCCGGACAGCCCGAGGGCGAGCAGGGCGCCCGCGCCGAGGAACGGCGCCACCTCCGTGACGACCGACATCGGCTGCCCGGCCAGCGAGCCCACGCCCCAGAACCGGAACTGGTCGAACACGTCCGGCCGCAGCAGGGTGACGACGGAGATCAGCGCGCCGAGCACGGCGCTGACGGCGGTGCCCGCGAGCGCGAGCCGCACCGGCGCGGGCCCCGACCGGCCGCGCGAGCCGAGCACCTGGACCACCACGGCGGCCAGCCCGGCACCGGCGAACGCGAACCAGACGCAGAACGACGGATCGGTGCTGCGCCACAGGGCGATCGCCACGACCACGGCCGCCGAGGCGCCCATGTTGACGCCGAGGATGCCGGGGTCGGCGAGCGGATTGCGGGTCAGCGCCTGCATCAGGACGCCCGCGAGGCCGAGCGCGGCACCGACGGCGACGCCGAGCAGCGTCCGGGGCAGCCGCAGGTCCCAGACGACCGAGCCGTCCACCGAGGTGCGGCCGTGCAGCAGCGCGTGCAGCACCTCGCCGGACGGAATGGCCTTGGCACCGACGGCGACGCTCGCCACGACGGCCAGGGCCAGCAGCGCGCAGGCGAGGAGCAGACCGAGCAGCCGGACGGCGGCAGCAGTCCGGCGCCGTCTTCGGCCGGTGTCCTGTGCCGCTGCTTCCGGCACCACGGTGGTGGTGCTCAGAGTGGTGGTGCCCATGGTGCTCCTCGGCGACGTACCCGCCGGTCAGAGCGCCGGCAGGGACTTAGCTTAGCCTTGCCTAAGCACGCTAGTGGCGCCGTCGCAGGCGCGGCAAGGCGGTCGGGCGCCACCTCGTGTCGCCGATCCGCCAACCCCGTCCAACCCCGTCAGGCGGCCCGGTCCGCCCGCTCCCGGGAACGGGCGAAGTAGGCGGCGGGCGTGGACCCCGTCACCCGGCGGAACGCGGCGACGAAGGCGCTGGGCGTCGCATAGCCCACCCGCTCGGCCACCCGCCCCACCGGCTCGCCCTCGGCGAGGTGCGCGAGCGCCGCCTGGAGCCGGGCGTGGGTCCGCCACTGGGTGAACGTCAGGCCCGTATCGGCGAGGAACAGCCGCAGCAGGGTGCGCGCGCTGGAGCCGACCGCGTACGCCAGTTCGGCCAGCCCCCGCTGGTCCGCGGGGTCCTCCAGCAGCAGCGCCGCGGCCTCCCGCGCCCGCGGATCGGCCGGCAGCGGCAGTTCGAACACCGCGCCGTCCGCCGGGCGCAGCACCTCCAGCAGGACGGCCTCGGCGTGCGTGCGCACCCCCGGCGGCAGCTCACCGGCCAGATAGCCGATCAGATGCCGGGCCAGCGGGGAGACGGCGAGCACCGTGGGCCGGGGCCAGGCCAGCGGACAGGAGACCGGATCGAGGTAGACGCCCTGGAGCACCGACTCCCGCAGGGCCGCGGTGGCGTGCCGGACCCCTCCCGGGATCCACAGCGCCAGATGCGGCGGCAGCACCCAGCAGCGGTCCTGGATGTCGACCGTGACCACGCCCGTGCTCGCCCAGGCGAGCTGGTGCTCACCGTGCACATGGTGGTGGAAGGACTGCCCCCTGGCCATCTCGAACCGTTCGAGACCGATGGTCTTCTCGTCTGCCATGCCGGTGTCCCTGCCTCTGCCCGGTGCGCGCCCCGCCGCCGTCGGCCGTGGCCGATGCGCGACATACGGTGGCGCCCTGCTGCGTTTACGACAAAAGTAAGGTGACCCTAACGTAGCCGGGTGACCGCAGCCGCCCCCGCTCCGCCCCGCCGTCCGCCCGACCGCCGCTCGGAGCCCTCGGGACCGTCCCCCGCGTCCTGCGCCTCACCCCGGGCGCTGCTGCGGTGGGCCGTGGGCGAGCGCCGCGGCGACCTGGTACTGGCGGCGGTGCTGCTGAGCACGCACCAACTGGGCGAGGCGCTGGTGCCGGTGCTCGTCGGCGCCACGGTCGGCCGGGCCGTACGGTCCGGCACCCCCGCCTCGACGGCCTGCTGGCTCGCTCTGCTGGCGGCGGACTTCCTGATGCTGTCCCTGTCCTACCGCTTCGGCGCGCGGGCGGCCGTCCGGGTGCGGCAGCACACCGAGCACCGGCTGCGCATGGCCCTCACGGAACGGGTGCTGCACCCGTCCGGCGGGGTACGGCTGGTGCCGGGCGACCTGCTCAGCCGGGCCTCCGGCGACGCCGAACGGGTGGGCGCCTTCGCGGGCACCCTCGCCGGCACGGTGGCCGCGGTCGTCGTCCTGCTCGGTTCCACGGTGCTGCTGCTGCGCATCCACCCCGGGCTCGGCGCGCTCGTCGTGGCGGGCACCGCGGCCGTCCTGCTCGCGCAGAACCGCCTCTCCCACGCCCTGCACCGCACCAGCGGCACCGAACAGGCCCTCCAGGCGCGGGCCACCGCGCTCGCCGAGGACGTGGTGCGGGGGCTGCGGGTGCTCCGGGGCATCGGCGCCGAGCGCGCCGTCGCCGCCGACTACGCCCGGGTCAGCCGGGACGCCGTGGGCGCGGCCCGGCGTGCGGTGTCCGCCGAGGGCGCACTCGTGTCGGTGGGCGTCCTGCTCACCGGGCTCTATCTGGCGGCCGTCGCCGCGCTCGGCGGCGCCCTCGCCCTGGACGGCCGGATCGGTCTCGGCCCGCTGATCGCCGCTCTCGGCCTCGCCCGGTTCGTCAGCGGTCCGATGCGCGTCGCCGCCACCGCCCACGCCCGCTACGTCCGCGCCCTCGCCTCCTCCGCCCGCGTCCACGAGGTGCTCACCGCGCCCCCGGCCGTGACGGAGCCGACCGCGGCCGGTACTGCGCCCGGCACTGTGGCCGGTGCTGTGGGCGAAGCGCCCGCCGTCGCCTTCCACGGCGTATCGCTGCCGGGCGGGAGCCGCGCCCGGTGGACCGCCGAGGCGGGCCGGATGACCGGCCTGGTCTGCGCCGACCCCGCCGACGCGGACGCCGTCGCCCTGCTGCTCGCCCGCGAAGAGGACCCCGGGGAGGGGCGGATCCTGCTCGACGGCACCGCACTGGACCGGTTCGCCCTGGACACGCTCCGAACCGCCCTCCTGGTCTGCCACCACGAACCGGTGCTGCTGCCCGGCACCGTCGCCGACAACCTGGCCGCCCTCACCGAGGACACCGCCGCCGTCGCCGAGGCGGCCCGCGCCGCCCGCGCCGACCAGGTCCTCGGTGCCGTGGCCCACGGCGCCCGCACCCGGGTCGGCGACCGCGGCGAGACCCTCTCGGGCGGCCAGCGCCAGCGCGTCGCCCTGGCCCGCGCGCTCGCCGCCCGCTCACCGGTGCTGGTGCTGCACGACCCGACCACCGCCGTGGACGCGGCGACGGAGGACGTCATCGCCGACCGCGTACGCCGCGCACGCACCGGCCGCACCACCCTCGTCATCACCGACAGCCCGTCCTGGCTCGCCCGCTGCGACCAGGTCGTCCACCTCCCCACACCCGAGCGGACGGCGACCTCATGACGACCCCGGACGCCACACCTGCCGCTGCCCCGGGCCGTGCCCCGGCCGACGCGTCGGGCGAAGCCCTGGCCGCTGCCCCGGCCGGGGCCCCGGACCGCCTCCGGGCCGAGACCCCGGCCGCCCCTCGCCGGGCCCCGTCCGGTGAAGCCCCGGACGGCACCCCGGACGACGCCTCCTGCGGCACCCCGGCCGAGGCTCCACCCGGCACCCCGGCCGACACACCACGCGGCGGCCGGGCCGTGGCTCCCACCGCTGCCCCCGGCGGCGCCCCGGCCGCACCCCGGGCTGTACCTCCGCCCGAGGCCTCGCCCGAGCCCTCGCCCGCCGACCCGGACGGCGTGCCCTCGCTCCTGCCGGTGGCCACCGGGCGGCAGACTCGGGCGCGGTTGCGGGGGGCTCTGCGGGGGCGTTGGGGGGCACTGTGGACGGCGCTCGCCGCGCTGGTGCTCGACAGCTGTCTGAGCCTGGCGGGGCCGGTCGCGATCGGGTGGATCACCCAGGCCGTGACGGACCACCGGGGCCCCGGTGCGCTGGTGCGGCCGGTCGGGCTGCTGGCGAGCGCCGCCGTGGCGGGGGCGCTGACCGGATGGGCCGCGACCGTCCTGCTGGCGCGGGTCGTGCTGACGGTGACGGGACGGCTGCGCGAGGACGCGGTCGCCGCCGCGCTGGTCCTGCCCGTGGATACCGTGGAGGCGGGCGGCACCGGCGACCTCGTGGCGCGGGTCTCCGGCGACACGGACCGTGTCTCCGAGGCCGCCTCCGGAGCCCTGGGCGACTTCGCGGCGGCGGCGCTGACCATCCTCGCCGCCCTCGCCGGACTGGCCGCGCTGGACTGGCGGTTCGCCGTCGCCGGACTGCTCGCCGTGCCCCTCCAGGCGTACACGCTGCGCTGGTACCTGCGCACCTCCCGGCCGCTCTACGCCGCCGGGAGGACCGCCGAGGGAGGCCGCGCCTCCGCCCTGCTCGGCGCCTTCACCGCGCTGCCCACCCTGCGCGCCCTGCGCCTGGGGCCGGGGCGGCACGCCCGGGTGGCGGCGGCCTCGCGGGACGCGATGGCGTACGAGTTCCGGGCGGCGCGGGCGGCGACCCGCTTCTACGGCAGGCTCAACCTCGCCGAGTTCCTCGGACTGAGCGCCGTCCTGCTCGCGGCCTGGTGGCTGGTGTGCACCGGCCACGCCGACATCGGCGCCGCGACCACCGCCGCCCTGTTCTTCGCCGGGCTGTTCGACCCCGTGAACATCCTGCTCGGCACCTTCGACAGCGTGCAGCGGGCGACCGCCGCGCTGGCCCGGATCGTCGGCGTCACCCTGCACACCCCGGACCCCGTCCACGGCGCGCGCCCGTCCCGGCCGGGGCCGCGGCCGGGCACCGGGATCGTGGTGCGCGGGGTCCGCCACCGCTACGGCGACGGGCCCGACGTCCTGCACGGCATCGACCTCGATCTCCGCCCCGGTCGGCGGCTGGCCGTGGTCGGCGCGACCGGCTCGGGCAAGTCGACGCTGGCGGCGCTGATCGCCGGGACGCGTCCGCCGTCCGCGGGCAGCGTCACGCTGGACGGCGTACCCACCGGAGACCTCGCCCGCCCCGGAGCGGACGGCGACCGGCGGATCGCCCTGGTCACCCAGGAGCACCACCTCTTCCCGGGCACCCTCGCCGACAACCTCCGCCTCGCGTCCCGCGACGCCCCGGACAGCGCGCTGGACGCCGCGCTGACCGCCGTGGGCGCCGCGGACTGGGCCGCCGCGCTGCCGGAGGGCACCGGCACCGTCGTGGGCCGCGGCGGCTTCCGGCTCACCGCCCGCCAGACCCAGCAGCTCGCCCTCGCCCGGGTCCTGCTGCTCGACCCGGAGGTGGTGGTGCTGGACGAGGCGACGGCCGAGGCGGGCAGCGACACCGCCCGCACCCTGGACCGCGCGGCCCTGGCGGTCACCGAGGGCCGCACCGCGGTCGTCGTCGCCCACCGCCTCTCCCAGGCGGCCACCGCCGACACCGTGCTGGTGATGGAGGACGGCCGCGTCACCGAGCGGGGCCGGCCCGGTGAACTGCGGGCCGCGGGCGGCGCCTACGCCCGGCTGTGGGAGTCGTGGGCCCGCGGCCGGCAGTGAGGGCGGGGCGCCGGGCCGGGCGGCGGCGCACCCGGGCCGGCGCGGCTCACTCCCGGCCCTCGCCGCCCTTGGCCGGCCACACCCCGGTCGAGCGCGCGATGGCCTGGGCGCCCGCGCGGTCCACGGTGCTGCGCACCACGGCGAACAGGGCGCCCTGCACCGCGGCGGCCAGCAGGATCTCGCCCCAGTGCCGGTTCTCGTCGAGCGCGTCGGGGGCGTCGTCCTCGTGCCGGAACGCCTTCCACGCCGTGCGGAACACCTTCCCGGCCACGGCGCCGCCGACCCAGCCCAGCACGAACCCCACGGGCTGGTAGGCGAGCGGGAGCTTGTTCTTCTTCTTGGCCACCTTCGTCCTCCTTCTCGGACTTCTCGGACTTCTACGAGTTCTACGAGGTCTACGAGTTCTACGACTTCTCGTCTCTCCGGGTCAGGGCCGGCCGCGGGGCGGCACCCGCTCCGCCTCCGGCACCGGCCCAGGCGGGGTGCCGTCGCCGAAGGGTCGCCCGCCGAGCTCCTCACGCCGGTGCGGCGTGAGCCAGCCGGACAGGTCGGGCCCGAGCGGCACGATGCCGGTCGGGTTGATGCCCGTGTGCACCTGGTAGTAGTGCCGCTTGATGTGGTCGAAGTCGACCGTGTCCCCGAAACCGGGCGTCTGGTAGAGATCGCGGGCGTACGCCCACAGCACCGGGTTCTCCGCCAGCTTCCAGCGGTTG
This sequence comes from Streptomyces sp. SAT1, assembly GCF_001654495.1. GTDB lineage: Bacteria > Actinomycetota > Actinomycetes > Streptomycetales > Streptomycetaceae > Streptomyces > Streptomyces andamanensis. The sequence goes on from NZ_CP015849.1 coordinate 6,883,426, forward strand.
CACTTGAAGTGCCCGTGGTAGACGGCGTCGAAGCGGACCAGCGTCGTGAACAGCCGGATGTCCGCCTCGGTGATCGTGTCGCCCACGAGATAGCGCTGCCCGGCCAGCCGCCGCGCCAGCAGCTCAAGACGCCGGAACACTCCCTCGTACGCCCTCTCGTACTCCTCCTGACCGGTGGCGAAACCCGCGCGGTACACGCCGTTGTTGACGTCCTCGTACACCTCGCCCATCACCGTGTCGATCTCGTCGCGCAGGGCCCGCGGGTACAGGTCGGGCGCCCCGGGCCGGTGCAGGGCCGTCCACTCGGTGGCCAGGTCCAGGGTGATCTGCTGAAAGTCGTTGGTGACCAGCTCGCCGCTGGGCACGTCGACCACCGCGGGCACACTCACCCCGCCGGGGTACCCGGCCTCGCGCCGGTCGTACGCCTCGCTGAGGAAGCGGATGCCGAGGACCGGGTCCCGGCCGCCGGGGTCGAGCGTGAAACGCCAGCTGCGGTCGTCCTGGATCGGGTCGACGACGGCCAGGGACAGGGCGTCCTCCAGACCGAGCAGCCGACGCGACACCAGCGCCCGGCTCGCCCAGGGGCACGCCCGGCTGACCACCAGCCGGTACCGCCCGGCGGCCACCGGCCAGCCGTCCCGGCCGTCCGCGGTGATCCGGTCGGCGAAATGACTCTTCGAACGCTTGAACTTCTTGTGGCCGTAGGAACGGTTGCCGTCGTCGTCCCCGTCGCTCATGCCCGGTCCTCCCTGCCGTCGAGGCGTGCTGGTGAACACGTTCCCCGAAATCCGCCGACGGCACGGTGTGACACCCACCGACCGGGGCATTCGGCGAACGTGAGCGGGACATCCGAGAACGCGGCCGGGACGGGTACGGAGATGAAGGGAGCCGAGGCGGAGGCGGAAGCGAGCCGTGCGGCCGGGGGCGGCCCGGGACCGGCCGCCGACCGCAAGACCCGCGTCACCGTGCTGGTGGCGCTCGCGGCGAACCTGGTCATCGCGGTCGCCAAGGCCGTCGGCGGCCTGATCGCGCACTCACCGGCCCTGCTCTCGGAGGCGGCGCACTCCGTCGCCGACAGCCTCAACGAGATCTTCCTGCTGGCCGCGCTGCGCCGCAGCCGCCGCCCCGCCGACCGGCGCCACCCCTTCGGCTACGGCAAGGAGCGGTTCTTCTGGTCGCTGCTCGCGGCCGTCGGCATCTTCGTCATGGGCGGCTGCTTCTCCTTCTTCCAGGGCGTCGAGGCCCTGCGCAACGGCGCCCACGAGACGTTCTCCGGCTATGTGGTCGGTCTGGTCGTGCTCGGCGTCGCGCTCCTGGCCGAGGGCACCTCCCTGCTGCGGGCGCTGCTCCAGGTGCGCGGGCAGGGCGGCGCAGCGGGGCTGCGCGACCCCGCGCTGCGCACGGTCGTCGCCGAGGACGGCACCGCCGTGCTGGGCGTCACGCTCGCCATCGCCGGCATGGCCCTGCACATGGTCACCGGTCAGGTCGTCTGGGAGGCGTCCGCCTCGCTGGCGATCGGCGCGCTGCTCGTCTACGTCGCCTACCGCCTGGGCCGCGACGCACGCGACCAGCTGATCGGCGAGGCCGCCGACCCGGAACTCGCCGGGCGCATCCGCAGCCTGCTGCGCGCGCAGCCGGAGATCGACAGCGTGGAGGCGCTGCTCACCATGAAGCTGGGCCTCGACTCCGTCCTGGTGGCCGCCCGGGTGGATCTGGCGCCCGGCATGGACAGCGAGCGGGTCGAGGAGGTCGCGGTGCGCATCAAGCGGTCCATCGCGCACACCGTGCCCGAGGCGGACCAGATCTTCCTCGACGTGACCGACCGCCCCGCCGCCGAGGCGGAGCAGAGTCCCGCCGTCGTGGCAGAGCAGGGCCCCGCCGCGACGGGGGAACGCGGCGGGGCCTGAGAGACGGGTGCCCGCCGCGTGCCCCCTCCATGCCTCCGGGGCCGGGATCCGCCCGGAACGGACGCACCGAGGGGCGGCCGGGCCCCTGGGTGTGCCCGGCCGTCCGGCTCAGTGGCCGTCGGCCGGCTCCAGCACGAAGACGGGGATCTCGCGCGAGGTCTTCTCCTGGTACTCGGCGTAGGGCGGGAACGCGGCGACGGCCCGCTCCCACCACTCGGCCTTCTCCGCGCCGGTGACCTCACGGGCCGTCATGTCCCGCTCCACCGGGCCGTCCCGCAGCGCGACCCGCGGATCGGCCAGCAGGTTGAAGTACCAGAACGGGTGCTTGGGAGCGCCGCCCTGCGAGGCCACCACGGCGTAGCGCCCGTCGTGCTCCACCCGCATCAGCGGTGTCTTGCGGAGCTTCCCGCTGCGCGCGCCCCGCGTGGTCAGCAGAATGACCGGCAGCCCCGTGTCCCGGAGCGTGGTCCCCTCGGTGCCGCCGGAACTCTCGTACAACTCCACCTGCTCCCGCACCCACTGGGTCGGGCTGGGCTCGTACTCGCCCTCAAGAGGCATGGCGTCGGTCCTCTCCTCGCTCGGTCGGTTCTCTCGCCCGCACGGCACCGCCGCGACGGCTGCCGTGCGCATCATCCCTACCGCGTTCCGGGGCGCGGACACCCCGGTCGGACGGATCTTCGCAGACGGGGGCGGGCGCCGTGGCCCCCGGCGTGATCCGGCGGACGGCGGCGACGGCCGGACGTCCGGATCACGCCAGGTCCGCGCCGCAGGTCATGGCGCGGGGCGGCCCGGGTCCGCGCCCCGACGGGCACGGGCACATCCGCCCCGCGCCCGCCTGCGGCCCGGGACGGCCCCGACCGGTCACCGGTGGCCCGGGGCGCGCTCGGGGCGGCCACGCCGTGCGCACCGCCGGCGCCGTGATCACCGCGCCGGGCACCAGCGCCGTCTCCAGCCGCCCCCGTCGGCCCGTCAGCGCCCTGCCGAGCGGCGCGCCGCCCCCGGCGGGCAGCACCTGCCGGCCGGGCGACGCCAGGAAGGCCGCCGTCACGAACAGCGCCTGCCGTGCGGTCGGTGCCCCGCCCCCGGCGCCCGCGCCGCCGAGGACCAGGGCGGCGAAGCGGACGACCGTGGCCGGATCGAGCAGGGTGAGCCGAGCATGCCGAGGAAGGCCCGCGCGGGCCCGGGGGCGGGTGGCACCGCCCGGACGGCTGCGCCGGACCCGCGGTACCGGCGCAGCGCGGTGACCGCGCCCCGTACCGCCGGGGTGGCGAGACCGCGGCCGACGTCCGGCGCAGCGGCGCCGGCACCGGCAGCACCACGTCGGCCAGGGCCGCGCCGCCGACCGTCGCCGGCAGGGCGTACAGCTCGTAGGCACAGGCCACGCCGAGCGCGGCGCACACGCCGGTGCGCAGGGACGTACGGGCGGTGAGCGCGACCAGGTGCGCCCCCGCGGGCGCCGACGGGCACCGCGATGCCGGGGCCCGCGGCGGGCCCGGCCGCGAACGCGGCGGTCATGACCGCGGCGGACCGGGCCTCGGGGGACTGCCGGGCTGGTGTCCGGCGCCCCGCCGCGGGGGCGGTGGCGGACTGCGGCAGCGGGAGCACGACGAGCGCGGACATGCCCGGATCGTGCCCGCCCGGCCCGCAGGAGGACAATGGAAGGACGTCAGCGCGGCACCGGCCGGAAGAGGTACTTCCCGGCCAGATACGGGCTTTCGCCGATGTGGCCGAACTTCGCGTCGCACCATAGATGCCTCAGGCATCTAATGAAGATCGGCACGACGCATCCTTCGTCTGCGAGGTCTTCCATGCCGGACCCGACCATCGAAACCCCCCACTCCGTGGCGTTCCCGCAGGACCGCACCTGTCCTTACCACCCGCCCACGGGCTACGAGCCGCTGCGCGAGTCCGCGCCGCTCGCCCGCGTCACCCTCTACGACGGCAGCCCGGCCTGGGCCGTCACCGGGCACGCCGTCGCCCGTGAACTGCTGGCCGACCCGCGTCTGTCCAGCGACCGCGCCCGTGACGGATTCCCGCTCACCGCGCCCCGGCTCCAGGTGGCGCGCGAGCGCAAGACCGCCCTGCTGGGCGTCGACGACCCCGAGCACCGCGTCCAGCGGCGCATGCTGATCCCCAGCTTCACCCTCAAGCGCGCCACCGCGATGCGCCCCCGCATCCAGGGCATCGTGGACGGGCTGCTCGACCGGATGACCACCCTGGGCCCGCCCGCCGAACTGGTGCGGGACTTCGCCCTCCCGGTGCCCTCCATGGTGATCTGCGAACTGCTCGGCGTCCCCTACGCCGACCACGAGTTCTTCGAGGAGCAGTCCCGACGGCTGTTGCGCGGCCCGGACATGGCCGCTGTGATCGAGGCGCGCGACCGGCTGGAGGCGTACCTCGGCGACCTGGTCGACCGCAAGCAGAAGGAACCGGGCGACGGCGTCCTGGACGAACTGGTCCAGCAGCGGCTGGGCGAGGGCGAACTGGACCGCGCCGACCTCGTCTCGCTGGCCATCATCCTGCTCATCGCGGGCCACGAGACCACCGCCAACATGATCTCCCTGGGCACCTTCACGCTCCTCCAGCACCCCGAGCGGCTCGCCGAACTGCGCGCCGACCCCGCGCTGCTGCCGGCCGCCGTCGAGGAGCTGATGCGGATGCTGTCCATCGCGGACGGGCTGCTGCGCCAGGCCCAGGAGGACATCGAGATCGCGGGGCAGACCATCCGGGCCGGTGAGGGCGTGGTCTTCTCCACCTCCGTCATCAACCGCGACGACACCCACTTCGAGGGCCCCGACGACCTCGACTTCCACCGGACCACCCGCCATCACGTCGCGTTCGGCTTCGGCATCCACCAGTGCCTCGGCCAGAACCTCGCCCGCGCCGAACTGGAGATCGCCCTCGGCTCGCTCCTGGCCCGGCTGCCCGGCCTCCGGCTGGCCGCGCCGCCCGAGGAGATCCCCTTCAAACCCGGCGACACGATCCAAGGAATGCTGGAACTCCCCGTGACCTGGTAAGAGGCTGCTCTCATGCGCATCGACATCGACAAGGACCGCTGCATCGGCGCCGGGCAGTGCGCCCTGGCCGCCCCGGGAGTGTTCACCCAGGACGACGAGGGCTTCAGCGCCCTGCTCCCCGGCCGGGAGGACGGCGGAGGCGACCCCATGGTCAAGGAGGCCGCCCGCGCCTGCCCCGTCTCGGCGATCACGGTGACCGAGAAGGACGGGGCGGCGCGCGCCACCGGGTGACACGAGCGGCGGGGGCACCGGCGGCGGGGACGGCCGGCGGGAGGACGCGTGGCCGGGCTGCGGCCCGCGGCGCGGCGGTAGGGTGCCGTCCGTGACCGAACAGGCCGGAGCAGCACCGGGGAGACCCTTCCTCTACGTCGTCGTCTGCGCCGCCGGTGTCGCCTCGGGTGTGGGCGCCCTGGTGGACGCCGCGCGGACCCGCGGCTGGGAGGTCGGCGTCATCGCGACACCGGTCGCCATGAGCGGCTTCTTCGACACCGACGACGTGCGGGAGCGCACCGGCCGGCCGGTCCGCTCCCGCTGGCGCACCCCGGAGGACCCGCGCCCCTTCCCGCCGCCGGACGCCGTGGCCGTCGCGCCCGCCACGTTCAACACGGTCAACAAGTGGGCCGCCGGGATCGCCGACACCCTCGCCGTGGCCACCCTGTGCGAGGCGTACGGCCTGGGCGTCCCGGTCGCCGTGCTGCCCTGCGTGGCCGACGCGCTGGCCGTCCACCCCGCCTACCGGGAGAGCCTGGCGCGCCTGCGCGCGATGGGCGTCCGCTTCGGGGATCCGTACAGCGGCATGCCCGGCGCGGACGGCACCCGTGCCGACTTCGCCTGGGAGCGGGTACTCGACCTGCTCGAACCCGCCGGAGAACCGGCCGTCTGACCCCCGCGGCCCCGTACGACCGCACCCGTCGCATCGGAGCGCGTCCGGCCGGTGGTCCGCCCCGGCACCGGTCCGGCATCCGGTCCCCGCGGCCGCGGAGATCCCCTACGGCCTACGCTCTCTCCGGCAACCACCCCGATGACGGGAGCAGCAACGATGCAGTACGTGAAGCTCGGTTCGACGGGTCTGGACGTGTCGCGGATCTGTCTGGGTTGCATGACCTACGGCGATCCCGAGCGCGGCACCCACGAGTGGACCCTCGGCGAGGAGGCGTCGCGCCCGCTGATCCGGCAGGCGCTGGAGGCCGGGATCACCTTCTTCGACACGGCCAACGTCTACTCCGACGGCACCAGCGAGGAGATCGTCGGCCGGGCGCTCAAGGACTTCGCGCGCCGCGAGGACATCGTGCTCGCCACCAAGGTGCACGGCAGGATGCGGCCGGGGCCCAACGGCGCCGGACTGTCCCGCAAGGCGATCATGACCGAGATCGACCACAGCCTGCGCCGCCTCGGCACCGACTACGTCGACCTCTACCAGATCCACCGCTGGGACCCGCACACGCCCGTCGAGGAGACGATGGAGGCGCTGCACGACCTGGTCAAGGCGGGCAAGGTGCGCTACATCGGGGCGAGCTCGATGTACGCCTGGCAGTTCTCCAAGGCCCAGTACACCGCGCAGGCGCACGGCTGGACCCGCTTCGTCTCCATGCAGAACCACTACAACCTCCTGTACCGGGAGGAGGAGCGCGAGATGCTGCCGCTCTGCGCCGACCAGGGCGTCGGCGTCCTTCCCTGGAGTCCGCTCGCCCGGGGCCGCCTCACCCGGGACTGGGGCACCGGCACCGGACGCAGCGCCACCGACGCCTTCGGCAGCACCCTCTACCAGGAGGGCGACCGGGCCGTCGTCGAGGCGGTCACCCGCATCGCGCAGGAGCGCGGGGTGCCGCGCGCCCAGGTGGCCCTCGCCTGGCTGCTGCACCAGGACACGGTGACGGCGCCGATCGTCGGCGCGTCCCGGCCGGGGCACCTGGAGGACGCGGTGGCCGCCGTCGGCCTCGAACTGAGCGACAAGGAGACCGAGGAGCTGACGCGGCCCTACACCCCGCACGAGGTCAGCGGCCACTGACGCCCGACGGCTCCCGGGGCTACGGCGGCTCCTACGGCCGTGGCGGCTTCGGCGGATCCGGCGGCTCCGGCGGGGGAGGGGCTTCGGGGGGAGACCCCGGGTGGTGCGGCGGTGGCGGGGGCGGCAGCGTCGTGAGGTCCGGGGCCGCCTCCGGCCACACCAGCAGCACCGGGCACGGGGCGTGGTCGACGGCGAACCGCACCGCCGGACCCAGGCTGTGCGGGCCGAGCCGGGCGCGGTCCCCGTCGCGGGCCAGCACCAGCAGATCGGCGTCCTCGGCGGCGGCCACCACCTCGCGCTCCACCCGTCCGGCGCGCTCGGTCCGGGTGCACGGCCGCCCCAGCCGGGCCGCCGCCGCGTCGAGCAGTCCCGCCGCCGACGCGTCGCCGAGCCGCGTCAGCCGTTCGCCCGGGTCCCGCTCGCGGTGGCCCCGGCCCAGCAGCCCGGCGAACGCCCCGTGCGCCACACCGGGCACGTCGGCCCCGCTGACATGCAGCAGCACCACCTCCGCCGTGTCGGGCGCATGGGCCCGCACGGCGTCCACACAGGCGGGCCAGGTGCCCTCCACCAGCCAGGCGACCATTCGCATACGCCGATCTCCCTCAGCCGTTCCCCGGTCTCACAGCACCAGCAGCGCTCCCCACAGTGCCACCACCGCGGGCACCAGCGCCGCGGGCACGGCCAGCGCCCCGAGCCGGGTGAACTCCTTCAGATCCACCCCGTGGTCGTGCTGGTGCACGATCCGCCGCCACAGCAGGGTCGCCAGCGAACCGGCGTACGTCAGGTTGGGGCCGATGTTGACGCCGAGCAGCACGGCGAGGACGGCGCCGGGACCGGCCGGGGCGGTCAGCGGCAGCAGGACCAGCACCGCCGGGAGGTTGTTGATCAGGTTCGCCAGGACGGCGGCGAGCGCGGCGGTGCCGAGCAGCGCGAGCAGCCCCGTGCCGCCGGGCAGCAGGTGCCCCAGCGCGTCGGCGAGCCCGTTGTCGACCACCGCGCGGACCACGACGCCGAGGGCCAGCACGAACGCCAGGAACGCCGGGGCGGCGGCCCGCACCACGCTCACCGCGGTCGCCTCGCGCCGCGCCAGCGCGCGCCCGGCCAGCACCAGCGCGCCCGCCAGCGCCGCCCACGCCGGGGCGACGCCGAACGCGGACGTCACCACGAAACCTGCCAGCGTGCAGGCCACCGTGACCAGCGCGAACACCGGGAAAGCGGGCGCGTCGCCCGGGTCCGGGGCGGGCGCCGACGCCGCCAGGTCACGGGCGAAGAACCGGCGGAAGACGACGTACTCGGCGCCGATGGCCGCCAGCCAGGGCAGCGCCATCAGCGCGGCGAACCGGGTGAAGCTCAGCCCGCTCGCCGCGAACGCCAGCAGATTCGTCAGATTGGACACCGGCAGCAGCAGCGACGCCGTGTTGGACAGATGTGTGCAGGCGTAGACATGCGGCTTGGGCCGCATCCCCGTGCGCGCGGCGGTGGCGAAGACGACCGGGGTCAGCAGCACGATCGTGGCGTCCAGGCTGAGTACGGCCGTGATCGCCGAGGCCAGCGCGAACACCGCCGTCAGCAGCCGCACCGGGCGGCCGCCCGCCCGGCGGGCCATCCACGCCCCGCAGGCCCGGAACAGGCCCTCGACGTCGCAGAAGTGGGCGAGGACCAGCACCGCGGCCAGGAACCCGACGACCGGCCCCAGCCGCTCGGCCTCGGCGCGGGCGTGGTCGAGCGGAATCGCCCCGGTGGCGACGGCCACCCCGGCGGCGGGGACCGCCACGGCCGCCTCGGGCCAGCCGAAGGGCCGTACGACGGCGCAGGCCAGGACGGCGACGAGCAGGACGACGGACAGGGTCTCCGCCAGCGGGGTGTTCAGGACTCGGTCCTCCGGACGCGATCAACGGTGCTCGCACATCAAAGCAAACAGCCGTGGCCGTGCCGCGCGGGCGTGCGAGCCGCCGGTCGTGTCAGGGCGCGGTGCCGGGGCTGAGCACGGTCAGGAACACCGAGGAGGAGTTGCCGCCCACCGGGACCCGGCCCGCCGTCCACCGCACGGTGAGGTGGTCGCGCTCGTCGGGCGGGGTGACGATCAGCGAAGCGGGCGTCGCGGTCTTCGCGCCGCTCACCTCCGGGTTGGAGAACGTCAGGCCCGCCCAGGCGCTCTGGCCCGGCCGCAGCGTCACCGTCGTGGCGGAGCCGCCGTTGCGCTTGGGGTCCGGGCCGAGCTGCCGCCCGGAGGAGTCCACGAAGGCGGCGCCCGGGAAGCCGTGCACCGTGCAGGTGCGGCCGGAGCTGTTGGTGAGGACCACCGGGAAGTTCTCCTGCCCGGCGCCCGGGTCGTTGCGGCCCACCGTCGCCCTCAGCTCGGAGGTGTGGCAGCGGGTGCTGCGCGCCGCCGTGTCCGTCCCGCCGCCGCCGCTGCTGCTGCGGCCGGCCGCGGTGGTGCCGCTGGTCGCCGGGGCGGTGGGCCGCGTGGTGCCCTGGCCGGGCGCGGCGGTGGTGTCACCGGGCGGCGGGGCGCTCGTGGTGGGCGCGGTGCCGGTCGTGGTGCCGCCGGTCGCGGGTGCGGCGGGGCCCGGCACCTTCTGCGGTCCGGCCGAGGAGCCGTCGGCGTTGCCGCAGGCGGTCAGCAGGCCGAGGACGGCCACCGAACCCGCGAACAGGGCCCGGCGACGGGAAGGGGTCGTGTGCGCCATGTTCCACACTCCTGGAATTCGTCGCACGCGCTCGGGGCGTGCGTCCGGCGCCTCGTGCGCCGACATGAGGGTCCGATGCGCGGACCGGCCGGAAAGTTCGCGGTTCCCGCGGATTCCTCCCGGAGGGTTCTTCCCGCCGCCGGCCCGCACGGCGTTCACCCGTACGGGATCAGGTGACCCGCAGCGAGCGAAGTATGCGGTCCGTCGTGCCGTCGCCCTCGCGCCCGCGGATCTGCACATACACCTGCGGCCGTCCGGCGCCACCGGCCGGGACCAGCGCGGCCTCGGTGAGGGCGCCCGCGCCGGGGCAGCCGCCCCAGGTGCGCACCCGGCCCCGCCACCGCCCGTCGGAGTAGGCCCGGCCGCCCTCGTAGCGGCAGCCGGGATGGTCCGCGGCCGCCACCCGGGCACTCACGTCGCCCCGCTCGCTCAGCCCGACGAACACGCCGCTCACCTCGGTGCCCAGGTCCGGCCAGTCCACCAGGTCACCGGCGACCGCGAGCCCCGGCTCGTGCCCGGCGGGCAGCCCGAGCGACGCCGGGTCCCAGCCGGAGTCCCGCAGCTGCCGCCCCCAGTTCGTCGGCACCCGCACCTCCACCCGCCCGGTCGCGTCCGCCACCCGCACCTCGGAGGGCCCGTCGCCCCGCAACGTCAGCGCCAGCGCCACGCCCGCCCCGGCGACCGCCGCCAGCACCATGGCCGCCGTCAGCGCCACCGCCCTGCGCCGCCGCCGGACCGGGCGGCCCGCGTCGCCCGTGCCGCCCGCGCTGCCCGTACCGGCCGGACCCCCAGCGCGGTCGGCACCGGCCGTGTCACTTACGGCGCCCGCGTCGCCCGCGCTCGCCGTACCGCTCGTCGCGCCCGCGATCCCCGGCGCCCGCGCCGCGTCCGGTGCCGCTGCCGCGCCCCGGGAGCCCGGCGCGTTCTCCGTGCGCGCCGGACCCGCCGCGCCCACGGCCGGTGCTCCCGCCGGGCCCGCCGTGCCCGCCGCGGCCCGTGGCTCCGCCGCACCCGTCGGCCCGCCCGTGCCCGGCCGGGCGTGTCGCGGCTCCTCGGCGGCGTCGTCCGCCTCCGCCGTCCGCTCCAGTTCCCGGGCCAGTGCCTGGGCGGTGGGCCAGCGTTGCTCGCGGTCCGGGGCGAGGGCGCGGAGGAGGGTCCGGGAGACGGCGGGATCCAGGCCGGGGCGCAGGCGCTCGGGCGGCACGACGCGGCCCGGGGCGGCCGGTACGGTGCCCGTCAGCAGGCGGTAGCCGACCGCGCCCAGGCTGTAGACATCGGCCCGCGCGTCGATGCCCGCGCCCGGCTCGGCCTGCTCGGGCGGCCGGTAGCCGGCGGAGCCCGCGGCCAGGGTCAGGCCCGACGCCTCGGCCAGCGTCTTGGCCAGCCCCAGATCGGCGATCAGCACCCGCCGGGAGCCGTCGCGGGCCGTGCGCAGCAGCACATTGCTCGGCTTGACGTCCCGGTGCACGATGCCCGCCTCGTGCAGCGCGTGCGCGCCCCGCGCCGCCAGCGCGGTCAGCCGCAGCGCCTCGGGCACGGGCAGCGGCCCCGCGCCGAGCAGGTCGTCGAGCGTGCCGGCGTCGGCGTACTCCATGACGAAGTACGGCCTGCCGTCGGGCAGCTCCCCGATGTCGTGGACCTGCACCACCCGCGGCGAGCCCGCCTTGCGCAGCAGCCGTGCCTCGGACAGGAACCGCTCGCGCACATCCAGGCGGTGCGCCCAGTTCTCGGCGAGGACCTTGACGGCGACCGGCGCGTCCAGCTCGTCGTCGTGGGCCAGCCACACCGTGCCGAAGGCGCCGGTTCCCAGGCGCCGTTCGAGCCGGTAGCGGCCGATCCGTCCGACGGAGTGCATGGCACTATCATGCCTGCTGCGAGATCGACTCCGAGGAGGCCCGTCGTGCCGGATGCGGCGCCGACCGAAGAACACGCCCGGCGCGCCGCCGCGGGCGACCCGGCCGCTCTGGAGGAGCTGCTCCAGGAGATCCGCCCCGAGGTGCTGCGGCGCTGCGCGCGCTTCCTGCCCTGCCGCGAGGACGCGGAGGAGGCGGCGCAGGACGTCCTGCTCCAGGTCGCCCGGCGTATCACCACGTTCGAGGGCCGCAGCCGCTTCGGCACCTGGCTGTACACGGTGGTCGCCAACTGCTGCCGGCAGAAGTACCGCGAACTCAAGCGGCGCGCCGCCGAGCAGCCCGCCGCCCTGGAACCGGCCCAGCACGTCGACCCGCGCACCACCAGCGTCATCGCGGGCTCCCGGGTGGACCTCCTGGAGGCGCTGGAGCGGCTGGAGCGGGAGCATCCGCACCTGGTGGCGCCGCTGGTCTACCGGGACATCTGCCAGCTGGAGTACGCGGAGGCCGCCGAGCGGGCGGGGATCCCGCTGGGCACCCTGAAGTCGCGGCTGCACGAGGCACGCCGCCAGGTCAGACCCTGGCTGACCGACGCGTCCTGACACCGGGCGGGCCCGGGGCGTCACTCCTCGCCGAGCAGGCTCAGCTCCGCCCAGATGGTCTTGCCCTCGGTGGTGTGGCGGCTGCCCCAGCGCTGGGTGAGCTGGGCGACCAGCAGCAGCCCGCGGCCGCCCTCGTCCCAGGTCTTGGCCCGGCGCAGATGCGGGGCGGTGTTGCTGGTGTCGGAGACCTCGCAGATCAGATGGGTGTCGTCGTGGATCAGACGCAGCCTGATCGGCGGGGTGCCGTACCGGATGGCGTTGGTGACCAGCTCGCTCACCACCAGTTCGGCGGTGAACGCCACCAGGTCGAGGCCCCAGGTGCCGAGCTGGTCGACGACCTGCTTGCGGACCGGCGCGACCAGCGACGGGTCCGCCGGGATGTCCCAGGTGGCCACCTGGGAGGGCGGCAGGCCGCGGGTGCGGGCCAGCAGCAGCGCCACGTCGTCGGCCGGGCTGCCCGCAGGGAGCAGCGCGTGCAGGACGCGGTCGCAGGACTCCTCCAGGGACTCGCCCCCTTCGGCCAGCGTCTCGCGCAGCAACAGCTGGCCCGCCTCCACGTTCCGCTCGCGGCTGTCGACCAGCCCGTCGGTGTAGAACGCCAGCACACTGCCCTCGTCGAGGTCCAGCTCGGCCGACTCGAACGGCAGTCCGCCCAGGCCGAGCGGCGGGCCGGGCGGCAGGTCGATCCTGCGGGGCGGGCCGTCCGGCGGGACCAGCACCGGCGCGGGATGTCCCGCACGGGCCAGCGTGCAGCGCCGCGACACCGGGTCGTACACCGCGTACAGGCAGGTCGCGCCGACCTCGCCGGGGCGGCCGTCCGCCTCGTCGCCGGCCTCGGCGGACATCCGTGCCACCACGTCGTCGAGGTGGGTGAGCAGTTCGTCGGGCGCGAGGTCGATGTCCGCGAGGGTGCGCACCGCCGTGCGCAGCCGGCCCATGGTGGCCGAGGCGCCCACCCCGTGCCCGATGACGTCCCCGACGACCAGGGCGACCCGCATCCCGGACAGCGGGATCACGTCGAACCAGTCGCCGCCCACGCCCGCGCGGGCGGCCGGGAGGTAGCGGGAGGCCGCCGTGACGGCGGCGGTGCGCGCCAGGGTGCGCGGCAGCAGGCTGCGCTGGAGCGCGAGGGCGGTCTCGCGCTCGCGCGAGTAGCGGCGGGCGTTGTCGATGCAGACGGCGGCGCGGGCCGTGACCTCCTCGGCCAGCAGCACGTCGTCGGGCAGGAAGCGGGCGGGCTGCGCGAACCGGGTGAAGACGGCGACCCCGAGCGTCATCCCGCGCGCCTTGATCGGCACCGACATCGTGGAGTGGACGCCGAGCCGCCCCACCCGCAGGCTGCGCGCCGGGTTCCAGGCCAGCCACTTCGCCAGGTCGCCCGAGTTCTCGGAGACCACGATGGCGTGGCCCGACAGCAGGGAGGCGCCCTGCGGCGACGCCGCCGGGTACACCTCGGTCCCGCCGGGCGGCGTCACCGCCTCGGGGTCGCCGGGCGTCACCGACCGGTGGGCGACGCGCCGCAGCTCGGCGGGCACGCTCAGGGTGCCGATGGGCAGCTCGCCGCCGTGCTGGGGCGGATCCACCAGGTCGACGCTGACGAAGTCGGCGAGGGCGGGCACACAGACGTCGGCCAGCTCCTGCGCGGTGCGGGTGACGTCGAGGGTGGTGCCGATGCGCACGCTGGCCTCGTTGACCAGTTGCAGCCGTTCGCGGGCACGGTACTGCTCGGTGAAGTCGTGGGCGGCGACGCACACCCCGCGCACCCGGCCCGTGGCGTCGGTGATCGGGGACAGCCGGGCCATCCACGCGCTCGTCCGCCCGTCGCCGCCGACCGGCACGTAGGCGCGCACGTCGTGGGGGCGGCCGGTGTCCAGCACCTGGAGCATGCGCCGCTCGATGTCGGCGCTCTGCGGTCCGGCACCGATCTCGGAGTGGCGCAGGCCCCGCAGCCGGTCCCCGGAGACGCCGAGCACCGCCGCCATGGCGTCGTTGACGGCCCGCAGCCGCAGCCGGTCGTCGTAGAGCGCGACGGCGCACGGCGACTGGACGAGCCCGGCCGCCGACAGCGGATCGTCGTCCGGGTCCCCGGGCGCCGCGTCCTCCAGCGGGGTGACGGCGAGCCAGCCGCCGCCCTCCTGGGGGCGCCGCCGGTGCGCCAGCACCCAGACGGAGACGGTGTGCCCGTCGCGGTGACGCAGAGTGAGTACGCCCGACCAGCGGCCGCCGTCCGGCGGGGCGGCCGGAGCGCCGCCGGCCAGCAGGTCCGCGGCGGGCGCGGCCAGTACGTCGTCGGGCGCCCAGCCCAGCAGGCGGCGCGCGCCCTCGTTCCATTCGACGAGGATGCCGCGCTCGTCGACGACGGCCCGCGCCGTGGCGGCATCGTCGAACGGATAGACCGGACTCATCCTCGCCACTCCATCGCGCACACTCACAGTCATCAGGTGTGTCACTCGCGTTCCAGCGTAGTGCGTACCGGCCCGGCGCGGTCGGCCGCCCCCCGCCGGAGCGGCGTGGGCGGCGCACAGGTCCGGCGCCGGCCGCCGCCGCCCGGCCCGCGGTACCGCCGCAGACCTCTCTGACCAGGGGCTATTTACGCGTCAGTACCCGAGCGGTACCGTATGGCCCATGCCAGCGCTCAATGTGGAGTTCAGCGACCGCGAGCTAGAGGACCTGCGGCAGATCGCCAAGGAACGCGGTACGTCGATGAAGGCGCTCGTGCGCGAGGCGGCGGCGGCGGACATAGCCCGGCACCGCGCCCTCCAGGAGGGCGCCGAGGCGTTCCGCCGGTTCTTCGCGGGGCACGCCGACGAGTTCGCCGCCGCCTTCCCCGAGGACGAGCCGACCGGCAGGGACGAGGGACGGGCCGCCTGAGCGATGACCCCCGTCCTGCACATCGACGTGCCCTGGCTGCTCCAGCGCCACGAGGAAGTACTCCCGGACCAGCCCACGGTCAACGACTTCTCCGCCCTGGTGGCCGCCGTCGCCCGGCACCGCGTGGATCCGCCCCGCCTGGGTGTCGACTCCGACCCGGCCTGGCGGGCCGCGGCCCTGCTGCACACCCTCGCCCTGCTCAAGCCCCTGCCCTCGGCCAACGCCCGCTTCGCCTGCGCCACCGCCGTCGCCTACATGTACGTCAGCGGCGTCGGCATCGACCCGCCCTACGGCGCCCTCGTCGACCTCGCCCGCGACCTGATGTCCGGCAAGACCGACGTCTACGGCGCCGCCGACCGGCTGCGCTCCTGGGAGATCTGAGCGGCGGCGCCCCGCGCCCGCCCGCCGCTCACCGGGCGTCCTCCACCAGGTCGGCGGCGCTCACGGTGGCCGGTGCGGCGTGGCCCGACAGGGCGAGGGTGAGGTCGAACTCCGCCAGCACGCAGCGGATCACATGCTCCACGCCCGCCCGGCCGTCCAGACCGAGCCCGTAGACGTAGGGCCTGCCCAGCAGCACCGCCCGCGCGCCGAGCGCGAGCGCCTTGAAGACGTCGTCGCCGGTGCGTACGCCGCTGTCGAACAGCACGGAGAGCCGGTCGCCGACCGCCGCCGCCACCCCGGGCAGCGCGTCGGCGGCGGCGATCGCACCGGCCACCTGGCGTCCGCCGTGGTTGGACACCACCACCCCGTCCATCCCGGCGTCGGCGGCCGCTCGGGCGTCGTCCGGGTGCAGGACGCCCTTCAGGACGATCGGACCGTCCCAGTGCTCCCGCAGGAACGCCAGGTCCGGCCAGGTCTTTCCGGGGTCCGCGAACAGGTCGACGAAGCGCAGCACCGCCGCGTCCAGGTCCTCGTGCACCGGCTTGGCGAGGCCGGACAGGAAGGCCGGGTCGGTGAAGTAGTTCGCGGTGCCCACCCCGCGCAGGAACGGCAGATACGCCTGGTCGAGGTCGCGGGGGCGCCAGGCCAGCAGCGGGGTGTCCAGGGTGACGACGAGGACGCCGAAGCCGCACGCGCGGGCCCGCTCCAGGAAGCTCCGGGTCACCTCGCGGTCCTTGGCCCAGTACAGCTGGAACCAGCGCTCGGCGTCCCCCATCGCCTCCGCCACCTGCTCCATGGGGGTACTGGAGGCCGACGACAGCACGAACGGCACGCCCTGCGCGGCGGCGGCCAGCGCCGCCGCCGTCTCCGCCTCCGGATGCATGATCGACAGCACCCCGACCGGTGCCAGGGCCAGCGGCGCGGACAGGGTGCGCCCCAGCACCTCGGCCGACAGGTCACGCTCGTGCACGTCGCGCAGCATGCGCGGTACGATCCGCCGCCGGTCCAGGGCCGCCCGGTTGGCCCGCGCGGTACTGCCGTTGCCCGCGCTGCCCGCCACATAACCGACCGGACCCGGGCCGAGCCGCCGCTCGGTCAGTTCCTCCAGGCGGCTCATGTCGGTGGGCAGCCGGGGCACCTCGCCCGTCATGCCGCGCAGATAGATCTCGTACTGGAAGTCCGCCCGGTGCCCCGCCATCCGTACGCCGCCTCTCGTCGTCCGCCGCCTGCCGGCCGCCGCCCATACTGGCGGGCAGGGGCGGGGGCGTCCATGGTCCGGTGCCGCACACCAAGGCGCACGCGCCGGACGGCGGGGTACGGAGGCGGGGCGCGCGGATGGCCGGGAGGTGAACCGGAGGCGGAACCGGTCCGGACCAACCGGAATGTTTCAGGCCGATTGCCGAGCGCGCAGTTCAGGCCATCCGGCCGGATTCCGTGATCGTCGGGCCCATGGATGAGGGCCCGGCACGTGAAGATTCCGTGACTTCACGCCACTGATTCAACACGCAAGGTTACCGAAAGCAGTGGGTCCGATGTGAGTTTCCGCCGCGGACTCGGCAGACTCCCGCTCGCCGGGCCGGTGCCGACCGTGCCGGACCCGCCACCCGACGACACCTTGCGGAAGGAAGCACACAATGCGGAACACCGCGCGCTGGGCAGCCACCCTCGCTCTGACGGCCACCGCCGTCTGCGGACCTCTCGGCGGAGCCGCCCTGGCCGCTCCGTCCGGCGCCCCCGCCTCGCTCTACGCCCCCTCGGCCCTGGTGCTCACCGTGGGCCACGGCGACAGCGCCGCCACCGCGGCCCCGGAACGCGCCGTCACCCTCAGCTGCGCCCCCACCGCCTCCGGCACACACCCGGCACCGGCCGAGGCGTGCGCCGAACTGCGCGCCACCGGCGGCGACCTGGCGGCGCTGGCCGCCCGCGCGGACGCCGATGTGCTGTGCACCCGGGAGTACGCCCCCGTGACGGTCACCGCCGACGGCGTCTGGCAGGGCCTGCGGGTCTCCTTCCGGCACACCTATGCCAACGCGTGCGCGAAGAACGCCGCCCTGACGAGCGTCTTCGCCTTCTGAGACCGGGATCGCGCGGTCCCCGCGCAGCAGTGAGGGTCCCGTGACTGGGGAGTGCGGGCCCTGGCGCGGGGACCGGCGGCGATCCCGCCCCAGGGGCCGGCGGGCGGAGTGGGGCCTCCCGCCGGCTCCTGGCATCGCGGCGTGTCACCCGGGCACGTCCGGCACGGTACGGTCACGGCCTCCGACCGGCCCGCCGGACGGGCCCGGGGCGCGCCTGCGGTGACTCGTGTCGCACCACGGATAGCGGCGGCTGCGCCGACAGGTGCACAGCGCCACCCGGAACCGGTCGGAGGAGACCGTGGTCCCGTCCTCCAGTTCCACCTCCACGGGGCCGTCCAGCAGGACCGGGCCCTGCCGCCGCACGGTCACCCGGCACGGCGGAGCCTCGGGCCGCGGCGCGGGCCCGGCGCTGTCACAGGGGTCGTTCGGCACGGATGACCACCAGCTCTTCCCGTTCCTCGGCCGCGTCCAGCAGCCCGCTGGCCCGCAGCCACTCCTGCCGCGTCCGCAGCACCGGACCGAAACCGATCCAGCGCCTGCGCACCACGGCCGCCTTGCAGCCGCTCGCCCGCAGCAGGTCCAGGGTGCGGTCCGGATCGCTCAGCGCCGAGTGGACCAGCAGCAGCACGCCCGCGGGGCGCAGCAGCCCGGGGCCGTCCCGGCAGATCCGGTCCAGGACGAGCCGCCCGTCGTGCCCGCCGTCCCAGGCGCGTGACCTGCCGCGCGGGGCGTGCCGCGCTGGAGGAGCGGGGACGTAGGGCGGATTGGCGAGGACGAGGTCGAAGGACCGCCCGCGCACCGGCCCGAACAGGTTGCCGCGGTGGGCGCGCACCGGCAGCCCGTTCAGCCGGGCGTTGAGCCGGGTGGTCCACACCGCCCGGCGCGACACGTCGACCGCGCTCACCCGTGCGCCGCGCCGGGCGGCCGCCAGCGCCAGCTCACCGCTGCCCGTGCCCACGTCCAGGACCCGCGCCCCCGGCTCGAGTACCTCGTCGGACAGGGCCTCGGCCAGCAGCGCGGTGTCCTCCTGCGGGGCGTACACGCCCGGAAACACGAATCTGTTCACGCCCCGCGAGTACCCCGTCTCCCGCGTTCAGTGCCGTCCGCCCGCGAGGACCGGTGCGGCCGCCTCGATCGGGACGCGCAGCGCCGAGCGGCCCGCGCGCCAGTCGGTGAGGAGCCGGTCGCCGAGCCGGTCCTCCAGATGGCCGGTGGCGTCGATGCCGAAGGCGACATCGGCCGCCAGGTGCGGTTCCTCCGCCAGCAGCCCGGCGATCACCTCGTGGCGCACCACCTGCTCGTGCACCGCGTCCGCCTCGACGTGCTCGTCGTAGAAGAAGACGGCGGCGGGTCCGGCGCCGGTGCGCCGCAGCGCCTCGGCGAGCCGCCGGGAGCCGGGCGAGGAGGTGATCTCGACCGCGGCGAAATGCCCCACCAGCGCACCGCGCAGCGCGCGGTGCAGCCCGAACAGCGACATCAGGTTCACGGTGGCCAGCACCTCCGCCGTGCCCGCGTCCAGATAGCGGCCGTACGACGTGTCGAGGTCCAGGTCCCGCATCAGGTCGGCGAAGAGCCGGGCGTGCACGCGTTCGGCCCGGCCGCCCCCGTACTCGTCGAACTCCACCGCCGCCATCGCCGCCTTGGCCCGGCCCCACAGCCGGGGCAGCACCCAGGCGTGCGGGTCGGCCTCCTTCAGGTGGTACAGGGAGCGCAGGGCGGCGTACTCGCGCAACTGCCACAGCTCGCCCTCGTCCCGCAGATAGTGGGAGACGCCGGTGCCGTGCACCGGCTCGACCAGGAGGTCGTCGAGCGCGTCGTCGACACCGGCGTGGCAGGTCGCGTCGGTGCGCAGCGCGGTGAGGAAGCGCCGTTCCAGCGCGGCCCGCACGGTGAGGAGGGCCGGGTCCCACTCACGCTCGGCGGCGACACCGGCGAACGAGCGGTAGTGCAGCTCGTAGCAGAGGTAGAGGGCCAGGTGCAGATCGTCGCCGTACGGCGCCGTGGTGGCGGCGTCCTCGGCGCGGGGGAGCGGGCCGGTGCCGCGCAGGTACTCCCGCACGCCCGCGCTCAGCGGTCCGCGGGCGGGCGGCAGCTCGGGTCCTCGGTGATCGTCGTCCATGGCGCACGGGTACCCGGCAACCGCCCCGCCACCCCCGGCCCGGCCGGTCCCCGGGCCGCCGCGGCTCAGTCCGTCCCGGCGCCGTCCCCGGCGCCGTCGTCGTCCGCGGCCTCCTCCTGCGCCCGGGTGCTGGGGGTGACCGCCTCCCCGGCCTCGCCCCGGTGGCGCCGGTCGCGGCGCTCGCCCACATCCGTCTCGGCCTTCTCGAACTCGCGCAGCACCTCGCCGAGCGCCGTCTCCGGCCGCTGTCCGCCGTCCTTGTCCGGCATGACCGCCGCTCCTTCCGCTCTCGCTCTCTTCCATCACTCTTCCGTCCCGCTCCGTCTTCCCCGGACTTCCCGCCTCTCCCTCGTCTCTTTCCGGCACGTCCCCTCGTCCTCCTCGGCTTCGCGCCCCTCCACGGGCCGTCCGGTGACGTCAGCCCCTGGTGGTCGCCGGTGTCCGGGAGACGGCCGCCGCGGTCAGCCGCAGCGGTACGGGGTCCAGGGGCGCGGCGGGCTCCTCGCCGAGCCGGGACACCCGCTCCCACCAGGACGCCCCGGCCGCGCCCTCCTCGATCTGGCGCAGCAGCACCCCCTCCCGGATGGCCCAGGGGCAGAGGGTGAGCGACTTCAGGCCCATCAGCTTCATCGCCGTGTGCCCCACCACGGCGCCGGCCAGGCTCTGCGCGGCGCGCGGCGCCGAGATGCCGGGCAGCGCGGAGCGTTCGGCGGCGGGCAGGGCGGCCAGCCGGCCGACCGCGCGGCTCAGCGCCGCCCGCTCCAGCCGCCGTTCCACGAACGGACCGTGCCGTCCGGGCGCGGCCCCGCACAGCCGGCCCAGCTGCTGGAAGGTGCGCGAGGTCCCCACGGCGGTGCGCGGCCCCTCCCAGCGGATCCGGGCGGCCACGTCCCTCAGCTGGTGCCGCACATGGCGCCGCAGCTCCTTGAGCCGCTCCGGCGACGGCGGGTCCGCGTCCGCCAGGAACTCATGGGTCAGCCGCCCCGCGCCCAGCGGCAGCGAGGACGCGAAGTCGGGCAGCCGGCCGCGTCCGAAGGCCACCTCGAAGCCGCCCCCGCCGATGTCGAGCAGGGCCAGCGGCCCGCACCGCCAGCCCATCCAGCGCCGGGCGCCGAGAAACGTCAGCTCGGCCTCGACCTCCCCGGGCAGGGTGCACAGCGCGACGCCGGTGCGGGACCGGACGGCGCGCAGCACCTGGAGCCGGTTGGGCGCGGCGCGCACCACGGCGGTCGCGAAGGCGGGCGGGCCGGGTGCGCCCCACCGGGCCGCCGTGCGCCCTGCCTCCGCGACCGCCCTCACCAGGCGTTCCACCGCCTCCTGCGGGATGTCCTCCCCGGGCCGCACCTGCTCGGAGAGCCGCAGCCGCCACTTGGCGGTGTGCACCGGCAACGGTGCTCCGCCCACGGCGTCCGCGACCACCAGCCGGACGGTGTTCGACCCCACGTCCATCACGCTGATTCGCATGGGCCCGTGGCTACCCAGCGCGCTGATCGGCTACGCCTGTCATCGGCGTGAACGGCGGACGAACACAGGGAGAACGGCCGGTTTCGTCCGGGTTGCCTCCCGGTGGAGCGCAAGGGCCGCCGTCTCGTGGACGGCGGCCCCGGTTCGCGGTCGCGTACGGGTGCGACCGCGGCGGATCACATGTGCACGACCGGTTCCGCGTGCGTGTCCCGGCGCGGCACGCCGGGGCGGAAGAGCAGGAAAGCGATCACCGCGCCGGCGGCGAAGAGGCCGGCCGACCACCAGAAGGCGGTGGTGTAGCTCTCGATCGTGGCCTGGGCCCGGACGGCCGGGCTGGTCGCGTCGCGGCCGGAGAGATAGTCGGTGGCGGCGCTCGCGGCCAGCGTGTTCAGCAGCGCCGTACCGATCGAACCGCCCACCTGCTGCATGGCGTTGACCGTCGCCGAGGCGACACCGGCGTCCTCGGCGGCCACGTTGCCGGTGGCGAGCTGCATGGCGGGCGGCATGACCAGGCCGAGGCCGACACCGATCACCACGAGCTGCGGCAGCACCGCGCTCACGTAGTGCGAACCGGTGCCGATGCCGGTCAGCCAGGCCATGCCCGCGGTGGCGACGGCGAAGCCGAGCGGCAGCACCGTCTTCGGGCCGAGGCGGGGCACCAGCACGGTGGTGCCGAGCTGCGCGGTCACCATCAGCGCGCCGACCATCGGCAGGAACGCCGCACCGGTCCTGGTGGGGCTGAAGCCCAGGTTCAGCTGGAGGTAGTAGGTGAGGAAGAGGAACACGCCGAACATGCCGGCGCCGGTGATCAGCACGGTGAGGAACGAGGCGGCGCGGTCGCGGTCGAGCAGGATGCGCAGCGGCATCAGCGGATGCGCCGCCCGGGTCTGCCACCAGGCGAACGCCGCCAGCAGCACCCCGCCCGCCAGCAGGAAACCCCAGGTCAGCGGGGACCCCCAGGCGTGGGTCTCGGCGTTGGAGAAGCCGTAGACGAGGCTGAACAGACCGGAGGCGACCAGGACGGTGCCCGGTACGTCGAGCCTGGAGCCGGCGGCGTCGCGGTGGTGGCCGAGCAGGATCCAGCCGCCCGCGAAGGCCACGACCGCGATCACCACGTTGACGTACAGCGTCCAGCGCCAGTCCAGGGCGTCGGTGAGCAGACCGCCCAGGAGCAGGCCGACCGCGCCGCCGGCCCCGGCGATGGCGCCGTAGACGCTGAAGGCGCGGGCGCGTTCACGCAGGTCGGTGAAGGTGGTGTTGAGCAGGGAGAGGGCGGCGGGGGCGAGCAGCGCGCCGAAGGCGCCCTGGAGGGCGCGCGCGGTGACCAGCATGCCGAAGCCGCTCGCGGCGCCGCCCAGCGCGGAGGCCGCGGCGAAGCCGACGACGCCCACGAGGAAGGCGGTCCTGCGGCCGAACAGGTCGGCTGTGCGCCCGCCGAGCAGCAGCAGCGAGGCGAAGGCGAGCGCGTACGCCGTCACGATCCACTGCCGGTTCCCGTCGGAGAAGCCGAGGTCACGCTGGGCGGAGGGCAGGGCGATGTTCACGACGGTGGCGTCCAGCACCACCATCAGCTGGGCGACGGCGACGACCGCGAGGATCCACCACCGCCGGGGCGAGGCGCCGGGCGCGGTGTCGGCGGCGGTCGTCGGGGCGCCGTCGGTCAGGGTCTTGTCGGGCATGTCGGGAACCCATTTCCGGTGAGGTCGGGCGGGGCGTCGCAGCGCCGACCGGACAAAGGAAACGCAAACGAAACTGTTTCGTACACATCGAGCCTAGACGAGTGCGAGCGAAACGGCAACGTTTCGCTGGAGCAGGGGAGCAGGGGAGCAGGGGAGCAGGGGAGCAGGGGAGCAGGGGAGCAGGCCGGAGGAGCCGGAGGAGGCCGGAGGAGTGTGGGCGCCGGGCGCGGGGGACCGGACCGGCTCAGCCGTGCGGGCGGGCGCGCAGCAGGAGCACCGCCACGTCGTCGACCCGCTCCCGCGCCGCCGCGCTGTGCCGCAGCAGCAGATCGGCCAGGTCGCCCAGCGGCGCGTCACCCGCCTCGCCGAGCCGCCGGCCCAGCTCGGCGAGCGCGTCCTCGATGTCGGTGCCGGGCGATTCGACCAGGCCGTCGGTGTAGAGGACGAGCACCGAACCGGGCGGAAGCTCCACCCGCGTCGCCGGATACGCCGCCGCCGGGTCGATCCCCAGCAGCGGCCCCCCGGCCAGGTCCAGCACCCGCACCCGCCCGTCCGGCCTGCGCAGCAGCGGCGGCGGATGCCCGGCCCGGGACATCACGGCACAGCCTTCCTCCGGGTCGAGCCGCAGATACAGGCAGCTGGCGAACAGTTCGACGCCGAGGTCGATCAGCAGCCGGTTGGTGCTCGCCATGACGTCCCGCGGGTCCTGGCCGACCGTCGTGTACGCCCGCACCGCCGTGCGCAACTGGCCCATCAGCCCGGCGGCGGTCACGTTGTGCCCCTGCACGTCCCCGATCACGGCCGCGGCCCCCGGCCGGGTGGGCACCAGGTCGTAGAAGTCGCCGCCGATCTCCATCCCCTGGGTGGCCGGCAGATAGCGGGCGGCGGCGTCGAAGCCGGGCAGGCGCGGCAGCGTGTGGGGCAGCAGCGCCTGCTGGAGTCCGTGCGCCAGCCGGTGCTTGGCGTCGTACAGCCGGGCCCGTTCCAGCGCCTGCGCGATCAGGCTGCCCAGGCTCGTCAGGACGGCCCGCTCGTCCGCGGGGAAGGGGTGCGGTTCGGCGTAGGCGAGCACACAGGTGCCCACCGGGCGGCCGGACGCGATCAGCGGCAGGTACGCCCAGGCGGCGAAGCCGTCGCGGACCGCCTGGCGTACCGGGTACAGCCGTTCGAGCTGCTGCCGGGACTCGAAGAAGGCCGGAGCGCCGGTGGACAGCACCCGGGCGCTCGGGGTCGGCGCGGTGAGCGGGGTGCCGTGGAAGTCCTCGACGGCGCGGAGGTTGTCGTAGCCGCGGTGCCCGAGCACATGCAGCCGCCCCGCCTGGGAGCCGAGGATCATCAGCGCCCGGCTGCCCACGGCCGGCACGACCTCGTCCGCGACCAGCCGGACCACGTCCGCCACGCCGACCGCCTCGGTCAGCGCCCCGGCCAGGCCCAGCACCCGCGAGATGGTCACCAGACCGGCCGCGGGCACGTCCGCGCCGGGCCGGGGCGTGCCGCGCCCCGGTTCCGCGACCGGCCGGGCCCGGCTGATCCGCACGGTCAGCCCGGTGGTGCTCGGATACATCCGGAACGACAGCCAGTCGCCCGGCGGGCGCAGCGCCACGAACGACGTCACATGCTGACTGAGCAGGGCGGCCCGGTAGCGGTCCTCGTACATGGGGTCGTTCAGCCACGGCACCGACGCCCACAGCCGGGTGCCCAGCAGTTCGCCCGCGGGCAGGCCGAGCAGGTCGGCGGCGGCCGTGTTGGCGAAGGAGAGCCGGCCGTGCAGATCGAGCGAGACCAGCCCGTACGGCAGCCGGGCCGCCATGCGGACCGCCTCCGCCGAACCGATCGTGCCGGCCACGCCCCCGGTCGGCGGCGCGGCCAGCAGATCGGGTTCCGGCAGGACCGGCCGGTGTTCCGCCGCCGCCCGTTGCAGCCGCAGCGCCAGTCGGTCGCAGGCCGCCGTCAGATGGTCGCGCTCCCAGTCGGACAGCACCGGCGGATGCGCGTCCGGCCAGGTCACGAAGACGGCCCCGTACGCGGTGGCGCCCGCGGCCAGCGGCATCGCGGCCAGCGCGAAGGGGTAGGGCAGGACCACGGCGATCCGCGGATAGCGGCGGGCCATCTCCTCCTCGCCGCCCACCCAGATCAGCCGCCGCTCACGCACCGCCTGGGCCACCGGGATCGGCGCGCTCAGCCCGACCCGCTCCCAGGGCGCGGCGAAGGCCCGGGGCATGCCCGCCATGACGGCCATCTCCAGCACCGGCTGGTCGGGCGCCAGCAGATACACGGCACCCGAGTGCGCGTGCACCTCGTCCAGCAGGGCGGCGAGCGCGAGGGACAGCAGCGGACGGCCGAGCGGCCCGGTGGCGGCCGGGCGCTGTCCGGACGTCCACCCGTCCGACACGGCGACCACCTCCTCGCGGGCCGCGCCATGGCCCCGGCCCCCAGACTCTCTCCTGACGGCCCGGCCCGCACGGCGAGCGGAACGGAACGGCCGGCCGGGCCGGCACCGGGACGGCCGCGGACCCGGCGGGGCTCGTCGCCGGGGGACGGGGCGGCGCCGTCAGCGCGGCACGGCGCGGGGCGCGGACGGGTGGGAGCGGGCGGCCCCGTCGGCAGGGCGCGGGACGGGGGGGCGCCGCCGTACGGGGAGGGCGGGCGGGCGGCTGTCGGCGGGGCCCCGTCGCGGGCCCCGGCCGGGCGATGGGCCGGGCGTGCGTACCCAATGGGGAGCTGTCCATGCACCCCCGCTCGGGCGCGTGGCGGCGGACGACCGCCGTGCGTGCGCCCCCGCGCCTCCCGTTGGCCGATTCTCCGTACCTCCGCCCTGTCCGTCCGCCCAACAATTGGGCACGCGCACACCACCATCACAGAACCCGCGCAAAGCGAACCGAGGGGGCGGCAGTGATACGGATACTTCTGGTGCACGACGCGTGTCTGGTGCGATCGGTCATGGCGGAGTGGCTGCGCCGGGAGCCCGGCCTGGGGGTGTACGACACGCCGTGGCGCGGCGCGCCAGGACTGGTGCGGTCGGTGCGGCCGGACGTGTGCGCCGCCGACCTCGACCACACCAGGGCCCGCGAACCCGTGCCGCTGGGCGAGCTCTGTCCGCGCGAGCCGGGCCACCGCCCGCCCCGCTTACTGGTGCTGACCACGGCGGACCGCCCCGGACTGCTGCGCCAGGCCATCGAGGCGGGCGCGCTCGGCTACGTCGACAAGAAGGGCTCACCGGAACGGCTGGTGAGAGGCATCCGGCGGGTCGCCGCGGGGGAACGTTTCGTCGACGAGTCGCTGGGCCTGGGCTTCCTCAAGGCCGCCGAGATGCCGCTGACCCAGCGCGAGCTGAGCGTGCTGTCACTGGCCGCCGAGGGCGCGTCCGTCGCCGAGATCGCCGGCAGCCTGCACCTGTCCCACGGGACCGTGCGCAACTACATGGCGGCCATCACCCGCAAGACCGGGGCGCGCAACCGGATCGACGCCATCCGCATCTCCCAGGGGGAGGGCTGGCTGTGAACCGGACACGGCCCAGCCGCCGGTGAGCTCGCGGTAGAGCCGGGAACCGCGCAGCAGCTCCTCGTGCGTCCCGTACGCCGTGTCCCGGCCGTCCATCACCAGGACGCGGTCCGCGCGGCGCGCCGAGCTGAGCCGGTGGGCCACCACCACCAGAGTGCCGCCCGCCCGGACGGCGAAGGCCCGCTCCGCGCGGGCCTCGGCGTCCGGGTCCAGGTGGCAGGTCGCCTCGTCGAGCAGGGCGAGCGGGGCGGCCGACAGATACGCCCGGGTCAGCGCGATCAGCTGGCGCTCCCCGGCCGACAGCGCCACGGGGTCGACCCGGGCGCCGGGCCCGCCGAGGCGGCGCAGGAGCGGAGCGAGGCCCACCGCTTCCGCCGCGGCCAGCAGTTCCTCCTCCGGCACCGGGTCGGGGCGCAGCTGGCAGAGGTTCTCCGCGAGGGTGCCGCTGTGCACGTACGCCTCCTGCGGGATCAGCACCCGGTGCTCCGCCGCGCCGGGCCGCCCGACCGGCCGCCCGCACACGCTGATCTCCCCGGCGGCCGGTGCCAGCAGCCCGGCCACCAGCGAGGTGAGTGTCGACTTGCCGATACCGCTGGGCCCGACGACCGCCAGATGACCGCCCCGCGGGACGACGAGGTCGAGGTCGCGGACCACGGGCTCGCTGTGCGGGCCGTAGGCGAAGGTCACCCCGGTCAGGGCGAGGGCGGGCGCGGGCCGCGCCCCGGCGGGAGGGACGGTGACGGGGGCGTGCGCCGGGGCGTGTTCCGCCCGGTCCGGGCCGTACGGGGTGCCGTCGGCCGGAGCGAGGCGGCGCAGCACCACCGTCAGCCGGGCGCCGCCCGCGCCCAGGCCGTGGATGAGGTTCTGGAGGGCGGGCAGCAAGGACTGGGTGACATAGGCGAGGGCGCCCACCAGCGCGCCCGGCGAGACGTCGTGGGACAGCAGCCAGGGGGCGGTGACCAGGAGCAGGACGAGCGGCAGATGGCCGCCCACCGCGAGCGCCGCCACCCGCACGACCCCCCACCGGGCGAGCGCGCCCGCCGCCCGCCGCTCGGCGTCGACGCGTTCCGCGAGCGCCGCCGCGACCGGCGCCTCGGCGCCGAAGGCCGTCACGTCGCGCAGCCCCGGGCACACCGCGCCCAGCCGCTCCGCCAGGGCCTCGTCCGCCTTGAGGTACGCCTCCTGGCGCCGGGCGAGCGGGCGCAGGGTCGCCGCGAACAGGACGATCGCGGCGACCAGCGGCGGGGCGACCACCAGCGCGAGCAGCGGCGCCAGCGAGCACAGGCCGATGAGCGCACCGGCGGCGGCGACCACGAACGACCGGGAGACCAGCACAAGACCGGCGAAGGTGTCCCGCGCGATCTCCACCTGCTGGGTCAGCCCGGACAGCGCCCCGTCGTCCGCCTCGCGCACCCCGCGGGCGACGACCCGCTCCACCAGGTGGTCCCGCAGCGGCTCGACCAGCGCGGCGACCGACCGGTAGACCCGCCCGGTGCCGTACGCGCCGAGGACGACCCCGGCCCCGGCCACCGCCAGCCAGCCGAGCCCGGTCCCGGCCCGGCCGGCGAGGAACCCCGAGTCCAGGGCGCGCGCCAGCGCGAAACCGAGCAGGAACGTCTGCCCCGTCTCCAGCACCGACCACGCGCCCAGCCGGGCCAGCGTTCCCCACCGCCCGCGCAGCAGCCCGAGCCCCCACCGGACCCGTCCCCGGAGGCCGCCGCGCGCGCCGCCGGTTGCCGCGCCGCCGGACGTCGCGCCGGGGGCGTGCGACGGCGGGCCTGCGGCCTCGGCGGGCGCGTCGGCGCGTACCGGCACGCCGGGCGTGTCCGCCGGGCCGCCCCGGCGCTCGTACGGCGTGTCGGCGGTGCCGGTGTCCGCGCCGTCCGGCGCGCCGCGCCGGAACGCGGCCCCGTGGAAGCGCTTGCCGCTCACGACCGGTGCCCCCCGGCCGCTTCGACGGCGCCGTCGGCCGGACTCCCCGGTTCCCCGGCCGGACTCCCGCCCTCCGTTACGGACCGTTCCTTTTCGGCCACTCCGAGGACCCCGTCCGGGGCGCCGTCCCCGCCGAAGACCCGCCGGTAGCCCGCGTGCCGCCACAGCTCCGCGTGCGGGCCCACGGCGCGTACGCGGCCGTCGTCCAGCCAGGCGACGGCGTCCGCGCGGGCCGCCGTCGCGGCGCGGTGGGCGACGACGAGGCGGGTGGTGGAGGTGCCGCCCCGGGTGAGGGCGTGGGCGATGCGGTGCTCGGTGACGGTGTCGAGGCTGGACAGGGCGTCGTCGAGGACGAGCAGCCGGCCCCCGTGCGCGAAAGCGCGGGCGAGCCCGAGCCGCTGCGACTCGCCGCCCGAACGGGGCGCGTCGGCGAGCCGCGTCGCGTACCCCTCGGGCAGACGGCGCACGAAGTCGTCCGCGCAGGCGGTGCGGGCCGCCCGCCGGATCAGGCCGGGGGCGGGCGCGACGGGACCGAGCCCGATCGCGTCCTCGACGGTGGTCCCGATCAGCACCGGCCGTTCGAAGGCGTGCCCGATGGCGCCGCGCAGCTCCGCATGGCTCAGTTCGCGCAGCGGCACCCCGTCCAGCAGCACGTCCCCGGCGTCCGGGTCGCACAGGCGTCCGGCGACCGCGGCGAGCAGGGACTTGCCGGAGCCGGACCGGCCGACCACGGCGAGGGTCGTGCCGCCGGGCACCGTGAGGTCCACGCCGTCCAGGACGGCGCGGTTGCCGCGCCGCGCGGTGACCCCGCGCAGCTCCAGGCGTCCGGGCCCGTCGGGCAGCGGGCGGTGTCCGTGGGCCGGGGCGGGCTCGGCCAGCACCTCGGCCAGGCGCCCGGCCGCCGCCCGCGCCCGTACCAGCGCCGAGAGCTGTCCGACCAGCACCCCGATGCCGCCGGCCAGGACCGCGTACCGCGAGGCGGCCAGCACGTCGCCCACGGACAGCCGGTGCCGGGCGAGCAGCCAGCCGGCCACGGCGACCACGGCCAGGTGCAGCAGCGGGGCCACGGCGACCGCCCGCGCGGCGGCCCGGCCCTGCGCGTGCCACATGGCGTGCCCGGCCCGGGACAGCTCGGGCAGCGGGCGCAGGATCCGTGCCGTCTCCCGGTCGGCGGTGCCGGCCGCCCGGATGGTGCGGGCGCCGCCGACGGCCTCGGCCAGCGCCGCCGCCAGCCGCCCCTGGATCTCCTGGTAGCGGGCCACGCACGCCGACGCGTCCCGGGCGAAGGCCCGCAGCAGCAGCGCGAGCAGCGGCGCCCCGGCCAGGAACGCGACCGCCAGCCACACGTCGAGCAGGCCGAGGGCGACGACGGCGCCGACCGGTCCGGCCACCGCCGCGACCGTCGCGGCCAGCGAGGCGGGCGCGGTACCGGCCTGGGCGGCGCTGCCCACCAGCCGGGCGGTGAGTTCCCCGGAACCGAAACGGGCGCCGGCCCGGGGGCCGAGCGCCAGGACGTGCCGGGTCAGCCGCAGCCGCAGCCACGCGGTGGCGCGGGCGGAGGTGGTGCCGTCGAGCACGGTCTCGGCCATGTCCAGGGCGGTGAGCAGCGCCAGCAGGCCGATGGAGTATCCGACCCAGCGCCCGGCGGGGGCGCGGGTCAGCAGCAGATCGAGGGTGCGGCCCAGCACCGCGGGCAGCAGCAGCCCGGCGCCGGTCGCCGCCGTGCTCACCAGGACCAGGGCGCCGCAGCGCACCGCGCCGTGCCGCACGGCGCCGCGCAGCACCGCGGGAGCGGTCGCCGCCGACGGGCCTGCGGCGCGGTCAGCGGGGCCCGCCGCCGGGGCGGGCGTCGTCGTACGGCTGCTGCCTGGCATCCGCGGCATCCTCCTGGCCTCCTCGCGCGCGACGGGCCCCGGAGGGCCCGCCCCCGTGAGGGGAGCGGGCCGCCCGGAGCCATGGGTCGTACGGTGTGCGTCAGAGGCAGAGCAGGACGCTGACCGCGCTCACACAGGAGAGCAGGCTCGCGGTGCTGGCGCCGCCACCGCCGTGGTTCTCGTCGGACTCCATCGTCTGCAGGTCGAGCAGGGCCATGTCGTGTCCTTTCGTCGGCCCCGGCGGTGCCGGGGTCCCGGTCGATACCCCATCGGGGACGGGGGTTGAATCACGACTCCGTCAGTCGCGGAGCCGCGTCTGTGAGGGCCGCGCGGGCGGCGGCAGGAAGGGCAGTCCGGCCCCGGTCCCGGCGTCGAGGGCCGCCGCGAGCGCGAGCAGGCACCCGGCCGTGCCGGTGGCGAGGTCCATGGACAGCCGCATCATCTGGTGGCCGGGGAAGGCCAGTTGGCCCTGGTAGGCCATCGCGTACCAGCCGAGCGCGCCGACCTGCTCGGCCAGCCGCTGCGGGGTCGCCCCGGGCGCCGTGCTGCGGCTGAGGTGCAGGATCATCCCGGCGCGGCCCTGGAACAGGCCGGGCTGGGCGTAGAAGCGGGAGGTGGCGGCGGTGAGCACGGCGTCGCGGGCCCGGGAGAACTCCTCGTCGGGCGCGTGCGCCAGATACTCGTCCAGGACCATGCCGATGCCCGCGCTGCCGTCGCCGAGGTACGGCAGGGTGCGCCAGCCCTCGTCGACCTCCAGGCCGCCGCCGCTGGGCTGGACGACGCACTGCTCCAGGTCGCGGCGGAGCGCGGTGGCGGCGGCGTCCAGCAGGGCGCGCTCGCCGGTCCACTCGTACTGCCGCAGCAGGAACAGCGCGGGCCCGCTGGCGCCCCGCAGCAGCCCGGCGCGGCGCCGGGGCGTGCCGGGCAGCGGCTCGGCGAGCCGGGCGGCGAGCAGGTGGGCCGCCTCGGCGGCCCGCTCGCCCAGTTCCGCCTCGCCCGTGGTGCGGGCCAGGGAGCCGAGGACCAGGCCGAGCCCGGCGAGCCCGCCGCGCAGGTCGGAGGAGAGCTTCTGCCAGCGTTCGGCGAGGATCCTCTCGGCCAGGTCGAGGGCGCGCTGCCGGTGGCCGAGCCGGTCCAGGACATGGGCGACGCCCGCGAGCCCGTCGTACAGGCCGAACGGGGTGCCCGGCGGCGCGGACGCGGTCCGCTCCAGCAGCCAGCGCTCGCCCTCCTCGTGGCGCCCGGCGCCCGACTCGGCCAGCGCGTACAGGACACCGGCGGCGCCGTGCGCCAGACCGAGCCCGCCGCCGTCGGAGAACTGCGCGATGTCGCCGGGGTAGAGCCGGTCCTCGCGCTCCGGGGTCGCCGAGGCGAGCAGCGCCTTGGCCATCGAGTCGCGGGCGGCCGGCCAGTCGGCCGGGTCGGGATAGGCGGTGGCGCCGGACACCGGCGCGGCGGTGCCCGCGGGACCCTCCGCCGGACGGACGTCCCGGGTGATCTCCGCGACGGCCTCGTCGAGGAACTCCCGCGGCACGTCCGGGAACTGTTCGGCGATCACCTCGGCGAGGTGCGCCGCCTTGCCCCGGTCGATCACGAACAGCGTGGTCACCGGCAGGAACAGGGCGAGCCGCAGACACGCCAGCGCGTAGCGGTCCACCTCGGGTCCGGTGCGGTCCGGCGGGGCGAAGAAGCCCGGGTGGGCCACGACCTGGCGGCCGTTCTCCTCGGCCGGGGCGGCGGCCTCGAAGTCCAGCAGGGACACCGACTCGTCGTCGGGCCCCACGACGATGTTGAACACATGCAGGTCGTTGAAGACGATCCCGCGTCCGTGCACCGCCGCCACGGCCCGCTCCACCGCCCGGTGCACCCGCAGCGCCCACGCCGTGTACGCGGCGACGGCCTCGGGGTCGGGGTCCGGTGTCAGCAGCGGATGCCGGTCGCCGAAGTAGGAGTTGAGGGTCCGGCCCTCGACGAAGTCCATGACCAGGAAGCGGTGGTCGCCGAGCGTGAACCAGTCCCGCACCTCCGGCACGACCCCGGTCCCGGCGACCTGTTCCAGGGCGGCTCTCTCCCGCTCAAGACGGGTCACGGCGTCGGCGCCGTCGGCGGCGAGCCCGGCGTGCGGCCGGCCCTCCTTCAGCACCACCCGCCGGCCGTCGCGGGAGTCGGTGCCCGCGTAGACCCCGCCGCCGTTGGAGAAGTGCAGCGCCTTCTCGATGCGGTACGGCAGTTCGCCGACCGTCGTGGTGTTGCGCGCCGCCAGGTGCGGCTGGAGGAACGACGGCAGCGTCACCCACTCCGGCACCTGGAACGACGGGCTGCGCCGGTCCGGGACCAGCCGCCCCTCGCCGTCGCGCACGGCCGGGACCAGCGAGCCGCGCTCGTCGACGACGAAGGCCCGCGCGAAGGCACCGTAGCGGACGTACAGCGGTCCCTCGCCCCAGCGCAGATCGGTCAGGATGTACGGCCCCTCGAAGCCCTCCAGGAGGGCGCCCAGCTCGGTGAGCACCTGGTGCAGCCGCTCCTCGCCGTCCGGGTAGACGGTGACGAACTTGCCGCTGGTGTCACGGGCCGCGTACTTGGTGTTCCGCAGATGCAGCAGATGCGGGCCCGGCACGAACTTGAAGGGGATCCGGCGCGGCACGCAGTAGTCCCAGACGATCGCCGCGATCCGCTCGGCGTTGTCGCGGGTGGCCGAGGCGTGGATCTTCCAGCCCTGCGCCGGGCCGGGCGCGGCACGGCCGTCGTCGCCGAGCGGGGTCAGCGTCAGCCAGTCGCCGACGCGGGTCGCGTCCCACCCCTGCGGCACCGCGCGCCGGGCCGTCTCGTACAGCGGCGCGGCGACCCGCCCCTCCTCGGACAGCCGGTCGGGCGTGTCGTAGAAGTGCGGATCGGCGAGCGCGTACACCTCGTAGCGCTGGTCCATGTCCGTCCCCTCCCTGGTCGGCACCGAGCCTTCCAGCCGGGCGGGGCCCGCCGACAGTCACGTCTGTCACGAGACCACCGTGCGGAACGCACGCGTCAAGACCCGTTCGTAAAGAACAGTTCGAACGGCGCCGGGCCCGAGGTCCCGTCCGCCCGGGGCACCCCGGTCGCCGACACGCTCCTCACCGGCGCCCGCCGCGCCGACGACACCGCCCTGCTGGTGATCCGCTACGACGGCCTGGCCGTACGCCCGCTGCGGGAGAGCCGGACGGTGTGGCGGGTGCCCGAGGCGGTCCGGCACGCCCGCCGCCTCACCCGGCGCACGCTGCGCTCCTGGGGTGCGGGCGAGGAGGCCGACGCCGCCCTCCTCGTCGTCTCCGGACTGGTCACCAACGCGCTGGTGCACGCCGAGGGCCGGGTCCGCCTGGACCTCACCCTGGTCCACGACCGGCTGCGCATCGCCGTCGCCGACGGCTCGCCGCGCACCCCGGCCAAGCCGGCGGACATCGGCTGGGAGGCCACGGGCGGCCGCGGCATCCTGCTGTTCGAGGCGGTGTCGACGGCCTGGGGAGCGCTGCCGGTCAGCGGCGGCGAACAGGTCCGGAGCGAACTGTCCCCGGCCCGCTGACGGACCCGCCCGGCCCTCCTGCCGCGCCACCGACCCGCCACATGGGTGCGCCGCGCCCCCGGCACGGCAGGTCTGAGCCGCGGACCGGCCCGCCGTGCTTAGGGTCCTGGGCTGTGTCACACACCTTCGAAGAGCTTGTGGCGAAACAGCGCGCCGCCGACGAGGCGCACACCCGGGTCGAACAGCTCCGGGAGACCTACGGGCCGCCCGCGCAGGAGCGGTGGACCGGAACGCAGAGCGGGACCTACGAGACGGCCCTGCGCGCCTGGCGCGACCTCGCCCGCGATCTCCAGACCGCGCTGAGCGAGTACGCGAGCGAGGCGGGAAGACCCCGCCCCGAGATCGAGACCGAGGTGGAGCGGGCGGCCCGCTCGGGCCCGGCCGACGGCGGAGCACCCGGGACGGACGGCGCCTGAAACCGCGCCGACGGCGCGAATCCGCAGGCCGCGTGCGGGTACCCGCACGCCATGGACACCTTCCGCCTGCAAGCAGCCGCGAGCGCCGGTTCCGTCTTCGGGACCGTCGTGATCGTCGTCGGCGCCCTCGTCATCGTCGGCGCCCTCATCTGGGCCGTCCGGTTCGGCATCAAGGTCAAGCAGCGCGAGCCGCGCACGCCCAGGGGCGGCGAGCATCCCACGCTGCCGGACTCCGGGCCGGTGCACGAGACCCGGCAGCGGCGTGAACCCGACGAGGTGCCGCGCGCCGAGGAGACCGGCCGCCGGCTCACCCCGCACGAACTCGGCTCGCCCGGCAGCCGCCGCAGCGAGGACCAGTCCCGCCCGCGCTGGAACGGCGGAACCGGCGGCTCCTTCGGCAGCGGCGGTCCGGGCGGCACCTGACCTGCCGGTCCGCGGGTTTGCCCGCGGCGCGTCCGGGGACCCGGACGGCCTGGGACGAGCGGGCCCGGGAACCGCCCGGGGCGCCGTTGCCGCACACCTCACGCTCATGCGGAAGGAAGTCGAGAAACCGTGGCCGCGCATATGACCGAGAAACCGGCCGTCCAGCCCGCCGAGACGGGCTGGGCCAGATCCCGTCGGCTCAGGCGCGACACCGTACGCACCTGCCTGCCGGCGGTCGCCGTCGAGGACCGCGGCCGGGCGCGGGGGCGCGCCGGGGACGCGGAGGGCAACATCGTCCGCGGCGAGGACTGAGACAGGAGGACCGAGAGGGTCCGAGACGGTCCGTGAGGGTGGGCCCGGCGCTGTGTACCGCGCCGGGCCCACCCTCCGGGCGCGTTCAGCCGTGGGTCTCGGCCAGCAGTTCGAGGACCTCGTCGGTGGTGCCCGTCTCGCCGAGGCGCGGGAAGATCCGCCGCACGCTGCCCTCGTGGGCCTCGGCGTCCATGTCGGCCATCGCGTCCGTGGCCAGCGTGACGTGGTAGCCGTGCTCGTGGGCGGCGCGCGCGGTGGACTCCACTCCGATGCTGGTGGCGATGCCGGTCAGCACGATCTGCGTCACCCCGCGGCGGCGCAGCTGCACATCGAGGTCGGTGCCGTGGAAGGCGCCCCAGTTGTGCTTGGTGACGGTGATGTCGCCCGCGTGCCCGGCCAGTGCGGGCACGATCACGTCCCAGCCGTCGGGCCGGGCGCCGCCGCCCCCGCGCGTCGCCTCGGTACGGCCGGGCACCACGTCGCCGTGGTCGTCGGCGAAGGACACCCGGACCAGGACGACGGGCAGGTCACGGGCGCGGAACGCCTCGGCGAGCCGCACGGAGCGGGCGACGACCTCGGCACCGGAGTGGGGCACGACCGGCGCGGCGGCGATGCCCGCCTGGAGGTCGATCACCACGAGGGCGGTACGGGGGTCGAGGGCAGTGAGTGCCATGAGAGGTCAGGCCTTTCCGGGCTTGCGGGGGGTGAGACGGACGAGTGACCGGTCGGTCAGGCTGCTCACCAGGAGCAGCACCGACCCGGCGGCCATGAACAGGGCCAGGCCGTGCAGGCCGCCCGTGTCGGCGCGGTGCGGGAAGTACCCGGCGGTGGCCGCCGAGGCACCCAGCGCGCCGAGGTACATGAAGGTGCGCAGCAGCCCGGCGGCCGAGGCGATCCGCGCGGGATCGGCCTGCCGGTACAGCGCGTTCTGGTTGGCGAGGGTGATCAGCCCCTGGGGCACGCCCATCACGAGTCCGGCGGCGAGCAGCAGCGGCAGCGGGCTCGTGGAGCCGATCAGCAGCAGCACGGCACAGGCGGCGACCTGGAAGACGCCGCCCGCCACCAGCTTCGCCCGCACGGCCTCGCGGCGCCCGGTCAGCGTGGAGACGACGAGCGCGGCACCCGACAGGGGCAGCAGCGTCAGCCCGGCCGTGGACGCGCTGAGCCCGCGTCCCTCCTCCAGCCACTGCGT
This sequence comes from Streptomyces sp. SAT1, assembly GCF_001654495.1. GTDB lineage: Bacteria > Actinomycetota > Actinomycetes > Streptomycetales > Streptomycetaceae > Streptomyces > Streptomyces andamanensis. The sequence continues at coordinate 6,919,292 of NZ_CP015849.1, forward strand.
GTAGCCGTACATGAAGGCGTAGGAGGTGAGGGCGCCGAGCAGCTGGCGCACGTAGGTGCCGATGAGCGGCCCGTTGCCGCCGAGCACCCGCAGGTCCACGAAGGGCTGCGCGGTCCGCAGTTCGCGCACCGCGAAGGCGGCTCCCACCGCGGCGGCGAGCACCGGCAGGTACCAGCGGTCGGCGCGCGGCGCCATCAGGAACAGCATCAGCGACACCAGCGTCCCGGCGAACAGCACCATCCCGGGCACGTCGACGTCGCGCAGCCCGTGCCCGGTGTCCCGCTGCGGCTCCCGGGGCAGCCGCAGCGCGCCCAGGACCAGGCAGGCGGCGGAGAGCGGCACGTTCACCGTGAACACGGCGCGCCAGCCGCCCACCCCGATCAGCAGCCCGCCGAGCGCGGGACCGACCACGGCCACCGTCTGGTTGGCGACGGCGAGCGCGGTGAGGACGCCCGCCGGACTGTCCCGTCCCGTCCGCTCGGCCTCGCGCCGGGTGAGCTGCATGGCCGCCGGATACGCGGCGGAGGTCCCGAACCCGAGCAGCACCCGCGCCCCGATGAGCACGCCCAGCGAGGGGGCGAGCGCCCCCAGCAGACCCGCGAGCCCGACCAGGGCCGTCCCCGTGAGATAGAGCCGCCGGGGACCGGACATGTCCATCAGCCGGCCGATGACGGGCTGTCCGACGGCGGTCGCCAGATACAGCGCCGAGACCAGCCAGACGGTCTGTGCCGGGGGAGCCCCGAACGCGGCGCCGATCGGGACCAGGGCCACCGCGATCATCGACGAGTTGATCGGGTTCAGCACCGAGCCCAGGACCATCGGCGCGATCAGCCTGCGGTCGAAGGCGTCCGGCGCCGGGCGCACGGCGGCGCCCTCGCCGCCCGGCCGCCGGGCGAGCCGGGACCTCACGGCCGGCTCAGCCGTTCGAGCAGGGTGAACGCCTTGATGATGGTCTGCCGCTCGTCCTCGGTGTACCGCTCGTGCAGGGCCCGGGTCAGCCACTCCGCACGGGTCTGCCGGTCGCCCTCGATGCGCTCGTGCCCGCCGTCCGTCAGCGTCACCAGCTGGCGTCGGCCGTCGTCAGGGTCGGGGCTGCGCCGGATGAGCCCGCGCTGCTCCAGGACGGCGAGTGTGGCGGCCATCGACTGCGGGCGCACGCCCTCGGCGGAGGCGAGGGCACTGGCGGTGGCGGCGCCGTGCTTGCCGACCAGGGTGAGCGCCGACACCTGGGACGGGGTGAGGTCCTCGTCCCGGGCGACCTCCCGTATCCGGCGCCGCAGCCGGCTGAACACCACCCGCAGATCGCGCGCGGCCCGCGCGGCGGAGGCGGAGGCGCCCTCGGGCACGTCGGTGGGCTTGTGGTCCATGGCAGCACCGTAGATCCGCCAGGCGGAACTGTCCAGCCAAGACTGTTCAGCCTTGCCTGCCTATGTGCCGGTCGATTGCCGCCCGCCCGTCTCCGGGCCCGGACCGCAGTACGCTGACGAGGTGCGTCTGCTCCTGATGTCGGACACCCACCTCCCGCGCCGCGCCCGGGAACTGCCCGCCCCGCTGCTCGCCGAACTGCCGCGCGCCGACGTCGTCGTCCACGCGGGGGACTGGGTCGACACCGCGACCCTCGACCTGCTCCAGGCGCGCAGCCGCCGGCTCCTCGCGGTGTACGGCAACAACGACGGCCCCGAGCTGCGCGCCCGGCTCCCCGAGGTGGCCCGCGCGGAACTGGACGGGCTGCGCTTCGGCGTCGTGCACGAGACCGGGGCCGCGCAGGGCCGCGAGGCCCGCTGTGCCGCCCGTTTCCCGGACCTGGACGTGCTGGTCTTCGGCCACAGCCACATCCCCTGGGACACCACCGCCCCCTCCGGGCTGCGCCTGCTCAACCCGGGTTCTCCCACCGACCGCCGCCGCCAGCCCCACTGCACCTATCTGACGGCCACCGTCACCGGCGGCGCCCTCACCGAGGTCGAACTCCACCGGCTGCCGCAGCGCCCGGCCCGCTGACGGCGCCCGGGGGCGTGCGCCGCACCGCGACGCAAGGAGTGACGCACGGAAGAGGGCGGCCCGGCAAGGGGCCGCCCCGAGGTCACACTTCCCTTTCTCGTTTCCGAATTCTCGGCGAGATCCGGGCCGATCCGTGCGCGGAAGCGGCCCGGTGGCTGTGAGTATGCGCTGTCACGGACCCCCTTCCGGAGAGGTGTGCCGCACATGTGCAGCGGAGGCGATGCATGCCTCATCCGCTGTCTGCCGCCTACCCCTTGCGGAGAAGCCGAACCATCTCATCACAGGAATTACGGCTCTTTTCGGTCGCCGACGGAGCGGACGGGACCCAGAAGCTCACTCCCCGCTCACCGGCCCCACCGGCAACGCTGGCACGCGCCCGCCCGCCTCCCGGCGGACCGCAGCCGCCGTACCCCCGCCACGAGCAGCACCGCCGCCACCACGGCCCCGGCCGCCGCCGCTGCCCGCCGGGCGAGGGGCACACCGGCCTCCCGCAGCAGATCCAGCGGCTCGGCCTCCCGGCCGCCCGCCACGCTTTCCGCCGCACTCCCCGCCGTGCCCTCCGCCGCGGCGGGCGCGGCCTTTCCGGGCGCGGCCCCGGCCAGCCGGAGCGCCAGGCAGTCCGCGAACCGCCCCACCAGCCGGTCGCCCACCTCGGCCAGCACCCCGCGCCCGAACTGCGCGGGCCGCCCGGTCACCGTCAGATCCGTGGCCACGGCCACCTCCGTGGCCCCCTCCCGCTCCCGCAGCGCCGCGGTGACCGTGGCCCGCGCCGTGCCCTGCCCGCGCGTCTCCCGGCCGCTCGCGACCAGCACCATCCGCCGGGCCCGCGCGTCCTGCTCCTCGAAGACCGCCGTCCCCTTGTAGGCCACGGTGACCGGCCCCAGCCGCACCGTGACCGAACCGGTGACGGTCCGGCCGTCGTACGACTCCACGACGGCGCCCGGCAGGCACGGCGCGACGCCCTCGATGTCCAGCAGCGCCCGCCAGGCGTCGTCGGCGGGTACGGGCACGGTGAACGCGTGGTGCAGTTCCATGGCTTCGTCCTCCTGTTCAGGGCCGGGCGCGGGCGGGACCGTTCGCGTGGATGGCGCCCGCGGTCGCGGTCAGGGGCGCCCCGCTGCCGCCCCAGCGCAGCGAGACGATCTCGGCGGCGACCGACACCGCCACCTCCTCGGGCGTACGGGCACCGAGGTCCAGGCCGACCGGGGAGCGCAGCCGGGACAGCTCGGCCGGGGTCACACCGGCCTCCAGCAGCCGTTCCACCCGGTCGTGGTGGGTGCGGCGGCTGCCCATCGCGCCGATGTACGCGGCGGGCCTGCGCAGCGCCTCCTCCAGCAGCGGCACATCGAACTTCGGGTCGTGCGTGAGGACGCAGATCACCGTGCGCTCGTCGGTGTCCGTGGTGCGCAGATAGCGGTGCGGCCAGTCCACGACCACCTCCACGGCGTCCGGGAAGCGCCGGGGCGTGGCGAAGACCGGGCGCGCGTCGCACACCGTCACCCGGTAGCCGAGGAAGGCGCCGATCCGGGCCACCGCGGCGGCGTAGTCGATGGCGCCGAACACCAGCATCCGCGGCGGCGGCGCGAAGGAGTGCAGGAACACCGAGACGGCGTCCTCGCGCCGCTCGCCGTGCGCCCCGTAGTGCCGTGTTCCCGTCGCCCCGAGCGCGAGTCCGCCGCGGGCGTCCGCGGTGACCGCCGCGTCCAGGCCGGGGGTGCCCAGCGTCCCCGCCACCGAGTCCGGCCACACGGCGAGCGTCGCCCCGCGCGGCGCGGGACCGTCGGCCACGGTCGCCAGGGTCACCGGCGCACCGGCGGCGACCGACGACGCGACCGCGCCGAAGGCCGGCTCCGACTCCGGGGTCACGGGCCTGACCAGCACCCCGATCTCGCCCCCGCAGGTGAGCCCGACCGCGAACGCGTCCTCGTCGCTGTACCCGAAGACGGCGAGCCGGGCCTCGCCGTCCGCCACCACCTCCTTGGCCAGCTCGAAGACCGCGCCCTCCACACAGCCGCCGGAGACACTGCCCACCACCTCGTCGTCCGGGCCCACCGCCATCGCCGCGCCGGGGTCGCGCGGCGCGCTGCGGCTGACCGTCACGACCGTGGCGAGACCGAACGGCTGCCCCGCCGCGTACCAGCGCCCGAGCACCGGAAGGATGTCACGCACGCTCTCGTCCCTTCGCACCACCGGCACCGGCACCGGCACCCGTGCCCGTCCCGGCGCCGCTGTCCGCGCCCCGGACCACCGCGGCCAGCCGCTCCAGCGCGGCCACGCTGTGCCCCTCCACGAAGGCGTCCACGCTCGGCAGGGCGGCGGCCATCCCGGCCGCCAGGGGCGCGTAACCCGGGCGCGCCTTGCGCGGGTTGGCCCAGACCACCCGGTGGGCCAGCCGGTGCAGCCGGCGCATCTGGGCGGCCAGCAGACGGGGGTCGCCGCGCTCCCACCCGTCGGACAGGAGGACGACCACGGCGCCGCGGGCCGTGCCGCGCTGCCCGTAGCGGTCCAGGAACTCCCGCAGCAGGACGCCGAGCCGGGTGCCGCCGCGCCAGTCGGGCACCGCCTCGGAGACCGCCGCCATCGCCAGGTCGGCGTCCCGGTGGGACAGCTCCCGGGTCACCCGGGTCAGCCGGGTGCCGACGGTGAACACCTCCGTGCGCCGCCCGCGGACCGCCGCGTGCGCGAACCGCAGCAGCGCGTCCGCGTACGGCGCCATGGAGCCGCTGACGTCGACGAGCAGCACCACCCGCCGGGGCCGCTCCGTCCGCGCGTGGAGCCGGGGCGGCGCGGGTTCGCCGCCGCGCCGCAGCAGCTCCCGTACGGTGCGGCGGGCGTCGAACTCCCCGCGCCGGGCCGGGCGCCGCCGCGCGCTGCGCCGCGCCTGGCCGCGCAGCGCGAACGCGGCCAGCAGTCTGCGCACCTGGGCGCGTTCGGCGGGGTCGAGCCCGGCCACGTCGCGATGGCGCAGCACCTCCGCCGAGCTGGCGAGCGAGGCGACGGGCGGACCCGGCGGCCGGTCCGCGCCGCCTCGGCCGCGCGCCCCGGCGGGCGCCTCGCGCACGGCGACCCGCGGCCGGGGCGGGGGAGCGGGCCGGGCCGTCCGGGGCGGCTCCCCGCCCGGACCCGGGCCGAAGCAGGCGCCGAACACCCGCTCGTAGCGCTCCAGGTCGTCCCGGTCACCGCACAGCGTCAGCCGCCCCGCCCAGTACAGGTCCGCGCGGACCTCCGGGCGCAGCGCGTCCGCCGCGCGCAGGAACGCGTGCACCCGCTCCGCGCTCACCGCGAGCCCGGCCGCGCGCAGCGCCCGCGCGAAGCCGAGCAGCACCGCGTCCCCGCCGAGCGGCGGCCCGTCGCCCGTCATCCGGTTCCCGCCCCTCGGCCGGCCAGGATCGCCGCGAAGTCCAGACCGCGGGCCCGGTCCGTGTCCTCGCGGTACTTCAGCACCGACCCCAGCGTGGCCATGGCCAGCTCCGCGCCGGCCTCGTCGGCGCCCAGCGCGTCCAGGGCCCGCACCCAGTCCAGGGTCTCCGCGACCCCCGGCGGCTTGAGCAGGTCCTCGGCGCGCAGCGCCTGCACCAGCGCGGTCACCTGCTCCGCCAGCCGCGCCGACACCCCGGGCAGCCGACGGCGCACGATGGCCAGTTCCCGGGCGAAGCCGGGATGGTCGAACCAGTGGTACAGGCAGCGCCGTTTGAGCGCGTCGTGCACCTCGCGGGTGCGGTTGGAGGTCAGCACCACCACCGGCGGGACCTCCGCGCGCAGCGTGCCCAGCTCGGGAACGGTCACCTGGAACTCGGAGAGCACCTCCAGCAGGAACGCCTCGAACTCGTCGTCGGCCCGGTCGATCTCGTCCACCAGCAGCACCGACGGCTGGGTCTGCAGCGCCCGCAGCAGCGGCCGGGCCAGCAGGAACCGCCGGTCGTACAGCTCGCGCTCCAGCCGGTCCGCGTCCGTGACCCCGGCCGCCTCGGCGGCCCGCAGATGCAGCAGCTGACGGGGGAAGTCCCAGTCGTACAGGGCCTGGGAGGCGTCGATGCCCTCGTGGCACTGCAAGCGGATGAGGGGCGCGCCGAGCACCTCGGCGAGGGCGCCGGCCAGCGCGGTCTTGCCGACGCCCGCGTCGCCCTCGCAGAACACGGGCCGGTGCAGGCGCAGCGCCAGGAAGCAGGCGACGGCGAGCCCGTCGTCGACGAGGTAGCCGGTCTCCTCCAGGCGGGCGCGCGCCTCTTCGGGGCTGTCGATGCCGGTGATCGGCGCTCACCCCGTTCCGGTGGCGGCCAGGACGGCCCGCCGGGTGAGCACCCGGGCCAGGTGCGCCCGGTACTCGGGGGAGGCGGAGGCGTCACGGGAGGGCCGGGTGCCCTCGGCGGCCGCCTGCGCGGCCCGTGCCACCGCCGCGGCGTCCGCCGCGCCCGCCAGGGCCTCCTCGGCGGCCGTCGCCCGCAGCGGGGTGGCGCCCATGTTGGTCAGGCCGATCCGGGCCTCGGCGACGCGTCCGCGCTCGTGCCGCACCAGGGCGGCGACGCCGACGACGGCCCAGGACTGGGCGACCCGCTGGAACTTCTCGTAGCGGAATCCCCAGCCGGCCCGCTTGGGCACCCGCACCTCCACGAGCAGTTCGTCCGGTTCCAGCGCGGTCAGCAGATAGTCGGCGAAGAAGTCCCGGGCCGCCACGGTGCGCCGCCCGCCCGGACCGGCGGCGACGAGTTCGGCGTCCAGGGCCAGCGCGACGGCGGGCAGGTCGCCGGCCGGGTCGGCGTGGGCGAGCGAGCCGCCGAGGGTGCCCCGGTGGCGCACGGCCGGGTCGGCGACCTCGGCGGTGGCCTGTGCCAGCAGCCCCGCGTACCGGCGCACCAGCGGGTCGTGGACGATGTCGTGGTGGGTGGTGAGCGCGCCGACGACGAGGGCGTCGCCGTCCTCGCGGACCCCGCGCAGCCCGGGGATCCGGCCGATGTCGACGACCAGTTCGGGGAAGGCGAGGCGCAGCCGGAGCAGCGGCAGCAGGCTCTGCCCGCCCGCCAGCACCTTGGCGTCCTCGCCCGCGCCGGCGAGCGCGCGCAGGGCCTCGTCGAGCGTGCCGGGCCTGACGTAGTCGAACGCGGGGGGAATCATGCCGGGGCCTCCTCGCCGTCCGTGCGGGTCTCGCGTGCCGCCCTGACCGCCTCCCAGACCCGCTCGGGTGTGCAGGGCATCGGCACGTCGTGGACGCCGAGCGGGCGCAGCGCGTCCACGACCGCGTTGACCACGGCGGGCGTGGACGCGATCGTCCCGGCCTCGCCCACGCCCTTGGCGCCGAGCGGGTTGGACGGGGCGGGGGTCTCGGTCCGGGCGGTGACGAATTCGGGCAGGTCCGCCGCCGACGGCACCAGGTAGTCGGCCATGGTGCCGGAGAGCAGGTTGCCCTCGGTGTCGTAGACGGCCTCCTCGTACAGGGCCTGCGCGATGCCCTGGGCGAGGCCGCCGTGCACCTGCCCCTCGACGATCATCGGGTTGATCACCCGGCCCACGTCGTCGACGCAGACGTAGGACCGGATCCGGGTCCGCCCGGTCTCCGTGTCGACCTCGACGGCGCACAGGTGGGTGCCGTGCGGGTAGGAGAAGTTCTCCGGGTCGAGCACGTGTCCGGCGTTGAGGGTGGGTTCCATGCCCTCGGGCACGTCGTGCGAGGTGAACGTCGCGAAGGCCACCTCCTGGATGGTCCTGCGGGCCTCCGGTGAGCCCTTCACCGCGAACACCCCGCCGCTGAACTCCAGGTCGTCCTCGCTCGCCTCCAGCAGATGCGCGGCCACCCTGCGGGCCCTGGCCACCACCTTCTCGGCGGCCCGGTGCACCGCCGACCCGCCCACCACCAGCGAGCGCGACCCGTAGGTGTCCATGCCCTGCGGGGCGACCAGCGTGTCGCCGTGCACCACCTCGACGTCCTCGAACGGCACGCCCAGCACGTCCGCCGCGATCTGGCTCCAGCAGGTCACGTGCCCCTGCCCGTGCGGGCTGGTCCCGGTGACCACCTCGACCTTGCCGGTGGGCAGCACGCGGATGCTCGCCGCCTCCCAGCCGCCCGCCGAGTACCTGAGGTCGCGCAGCACCCGGCTGGGCGCCAGCCCGCACATCTCCGTGTAGGTCGACACGCCGATCCCCAGGCGCACGGTGTCCCCGCGCTCCCGGCGCTCGCGCTGCTCGGCGCGCAGCCCGTCGTACCCGAACAGGGCGAGCGCCTTCGCGGTCGCCGCCTCGTAGTCGCCGCTGTCGTAGGTCAGGCCCGCGATCGAGGTGTACGGGAACTCCTCGTGCCGGATCCAGTTGCGCCGCCGCACCTCCACCGGGTCCAGACCGGTCGCGGCGGCCAGCTCGTCCATGATCCGCTCGATGGCGTACGTGGCCTCCGGGCGCCCCGCGCCCCGGTAGGCGTCGGTCGGGGTGCGGGTGGTGAACACCCCGGTGCAGTCGAACGCGTAGGAGTCCATCTTGTAGATCGCCGGGTACATGAACGCGCCCAGGATCGGGATGCCCGGTGTGACCAGCATCAGATAGGCGCCCATGTCGGCGAGCAGCCGGACCCGGAGGCCGAGCAGCCGCCCCTCGCGGGTCGCGGCGATCTCGACGTCCTGGATCATGCCGCGGCCGTGATGGGTGGCGAGGTACCCCTCGGAGCGCGACTCGGTCCACTTCACCGGCCGGCCGAGCCTGCGGGCGACGGCCAGCGCGACCGCCTCCTCGCCGTACACCTGGAGCTTCGAGCCGAAGCCGCCGCCCACGTCCGGGGCGACCACCCGCAGCTTGTGCTCGGGCACGCCGGTGACCACGGAGAGCATGATCCGCAGGATGTGCGGGATCTGGGTCGCCGAGTACACCGTGTACTCGCCGGTGGCCGCGAGCGGGGTGACCACGACCGCGCGCGGCTCCATGGCGTTGGGGATGAGACGCTGCTGCCGGTAGCGGCGCGAGAGGACCACGTCCGCGCGCTCCCTGACCGCCGCGAAGTCCTCACCGGCGCGCAGCGGCCAGTCGTAGGCCCGGTTGGTGCCCTTGTCGGAGTGGACCAGCGGGGCGTCCTCGGCGAGCGCTTCCTCCAGGTCCAGGACGGGCGGCAGCGGCTCGTAGTCGACCTCGACCGCCTCCAGCGCGTCGGCGGCGGCGTACCGGTCGCGGGCCACCACGACCGCCACCGGGTCACCGGCGTGCCGCACCTCCTCCAGCGCGAGCGGCGGATGGGCGGGCAGCACCATGTCCTCGGTGACCGGCCAGGCGCACGGCAGCGACCCCAGGCCGTCGGCGAGGTCGCGGCCGGTGAACGCGGCGACGACACCGGGGCGTTCCAGGGCGGCGGAGACGTCGACGCGGGTGATCCGGGCGTGCGCCATGGGGCTGCGCAGGAACGCCAGGTGCAGCAGTCCGGTCACGGCGATGTTGTCGGTCCAGTTGGTCTGGCCGGTGAGCAGCCGCGCGTCCTCCTTGCGCAGCCGGGCCCGGCCGACCTCGCCCGCCGCCGTCCGCCCGGCGCCCGCCGCCGTCTGCCCGGCGCCCGCCACCGTCTGCCCGGTCATGCCGGCACCTCCCGCGCGGGCGCGGCGGCCGGGGCTCCGGCGGCCCGCTCCGCCTCGGCGGCGTCCAGCACCGCGGCGACGATGTTCTGATAGCCGGTGCACCGGCACAGGTTGCCCTCCAGGGCCCGGCGCACCTCGGCCGCGTCCGGCCGCGGGTTCTCCCGCAGCAGATCACGCGCCGCCATGAGCATGCCCGGGGTGCAGTAGCCGCACTGGAGGGCGTGCCGCTCGTGGAAGGCCCGCTGCAACGGGGTCCACGCGCCGTCGCGGGCCAGCCCCTGGACCGTGGTGACCGCACCGCCGTCCGCCTGGACGGCGAGCACGTTGCAGCTCTTGACGCTCGTGCCGTCCAGCTCGACCGTGCAGGCACCGCAGCTGGAGGTGTCGCAGCCGACCGGCGTCCCGGTCAGGCCGAGCCGGTCGCGCAGATAGTGGACCAGCAGCAGACGGGGCTCCACCTCGTCCTCGTACGCGGTGCCGTCCACCGTGACCGAGATGTGCGTCATGTGCCCTCCAGGGACCGAACGGGCGTACGCGAGGAATATCAGCGACCAGCGTGATGTACGTCACTCTATGGCCGGGTCCGTGGCGCGGCGAGCCGTGCGGCGCGGATCCGCCGCACGCGTTAATCCGTTGCCCGCCCGCGTCCGCCTCTGCTGCACTGCTCCCGGCCCGACGTCACCCCACGAGGAGCACCGATGCGCACTGCGTCCCTGTCCGTCCCCGGAATCCGGCCGACCCCCTCACAAGGACATGACGCCCCGTGCACCTGCTCAACCTCGGCATCCTCGCGCACGTCGACGCGGGCAAGACCAGCCTGACCGAACGCCTGCTGCACTCCGTCGGAGTGACCGACCGGCTCGGCAGCGTCGACTCCGGCGACACCCGGACCGACACCCTCGCGCTGGAACGGCAGCGCGGCATCACCATCAAGTCCGCCGTCGTCTCCTTCCCCGTCGACGACGTCACCGTCAACCTCATCTACACACCCGGCCACCCCGACTTCATCGCCGAGGTGGAACGCGTCCTCGGCGTGCTCGACGGAGCCGTCCTGGTCGTCTCCGCCGTCGAAGGCGTGCAGGCCCAGTCCCGGGTGCTGCTGCGCACCCTGCGGCGGCTGCGCATCCCCACCCTGCTCTTCGTCAACAAGATCGACCGGCGGGGAGCCCGCGAGGACGACGTCCTGCGGGCCGTCGCGCGGCGCCTCACCCCGGCCGTCGTCCCCATGGGCCGCACCCGGCACCTGGGCACCCCCCGGGCCCGCTTCGTGCCCGGTCTCGCCCCGACCGCCGCCGAGGTCCTCGCCGACCACGACGACGACCTGCTCACCGCCTACGTCGAGGACCGGCTGCACCCCGCCCGGGTGCGCGCCGCGCTCGCCGACCAGACCCGCCGGGCCCTCGTCCACCCCGTCTACTTCGGCTCCGCGATCACCGGCGCCGGCGTCGACGCGCTCATCGGCGGCATCAGGGACCTCCTGCCCGCCGCCGACGGCGACCCCGACGCGCCCGTCTCGGCCACCGTCTTCAAGGTCGACCGGGGCGAGGCGGGGGAGAAGGTGGCGTACGCCCGGGTCTTCTCCGGCACCCTCCGCATCCGCGACCGCCTCCCCTACGGCGAGCCCCGCACCGAGGGCCGGATCACCGCCCTCGGCGTCTTCGACCACGGCACCGACGTCCGCGCCGACGCCGTACCGGCCGGCCGCATCGCCCGCCTGTGGGGCCTGGCCGGTATCAGGATCGGCGACACGCTCGGCGTGCCCCGCCCCGCCCCCGGGCACGTCTTCGCGCCCCCGACCCTGGAGTCCGTCGTCGTCGCGGCCCCCGGCACCGACCGCGGCGCCCTCCACCTCGCCCTCGCCCGGCTCGCCGAACAGGACCCGCTGATCGGCCTGCGCCACGACGAGGCGCGCGGACAGACCTCGGTGTCGCTGTACGGAGAGGTCCAGAAGGAGGTCGTCCAGGCCACCCTCGCCGACGAGTTCGGACTCGACGTCGCCTTCCGCGAGACCACCCCGCTGTGCGTCGAACGGCCCACCGGCACGGGAGCGGCGGTCGAGTACAACAAGAAGGACGGCAACCCCTTCCTCGCCACCGTCGGCCTGCGCGTCGACCCCGCCCCGGCGGGGACCGGGATCGTCCTCCGCCGCGAGGTGGAGCTCGGCTCGATGCCGTACGCCTTCTTCAAGGCGATCGAGGACACCGTGCGCGAAGGACTCGGCCAGGGCCCCCACGGCTGGCAGGTCACCGACTGCACGGTCACCCTGACCCACTGCGGCTACTCGCCCCGGCAGAGCCACGCCCACCAGGGCTTCGACAAGAGCATGTCCAGCACCGGGGCCGACTTCCGCGGCCTGACCCCGCTGGTGCTCATGACGGCACTGCGCCGCGCGGGCACCCTCGTCCACGAACCCCTGCACCGCTTCACGGCCGAGGCTCCCGCCGACACCCTCGGCGCCCTGCTGCCCGTGCTCGCCGCGCTGCACGCCGTCCCGCGCACCACCCGCACCCGGGGCGCCGTGTGCGTCCTGGAGGGCGAGGTGCCCGCCGCCCGGGTGCACGCGCTGGAGCAGCGGCTGCCGGGCCTCACCCGCGGCGAGGGCGAACTCGACAGCGCCTTCGAACGCTACGCGCCGGTCCGCTCCGGGCCCGTGCCCGAACGCCCGCGCACCGACCACAACCCGCTCGACCGCAAGGAGTACCTGCTGAACCTCACCCGCCGCGTCGGCGGCTGACCCCCGGAATGCCCCGTCCGGCGTTGACCCTGCCCTTACGTCAGGCTGCACGCTGTACGCCGACGGAGCCGACGAAAGGGCAGGTGGATGAGCTACTCCGTGGGACAGGTGGCGGCGTTCGCCGGAGTGACGGTGCGCACGCTGCACCACTACGACCGGGCGGGGCTGCTGTCGCCGGGCGGCCGCAGCCACGCCGGGTACCGGCTGTACGACGACGCCGACCTGGCACGCCTCCAGCAGATCCTCTTCTACCGCGAACTGGGCTTCTCCCTCGACGAGATCGCCGACATCCTCAAGGACCCGCAGGCCAACGCGCTCGCACACCTGCGGGCCCGGCAGCGGCGGCTCGGCGAGGAGATCACCCGGCTCCAGCGGCTCGCCGAGGTCGCCGAACGGGCCATCGAGGTCCAGCAGACCGGAGTGACCCTCACCCCCGCCGAACGCTTCGAGGTCTTCGGTGAGATCGCCTTCGACCTCAGCTACGCCACCGAGGCCCAGCTCAAATGGGCCGGCTCGGAAGGACAGCGGGAGTCCATGGCTCGGGCCGCCGCGCACAGCAAGGAGGACTGGCGGCGGCTGATGCGCGAGGCCGCAGCGTGGCGCGCCGAACTGCTCGCCGCCTTCGACGACGGCGAGAGCGCCGACGGGGAACGCGCCATGGACCTCGCCGAGGAGCACCGGCTGCACATCTCGCGCTGGTTCACCTCCTGCCCGCCCGCCATGCACCTGCGCATCGCGGACGACATCGTCGCCGACCCGCGCGCCTTCGCCCTCGTCGTACCGCCCTCCCAGCAACGCCCCGGCCTCGCCGCCTACCTGGGCAGGGCCGTGCACGCCAACGCGGCCCGCCGCACCGACCCCGAGGGGGACCGATGAGGATCCTGATCGCCGCCGCCGGATCGCGGGGCGACGTCGACCCCTACACCGGTCTCGGCGCCGGGCTGCGCCGGGCCGGACACGAGGTCGCTGTCGCCGCCCCGGACACCTTCGCGCCGCTGGTCCGCCGCGCCGGAGTGGAGTTCCGCGGACTGCCGGCCCGGCCGGAGGCCCAGGGGGCCGTCACGGGCCGGCGGGACCTGATGCGCGGCGCCGCCGCGTTCGTGAACCGGCTCGCGGGAGGCTTCGCCGCCGCGGTCGGCGACGGCACCGAGCTGCTGGTGCTGTCCACCACCACCGCCCCGCTGGGCTGGCACCTCGCCGAGGCCACCGGCCTGCCGAGCATCGGCGCCTACCTCCAGCCCACCGCGCCCACCGGCGCCTTCCCGCCCGTCGTCACCGGCACCCGCTCCCTGGGCCGCCTCGGCAACCGCGCCGCGGGCCGCCTCGGAGTGCGGATGGCCGACCGCCTCTACGGCGACGCGGTCGCCGCCCTCCGCCGCGAGCTGGGCCTGCCCCCGCGCACCCCGGCCGCCGAACGCCGTCGCCGGGAGGCCGCGCACTGGCCCGTGCTGCACGGCTTCAGCGAGCACGTCGTGCCCCGCCCGCCCGACTGGCGCCCCGGCCTGGACGTCGTCGGCAACTGGTGGCCGTACACCGACCCCGACGCCCGGCTGCCCGCGGACCTGGAGGACTTCCTCGCCGCCGGGCCCCCGCCGGTGTTCGTCGGGTTCGGCTCCATGGCCGGGGGCCACGGAGAACGCCTGAGCGAGACCGTCGTACGGGCACTGCGCCGGGCCGGGCTGCGCGGCGTCCTCCAGTCCGGCGCCGCCGGCCTCGCCGCCGAGGGGGACGACATCCTCACCGTCGGCGAGGTGCCGCACACCCTGCTGTTCCCGCGCACGGCCGCCGTGGTGCACCACGCGGGCGCGGGCACCTCGGCGGCGGCCCTGCGCGCCGGGGTCCCCTCCGTCCCCGTACCGGTCACCGCCGACCAGCCGTTCTGGGCGGCCCGCCTCACCGCCCTCGGCGCCGCCCCCGCCGCGATCCCCTTCACCGGCCTGACCCCCGAGCGCCTGGCGGACGCCCTCGACCGCGCGGTACGGGCCCCGGCCCTCACCCGCTCCGCCGCCACCGTCGCCGGCCGCCTCGCGGGTGAGGACGGGGTGGGACGCGTGGTGGAGGCGGTGGAGGCCCTGGGGCGGCTGAAGAGCTGAGGGGCAGGTGGGGGGGCGGGCGCGGGGGCGGGGCGGGCGGCCTGCGCGGGGGCTCCGTCGGTGCCGTGGGTGGGGTCCGGCGGGACGGATGGTCGGCGGTGCTCCGGCGTCGCCAGGGTCCGGTGCTTCGCGCGCGGGGTGACCGGCGGGCGGCCGAGGGTGACTCGGGCCGTGCGGCGGGGTGCTCGGCGTGACCGGATCGGCGGGCCGGGCGGGGGCCGGGGCCGGCGCCGTGCCGGTGCCGGGCGTGGTGTCCGGCGTGGTGCGGGACGCCGAAGGCCGCGCGCCCGGAGGGGCGTCCGGCCCCAGGGATCGGGCCGGTCCGGGGCGACCGGCGCCCGGTGCCTCGTCCCTCAGCGGGCCAGCAGGTCGACCGCCCGCAGCACGGGCGCGACGCCGTCCTCCTCGCGGATGCGGGCGCCCAGGGTCTCGGCGCGCTCCCGGTGGAGGGGGTTGCGGGTGGCCCGCGCGAGGGCCGCGGCGAGGCCGTTCGCGGTGAGCCCGCGCAGCGGGACGGCGCGGGGGGCCACCCCGAGGGACACCAGGCGTTCGGCCCAGAAGCCCTCGTCGAACTGGACCGGCAGCGGCACGGCGGGCACCCCGGCGCGCAGCCCGGCCGCGGTGGTGCCCGCGCCCGCGTGGTGCACCACGGCCGCCATCCGCGGGAACAGCGCCGCGTGCGGCACCTCGTCGATGGTCAGCATGTCCTCGCCGGTCGCCGCGAGCCCGCCCCACCCGCGCTGCACCACCCCGCGCAGCCCGGCCAGGCGCAGCGCGCGCACGATGGTCCCGCTCAGCCGGGCCGGGTCGGGCACCGTCGCACTGCCGAGACCGACGAACACCGGTGCGGGCCCCGCGTCCAGGAACCGCCGCACATACGCGGGCAGCCCGTCCTCGCGGTCGTACGGCCACCAGTAGCCGCACACCCGCAGACCGGGCCGCCAGTCGCGCGGCCGGGGCACCACCAGCGGGCTGAACCCGTGGAACACCGGCTGCCGCAGCCCCGCCCGGATACGGCGGGCGGTGCCGTGCCGGGCGGCCGGAAGACCCAGCCGGGCCCGCACGGTGGGTACGGCCGCCGAGAAGACCCGCTCCATGGCGAGGTTCACCCCGTAACCCGCGAGCCGGTTCGCCGCCGCGCCCCAGTGGCCGCCGCCGAGCAGCGGAGGGGCGAACTCCCGGGTGGGGGAGAGGGGCTGCAGATGCGTGCCGATGCTGGGCACACCCAGCGCCTCGGCGATCGCGTGCCCGACCGGCCCCAGCGACCCGGACAGCAGCAGTACGTCGCTCTTCTCGGCCGCCGCGACCAGGTCGTCCGTCATCCGGGCGAGCGCCGCGCGGACCAGGCCGACGGCGCGCAGCATCTTGCCCGCGTCCGTCGCGCTGCGGTGCAGCCCCCGGCCGCGCGTGGACTCCAGTTCGGCCCGCGGATCCACCGGCAGTGCGTGGAAGTCCAGGCCCGACCCGGCGACCAGCGGCTCGAAGCACCCGTGGGTGACCAGGGTGACCGCATGGCCCGCGCGGGCCAGACCGTGCCCCAGCCCGGTGAAGGGGGCCACGTCACCCCGGGAACCCGCCGTCATGATCGTTACGCGCACGTCGGCCAGTATGACCGCGCACGGCCCCGCCGACGGCGAACGACCCGGCCATGTCGGCGCGCCCACCCCCGCGCGACCGCAACGGCCGCACCCGTCCGGGCCCCGCACCCGTCCGGGCCCCGTACCCGCTCAGGCCCTTCGGCCCGCCGGCCGGGGTCACACCCCGAGCTGCCGGGCGGCCGCGTCCACCGTCTGCTCCAGCAGCGTGGCGATGGTCATCGGGCCCACCCCGCCCGGCACCGGTGTGATCAGCGAGGCGCGCTCCGCCGCGGTGTCGAAGTCCACGTCCCCGACGTTGCCCGCGTTGTAGCCCGCGTCGATCACGACCGCACCCGGCTTGACGTCCTCGCCGCGCACCAGCCGCGGCCGGCCCGCGGCCGCCACCACGATGTCGGCCTCGCGGACCACGGACGACAGCTCCCGGGTCCGGGAGTGGCAGTACGTCACCGTGGCGTCCCGGGCCAGCAGCAGCATGCCGACCGGCTTGCCGAGGATCGCGCTGCGCCCCACCACCACGGCGCGCTTCCCGGCCGGATCGACGTCGTAGGCGTCCAGCAGCCGCATGATGCCGCCGGGCGTGCAGGAGACGAACCCGGGCAGGGCGAAGCTCATCGTGGCGAAGGAGGCGAAGGTGACGCCGTCGACGTCCTTCTCGGGCGCGATCGCCTCGAACGCGGCCCGCTCGTCGATGTGGTCGCCGACCGGGTGCTGCAACAGGATGCCGTGGACCGACGGGTCCGCCGAGAGGCCCCGCAGCGTCTGCACGAGCTGCGCGGTGGTGGTCGCGGCGGGCAGCTCCACGTGGCGGGAGGCGATGTTCGCCGTGCGGCATCGGTTCCGCTTCATCCGGACGTAGGTGACCGAGGCGGGATCCTCGCCGACCAGCACCGTGGCCAGGCACGGCCGTACACCCGTGCGGCCGGTGAGTCCGGCGGCCCGGTGCGCGGTGCGCTCGACGATGCGGCGGGCGAGGGCGGTGCCGTCCATGAGACGGGCCTGGGACATGTCCACTCCTGAGCGTGCGGCGGATCGCCCAGGCGCGCGGCTGTGACTTCGGCAGGGGCCGCTCCCCGGTGGTGCTCCACCTCAGCGCCAGTCACGGCCCGCCCCCACCCTAAGCGGGACGCGCGTGCGCCCTTCGCCAGGGGTGCGGCACGCTCACCGGAGCCTCCCCCGCCGTGACCGCCGCCCCCGTACCGCGGCGGGCCGTGCGCCGGGCCGGGCCGCGCGCAGCACCGACCGCAGCAGCGCGGCGGACAGGCACCGGGCCGCCGCCGAAGCCGTCCGGGCCGGTCCGGAGCGCCGCACCAGCGGGGAACGCGCCTGCCCCAGTCCGCCGCGGGCCGAGAAGGACCAGGTCAGCCGGGAGCTGACCTGGAACCCCGCGGTCCTCCTCGTCACTCGTCCCATGCCTGGACCATGATCTGGTCGGTGATCCTGCCGTCGCGCAGGACCTTGGGGTGGCTCGGCCGGCTGTCGCGGTCCACGATGCGTGTCTCCGCGTCGTCCGCGTACAGCGACAGCAGCGTGGGCGCCGCGTGTTCCTCGATGCCCCGGCGCAGCGCGCCGGTGCCGAAGGCGGGACCTGCCGTGGTCGCCATGGTGGCCTCCTACGAGCCCCGGCGCCCCGGAGCAGGAGCCGCTTGCGGGGCCTCTCCTTCGAGCGTCCTCCGGGGCGCCGGGACCGGCAAGCGCGGCCGGGGCGACGCGCCGGTACCCGTCCCGCGCCCGTCCCGTGCCGCCCGCCCCGCACCCGTCCCGTACTCGCTCCGTACTCGTCCTGACGGGTGAGCGGGCGGGCGCGCCCGTGTCCGGGCGGGACCGGGCGCCGTTGCTCAGGACATGATCTCCACTCGACGTATCGTCGCCGTCGCCTCCCTCGCCGCCTCGCTCACCGGGCTCGCCGCACTCCCCGCCAGCGCCGCCGGTTCGTCCGTGCCGGTGGTCGGCCGGGCGCTGCCCATGGGCGTGCTCGACTCGCTGGCCCGCACCGGGCTGCCCGCCGACCGGCAGGACGCGGTGCCCCCGGTCTCCGACCAGCTCTCCTCGCTCCAGCACATCCAGGACCTCAACGAGCTGAGCCGGCTGAACGCGGTCACCGGTCTCGTCTCCCCGCTGTTCGGACTGGTCCCCGCCATCCCGAGCTGAGCCGGAGCGGGCGCGCCGGACACCGGTGGCGGCGCGGGGGTTCGCGCCGCCGCCGGCCCGGCACGGCGTAGGGTCGCGGGGACGGAGAACGGCCGACGGAAGGGACCTCCACCATGGCGCAGGAAGTGCGCGGCGTGATCGCACCCGGGAAGAACGAACCCGTACGGGTCGAGACCATCGTCGTGCCGGACCCCGGGCCCGGCGAGGCCGTCGTACGGGTCCAGGCCTGCGGCGTGTGCCACACCGACCTGCACTACAAGCAGGGCGGTATCAACGACGAGTTCCCGTTCCTGCTCGGCCACGAGGCCGCGGGCATCGTGGAGTCGGTCGGCGACGGTGTCACCGAGGTGGCCCCCGGCGACTTCGTCGTCCTCAACTGGCGTGCGGTGTGCGGCAGGTGCCGTGCCTGTCTGCGCGGACGGCCCTGGTACTGCTTCGACACGCACAACGCGCGGCAGCGCATGACCCTCACCGACGGCACCGAGCTGTCCCCGGCGCTGGGCATCGGCGCCTTCGCGGAGAAGACGCTCGTGGCCGCCGGGCAGTGCACCAAGGTCGACCCGGCCGTCTCCCCGGCCGTGGCCGGACTGCTGGGCTGCGGGGTGATGGCCGGCATCGGCGCCGCCATCAACACCGGGAACGTCGGCCGCGGCGACAGCGTCGCCGTCATCGGCTGCGGCGGTGTCGGCGACGCGGCGATCGCCGGGGCGCGTCTGGCGGGCGCGGCGAAGGTCATCGCCGTCGACATCGACGACCGCAAGCTGGAGACCGCCCGCACCATGGGCGCCACGCACAGCGTCAACTCCGAGGACCACGACCCGGTCGCCGCGATCCGCGACCTGACCGGCGGCTTCGGCGCCGATGTCGTCATCGACGCGGTCGGCCGCCCCGAGACCTACAAGCAGGCGTTCTACGCCCGCGACCTGGCCGGGACCGTCGTCCTGGTCGGCGTGCCCACCCCGGAGATGAAGCTCGAACTGCCGCTGCTGGACGTCTTCGGACGCGGCGGCGCCCTCAAGTCGAGCTGGTACGGCGACTGCCTGCCCTCGCGCGACTTCCCGATGCTGGTCGACCTGCATCTGCAAGGACGGCTGCCGCTCGACAAGTTCGTGTCCGAGACCATCCGACTCGACGAGGTGGAGCAGGCGTTCGAGCGGATGCACCGCGGCGACGTGCTGCGCTCGGTGGTGGTCCTCTGATGGCCGCGCGCATCGAACGCCTCGTCACCGCCGGGCAGTTCAGCCTGGACGGCGGCACCTGGGACGTCGAGAACAACGTGTGGATCGTCGGCGACGACCACGAGGCGATCGTCATCGACGCCGCCCATGACGCCGAGGCCATCGCCGCCGCCGTGGGCGACCGCCGGCTCACCGCCATCGTCTGCACCCACGCCCACAACGACCACATCGACGCCGCTCCGGCGCTCGCCGACCTCACCGGCGCGGTGATCTGGCTGCACCGCGACGACCTGCCGCTGTGGCGGGCGACCCACCCCGACCGGGAACCGGACGAGCACCTCGTCGACGGCCAGGTGATCGAGACGGCGGGCGCCGACCTCACGGTCCTGCACACCCCCGGTCACGCGCCGGGCGCGGTGTGCCTGTACGACCCCGGGCTCGGCGTCGTCTTCACCGGGGACACCCTCTTCCAGGGCGGCCCCGGTGCCACCGGCCGCTCCTACTCCCACTTCCCGACCATCATCGACTCGATCCGCGACCGTCTGCTGACGCTGCCGCCCGGGACGAAGGTGCTCACCGGGCACGGCGACACCACCACCATCGGCGCGGAGGCCCCGCACCTCCAGGAGTGGATCGCCCGCGGCCACTGAGCCGCTGCCGGGGCCCGCCTCCGCCGGAAATACCTGACAGGAGATGTCCGGCTTCCCCGCGATGCTCGGCGTGCACACCGCGCGGACCCACCGCGCGCCGCACGCACGAGCAAGCACAGGGGAGGCCGGACATGTCACGTCCGCTGGAGGGCAAAATCGCGCTGGTCGCGGGCGCGACCCGCGGGGCGGGCCGCGGGATCGCGGTGGAACTCGGCGCCGCGAGGGCCACCGTGTACGTCACCGGCCGCAGCACCCGCGCCCGCCGCTCCGAGTACGACCGCCCCGAGACCGTCGAGGACACCGCCGACCTGGTCACCGCGGCCGGCGGACACGGCATCGCCGTCCCCGTCGATCATCTGGAGCCCGGCCGGGTCCGCGCCCTGATCGACCGCGTCGACCGTGAACAGGGCCGCCTCGACGTGCTCGTCAACGACATCTGGGGCGGCGAGCACCTCTTCGAGTGGGACACCCCGGTGTGGGAGCACGACCTGGACAACGGGCTGCGGCTGCTCCGCCTCGCCGTGGAGACGCACCTCGTCACCAGCCACCACGCGCTGCCGCTGCTGCTGCGCCGGCCCGGCGGCCTGGTCGTGGAGATGACCGACGGCACCGCCGAGTACAACCGGGACACCTACCGGGTCAATCTCTTCTACGACCTCGCCAAGGCGTCCGTGCTGCGCATGGCCTTCGCCCTCGGCCATGAACTCGGGCCGCGCGGCGCCACCGCCGTCGCGCTCACCCCCGGCTGGCTCCGCTCGGAGCTGATGCTCGACCACTTCGGGGTGCGCGAGGACAACTGGCGCGACGCCCTGGCGGACGTCCCGCACTTCGCGATCTCCGAGACCCCCCGCTACGTGGGCCGCGCCGTCGCCGCACTCGCCGCCGACCCGGACACGGCCCGCTGGAACGGCCGGTCCCTGTCCAGCGGCGCCCTCGCCCGCGAGTACGGCTTCACCGACCTGGACGGCAGCCGCCCCGACGCCTGGCGCTACCTCGCCGAGGTCCAGGACAGGGGCCGCCCCGCCGACACCACCGGCTACCGCTGAACGAACACACACGGAACAGCGCCCCGCTCACCGGCGTGGCCCCGCTCACCGCGTCCCCGGTACCGGCGGCTGTGCCGTCCCGGGGATCTGCCAGCGGGCCGGGTGGCCCGGGGGGAGGGCGAGGTCGGTGCGTACGGCGGCGTAGTAGCCCTGGCGCGCCTCGCGCTGGCGGGTCAGCAGGGCCTGCCATGCCCCGGGGGCGTGCCGCTCCTCGCGCAGGAACCGTTCCATGTCCATCGCCACCAGGACCCACACCCGGGCCCGCTCCACGACCTCCGGCGCGCCCAGCATGATCAGTGCCTCGCCCGCCGGGTCGCGGGCGAGGGCGGCCTCCGCCAGGAGCGGTTCGGCCTCGGAGAGGGGCAGCGGATGCGGGTGCGGGTCGTTGCCGAGGTGGGCGGCGACCCGGTAGGACAGCGTGACGGCCTTCTTCAGCACCCGCGCGTAGTCGGCGTACACCGCCAGGCGCCGTTCCTCCCAGCGGGTCGCGCGCTCGCGTTCGGACCGGGCGCGGTCGCTGCGCATCATCGCCAGGTACGAGCCGAGGGCGCCGATCACCACACCGATGAGCGCGGGGAGTTGCTGGAGAAAGGCGGACATGTGCTGCACCGTATCTGCCCGGAAGGGGTGCGGCCGCACTAGGTTCGGGGCCATGACGGACACAAGGCGTTTCGAGGGGTACGGAGTTCTCGTCACCGGCGCGGCGCGCGGCATCGGCGCGGCCACCGCGCGCCGGCTCGCCGAGGAGGGAGCGCGCGTCCTGGTGACCGACGCGGACGGGGACGCGGCCGAGGGGACCGCGGCGGGCCTGCGGGAGAAGGGACTCGACGCACGCGCCCGCCCGTGCGACGTGGCGGACCGGGACGCGGTCGAGGCGGCCGTGGCGCACGCCGTGGACGCGTTCGGCTCGCTCGACGTGCTGGTCACCGCCGCGGCGCACTGCTCCCCGGACACCCCGCTCTTCGAGGACGACCCGGACGAGGCGTGGGCCCGCGACCTCGACATCACCCTGCACGGCGCGCGCCGCTGCTTCCGCGCCGCGCTGCCCCACCTCGCGGCCTCGGGCCGGGGCGCGATCGTCGGCATCGGCTCGGTCAACGGCCTCCAGGACTTCGGCAACCACGCCTACAGCGCGGCCAAGGCGGGCCTGATCTCGCTCGCCCGCACCCTCGCCGGGCACGCGGGCGCGCGCGGGGTGCGGGTCAACGTCGTCCTTCCCGGCACCGTTCGCACCTCGGCCTGGCAGGGCCGTGAGGCCGCGCTCGACCGGCTCGGTGCCCTGTATCCGCTGGGCCGGATCGGCGAGCCCGACGACATCGCCGCCGCCGTCGCCTTCCTCGCCTCCCGCGACGCGGCCTGGATCACCGGCACCGCCCTGACCGTGGACGGCGGCCTGACCGCCGTGAACACGGGCTTCCACACCGCGGTGGGGACACCCGGCCGCACCGGGTGAGGCCGCCGCGCGGCGCCGAGTGTCACCGTTCCGTCTCGATGCGGGCCGTTCCACAACCGGCACGGTCCCGAGGCGGTCTAGCTGTCCGGAAGTGTCCGGAAAGCGCGGACACACGACTGAACCGAGGGGGAAGCCCAGCATGAGGCAGATGGGCAGACGAGGCGCCGTGGTGCTGGGCGTCACCGGACTGGTGACGCCGCTCGCACTCGCGCTCGGCACGGCACCGGCCCAGGCGGCGACGAGTTGCACGGCGTCGACCGGGCCGTACCAGAAGAAGGTCGAGAAGTTCCTCGGCCGTCCCGCCGACGGCCGGCAGTCGGCCGCCGACTGCAAGGCGATCAAGGCCTTCCAGAGCAAGCACGGCATCACGCCCACGATCGGGTACGCGGGCCCGGTCACCTGGGGCGTGATGGATCTCATGAACAAGCAGAAGGCCGTCGGGAAGAACCCGAACAAGGACGGCAGGTGCCCGACCAACAAGGGCCGCATAGCCTGCGTGAACCTCACGCTCCAGCTCAGCTGGATCCAGGACGGCAAGCGGCTGGTGTACGGCCCCGTGCCGGTGCGCACCGGCCGGGACAAGTACGAGACCCGCACCGGTCTGAAGAAGATCTACTGGCGGCACATCGACCACGTGTCGACGCTGTACCACGTGAAGATGCCCTACAGCCAGTTCTTCGACGGCGGCGAGGCCTTCCACTCCGTCGGCGTGAGCGTGTGGAACCCGCCGGGCTCGCACGGGTGCGTCAACATGACCGCCAAGGACGCCAAGAAGTACTGGTCGCTGCTGAAGAAGGGCGACGACGTCTTCGTCTACGGCCGCAAGCCGGGCACCTGAGGGACGGGCGCGGGAGGGGCGGGCCGCCCCGGATCGACGTGAGCAGCAACACGGTCCGTTATGTCTGGTTCGGTCGTACTTACTCACTCCGTCTTCACATCGATCGGCATATGCTTCACAGCATGTCCACCACTGTTGAAGCCGCCTCCGAGCGATCGGCCGCGGAGGTCAACGAGGAGATCCGTGCCTTGTGGCGCAGGTCCGGCGGGACACTGACCACCGAGCAGCGCGAGGTGTACCAGCGCCTCGTGATGGAGTGGGCCACGGCCGCTCCGGTCTCGGACCAGGCGGCCTGACCCGCCGCCGTCCCGGTCGGTGCCCCTGGCCGCCGCCGGGCACCGGTTCCCCGCTCCTCCCGCAGCCCCCGTCCCGCACGCCCCGGCCCTTCCGGCCGGGGCGCACTGTCAGCACCCCCGCACCCGCCGCGCGGCCACACGCGAGGCCACCGCGGCCGCCGTTCCCTGTCCCGAGTCCCGGCGCCGAGCACCGGGACCGGCCTAGGATGCCAGGCATGGACGTGGATCCGGTGGCACGGCTCGGGGCCGGCAAGTATGTGCTGATCACCAGCTACCGCAAGAACGGTACGCCCGTGGCGACGCCCGTCTGGGTCGTGCGCGACGGCGCCGCGCTCGGCGTGTGGACGGCCGCCGACTCCTGGAAGGTCAAGCGGATCCGCGCCCGCGCCGACGTGCTGGTCGGCCCGTGCGACGTGCGCGGGCACCCGACCGGCGACCAGCTGCCCGCCACCGCGGAGATCTGCGACCGGGACACCACCGCGCGCTATCGGAGTCTCATCGCCCGCAAGTACGGGCTGATCGGCCGCCTCACCCTGCTCGGCAGCAGGCTGCGCAGGGGCGAGCGGGGCACCGTGGGGATCCGGGTGACCCCCGCGCGCTGATCCGCGCACGGGAGCCACCCGGGGTGCCGGTGCGTCCTACGAGGCGTCGAGGACGGTTCCCGTCACCACCGGCAGGCCCTCGTGCACCTGCCCGTCGTCGCCGGTCAGCGCGATGCGGACCCGCTCGGGCTGCTCCGCCACCTGGTCGCGGACGGTGGGGACGCTCAGCTCGGTGCTCAGCTCGCCCGCCGGGATCGCGGCCCACAGGTACATGCCCAGGGAGGACAGCGGACGCTCGGGGTCGGGCGACTCACCGGTGGTGTCCGACAGCCACTGCGGGTCGACGTCCTTGGTGGACAGCTCCGGGCCGTCCGTGACGGGCTGCACGACGAAGATGGCCGCGATGTCCGAGTCGGCGACCGCGGACAGGTTCACCCGCCACTTCAGCGTCTCGCCCTCGGTGACCCGGTCGGCGACGGGCGTCACCGTGACCGTCGGCTCCGGGTCGTCGTTCAGGGCGGTCACCCCGCCCCGGTGCGAGCCGACCACCGCGCCGTGCACCGCCTTGACGACGATGTCGTTCGCCACGTCCGCGCTGTAGCGGGTGTTGCCCCGCACCAGGACCGGCACGTCGATCGAGTGCCCGCCCGGCCGCACCGTCACCAGCCGGTCCTTCGCCTCGTTCGTCACCGGGTCGATGACGTACACCCGGACCTGGCCGCTGCCCTGCCCGGACACCCGCACGGGCACCCGGTAGGTGCGCTCGCCCGAGTCGCCCTCCTTGACCGTCAGCCGGCCGACGTCCACGCGGGGCAGCGCGGCGGCCCGCACCGCCGGGGTGCCCGGACGCCAGCCCCAGGCGTCCATGAGCCAGGCCTGCCCGGTACGCGTGCGGGGGGTCAGCTCCAGCGACGCGATCCGCCGCAGATCGAGCCCGGCGCGGGTGGCGGCGGCCAGCGGGACGCGCACCTCGCGCGCCCAGTAGGAGGCGGTGCGCTCGGTGCCCGGCAGACCGTCGGCACGGACCGTGCCGAGGGCCGCGCGGTGTCCGGCGGCGTCGGTGACGGCCACGTCGAGCCGGGTGCCGGTGGTGTTCGGCGGGACGAACACGCGCAGCGCGAGCTGTTCGGCGCCCTTCAGGGACACCGGGGAGCCGGGCCGGATCCGTACCGCCGAACCGGCGGCGGACCAGCGCAGCGCGACCGCGCGGCGGCCCGCCTCCCGGTCCGCGTCCCACTGCGCGAAGTGCGGCGAGCGGCCGGGAGTGTCCTCGTCGAGGCAGGCGGCGGACGCGTCGGGGTCCACCGCCGAGCACAGCCGGGCGCCGCCGCCGGTCACGGTGAGCGGGCCGTCGGGCAGCAGACCGCCGGTGCGGCCGGCGCCGACCGCGTGGGTGAGCACCCGCGCCGGGTCGGCGGAGGGCGCCCGGACACCGGAGCCGTCCAGCAGCGGACGCACCCGGTCGTCCCCGGCGACGAACAGCCGCGCGGCGGCGGCGATGTAGGTGGCGCCGGCCCGGTGCTGCTGGTCCGCGGTCAGCCGGGTGGCGGTCCCGGGGGAGCAGACCGGGTCGCGCTGGTCCGGGTCCTCGTAGAAGTCGTCGTCGGCGGGCGCCACGGCCTTGCCCGGCGTCCACTCGGTGTTGAAGAAGTTGTGGTCGGCGCCGACCACGTACACGGCGCTGTGCAGGGCGGTGCCGCGGCTGACCCCGCGGGTGCCGTCCACGTACACCTCGCCCTGGAGGTCGGAGACGTCACCGTCGCAGCCGGGCAGCAGCGTGGCGGACGGGACGTCGGCGACCGGATTCTGGCCGAAGATCGTCGGGCCGATCAGCACGGTGCCGCTGATGTGCCAGCGGGTCCTGCCGTGATAGCCGTCCTGGTCGGCGGCGGGCGGGTACAGGCTGTCCATGGCCGCGCGGTTGACGCCCTCGCCGCCGCGCGAGTGCCCGACGAGCAGGACCCGCGACAGGTCGGCCACCGGGCCCCGGCGCACGGCGGCCGGTGCCGTGGCCGGGTGCGCGGCCCAGTCCGCCCAGCGGGCCAGGTGCTGCCGTACGAGCGAGGAACGCGCCTGGGCGCCGCCGTCCTCGGCCTGCCAGTCCTGGCCGTTGATGCCGTTGGCCGCGATGGACACGGTCACGTACCCCTGCGAGGCCAGCAGCTTCTGGTCCTGGAGGTAGCCGCGGTGGCTGGGGATGGGCAGCGAGCCGGCCGGGCACGGCCAGTCGCCGGACACCTCGTCGCTGTGCGGGGTGTAGCAGGGGGCGTGGCGGCCGTGCAGGAACAGCGCGAGCGGGCGGCGGCCGGTGGCGCCCTGCGGCGTCACCACCACGGCCTGCATCTCCACCGGGGCCGGAAGGCCGGGCAGCCGGACCGACTTGAGCCGGTACTCGCCGGTCGTGGTGCGGTAGGTGCCCGGCTTGCCCGGGTCGACCTTGCCCGCCGGGAGCGGGGCTGGCGGCTGAGCCGCCGCCAGGGCGCCGCGGCGGCCCGGTGCCTGCGCGGCCCCGGACTTGTCCTCGGCGTCCAGTCTGCGGCCGGACGCGCGGACCTGGAGGTCCGTCAGCTTCTTGAGGCCCTTCGTGCGGGCCGCGTTCAGGTCAAGCCGGAACGTACGGCCGTCACCGCCGGGCCGCGGCAGGCCCAGCAGGCGGTCGCCCGCGTAGAACTCGACGCGCGCGTCGCCCATGGGCACCGGGGTGCCCGTGTGCCACTCCAACTGCCGGGCGTCGCCCGACCCGGTGACGCGCCAGCCGGGCGGGAGCCCGGTACCGCTGTCACCGGCCGCCGCCGACTGCCCTGCGGCGGACGGCAGTCGGTCCTGCGCCGCCCCCGCCGCCTGTGCGGACGCGGGCGCGGCTCCCGCCATGGCGAGCAACGCCACGGCGGTGACCCCTATTCGACGGACGCGGATCAACGGTCCCCTCCTCGGAACACTCCTGGGAACACGGGCTTCCTCCGGTGCTCGGACGCGGCGCCCCGTCGGTACCGGGGGCCACTGGTGCCCCGGAGGACGGGGCAGATGGGCTGTGGGTTGCCTGTGAGGCGTGAGTGACGCGACGTCAGCGACATGATCACGCCAGTGTCAACAGGGCGCGACCACCGCGCGGTTCGCGTCCTCGCCCCGTCGTCGGCCGCGGGCTGCCCGGAGTACACCCGCACCACACTCCGTCGGCGTATCACCGGTGACGCCGGTGGGGCACCGGTCGTTCCTGGGGCGGGACACGGACGAGGCGGGTGGCCGGGGCGACCGGTGGCGCGGAGGCGACGGAGGTGGTGCGGTGAAGAGGACCGCGGTCCACGGGCGGCGCGCGGGCCGGTGGCTGACGCGCCGGGCCGGGTGGTGTCTGGCCGGATCCCTCGCGCTGTACGCGCTGACCGCGTTCCTGAGTCCGGCCGAGCCGCTGGACCTGCGCGTCTACCACGAGGCCGCGCCGCACGTCCTGACCGGCGGCCTCTACGACCAGGTGGTGCGCACCGGGCCGCCCATCCCCGAACTCCCCTTCACCTACCCGCCGTTCGCCGCGCTGGTGCTGCTGCCGCTGGCGCGGCTGCCCTGGACGGCGGCGGTGGTGCTCTGGCGGGCCGCCTCCCTGGCCGCCGTGCTCGTCGTCACGGCGGGCGCGCTCCGGCTGCTGCCGCACAGGTCCGGCGGCGACCGGGACCGCGCGCTGCTCTGGGCCGCCGCCGCGCCCTGGCTCGAACCCGTGCGCCACACCCTCGACCAGGGCCAGATCAACCTGCTGCTGGGCGCGGCCGTCGTCGGGGGCCTGGCGTTCGGCCGCCGCGCGGCCGTCCGCGGCACGTCCGTCGCGCTGGCCGCCTCGCTGAAACTCACCCCGGCCGTCGCGGGGGCGTATCTGCTGGCCACACGGCAGTGGCGGGCGGCCGGCTGGGCGGTCGCCGCGGGCGGCGCCGCAGTGGGGCTCGCCTGGTGGATCGCCCCGGGCGAGTCGGAGCGCTACTGGTCGGGTCTGGTGACGGACACACGGCGCGTCGGCCCGGTGTGGTCGGTGCGCAACCAGTCGCTGCGCGGCGCGCTCACCCGGCTCCTCGGCCACGACGCGGCCGGCACCGCGCTCTGGTGGGCCGCACTCGCCCTGGTCACCCTGGCGGCGGCCGGCGCCCTGCGCGCCGCCCTGCGCCGCGACGACCCGCTGGGCGTCCTCGTCACGGTGGAGCTGTACGGGCTGCTGGTGTGCCCGGTCTCCTGGAGCCACCACTGGATCTGGTGCCTGCCCGCCATGATCTGGCTGGCGCACGGCCCGCACCGCACCCGGGCGGCGGCCCGGACCGTGCTCGTCCTGTGGGCGGCCGTCACCGGGGCCCGGCTGGTGCCCCGGCTGATCGGCGCCGAGGACCGGCTCTCCCGGCCCGACCCGTATCCGTGGGCGCTGGCCTGGCCCGGGTGTGTCTACGCCGGCTGCGCGCTGCTGACCTTCCTCGTACTGGCCCTCGCCGCCCGGCACACGGGACCCGCCGGGTCACCGGAGCACGTCCGCGACGCCGCCGCGGGGCGGACGCCGCTCCGACCGGACGGGGCCGCCGTCAGCTCCAGGCGCGGTACGGCTCGTCCAGCAGCTGGAAGACCGGCTCGCCGCGCACCGGGTCCTTCGCGGTGGTCAGCCGTACCCGGTCGCCGCCGTGGATGGCGATGAGCGGCCCCATGACCCTGCCCCGCACGACGAAACCCTCGCTCATCTCCACCATCGACACATTGCGCGCCGCGGGCGTGTTGCGGTGCACGATCGCGGCGTGCCGGACCGTGCCGGTGCCCGCGCTGCGCTCGGTGCGCAGCTCGCTGCCCCCGCACACCGGACACAGCAGCCGGTGGTACATCGCCGTACCGCACCAGGTGCAGCGCTGGAAGGTCAGTGCCTCCCGGTCACCGGCCGCGGGTTCGAGCAGACCGGTCGCGGAGCCGGCCGCCGCACCGGTCTCGTTTCCTGAGGGGTGGTACACGCTGGTCAACTCCCTGCGCTGGGCCGGAATCCCGCCTGCCGGGGTACCCGTGCACGGGCGGGGGCGGCTCGCGGTGCCGCCGTGCACACGACAGGGTATGGCACTCAGTGCCGTGCGTAAAGGTACTGGGTACCATCTCGCGAGGGCGGGACGGGAAGGGAGCAGGACATGCGGGACGCATCGGGTGCACCGGGCATGGACGCGTTCGTCGGACGGCTGGACCCCGAGATGTACGTGGTGACCGCGGCGGCCGGAGGGGAGCGCGCGGGCTGCCTGGTCGGGTTCGCCTCGCAGTGCTCCCTCGACCCGCTGCGGTTCGTGGTGTGGCTGTCCCGGGCGAACCGGACCTTCCGGGTGGCCGGGCGCGCCGACCGGCTCGCCGTGCACACGCTGACCCGGGAACAGCACGCGCTGGCCGCCCTGTTCGGTGGCCGCACCGGCGACGACGGCGTCGACAAGTTCGCCGGTCTGCGCCGCACCGCGCGGCCCGACGGCGCCGTCGTCCTCGACGACGCGCCCGCCTGGTTCGTCGGCCGCGTCGTCGGGCGCGCCGACGGCGGGGACCATGTCGGCTTCGTGCTCGACCCGGTCGACTCCGGCGGCCGGGACGACAGGGACGACCGGGACAGCCGTGGCGGAACGCCGCTGCTGCGCCTGTCGGACGCCCTGGACATCACACCGGGACACCCGGCCGGCTGAACGCGCCCGGCCCGCGCGCCCGGCCCGCGCGTCCGTTCCGTACGTCCTGCTCACACGTCCGGCCTGCCCGTCGCGCCGGGTACGCCGTTCGCGCCGGGTGCGCCGACCGCGCCGACTACGCGGGTTCGCCCGGCACGCGTACGTCCAGCACGCACACGTCGTCGCGCCGTTCGCCCTCCAGCATCGACCCCAGGAGCGGCACCAGGGAGCCGGGCGCGTCCGCGTGGTGGGCGGCCGCGTTCCGGGCGAGCCGCTCCAGACCCCGCTGGATGTTCTCGCCGGGCCGTTCGACCAGTCCGTCCGTGTAGAACAGCAGCCGGTCCCCGGGTTCGAGGCGGCACTCGGCCTCCGCGTAGACCGGTGTCTCGGTCGCTCCCAGCAGCACGCCGAACGGACGCTCCAGGTACTGCGGTTCGCCCCGGCGCAGCAGCAGCGGCGGCAGATGGCCGGCCTGGGCCCAGACGAGGCGGCGCTCGCGCGGTTCGTAGCGCGCCAGGACGAGGGTGGCGGTGCCCTTGGTGTCGCGGGAGTGCAGCAGCAGCGTGTTGAGGCGGGCCAGCGCCCCGGTCAGCGACGAGCCGGTGAAGATCATGCCCTTGGCGGTGAACCGGAGCTGCGCCATCGTCGCCACCGCGTCGATCCCGTGCCCGGCGACGTCGCCGACCACGAACAGCGCGTCCCCGTCCGGCAGTTCGACCGCGCTGAACCAGTCGCCGCCGACGTGGATCCCGGACTCGGCGGGCAGGTACGTGACATCGACCCGCAGCCCGGCCAGGCGCACCGCGTGGCGGGGGAGCGGCAGCAGCGCGTGCTGGAGGCGGCCCGCGAGCATCCGCTCCGCCCGCAGCACCCCGTCCTGGGCGAGCATCGTCCGCTCACTCTCCACCAGGGCCAGCTCGGCGCTGCGCTGCGCGGTGAGATCCTGGACGAAGCCGTGCACCTCCACCGGCCGGCCCGCGGTGTCCACGACGGTCTCGGCGACCGCCCGCAGATGCCGCAGCCCCGCCGTCGTCCGCACCCGGAACGGCACGTCGAAGGGTGTGCCGTCGCGCAGCAGCTCCCGTACCGCCCGGCCGAGCGCCGGTCCGTCCTCCGGCACGGCGAGGTCCGGCAGGAGCTCCACCGGGACCGGGCCGAGCGCGGGGTCGCGGTCGAGCAGCAGATGGACCTGGTCCGACCAGGCCGCCTCATGCGTGACCAGATCCCAGACGGCCCAGCCCAGCCGCCCGAGGCGCTGTAGCTCGGCCAGGCGCTGCGCCTGCCGGCCCGAGGCGTCGTGCCGCAGCCAGCTCACCACCAGCGCGTCGCCCAGCGGGACCGCCCGCACCACGTACTGCGGCGGCTCCCGCCGGTCGGTCCCCGGCTCCGGTGTCCGCCGGGTGAACGGCTCGCTCTCGCGGGGTTCCCCGGTGTCGAGGGCCGCGAGCCAGCTCTGCCACAGCGGTTCCCCGGCGGCGTCCGGCCGGCACTCCAGGAGCCGCCGCCCGACGAGGTCGCCCGCGTCGAGACCGAGCACGTCGGCGCTCTGCGCGGTGGCGGCGTCCACGCGGTAGTCCTCCACGTCACCCGAGGGCGAGCGCAGCGGGGAGAGCAGCAGGACCGCGCCGGGCAGCGCCGCGAACAGGCCGTCCACCGGCAGGGACGCGGGCGCGGGGACCGGTGGCCGCGGCGCTCCGGAGGAGCCGGGGCGGCCCTGTCCCGCGCCGAGGTCGCGCAGCCGCCCCGCGCACAGCCAGGAGACATGGCGCAGCAGCTCCCGGGTGCGGGGAGTGAACGGGTCCGCCCGCTCCCGCAGCACGCCGACGACGACCTCGGCGCCGTCCGTACCGGCCACGGGCAGCCAGACGGTGTGCTCCGTCCGGCGCGGCGCGCGGACGCTGCGCTCGCCGGTGCCGCCGGTCCCGGCCGGCGGCGGCACGTCCCGCCACCGCCGCGCCCGCGTCCCGTCCGTGTCCGCGTACCCGATGAGCACCGGCTCGCCCGACGGCGGGCAGCGGTGGATCAGCACGGCGTCGGCGCCCACGGGCCCGGCGAGGTGGGCCAGCAGGCACCGGGCGAGGTCCGGCGGGGTCTCCACATGGGTCAGCGCCCGCCCGAGCCCGGCCAGGACGGCGCCCTCGGCCTCCTCGTCGGCGGTCGCGGGCCCGGCGGCATGGCTCAGCGGCGGCACCAGCGTGCCCAGGGCGATCCAGCACTCCTCGGTCAGGGTGCGGTGCGCGGCCTTGGCCCGCCGCAGAAGATCCTCGTGCGCGGCCTCGGGGGAGCAGCCGGTGAGCGCCATCAGCGCGCCCTTGGCCCGCTCGACCACGGCAGCCGTACCGGTCGGCGCCGCCGTGCCGGGCGCGCCGCCGGACTCCCTGGAAAACACGGAATCGCCGGTCACGGGTCGAGCATCGCACAGATGACCTGATCCGATCACGGCCAGATCGGATACTTGTGCGAGCGGACGCTCCGGGGGTGCCTCAGCTGCGTCCCGGCCGGCGGCCGGGCGGGGGAGAGGCGGGCGGGGCGGGCCCCGGCGGCAGTGCCTCAGCGACCCGCGCCGCCGTGCCGCAGCAGGGCCTCGGTGACCGCCCGGACACTGCGCGCGATGTGCTGGAGCTGGAGGAGTTCCCCGGCGTACAGCTTGATCGTGTGCTCGATCACCGACTCGGGAAGGCCCAGCCGCGGCAGGTCGGCGCGCGCGGTCTGCAGGGCGGTGCGGGCCACCCTGACCTCCTGCTGCACCTGGATCTGCGCATGGCGGGCGAGGAGTACGGGATGGCGCAGCAGCGCCGGGTAGCTGCCGTAGCGGGCGGGGACCAGGTCCCGCAGCCATCTGACCGCCGAGCGCTCCCAGTCGTAGCTGCCGGGCGGCTTGACCTGGCAGGGCCAGTCCGGGCTGACACGCGTGGTGGTCACAGGCATGGTCATCGCTTCCGGGTGTGCGGCGTGCGTCGTGGAGGGGGCCGACGCAGGGAGCCGGGCCGCGATCCGTGAGCAGTATTTATATATGCCATCCGCTTTGCAAGGCGTATGAAAACATTCATGCCGGGTTTACGGGGGCTGGTCCGCGTACGTTCCGACCACCGCGGCGCGCCCGCGTTCCGACCGCCGCGGCGACGGACCGGCCGGAGGACCGGAGCCGGTCAGTCCTTCAGGAAGAACTGGTGCTGGTCGGCGACCTGCTCGTACTCCTCCAGCCGGGCCTGGGTCCGCTCGGGGTCGGCGTCCGTCATCGCCTGGAGCAGGGCGGCGCAGACGATGCCGGGCGCCGCGTAGGAGTCGAAGACCAGCCGGGAACCGGTGCCGGTCGCGAAGGTCACGTCGGCCTCGTCCGCCACCGGACCCAGCGCCAGGTCCGTCACCAGGGCCACTTTGAGCCCGGCGCCGCGCGCGACCCGGACCGCGTTCAGCGTCTCCTGGGCGTGCCGGGGCATGGAGAACGCCAGCACCCAGGTGCCGCCCGCCTCCCGGGACTGGAGCAGCGCGTCGTAGGCCACGCTGCCGCCGCGGGTCACCAGCCGCACGTCCGGGTGGATGCGCCGGGCCGCGTAGGCGAAGTACTCGGCGAGCGAGACCGAGATGCGCAGCCCCAGCACGGTCAGCGGCGCCGACCGGGACAGCGCGCGGCCCACGCTGATCACCCGCTCGGGGTCGGCCAGGTCCCGGCGCAGGTTCTCCAGGTTCTCGATCTCGGCGTCGACGGCCGCCTGGAGTTCGTTGCCCCGGTCCTCCTCGACCGGGCCGGGGCCGCCGGCGAGGCCGGCCAGCGCGAGGGACTGCAGCCGCTCGCGCAGCGCCGGGTAGCCGCTGAAGCCGACCGCGCCCGCGAACCGCGTCACCGAGGGCTGGCTGACCCCCACCCGGTCCGCCAGTTCGGTGACCGACAGGAAGGCCGCCTCGGCGAGGTTCTCGATCAGGTACTGGGCGATGCGGCGCTGCCCGGGGGACAGCTGGGGTCCGTCGAAGAGCGCCCTGAGCTGCGAGGCCGGTGCGGCCTGCGTCCGCGGGACCGACGTGCCCGAGGTGATCGCGGACGCCTGGGCGCGAGCCTGCTGCGGCGATGGCACCGAGGCGCCTCCTTTGTCTCCCACAGCGCTTCAACATAGCTCACTCACCGTCATGACCGGTGGTCGCGCGGGCGGATCCGTACGGGTCAGGGCCAGACCGGAAGGGCGGTCGCCGGGACGAGGAGATCCGCGCGGGCGCGGGTCGCGGCCACCAGCTCGGCGTTGCGCGCGTCGCTCCGGCGCACCCAGGCCACGGCCTCCGCGTGCCCCTTGCCGAACCGCTCGTGCCGGGCCACCAGGCGGCGCACCCGCTCCTCCTCGTCCAGCTCGCAGAACCACACCTCGTCCAGCCGGGCGCGCACCCGCCTCCAGGGGCCCCGGTCCAGCAGCAGGTAGTTGCCCTCCGTCACGACCAGCCGGGCGGACGGCGGCACCGGGACCGCGCCCGCGAGCGGCTGTTCGAGTACGCGTTCGAAGCCGGGGGCGTAGACGGTCTCGCCGTCCACCTCGCCCCCGCCCGCCGCGCTGCCCGGGTACTCCTCGCGCAGCCGTGCCGCGTACCCCGCCGCGTCGAAGGTGTCCGGTGCGCCCTTGCGGTCCCGGCGCCCGAGTCGTTCGAGTTCGGCGTCGGCCAGGTGGAAGCCGTCCATCGGGACATGCGCCACCCACGGCTCGGCCGTGCCGTTCAGGGCCCGTACCAACTGCTCGGCCAGGGTCGACTTGCCCGCGCCGGGACTGCCCGCGATGCCGAGGATCGCGCGGTGGCCGGGGCGGGGCAGGGCGCGGGCACGGGCCAGGAGGTCGTCGAAGGCGAGCGGCACATCCGCCAGTGTGTCACCCGGCCGGACGCGCTCCCCGGCGGGCGGCGGGCGCCCGAAGGCCGGAAAGTGACCCCGAGGAAGGGATGAAGTCCGTCTGATGTGGCATGCGACACTCCGTCGACACCGCGTCGCGGGGAAGGGTGCCTGTATGACACAGCTCGGACTGCCCGATGAGATCCTGGCCTGCCTCTTCGACCTCGACGGGGTCGTCACCAGGACGGCCGTGGTGCACGCGGCCGCCTGGAAGGAGGCGTTCGACGCGTTCCTGCGCGAGCGGGGCGGCGACCAGCGGCCCTTCGACGCGGTCGCCGACTACGACGAGTACGTGGACGGACGGCCCCGCGCCGACGGGGTGCGCACCTTCCTCGCCTCCCGCGGCATCGAACTGCCGGAGGGCACCCCCGACGACCCGCCGGACGCGCAGACGGTCAACGGGCTCGGCAACCGCAAGAACGCCCTCGTCCTGGAGAAGATCCGCACCGAGGGCGTCCAGCCCTACGACGGCACGCTGCGCTACATCGACGCCGTCCGGGCCGCGGGCCTGAAGACCGCGATCGTCTCCTCCAGCGCCAACACCGTCGACGTGCTGCGCTCCATCCACGCCGAGCACCTGTTCGACGTACGCATCGACGGGGTGGTCGCCCGCGAGCGCGCGCTGCCCGGCAAACCGCACCCGGACACCTTCCTCGCCGCCGCCCGCGACCTGGGCGTCGACGCCGCACGGGCCACCGTCTTCGAGGACGCCCTGGCCGGGATGGACGCGGGCCGCTCCGGCAGCTTCGGGTACGTCGTCGGCGTCGACCGCGTCGGCCAGCGCGACGCCCTGTACGCGCACGGCGCCGACGTGGTCGTGGACGACCTCGCCGAACTCCTCACCGGGCCCGCCGGCCCCGCCACGAAGGGAGGCGCCGCGTGATCACCCACCGCTCGTACGCCGTCGAACCCTGGTCCGTGCGCGAGACCGAACTGAGCCTGGACGTCCTCGCCCAGAGCGAGTCGGTCTTCGCGCTCTCCAACGGCCACGTCGGCTGGCGCGGCAACCTCGACGAGGGCGAACCGCACGGCCTGCCCGGCTCCTACCTCAACGGCGTGTACGAGGTGCACCCGCTGCCCTACGCGGAGGCCGGCTACGGCTACCCCGAGTCCGGCCAGACCGTCATCAAC
The DNA here is from genome assembly GCF_001654495.1 of Streptomyces sp. SAT1. Taxonomy (GTDB): domain Bacteria; phylum Actinomycetota; class Actinomycetes; order Streptomycetales; family Streptomycetaceae; genus Streptomyces; species Streptomyces andamanensis. Next base: position 6,955,050 of record NZ_CP015849.1, read on the forward strand.
GTCACCAACGGCAAGGTGCTGCGGCTGCTCGTCGACGACGAGCCGTTCGACCTGCGCTACGGCCGGCTCCTCTCCCACGAGCGCGTCCTCGACCTGCGGCGCGGGGTGATGGAGCGGACCTGCGAGTGGATCTCCCCGGCCGGCACCAAGGTCCGGGTGCGCGCCACCCGCATGATCTCCCTGACCCAGCGCTCCATCGGCGCCGTCGCCTACGAGGTGGAGCCGGTCGACTGCCAGGCCCGGGTGGTCATCCAGTCCGAACTGGTCGCCAACGAGCAACTGCCGCAGGCCGACGGCGACCCGCGCGCGGCGATGGCGCTCCAGGCCCCGCTGGAACCGGAGGAGGACTTCGCCTCCGGCCACCGGCTGCGGCTGGTGCACCGCACCCGGCGCAGCGGACTGCGGGTGGCCGTCGCCGCCGACCACGTCGTCTCCGGCCCCGAACGCACCGCCACCAGCAGCGAGAGCCACCCCGACCTGGCCCGGCTGACGGTCGCCGCCGTCCTGGAGGCGGGGCAGACGCTGCGGGTGGAGAAGCTCGTCGCGCACGGCTGGTCCGGCACCCGCTCGCTGCCCGCCATGAGCGACCAGGTCGACGCCGCCCTGGCCGCCGCCGCGCACGGCGGCTGGTCGGGCCTGGTCGCCGAGCAGTGCGCCTACCTCGACGACTTCTGGGCGCGCGCCGACGTCGAGGTGGACGGCGACGAGGAGATCCAGCAGGCCGTCAGGTTCGCCCTGTTCCATGTGCTCCAGGCCGGGGCCCGCGCCGAGGAGCGCGCCATCCCGGCCAAGGGGCTGACCGGCTCCGGCTACGACGGGCACGCCTTCTGGGACACCGAGATGTTCGTGCTGCCGGTGCTCACCTACACCTCGCCCGACGCCGTGGCCGAGGCGCTGCGCTGGCGGCACAGCACCCTGCCCGCGGCCCGCGAACGCGCGGCCCAGCTCGGTCTCGGCGGCGCCGCGTTCCCCTGGCGCACCATCGAGGGCCAGGAGGGATCCGCGTACTGGCCCGCCGGGACCGCCGCCTTCCACGTCAACGCCGACATCGCGCACGCCGTGGTGCGCTACGTCGCGGCGACCGGCGACGAGGACTTCGAACGCGACACCGGCCTGGAACTCCTGGTGGAGACCGCCCGGCTGTGGCGCTCACTGGGCCACCACGACCACCGCGGCACCTTCCACATCGACGGCGTCACCGGCCCCGACGAGTACAGCGCCGTCGCCGACGACAACACGTACACCAACCTGATGGCGCGGGCGAACCTGCTCGCCGCCGCCGACGCGGTCGAACGCCACCCCAAGGAGGCCGAACTCCTCGGCGCCGACGACGAGGAGAGCGCGGCCTGGCGGGATGCCGCCGAGGCCATGAACATCCCGTACAACGCCGAACTGCGGGTGCACGAGCAGAGCGCGGGCTTCACCCGCTACCAGCGCTGGGACTTCGCCGGCACCCGCGCCGACCAGTACCCGCTGATGCTGCACTTCCCCTACTTCGACCTGTACCGCAAGCAGGTGATCAAGCAGGCCGACCTGGTGCTGGCGATGTACACCTGCGGCACCGAGTTCGACGACGAGCACATCGCCCGCAACTTCGCCTACTACGAACCGCTGACCGTGCGGGACTCCTCGCTGTCCGCGTGCGTCCAGGCGGTCATCGCCGCGCAGGCCGGCCATCTGCGGCTCGCCTACGACTACGCCGCCGAGGCGGCCCTGATGGACCTGGCGGACCTGGAGCACAACACCCGCGACGGGCTGCACATCGCCTCGCTGGCCGGGACCTGGATGGCGCTGGTGACCGGCTTCGGCGGCACCCGCAGGAAGGGCGAAACCCTCCAATTCTCCCCGCGGCTGCCGGAGAAGTTCAGCCGGCTGGCTTTCACGCTCCAGTTCCGGGGCAGCCGGCTGCGCGTGGAGATCACCCAGCAGAACGCCACGTACACCCTGCTGTCGGGCCCCGCCCTGACGGTCTGCCACCACGGCGAGGACGTACCGCTGCGCCCGGACGCGCCCGCGGTCCGCACGGTCCCGCCGCCCCGGCACCTGCCGGCCCCGGAGCAGCCCCCGCACCGCAGCCCGGGAGCCCGCTGACCCGGGCGCGCGCGGGACGCCCGGTCCGCGTACGACCGGGCGCGCGCCGGTCCTACGCGGGCCGGGCGGCGAGCAGTTCGCGCAGGGCCCGCTCCCGGTCGGGGCTCAGACCGGTCACGAACTGCCGCAGCGCCGCGACCGGGTCGGGGCCGCGGTCCAGGGCCTCGTGCATGGCCTGGGCGGTCAGCTCGGCGGCGTCCTTCGCGGGCCGGTAGGCGCCGCGGCGCCCGTCGACCTCCCGCAGCACCAGGCCCTTGTCGTAGAGCCGCTTCAGGATGGTGTGCACGGTGTTGTAGGCCAGGTCCCCGGCGATCTCCACCTGGATCTCGGCCGGTGTCAACGGGAGTTCCGTGGACCACAGCGCGGCGAGGACCTCGCCCTCCAGCTCACCCGGGCTGCGCCGTTCCGTCCTGCCGTGAGGCCCTCTACCAGCCATGCCCTCAACCTTACAGCGCGTAGGGGTGCTCGATGTCCGGCGGTGTCCCGCCCGGCGCGGGGCCCGGCGCGGGTTAGCTTTTCCCTGTCCACGAGCGACCGTACGAGGGGAGCCCGCGCCGCGCCGAGGCCGCCGACAGGTTCGCGGATTCTTCCGCGACGTTTTCCCGGGGGTTCCCCGGCGTCTTGCCGGCTCCCGCGCACGGTCGCGCACACTGAGGAGCGGAAGACCCTACAGTGCGTAGGGACGAGGGGTGGAAATGGCCGACCACACGCATGCCGTTCTCGCCGGGCCCCGGCGCACCGCGCCGAGCCCCGGCACCGGCCGGGCGGATCGCCGCCGCGGCGATCCGCTGCTCGCCGGGGTGGCCGCCGCCTTCGTCCTGGCCCAGCTCCTCCTGGTCGGCCCCGCGACGGGCCTCGGCTGGGACGAGGTCGTCTACGTCAGCCAGGTCAGCCCGCACGCCCCGGCCGCCTTCTTCAGCGCCCCGCGCGCCCGCGGCGTCCCGCTGCTGGTCGCCCCCGTCGCCGCCTGGTCGTCCTCCACCGTGCTGCTGCGCTGCTACCTCGCGCTGCTGTCGGGCCTCGCCCTCTACCTGGCGCTGCGGGTGTGGCGTCACCACTTCCCGGCCCGTGTCCTGGCCCTCGCGGGCGCCCTGTTCGCCTCCCTGTGGGTGACCCTCTTCTACGGCCCCCAGGCCATGCCCAACTACTGGGTCGCCGTCGGCGCGCTCGGCTGCGCGGGCTGCCTGCTGCGGGCCCGCGCCGACCGGCACGACCGGGCGGCGCTGTGGGGCCTGGCGGCCGGCGGCGTCCTGATGGCGCTGATGCGTCCCATGGACGCCGTCTGGGCGGCCCTCCCGCTGGTGCTGCTCGCCCTGGCCGGACGCCACTGGCGAGCGCTGTCCGCGCTCCTCGCCGGGACGGCCGCGGGCGGCGCCGAGTGGATCGCCGAGTCCTACGCCGGCTACGGCGGCCCGCTGCGGCGGCTCGCGGACGCCTCCGCCATCCAGGGCGACCTCGGCTGGCACTTCGCCGTGACCGACCAACTGCGCAGCCTGGGCGGGCGCACCCTGTGCCGCCCGTGCACCGGAGACCTGCCCGGCCCGCTGGTCACCGCCTGGTGGTACGCCCTGCCGGTGCTCGCCCTGCTGGGCCTGCTCGCCGCCCGCCGCGCCCGGCGCACCACGCCCACCCTGGTCGCGCTGGCCTGCGCCGCCACGGCCGCCTTCCCCTATCTGTTCCTCATCGGCTACGCCGCGCCCCGCTTCCTGCTGCCCGCCTACGCCCTGCTCGCCGTCCCCGTCGCCGACGGCATCGTCCACCGCGTCACCACCCCGGCGGGCGCCTGGCGGCCGCTGGCCCTGAGCCTCACCGCGCTGGCACTCGCCGTGCATCTCGGGGCCCAGTACACCGTCCTGGACCGCACCGCCGAGCGCACCGCGGCCGACCGCCGCGCCTGGGACCGCACCGCCGACGCGCTGCACGCCCTGGGCGTGCGCCCGCCCTGCCTGCTCACGGGCGAGGAGGCCATCCCCCTCGCCTTCCACACCGGCTGCGGCTCCGCCGCGACCGGCGGCCACAACGCCAACTCCACCTCCGCCGCCATCGAGGAGACCGCGCGGCACACCCCGGTCGCCGCGCTCGTCCCCCCGGGCGGCGAGCCGCCGGGGTACGCCCGCGGCTGGCCCGCCCACCGACTCGGCGACGTGCTCGCGTACGTCGCGCCGACGGCGCAGAAGGGTCCCGGCACATGACCTCCCCGCTGCTCACTCCCGCCGCTCCCGCCCCGCCCGCCCCCGCGCCCCGGCGCCGCACCCGGTGGCACACCGCGGCCCTGCTCGCGGTCCTGCTGTGCGCCGCCTACCTAGGGCAGCGGCACTGGCCGGTGGTCGCCTCCGGCGCCGACCGGCTCGCCGTCGCCGACCGGGGCTGGCTGCTGCTGGGCGCCACCGCCGCCCTGGCCACCTGGGCCTGCGCGGCCCTCGCCCAGCAGGGCGCCGTCGCCGAACGGCTGCCGCGCGGGCGGCTGCTGGCCGCGCAGTTCGCCGCCTCGGCCGCCAACCACGTGCTGCCCGCCGGACTGGGCGCGGGCGCGGTCAACCTGCGGTTCCTGATGCGCTGCGGGCTGCCCGCGGGACGCTCGGCGGGCGCCCTCGCCGTCAAGGCCGCGGCCGGGGCGCTGGCCAGGGGCGTCCTGATCGCCGTGCTCGCCGCGCTCTGTCCGGGCGTACTGCGCCTGCCGGAGGTCCCGGTCGCCGCGCTGGCCGCGGCCGGGGCCGTGGTGGCGCTGGTGACGCTGCTGCTGTGCGGCCCGCTGCGCTCCCGGTGGAGGCGCGCGGTCGGCGCGGTGGGGGCGGACATCCGGGCCGTGCACGCCCGGCCGCACCGGGCCGCCGCCCTGTGGGGCGGCTCGTTCGCCTTCGCCGCGGCGCACGCGCTGGTGGTGATCGCCGTCGTCCAGGCCGTCGGACTGCCCCTGTCCCCGCTGCGGGTGGCGCTCCTCTACCTCGCCGCGAGCAGCGCCGCCGCCCTGCTGCCCACCCCCGGCGGCCTCGGCTCGCTGGACGCGGCGCTCGCCTTCGCGCTGACCTCCGCGGGCGCGCCCGGCACCGCGGCGGCCTCCGCCGTCCTCGGCTACCGCCTGCTGACGGTCTGGCTGCCCCTGATCCCCGGACTGCTGGTCCTCGGTGCACTGATCCGCCGCCGGGCGGTGTGAGCGGCCCGCACCCCGGCCCGCCCCGGGTGCGCGCCGGGCGCCGCCCGCGCCTCAGCGCGCGTGCGAGCGCCCCAGCCCGTCGGGCGTCCGCGGCGGCTCCGGCTCGTCCGCCGACGCCGGCCCGCGCGCGGTGAACGCCGCGACGCAGCGGGCGGGCAGCCACCGCAGCGCCGCGCACAGGCACGCCCCGGACCAGCCGGCCGCGAACAGCCAGCCCCCGGCCACGTCGGTGCCCCAGTGCACCCCGAGATACACCCGGCTCACCCCCACCAGGACGGCCCAGCAGCCCACCGCCGCGCACAGCGCCGTACGGCCGCGCGGGGCGCGCAGCAGCACCGCGAGCACCAGCAGCGCGGCGGTCAGCGCCGACGTGGTGGTGTGCCCCGAGGGGAAGGCCCAGCCCGAGGCGTGCGTCGCCCAGTCGGGGCGCGGCGGGCGCGGGCGGGCGACCAGTTCCATCACGCCCCGGCGCGCCAGCTGCCCCGTGGCCAGACAGACCAGGCCCAGCAGCGCGGCGACCGCGCGCCGCCGCGCCGTCCGTCCGGCGACCGCACCGGCCACGACGACGAGCAGGTAGGGGACGACGCCCGTCCCGGTGGCGGTCACGCCCCGGGCCACGGCCACCGCCGTCGCGGGCCGGTGGCCGACCGACCAGGACAGCAGTGTCTCGTCGACCCGCAGCGGTGCGCCGTGCCCGCCGGCCACCACCAGGGCGAGGACGGTGAACGCGGCCCAGGCGCCGACCGCGGCGCTGCCCGCCAGATCGGCGGCGTCCCGGCGCCTCACGGGAGCGCGGGCACGGACGCGGACGCGGTGTCAGGGACCGGTGTCATCCGCCCGCCTCCTCGGTCTTCGCCGCGCGCCGGGAGCGCACCACCTCGGCGGCGAGCGGGATCAGCGAGACCGCCACGATCAGCGCGATCACCGGCAGCAGATACCGGTCGACGTTCGGCACGGACGAGCCGAGCGCGTACCCCGCGAGGGTGAGACCGACGCTCCACACCAGGCCGCCGGCCACCTGCCACACCGTGAACGTGCGGACCGGCACGCCCAGGGCGCCCGCCATCGGATTGAGCACGGTGCGCACCACCGGCACGAAGCGGGCCAGCACGATCGCCTTGGCGTGCCCGTACCGGCCGAGCAGTTCCTCGGCGCGCCGCGCGCCCTCGTGCAGGCGCCGCGAGCGGCTGCGCGCCAGCAGCGCGCCCCCGGCCCTGCGGCCCAGCACGAACCCGCACTGGGACCCGGCGAGCGCCCCCGCCGCCGCGGTGAGCAGCAGCGGCAGGAGGGACAGCCGTACGCCCCGGTCCGCCGTGCCCGTGCACAGCAGGCCCGCGGTGAACAGCAGCGAGTCGCCGGGCAGGAAGAAGCCGATCAGCAGTCCGGTCTCGGCGAACATCACGACACCGACGCCCAGCACACCGAAGGCGGCCAGCAGCGACTGGGCGTCGAGCACGTTCACGGCGAGCGGTGACGACAGGAGCGGGGAGGGGTTCATCGGCGTGGGGCTCATTTCGTCCGGGTGACGCGTGACGGTGGCCGGTGGCGACCGACTGCAGGGCGACCGACTACAGGCCAGTAGACCGTCTACGTCACTGTAGACGATATCGTCCGCCGTGCGCGGCCCCCCGATCGGCCGGACGGGTGAAGGCATGGCGCCGGTCGTGCCGGACCGCTCCCCACCTGGACTTTCCCGTCCCATGGTCAAGAACGGTGGCTGCCTTTACTGCACATCGTGCGCAGGTGGGTGACGATGGCAGAAGGCGGCCCCGGCCCGGGTCCGCCCGCACGACCCCATCCGAAGGAACACCTCTCCCATGACGGCCGCCCCTGGTTCCGCTCCGCCCCTCCCCGCCACGACCGGGCCGAAAGGCCCGCTCTGGCACCGCGTCCGCACCTCGATGACGCGGCAGGAGTGGACCAGGGTCGGCGGGATGGCCGCCTTCGTGCTCGCCCTGCATGTGATCGGCTGGTTCACGCTCGTCTGGATCGTGGCGCCGGAGCACTACAGCCTGGGCACCAAGTCGTTCGGCATCGGCATCGGCGTGACCGCCTACACCCTGGGCATGCGGCACGCCTTCGACGCCGACCACATCGCCGCCATCGACAACACCACCCGCAAGCTGATGCACGAGGGGCAGCGCCCGCTCTCCGTCGGCTTCTGGTTCTCGCTCGGCCACTCCAGCGTCGTCTTCGGCCTGGCCTTCCTGCTCTCCCTGGGCGTCCGGGCGCTGGCCGGACCCGTGCAGGACGACGACTCCCGGCTGCACGACATCACCGGCCTGATCGGCACGACGGTCTCGGGCGCCTTCCTGTACGTCATCGCCGCCGTCAACCTGGTCATCCTGGCCGGCATCTGGAAGGTGTTCCGCGAGATGCGCTCGGGCCACTTCGACGAGGCCGCCCTGGAGGAGCAGCTCGGCAGCCGGGGCCTGATGAACCGCATCCTCGGCCGGTTCATGAAGTCGATCACCAAGCCGTGGCAGATGTACCCGCTGGGCCTGCTCTTCGGCCTCGGCTTCGACACGGCCACCGAGATCGCCCTGCTGGTGCTCGCGGGCTCCGGCGCCGCCTCCGGGCTGCCCTGGTACGCGATCCTGTGCCTGCCCGTGCTGTTCGCGGCCGGCATGTCGCTGCTGGACACGATCGACGGCTCGTTCATGAACTTCGCCTACGGCTGGGCGTTCTCCAAGCCGGTCCGCAAGGTCTACTACAACCTCACCATCACCGGTCTGTCCGTGGCCGTCGCCCTGATCATCGGCACGGTCGAACTGCTGGGCCTGCTCGCCGACAAACTCGATCTGCACGGCGCCTTCTGGGACTGGGTCGGGGGTCTGGACCTGAACGTCATCGGCTTCGTCGTCGTCGGTCTGTTCTTCGTCACCTGGGTGCTCGCCCTGGTCGTCTGGAAGGTCGGCCGGATCGAGGAGAAGTGGACGGCGGACCTGGCCGCCCCCGCCGACTCCCCGGCCGAGTGAGTCCGGGCACCCGGAGCGGGCCGGGGTGATTGGAGTCGGCACAGCGGGAAACGCGGATCACGACAGCGCGACCGCGAGCCGCCACCAGGGAGGACACCCGTGAGCACCGATCCGATGGCCGACGACGCCTACCAGCCCACCGGTACGAACGAGGAGCAGGAGGACGCCGCGCCGCTGGACCTGGAGGACGCGGTCGGCGAGCGGACCTACGACGACCTGCTCGACGAGGGCTACTCGCCGCCGGAGAAGCCGCTCGGCGTCGACAAGTACGGCACGACCGCCGCCGAGCAGCACGAGGGCGAGAGCCTCGACCAGCGGCTCGCCCAGGAGCGCCCCGACGCGGACGAACCGGCCGGCGACGGCGTCGGCGACCTGCCCGGCGGCACGGGCGAACCGGTCGACCCGCAGGCGGGCGGCGCGCGCGCCGGGCGCCTGGTCGCCCCCGACGAGGGCGCGCACGCCGACACCACCAAGGAGGAGGTCGCCGCCGACGCCGGCGTCGACGGGGGCGCCGCCGGTGCGGAGGAGGCCGCCGTGCACATCGTCGAGGACGACGGCGCCCTCCCCGACGAGGACACCGGGCCCTGAGCGGACCAGGCCCGCGCTCAGTCCCCGAGCCGGTCGAATCCATGACGGTGCGCCCGTCGAACGCCACGCTGTCCGGCCACCACGTCCACCTCGCGCGGGCCGACCACGTGCCGGGTGCGCGCGGTCGGGTCGGCGACGGTGATGTCCTCCTTGAGCCGGTAGCTCTGCCCGTACAGGTCGCGCTGGGTGAGGCCGGTCAGGTACGGCACCGCCTCGCGCAGCGTCTTGGACGGATGGACCGGTGTGGATGGACACCCCGCCGACCATGTCGGGCCGCTCGGCGACGGCGACCCGGCGGCCCAGTTCGGGCCGCGGCGACGGCCGCCTTCTGGCCGCCCGGTCCGGATCCGATGACGAGCATGCCGTAGTCAGGCACGTGCGGGGTCCGTCGGCGCGCCGACGCGGCGGGAAGGCCGGCGGGAGGCCCGGCGGACAGCGGTGGGACCGGAGCGCGAGGCTCCGGTCCCGTCGTCCGCCCGCCGGCCGCCCGGCTCAGGGCAGCAGCTTGTCCAGGGCGGCCGGGCCGTCCGTCTCGATCCTGCGCTTGGCCCACTCCAGGTTGCGCGGGGTGATGTCGCGGCCCGCGGCCAGCACGACGTCCTCGGGCGAGACCTCGGTACCGGTACGGGCGTGGAGCACGGCGTCCGGCGTGCAGCGCTCCCCTGGGGGGCGGGACGCTTCGGGCGAACGGGATGCTTCGGGCTGTGACGTCGACATGTGTCCTCCTCGGGTCCGGCCGGGTCCCCGCCCCGTGCCGCGCCGCCCGCGCCCAGGGACCGGGACCTCCTCCTACGATTGCCCGCCGCGCCGCACCCTGCATCCGGAAGGGCCGCCGGACCCGTGGCCGGCTTCCCCGGCCGCCGCCCGGCCCCGGGCTCCGTAAGCTGGAACGACCACGCGGGCCGCCGCAGCGGCGGCCCGCGGCCGGGGGACCGGACAGGGAGGCCCAGCGATGGCCGACACACCCAGCCCGTCATCCGCGCCGGGCACGCGGCGGTACGTGCCGATCGCCGACCACGGCCTGATCGGCGACCTGCGCACGGTCGCCCTGGTCGGCACCGACGGCACCATCGACTGGTACTGCTGCCCCTCCTTCGACTCCCCGAGCGTCTTCGCCGCCGTGCTGGACGCCGAGAAGGGCGGCTGCTTCGAACTCGCCGCGGCCGACGAGGCCGCCCGCACCAAGCAGTTCTACTTCCCCGACACGAACGTGCTGATCACCCGCTTCTTCACCGAGGACGGCGTCGGCGAGGTGCAGGACTTCATGCCGGTGTGCGGCGACGACGGCGAGGCCGAACGGCACCGCCTGATCCGGCGCACGGTGTGCGTGCGCGGCACCGTGCGGTTCCGCGCGCGCGTCGCGCCGCGCTTCGGCTACGGCGCCGACCCGCACACCGTGCGCGTCCAGGGCCAGCTGGCGCTGTTCGAGTCCGCGCACTCCGCCCTCGCCCTGACGGCGACCGCGCCGCTGGAGACCGAGGGACCGGACGTACGGGCCGACTTCAAACTCACCGAGGGCGAGTCCGCGGTCTTCGCCCTGGACCAGGTGGGCGGCGAGGTCGCCCCGCGCCGCTGCGCCCGCGCCGAGGCCGACGAGCAGTTCGCCGCCACCGTCGCCTACTGGCGGCGCTGGATCGCGCAGTCCCGCTACCGGGGCCGCTGGCGGGAGATGGTGCACCGCTCCGCGCTCACCCTGAAGCTCCTCACCTACGCGCCGAGCGGCGCCATCGTCGCCGCGCCCACCACCAGCCTGCCCGAGCGGATCGGCGGCGAGCGCAACTGGGACTACCGCTACGTCTGGGTGCGCGACGCCGCGTTCGCCGTCTACGCCTTGCTGCGCCTCGGCTTCACCGGCGAGGCCGCCGCCTTCATGCGCTTCCTGACCCGCCACATCAGCCCCGGCGACGGCCGCGCCACGGGCCCGCTCCAGATCATGTACGGCATCGACGGCCGCACCGATCTGCCCGAGCGCGAACTGACCCATCTGGAGGGCCACCAGGGCTCCGCCCCGGTCCGGGTCGGCAACGCCGCCGCCGGCCAGCTCCAGCTCGACATCTACGGCGCCCTGATCGACTCCATCTACCTCTACGACAAATGGGCCGAGCCGATCTCCAGCGCCCAGTGGGACGACGTGTGCGCACTGGTCGACTGGGTGTGCGACCACTGGGACCAGCCCGACGAGGGCGTCTGGGAGACCCGCGGCGGGCGCCGGAACTTCCTCTACTCGCGCCTGATGTGCTGGGTGGCCGTCGAACGCGCCGTCCGGCTGGCCAACCGCCGCGGCCTGCCCGCCGACCTGCCGCGCTGGCAGCGCGGCCGGGACGCCGTCTACCGCCGGATCATGGACCGCGGCTGGTCCGAGCGGCGCGGGGCGTTCGTCCAGTACGAGGGCGGCGACGTGCTGGACGCCGCCGTGCTGATGATGCCGCTGGCCAAGTTCATCGCGCCCACCGACCCCAAGTGGCTGTCCACCCTCGACGCCCTCACCGAGGACCTGGTCTCCGACTCGCTCGTCTACCGCTACGACCCGCGCACCAGCCCCGACGGACTGCGCGGCGAGGAGGGCACCTTCTCGATCTGCTCCTTCTGGTACGTGGAGGCGCTGACCCGCGCGGGCCGTCTGGACGAGGCGCGCCTCGCCTTCGAGAAGATGCTCACCTACGCCAACCACCTGGGCCTGTTCGCCGAGGAGATCGGCCGCACCGGCGAACAGCAGGGCAACTTTCCACAGGCCTTCACCCACCTGTCCCTGATCAGCGCCGCCTACAACCTGGACCGCGCCCTCGGCTGACCCCGGCACCCGCGCGGCGGGCACCGGGGCCGGCCGCCGGCCTCAGCCGATGTGGTACGAGTCGCCGTACACCTTCCAGTCCAGCGGCGGCTTCAGGTCGAGGTTGCCCTTGCGCAGGAACACCCGCTGCGCGGTGTCGACCCTGCTGGTGTCGCTGTGCGCCTCCTCCTGCTTCATGGCCCACACCCGCGCGTCGAGGAACGCGTTCAGGTACGCCGTCTCGTCGCCGCCCTGCGCCGGCGGCTTGGCGCTGCGCAGCGCCCGCTTGCGGATGTTGCGGAAGCTGGTGGAGTCGTCGCCGTCGCCGTGCATGACGATGGCGTCGTAGTAGGCGAACTGGCCGAGCGCGCGCAGCCCGTCGCTCTTGCCCTGGGAGACCGCCGGGTTGAAGTACACCCGGTCCCGCTCGTCGTTCTGGGCCTGCTGGAAGGCGCTGTCCTTGGCCGCGGTGTGCCAGGCCGAGACGAACGCCGAGCCCAGGCCGGAGTGCGAGTCGCTGCCGTTGACCTTGCGCAGCGCGGGCAGGTACTTCGCCAGCACGTTGCCCGGTTTGCGGTCGGTGTAGAGCTGCACCAGGTCGAGCATGTCGCCGGTCCCGGAGCAGAAGCCGATGATGCCGGCGGTGTAGCCGCGGCCGTCGTCGATGTCCTCGATGTAGGTGTACTGGACCTTCCAGTCGAGCGAGGAGTTCTCCGCGCTCGACACCAGCTTCATGGCGATCTCCTTCTTCGCCGGGTCGTCTAGGCCCGGCGCCGCGGCCGGGGCCGCCGTCGCCTGCGGGACGGCACCGAGCAGCGGGACGGCGGCCAGCGAGGCGCCGAGGAGAGCGAGGACGGTACGCCGGGAGGCGCCGGCCGGTGTGGCCGAATCAGGGTTCGCGTGCACCACGGGGGCTCCCAAGGGTGAGTGGGGGGAGGGCAGTTGGACCGGACGCCAACTGGTAGGAAGGTTTCCTATCAGAGGCTGTCAGGGCCCGGCACCCGTCACGCGGGAAATTCGTAGGAACCTATGAGAAAGACCGGGAGGTGGCCGAGACGAGCGACGAGCCGGCCGCCTCAGAGCAGGGACTGCTCCGCCCAGATGACCTTCCCGGTGGACGTGTAGCGCGTGCCCCAGCGGTCCGCGACCTGCGCCACCAGGAACAGTCCCCGGCCGCCCTCGTCGGTGGAGGCCGCGTAGCGCAGATGCGGCGAGGTGTTGCTGCTGTCGAAGACCTCGCAGATCAGCGCGGTGTCCCGCAGCACCCGCACCCGGATGGGCGCGCTGCCGTACCGGATCGCGTTGGTGACCAGCTCGCTGAGGATCAGCTCCGTCGTGAAGGCCGCCTCGTCCAGACCCCACCGGGCCAGCCGCCGGCTCACCGCGGCCCGCACGTCCGCCACCGCCGCCGGATCCGCGGGCACCTCCCACTCGGCGACCCGGTCGGCGTCCAGCGCCCGGGTCCGCGCCACCAGCAGCGCGATGTCGTCCCCGGGCCGGAACGGCAGCCGCGAGTCCAGCACGGCGCGGCACGTCTCCTCCGGCGACCCGCCCGCCGAGGCCAGCGCGGCGCGCAGCTCCTCCAGACCGGCGTCGATGTCCCGCTCCCGGTCCTCCACGAGCCCGTCCGTGTACAGCACCAGCCTGCTGCCCTCGGCGAGTTCCAGCTCGGCCGTCTCGAACGGCAGCCCGCCCAGGCCCAGCGGGGGACCGGCCGGCACCTCGGCGAACACCACCTCGCCGTCCGGGGCGATCACCGCGGGCGGCGGATGCCCGGCGCGCGCCATCACACAGCGCCGGGAGACCGGATCGTAGATCGCGTACAGGCAGGTCGCGCCGATCACCGGCGCGCCGGTGCCGTCCGCGGCCTCGTCCTGGTCGATGCGGTCGACCATCTCGTCCAGCAGCCCGAGCAGTTCGTCCGGCGGCAGGTCCAGGGCGGAGAAGTTGTGCACCGCGGTACGCAGCCGGCCCATCGTGGCCGCCGCGTGCAGCCCGTGCCCGACCACGTCCCCCACGACGAGCGCCACCCGCGCCCCGGACAGCGGCAGCACGTCGAACCAGTCACCGCCCACCCCCGCCTGCGCGGGCAGATAGCGGTAGGCGACGTCCAGCGCGCCCTGCTCGGGCAGGCTGCGCGGCAGCAGACTGCGCTGGAGGGTGACCGCCATGCCGTGCTCGCGCGTGTACCGGCGGGCGTTGTCGATGGAGACCGCAGCCCGCGCCACCAGCTCCTCGGCCAGGGCCAGCTCCTCCGCGTCGAACGGCTCCTCCTTCTCCGAGCGCCAGAAGTCCACCAGACCCAGCACCACGGCACCCGCCCGCACCGGCACGGTGATCAGCGAGTGGATGCCGTACCGCATCACCCGCGCGGCCCGCTCCTCGTCCTGCGCCAGCCAGCCCGGCGCGGCCTCCAGACGGGGTTCGAGGACCGGCCTGCGCGTACGGAGGCTGTCCGCCTGCGGCGAGGACGCCACGAACCGGATCTGCGTGCCCACCGGGTACAGCGGCGTCTGAGCGCGGATCCCGCCGGCCGCAGCCCGGCGCAGCCCGGCGCCCGGATCCGGTTCCTCGCCGCGCAGTACGGCGTCGTAGAGGTCCACCGTGACGAAGTCGGCGAAGCGCGGCACCGCCACCCGCACCAGCTCCTCGGCGGTCCGGGTCACGTCCAGGGTGGTGCCGACCCCCAGCCCGGCGTCGTAGAGCAGGCTGAGCCGCTCGCGGGCCTCCTCCGCGCGGCCGGACAGGGCGCGCAGCTCCGTGGAGTCGCGCAGGGTGGCCACACTGCCCGAGGGCCCGCCGTCCAGGTCGGTGGGCCGCTGGTTGACCGCCAGCAGCCGGTCGCCGACCAGGCGCACCTCGTCGGTGGCGATCCGCCCGGACGCCAGCAGCGCCGCCGTCTCCGGATCGAGCCCCAAATCGAGCACCCGGCGCCCCTCGGCGTCGGCGGGCAGATCGAGCAGGCGGTGCGCCTCGTCGTTGGCGAGGAGCAGTTCGCCATCGTCGCCGACGATGATCACGCCCTCGCGCACCGCGTGCAGCACCGCGTCGTGGTGGTCGTACATCCGGGTCATCTCGCCCGGCCCCAGCCCGTGGGTCTGCCGCAGCAACCGCCTGCTGACCAGCGCCGTCCCGGCCGTGGCCAGGGCGAGCGCGGCGGCGGCCGCGCCCAGCACGACGGGCAGCTGGCGGTCGGCGAGACCGCCCGCGTTCCGCGTGGTGATGCCGGAGGCCACCACGCCCACCACCCTGCCGTCCGGCGCCCTGAGCGGCACCACGGCCTGCACCAGCCGCCCGATGGTGCCGTTGATCTCCTCCACGACCGTCCGGCCGTGCAGCGCGGGTTCGATGGTGCCGACGAACTTCTTGCCGATCCGGTTCGGCTCGGGGTGGGTGTAGCGGATCCCGGCGGCGTCCGTCACGACGACGAAGTCGACGTGCGCGGCCTTGCGGGTGGCCTCGGCGCGGGGCTGCAGCACGGCCGTCGGGTCCGGGGCGGCGAGCGCGGCGGCGGTGCCCGGCGCGTTGGCGAACGCCTCGGCGACCGCCAGCGAGCGGCTGCGCGCCTCGCCGGTGCTGTCCCGGCGCACCTGGAGCACCAGCGCGACCACCGCGGCCACCACCAGCAGCAGTACCACGACGACCTGGAGCACGAACACCTGCCGGGCCACACTGCGCCCGCGCAGCGCCGCCCACAGCCGCGTGGGCCGGCCGCCCGCAGCCCGGCTGCGCGCCGCGCGCTCACGCGCGCGACGGGCGGGGCCGGGCGCCGGCTGGACGCGCCGGCCGCCGGGGCGGCGGGTCGACCGGGTACCGGTTCGACCCGGGAGTCGGACCATGTGCCATGTCTACACTGCCGGGCCCCGCCAGGCGAGGCCCGGCACACCCGCGCCCCGGACCCGCCCGCGCGGCGCGCGCGACCCGCGGATCCCGCCGGTGCCGCGCGGCCCGTGGGTCCGGCGCGGCGGCCGGAGCGCCCGCGGGCCGGGGGAGCGGGGCGCGGCGGCGCCGGCGGACCGGTACGGCCGTCCGGGTGGCCCCGCGGCCGCGGGCATGAGCACGGCCGCGGCCGTGCTCGCGGCGGGCCGCCGGGTCAGGAGCGGCGGGGCTTCTCGTCGCGGATGTTCTGGGCGACGTCGCGGAGCTTGACGTTGTGGTGCTGGGAGATGCGGCGCAGCACCGCGAAGGCGTCGTCCTCGCTGAGCCGGTGGCGCTCGCGCAGTATGCCCATGGCCTCGCCGATGGCGTGCCGGGTCTCCAGCGCGTGTTCGAGCTGGTCGACGGTCCGGGCACCGGACAGGGCGACGGCGGCGTGCGAGGCCAGCAGCCAGCCGGCGGTCTCGCTCTCCGGGGTGAACGCGCCGGGGCGGCGGGAGTAGCAGTCCAGCGCCCCGAAGTCCTCGTCGTCGGTGTACAGCAGGAAGCCCATCATGCTGCCGATGCCGAGCTCACGGGCGGCCGGCGCGTAGCGCGGCCAGTCCGGCTGCGGCTGGGACAGGTCGGTGATGCGGAAGACCCGGTCGCCGTTGACCCGGCGGGCGGCGTCGAAGCAGGGGCCCTCGCCCAGCTCGCCCTGGAGCCGGTCGGACTCCTCGACCATGCCCTCGGTGACGGCCAGGCTCACCGCGCGGCCCTTGCGCACGGCGAGGATCCCGGCGGCGTCGCACCCGTCGATGAGTTCGACCGCCGCCGAGGCGATCTCCTCGAGCGTCGCCCCGGTGGACTCCTGGGCCAGCAGACGCCGGGCGAGCTCGGCCATCTGTTCGGCGAAGACACGCCAGTCCATCCCTGCGCACCACCCTTCTCCCGGCCGCGTGCACCGCTGCCGGGGACGATGCCGCCCCGGACCCCGGCATCCGCAGCGTACCCCTCGGCCGCCGTCGCACCGCGTAACGCGATCATGGCATGCCGGTGCTCCGGCGGGGCGGGCCGGTCCGCCGGAGCGCGGTGGTCCGGCGGCCGGGGCGGCGACGGCCGCGCGTGCGCGCCCTCGCGGGTACGCCGTACGGGAAGATCCGCACGACACCCGCACCATCGCAACGGGCGGGCCAAGTCCTGGTGTCGTGCCGGTGCGTTCGGTCATGGGTTGGCCAACCCCTTTCCACACGTTGGCCACTTGTTCACCCGCGGCCCCTGATTCCCCGCGCCGCGATGGGCAGAAAGTGGTCGGCGGTCCGGACGCCCCCCGCCGGACCGCGACATCGTGAGAGCTTCACCCGTTCAAGAAGGAGCACAGATGTCCGAGTTGACACGCCGTAGACTCCTGGGCTCGGCCGCCGGCGCACTGGGCGGCGCGGCGGCGCTCTCCCTCCTCCCGCCGAGCGTCCAGAAGGCCGTGGCCGCCGAGCCGCCCCGGCACAGCTCGCTGCGCGACATCGAGCACGTCGTCCTGCTGATGCAGGAGAACCGGTCGTTCGACCACTACTTCGGCACGCTCAAGGGCGTCCGCGGCTTCGCCGACCCGCACGCGCTCAAGCTCGGCACCGGGCGTTCGGTCTTCTACCAGCCGGACACCGAGAACCCCCGCGGCTACCTCCTGCCCTTCCACCTGGACACGCACACGTCGAGCGCCCAGGCCATCCCCTCCACGAGCCACGCCTGGTCGGTGCAGCACGAGGCGTGGAACAACGGGAAGATGGACCGCTGGCTGCCCGCGCACCGCAAGGCCGACGGCGTCAACGGCCCCTATGTGATGGGCTACTACACGCGCGAGGACATCCCGTTCCAGTTCGCGCTCGCCGAGACCTTCACCGTCTGCGACAACTACTTCTGCTCGGTGTTCGGCCCGACCTGGCCGAACCGGCTGATGTGGATGACCGGGTCCATCGACCCCGACGGCACCCACGGCGGCCCGATCACCAACAACACCGCGCCGACGCCGTACCGCTGGACGACGTACGCGGAGCGCCTCCAGGCGGCCGGGGTCAGCTGGAAGGTGTACCAGCAGGACGACGACTACGGCTGCAACCTGCTGGAGCAGTTCGCCGCCTTCAAGAACGCCCGGCCGGGCTCCGAGCTGTACGAGCGCGGGGTGCGCCCGCAGCCCGAGGGCACCTTCGAGGACGACGCCCGCAACGACCGGCTGCCCGCCGTCTCCTGGATCATGCCGACCAGCCACCAGTCCGAGCACCCGGACTACCTGCCGGCCGCCGGGGCGGACTTCGTCGCCTCCAAGATCGAGGCGATCGCCGCCAACCCGAAGGTGTGGCGCAAGACCGCGTTCATCCTCAACTACGACGAGAACGACGGCCTGTTCGACCACGTGCCCCCGCCGACGCCGCCCGCGGGCACCCCCGGCGAGTTCATCAAGGGCCTGCCCATCGGCGGCGGCTTCCGTGTCCCGGCCATCGTCGTCTCGCCCTGGACGGTGGGCGGCTGGGTCGCCACGGAGGCATTCGACCACACCTCGGCCCTCCAGTTCCTGGAGCGCTTCACCGGTGTCGAGGAGCCCAACATCACCGACTGGCGGCGGGAGACCTTCGGCGACTTCACCTCGCCCTTCCGCTTCTCCCACAGCCGCCCGCGCCCGCCCCGGCTGCCGCACGACACGGCGGAGCAGCTGGAGAAGGCGAAGGAGGAGGTGGCGACGCTGCCGAAGCCGACGCTGCCCGGCGCCGACCAGACCTTCCCCCGCCAGGAGCGGGGACACCGGCCGCACCTGTGAGCGGCGGGTCCCGGGCCCGTCCGCCGACGGGTCCGGGACCGCGGCCCGCCGGTCCTCGGGAGAGGGGACGTCAGAACCTGGGCACCGGTGCCTGGCTCTCCACCATCTCCGCCGCCTCCTGAGGGGTCGCCACGGAGGGCGGGGAGCCGGCCAGCGGGCGGCGGGCCGTCTCCTTCATGCAGGCCACGGCGACCACGCCGACCAGGGCCGCGGCCATGGCGTAGTACGCGGGCATCAGCTCGCTGCCGGCGACCGAGATCAGCGCGGTGATCACCAGCGGGGTGGTGCCGCCGAAGAGCGAGGTGGCGACGTTGTAGCCGATGGACAGGGAGCCGTAGCGCACCTCGGTCGGGAACAGGGCGGGCAGCGCAGCCGACATCGTGCCCAGCATGCACACCAGGGACAGTCCGAGCATCAGCATGCCGCCGGCCAGGGCCACCGGGCTGCCCTGCCCGACCAGCAGGAACGCGGGCAGCGACAGCACGAGGTAGCCGAGCATGCCGGCCATCAGCACGGGCTTGCGGCCGATCCGGTCGGACAGCCGGCCCACCTGGTTGATCAGCAGCATCAGCACCACCATGGTGCCGATGAGGATCAGCAGGCCGTTCGTCTCGGAGTAGCCCATCTCGTCCGACAGATAGGTCGGCATGTACGACAGGAGCATGTAGTCGGTGATGTTGTAGGCGCCGACCAGGCAGATGCACAGCAGCAGGGAGGGCCAGTACTGGCGGAAGATCTTCGCCAGGTCGCCCTTCGCGGTCGTCTCCACCGCGGACGCCGCCTCCGAGGCCCGGTGCAGGGAGGCGTCCTCCAGCTTCTGGAAGGCGGGCGTCTCGTCCAGCCGCAGCCGCAGGTACAGACCGACCATCCCGATCGGCCCGGCCACCAGGAACGGCACGCGCCAGCCCCACGACTCCATCCCGCCGCTGCCGAGGACCGTGGTCAGCACCGTCACAAGACCGGCGGCGCCGACATAGCCCGCCAGCGTGCCCAGCTCCAGGAAGCTGCCGAAGAAGCCCCGGCGCCGGTCGGGCGCGTACTCCGCGATGAACGTGGAGGCGCCGCCGTACTCGCCGCCCGTGGAGAAGCCCTGCACCAGCCGGAAGAAGATCAGCAGGGTCGGGGCCCAGAAGCCGATCGTGCCGTACGACGGGATCAGACCGATCGCGAACGTCCCGATGGCCATCATGATCATCGTCATGGCGAGGACCGATTTCCGGCCGATCCTGTCGCCCAGCGGTCCGAACACCATGCCGCCCAGCGGCCGCACCAGGAAGGACACGGCGAAGGTCGCGAACGACGACAGCAGCTCGACCGTGGCGTTCCCGGACGGGAAGAACACATGGCCGATCGTGACCGCGAGATAGCTGTAGATGCCGAAGTCGAACCACTCCATGGCATTGCCCAGCGAGGCGGCCTTCACGGCGCGCCGTACCGCGTGCTCGTCGGTGACGGTGATGTCGGTCCGGCGCAGCGGGGGATTCCTGCGGCGTTCCGCGGCGCGGAACAGCGTGCGGTGCCGCCTGCGGGCGCCCTGATCGGCGTCGCTCTCCCGGGAATCCTCTGCGTTGCCCGCCATGGGGGCTCCTTCCTGCCGGCGCACTGACATCCAGGAGACCGCCTGCTCACCCGTGGCGACGGCAAACTGGCCGGGGTCCGCAAGCGAGATTCGCCACGTCGGCGGTATCGGCCACCGGGGCGCCGCGGCCGGGAAGCGGAGATCGTCCGGCTCCGGGCCCTCGCCTCGCGCCGCGGCGGCGGCCGGCGGCGCGGTGCCGTCAGCCGGCGGTCCGGGCCGCGGCGACGGCCTGCTCGCCGTATCCGCCGCCGAACAGCACCGCGTGCACCAGCAGCGGGAAGAGCTGATGGATCCCGACGCGTGCGGACCAGCCGTCCGCGAGGGGCGCCACCTCCTGGTAGCCCGCCAGCACCCGGCCCAGGTGCGGGCAGCCGAACAGCCGCAGCATCGCGAGGTCGGTCTCGCGGTGGCCGCCGTGCGCGGCCGGGTCGATCAGCCGGACCCGGCCCTCGGGGTCCCACAGCACGTTGCCGTTCCACAGGTCGCCGTGCAGCCGCGCCGGAGGTTCGGCGGGCCCCGCCAGCTCGGGCAGCCGCTCCATGACGTCCTCGACGACCGCCGCCCCGGCCGGGCGCACGGCGCCCGTGTCGACGGCCCGGCGCAGATAGGGCAGTACCCGGTGCTCGGCGTACCAGCGCGGCCAGTCGGCGCCGGGCGTGTTGCGCAGCGGAGCGCGCCCGATCCGCGCCTCCTCGGGGCCGCCGGGCGGCGGCGCCCCGAACGCGGGCGCGCCCGCCGCGTGCAGCGCGGCGAGGTCGCGGCCGAACCGGTGCGCGCCCCGGGCGTCCGGCCGCCCCGGCGCGACCCGGTCGGTCACCAGCCACCGCGCGTCATGGCCGTGCACCGCCGGGATCCGCACGGTGCCGGCGGCGGCCAGCCAGCGCAGCCCGGCCGCCTCGGCGCGCACCGCGCCGGGGTGCTCGTCGTGTTTGACCATCACCACCCGGCCGTCGTCCAGCGCCACTTCGGTGAGCGCGGCGGACAGCCTGCGCCGCACGGCGGCCCCGCGCCCGGTCAGCCGGGCCGCGGCGGCGGCAGCCCCGGCGGCATCGGGTCCGGGGCCGGAGTCGCCGGCCGGGCGGGCCGTCATGGCGTCAGGCGCTCCCGTGTCCAGGCGAGCAGGCCGGGCACCGCCGACTCGATCATGGCGAGAACCTCCTCGAAGCCCTCAGGACCGCCGTAGTAGGGGTCGGGGACGTCGAGATCGCCGGACGCGTCCGGGTCGAACGTGCGCAGCAGGCGCACCCGGGACGGATCGGCCACGAGGCGGCGCAGCGCCTTCTCGTGGCCGCGGTCCATGGCCAGGAACAGATCGGCGTCCAGATGCTCGGCACCTACCTGCGCGGCCACGTGTTCGACCGGATAGCCGTGCCGGGCCAGCGACTGCCCGGCCCGCTCGTCGATGGCCTCACCGGCGTGCCAGGGGCCGATGCCGGCGCTGGTGACCCGCACCGCGTCGGCGAGGCCCGCCCGGCGCAGATGCTCGGCGAACACCAGGGCGGCGGACGGCGACCGGCAGATGTTCCCGCTGCAGACGAAACAGATGTGCACGGCACCAGCGTACGGAACCGGCGGCGCGTGCCGTACGGGCGGGAGCGGCGGGCCCGGCCGCCCGTTCGGCCACCCCACCCGGCCGGGCCGATTTCCGCAGGGCTCGATCCGCCGTGTCCGGGTACGCGGGTGGGGCAGCCGGTCATGGCGGCGGGAGCGCGACGGGGGCCGGGAAGGCGGCGGGCACGGTGGCGGCGCCCCGGGGGAACGGGAGGTTCACCCCGTCGGGGCGGGCCCCGTGCGGCGCACTCCGGGCCGTGAGAGATTGACAGGGCCGATGCCCGTTAAGGGTGTTTTGTCTGAATCTCTCGGACCGAACGGCAGGACCGGCGCGAGCAGCCGGGTACGGCGGCCCCGTCGGGGCGACCGGCAATCGGAGAGTACGCGGGCCGCGCACGCACCGTGGTGACGGCCAGGAGTGGAGGAACGGTACGCATGAGCGAGGCCAACCCCATCAAGCAGGCAGCCCGGAAGGTCGCCGACGCGCTCCAGGGCGACGGCGACGGTCCGCAGGACGGCATCCCGGGCAAGCCGGGCGCCGAGTCGCCCTCCCTGGAGGAACCGACGCAGCCGAGGGAGCCGCTGCCGGCCAAGCCCGACCAGACCGGGCCCGAGACCGTCTCGCCCACGGGCCAGCCGACCGGCGCCGAGCAGGCCCGCATGGCGCAGAGCGGGAGCTATCTGACCACCGCCCAGGGCGCCCGGCTGTACGACACCGACCACTCGCTCAAGGCGGGCCCGCGCGGACCGGTGCTGATCCAGGACCACCATCTGCGCGAGAAGGTCATGCACTTCGACCACGAGCGCATCCCCGAGCGCGTGGTCCACGCCCGCGGCGCCGCGGCGCACGGCGTCTTCCAGAGCTACGGCACGGCGGCCTCGGTGACCAAGGCCGCGTTCCTCGCCGAGGACGTCGAGACACCGGTCTTCGTCCGCTTCTCCACGGTGCTGGGCTCGCGCGGCTCCTCCGACACGGTGCGCGACACCCGCGGTTTCGCGACCAAGTTCTACACCAGCGAGGGCGTCTTCGACCTGGTCGGCAACAACATCCCGGTGTTCTTCATCCAGGACGCCATCAAGTTCCCCGACGTCATCCACGCCGGCAAGCCGCAGCCCGACCGGGAGATCCCGCAGGCGCAGAGCGCCCACGACACCTTCTGGGACTTCGTCACCCTGCACACCGAAGCGGCCCACCACACCCTGTGGAACATGTCGGACCGGGGCATCCCGCGCTCCTTCCGGATGATGGAGGGCTTCGGCGTCCACACCTTCCGGCTGGTCAACGCGAGCGGCGAGACGACGCTGGTGAAGTTCCACTGGAAGCCCAAGCTGGGCGTGCACTCCCTGGTCTGGGAGGAGGCGCAGATCGCCAACGGCGTCGACCCCGACTTCCACCGCCGTGACCTCGCCGACGCCATCGAGGCGGGCGCGTACCCCGAATGGGAGCTGGGCATCCAGACCTTCCCCGACACCCCCGACCAGACCTTCGAGGGCATCGACCTGCTGGACCCCACGAACATCGTCCCCGAGGAGATGGCCCCCGTGCAGCGGGTCGGGCGGCTGGTCCTGGACCGCAACCCGTCGAACTACTTCGCCGAGACCGAGCAGGTCGCCTTCCACGTCGGCCACCTCGTCCCCGGCATCGACGTCACCGACGACCCGCTGCTCGCCGGGCGACTGTTCTCCTACCTGGACACCCAGATCACCCGTCTCGGCGGCCCCAACTTCGGGCAGATCCCGATCAACCGCACGCACGCCCCGGTCAACGACATGCTGCGCGACGGCTTCCACCAGACCGCCGTGCACCGGGGCGTCGCCCCCTACCGGCCCAACTCCCTCGACGGCGGCTGCCCGTTCACCGCGGGCGCGGACACGGGAGCGTACATCGAGGTGCCCGTGCGCGTCCCCGAGGGGAGGAAGGTCCGCGAGGCGCCTGAGTCCTTCTCGGACCACTTCAGCCAGCCCCGCCGGTTCTGGCTGTCCATGAGCCCGGTGGAGCGCGAGCACATCATCGGCGCGTACACCTTCGAGCTGAGCAAGTGCTACGAGCAGGCCATCCAGGAACGGGGCCTGCAGGTGCTGGCCAACATCGACCCCGAGCTGTGCGCGAAGGTCGCCGCCGGGCTCGGTCTGCCCGCGCCGGAGCCCACGGTGCCGCTGGCCGACGTACAGCCCAGCCCCGCGCTGTCCCAGGTCGGGCAGACCTGGCCCACGGAGGGCCGGGTCATCGGGATCGTCGCCGGTCCGGACGGCGACCTGGAGGGCGTACGGGCCGTACGCGAGGCCGTGCTGACCGCCGGGATGGTGCCCCTGGTCGTGGCGCCGACCGGCGGCACCCTGGGGGACGGCGCCGACCCGCTGTCGGCGCAGCGCACCTACGCCAACGCGCGGTCCGTGGAGTTCGACGCGCTGCTGGTCGCCGGGGTCCCGGGCGTGGGCGCCGACGCCTACGGCGCCCGGGACGCCAAGTCCCCGCTGCCCTCCGCGCAGCAGGCGGCCCACGACCCGCGCGTCGGGCTGCTGCTGTCCGAGGCGTTCCGGCACGGCAAGGCGATCGGCGCCTGGAAGGGCGCCGAGGCCGCGCTCCAGGCGGCGGGCGTGCCCACCGACGCGCCCGGTGTGGTGCTCGTCGACAGCGGGACGGCCGCCCTGGAGCAGATCACCCGCCTGCTGGGCGCGCACCGCGTCTGGGAACGGTTCCCGGCGGACGCCTGACCGGCCGCCACCCCGCCCGTGCCTGTGCCCGTGTCCGTTCGTTCCCACGGGCACGGGCACGGGCGCGGGCACGGATGCGGGCACGCCCGCGGCCTGTGGCCAAGGCCACGCCCTCCGGGAGGCCCGCGCCATAGGCGGCGCGGGCGCCGCGGGCTTACGGTGCCGGGCAGCACCCGGCGCGGCCGGGTGCTGCCCCTGTGCCCGTGAACCAGCCCGAACGGCCCGGCAGTGCTCGAAGACCTCTCCCCGCTCATCGCGGCGACCGCCCAGTGGCTGACCGCCGCGTATCCCGCGTCCGGTGGCGCGCTGGCGTGTGCCCTGTGCGAGGTGCAGGCACGCCAGGCGGTCACGGTCGCGGCCTGGCTGCGCTATCCCACGCCGGTGGACGCCGCACTGGTCGGCATGGCGGGCCCCGGCGGCTCCGGCCGTCTCGACCGGGTGACCGGAGCGGACGGCATCGCGGCCGGCGAACCGGCGGATCCCGACGAACACGCCTGGCGCACCTGGGTCGACGAGGTCGTGGCGAGCTGGGCGGCCTGCCTGCTCACCGATCCCGTGCTGGCCGGCCGGGCGGTGGCGGCGCTGGCCGGGAACGGCCGTGCGGCGCACCCGGAGGCCGAGTTCCGGCGTCTGCTCAGCCCCGACGAGCAGGACCACCGGGCGGCGGCACTGCTGCGCCATCCCGATCTCCTGGCCCCCGTGGCCGCGCTCCACCGCGCCCAGCTCCTGGACCGGCTGGACCCGGACCCGGCCCTGGCGGCATGAGCCGCGGCGGACGCCGCACCGGCCCGCTGTCCGGGCCGGTGCGGCTGAGTCCGGGCGCCTTCCCGCCGCGGGCTCAGCGCGAGCCCAGCGCTTCCCCCACCGCGTTACGGGCCGCGGGCAGGGCTGCGGTGCGGTCGGCGGGTACCAGTCCGATGCGGGTGCGGCGGTCGAGGAGGTCGGCCTCGTCGAGCGCGCCCTCGTGGCGTACGGCCCAGACCAGTTCGGCGCGGGTGACGGGGTGCCCCTCCAGCACGGGTGCGCGCAGTGCGGGGTGGTCGGTGCCGAGGGCGTGGACGGCGGGTGCCTCGGTGCCGTAGCGGCGGATCAGCCGGCGCGGTGCGGGAAGGGCGGCGAGGGCCGCGGGCGAGGCGGCGCCGACGAGCGGCAGGGCGGCGGTCGGCGAGGGCCCGGCGGGCAGCCGGTGCGTGCGCACGGCGGCGTCGACGGCGTCCTCGGCCATCCGCCGGTAGGTGGTGAGCTTGCCGCCGACGACGGTGGTCACTCCGTCCGGTGAGGTGAGCACCGCGTGCTGGCGCGAGACGTCGGCGGTGCGGACGGCCCCGCCCGCGCCCGCCTCGCCGGGGGCCGTGTCCAGGAGCGGGCGCAGCCCCGCGAACGCCCCCACCACGTCGTCGCGGTGGACCGGCACGTCCAGCGCGGAGCCCAGCACGTCCAGCAGGAACCCGATGTCCGTCTCGGGCGCCTCGGGCACGTCCGGGACCTCGCCGTCGACGGGTTCGTCGGTGAGCCCGACGTAGACCCGTCCGTCGCCCTGGGGCAGCACCAGCACGAAGCGGTTGGTCTCGCCGGGCACCGGGATGTGCAGGCCGGCGGGCAGCGGCCCCAGCCGCTCGGCGCGCAGCACGAGGTGGGTGCCGCGGGAGGGCCGGATCCGGATGCCCTCGACGAGCCCGCCCGCCCACACACCGGAGGCGTTGACCACGGCACGGGCCCTGATCTCGCCCTGCTCGCCGGTGAGTTCGTCGCGGATCAGGGCGCCGGCGGAGGTCAGGGAGAGGGAGCGCACCCGGGTCAGGATCCGCGCGCCGTGTGCCGCCGCCGTACGGGCGACGGCGGTGACCAGGCGGGCGTCGTCGGTGAGCCGTCCGTCCCAGGACAGCAGGCCGCCGCGGAGCCCGGTGCCACGCAGCGCGGGGGCCAGATGGCGGGTCTCCACGGCGGACAGGCGGCGCGGCGCGGGCAGGGTGGAGCGGGCGGTGCGTGCCGCGAGCCGCAGCCCGTCGCCCGCGCGGAAGCCGGCCCAGGCCAGGGCCGCCTGTCCGCGGGAGACCAGCGGCGTCAGCGGCAGCACGAACGGCTGCGCGCCGACCAGGTGCGGTGCGGTGCGCTCCATCAGCACCCCGCGCTCGACCGCGCTCTCGTGGGCGACGTCGAGCTGCGCCGAGGCGAGGTAGCGCAGCCCGCCGTGGACGAGTTTGGAGCTCCAGCGCGAGGTGCCGAAGGCCAGGTCGTGCGCGTCGACCGCGGCGACCGAGAGCCCGCGGGCGGCGGCGTCCAGGGCGACGCCCGCACCGGTGGCGCCCAGCCCGATCACCAGGACGTCCACGGCCGGGCCCCCCGCGGTCAGGGCCAGTTCGCGCGCCCGGCGCGCCGCGGTCAGCGAGGAGCCCGCGAGGGGGCCGGCGGGAGTGGCGCGGGGGCGGGCGGTGCTCATGGCGTGAGGGTCCTCTCCAGGATGGTCCGCAGCTCGGCGAGGAACGCCTCCGCGGACAGCTCGGGATCGTCCTCGTCGGTCATCGTGCGCAGCGACAGGGTGAAGGACTGGACGACCAGCAGCAGCGACCGGGCCTGCCGCGCGGGGTGGGCCGGGCGCACCGAGCCGTCGGCGTGGCCCTCGCGCAGGGCGTCGGCGACCAGGTCGAGCAGGGCCTCCTGGCTGGCGCCGCGCCGGTCGAGCACATAGGGGAGCAGCAGTTCGGGATCGACGTCGACGATCTTGCGGAAGAGCGGGTGCGCGCGGAACGCCGCCACCCCGGCCACCAGGCCGTCGACGATCAGGGCGCGCGCGCTCGTCCCGGGACGGCGTTCCGGCATGGCGCCGGTGGCGACCCCGATCCACTCCCGGGTCATCAGATCGCCCACCAGGGAGCGCACGTCCGGCCAGCGCCGGTAGAGCGTCATCCGGGAGACGCCCGCGCGGCGGGCCACGTCCGTCAGCGTCGTACGGCGGACCCCGACGGCCAGGACGCAGTCGCGCACGGCGTCGAGCACCGGATCCCCGGACGGAGCGGCCGGGCCGTCCCCGTTCTCCTGCTCCCCAGCATTGTGACGAATAGGCGTCATGTGTAACAGTGTAACGCCCCCAGCTGAACCCCGCCCCGTCTCCGCCTCCGACGCGCCAGCACCCCCCACGCCCCGACGACCCGACCGGTGAGGAACAACCCATGGACATGCTGTGGAGCGGCTGGGGCGACCCGGCCGAGGCCGCACCGCTGCCCGCCCCCGTGACCGGCCTGCTGCGCGACCTGCTCGGCGTCGAGCCGGGCGCCCCCGCCCCGGCCGGCCCGGACGAGCTGAGCGTCCCCGCCTCCCCGCTGACCGCCGCCGCCCGCCGCGCCCTGGCCGACGCCGTGGGCGAGGAGGCGTATGTGCGCACCGACGCCGAGGCGCGGATCCGCCACACCCGCGGCAAGTCCACCCCCGACCTGCTGCGCATCCGCGGCGGCGACCTCACCGACCTGCCCGCGGCCGTGGTGCTCCCGGACGGACACGACGAGGTGCTCGCCGTGCTGCGCGCCTGCGCCGCCCACGGCCTGGCGCTCGTGCCGTTCGGCGGCGGCACCTCCGTCGTCGGCGGCCTCGCCCCCGAACACCGGGGGCGGGTCCGGCCCTTCGTCGCGCTCGACCTGCGCCGGATGAACCGCCTGCTGGACCTCGACCCGGTCTCCCGGACCGCCACCCTCCAGCCCGGTCTGCGCGGCCCGCGGGCCGAGGAACTGCTCGCCGCGCACGGATTCACCCTCGGCCACTTCCCGCAGTCCTACGAGTGGGCCACCCTCGGCGGGTTCGCCGCCGCCCGCTCCAGCGGCCAGGCGTCCGCGGGCTACGGGCGCTTCGACGAGATGGTGCTCGCGCTGACCCTCGCCACGCCCGAGGGGACCCTGGAGGCGGGCCGCGCCCCGCGCTCGGCCGCCGGACCCGACCTGCGCCAGCTCGTCCTCGGCTCCGAGGGCGCGTTCGGCGTCATCACGTCGGTGACGGTGCGGCTGCGCCCGCTGCCCGAGGTGCGCCGCTACGAGGGCTGGCGGTTCGCCTCCTTCGACGCGGGCGCCGCCGCCCTGCGCAGGCTCGCCCAGGACGGACCCCGCCCGACCGTGCTGCGCCTGTCCGACGAGACCGAGACCCTGATCGGCCTGGCCCAGCCCGACGCCATCGGGGCGCCCCTGGAGCAGCGGTCCGCCGGCTGCCAGGCCGTCGCCGGTTACGAGGGCACCGCCGAGGACGTCGCCCACCGCGCCGAGCGGGCCGCCGCCGTCCTGCGCGAGTGCGGCGGCACGCCCCTCGGCGAGGAACCGGGACGGCGCTGGGCGCACGGCCGGTACTCGGCGCCGTATCTG
Organism: Streptomyces sp. SAT1; assembly: GCF_001654495.1. GTDB lineage: Bacteria > Actinomycetota > Actinomycetes > Streptomycetales > Streptomycetaceae > Streptomyces > Streptomyces andamanensis. The sequence continues at coordinate 6,983,483 of NZ_CP015849.1, forward strand.
CGCGACGCGCTGCTGGACGTGGGCGCGTTCGCCGAGACGCTGGAGACCGCCGCCTTCTGGTCCCGGATCCCCGCGCTGTACGCCGCCGTGCGCGACGCGCTCACCGGGACGCTCACCGAGGCGGGCACCCCGCCGCTGGTCATGTGCCACATCTCGCACGTCTACGAGAACGGCGCCTCGCTGTACTTCACCGTGGTCAGCGCCCAGGGCGAGGACCCCGTGGCGCACTGGGCGCCCGCCAAGCGCGCCGCGAACGAGGCGATCCTCGCCGCGGGCGGCACCATCAGCCACCACCACGGCGTGGGCACCGACCACCGCGACGCGTACGTCAAGGAGGCCGGACCGCTCGGCATCGGGGCCCTGCGCGCCGTGAAACAGCGGCTGGACCCGGCCGGACTGCTCAACCCCGGTGTCCTGCTGCCCCTCGACCCGCCCCGCGCCTGACCCCGTCACCCGAGCCCCGTCACCCGAGCCCCGCCGCCCGCGCACCGGCCCCCGCCGTCCGCGCCGTCCGTCCCGTCCGTCCGCGCCCACCTCGCCGGAGGCCCACCGATGCGTCAGTTCACCGCCGTCGTCAACCCGACCGCGGGCGGTTCCGCCGGTGCCGCCGCGCTGCTGCGGGTGGGCAGGCTGCTCCGGGAGGCGGGCGCCGGTCTGGAGACGGAGTACAGCCGCAGCCTCGCCCACGCCCAGGACCTGGCGCGGCGGGCGGGGGAGCGCGGCCGGGTCGTCCTCGCGGTGGGCGGCGACGGCATCGCGGGCGGGGTCGGCGGCGCGCTCAGCGGTACCGGGACGCTCTTCGGCCTGGTCCCGGCCGGCCGCGGCAACGACTTCGCGCGGGCGCTCGGACTGCCCGCCGACCCGGCCGGACTCGCCGCCGTGCTGCTCCACAACGCCCCGCGCCGGGTCGACACCATCGAGGTGGAGTCGGCGGTGCACGCCCGCACCGTCGTCCTCGGCAGCGTGTACGCGGGCGTCGACGCGCTCGCCAACCGGCACGCCAACCGCTCCCGGCTGCTGCGCGGCGCCGCCTCCTACTACGCGGGCGGACTGCGGGCCGTCGCCACCTGGCGCGCCGCGAGCTACCGGGTCACCGTCGACGGCGAGGAGCACCTGCACCGCGGGTACACCGTGGTGGCCGCCAACTCCGCCTACTACGGCTCGGGCCGGATGATCGCGCCGGGCGCGCGGGTCGACGACGGCCTGCTCGACGTCGTGCTGATCCGCGCCGCCCCGCGCCGGCTGTTCTTCACCCTGATGAACGAACTGAAGTCCGGGGGACACGTGGACCGGCCCGAGGTGCGTGTGCTGCGCGGCCGGGAGATCCGCGTCGAGGCCGACCGGGCCGTCCCCTACGGCGCCGACGGCGAGGTCGACGCCGTCCTCCCGGTCACGGCACGCGTCCTGCCGGGCGCGCTCGACGTGCTCTGCTGACCGGCGGACCGCATCACCCCCGGCACACCGCGGACGGCCGCGTCAGGAGCAGCCCCAGGCCGACATGCCCTGGAGCGCGGCGAGCCGCCGGGCCACCGCGATCTGCTCGCGGCGCGTGGCCAGGTCCGCGCGGGGCGCGTACTGGAGGCCGCCGGCCGCGATCCAGCTCGACTGGGCGAACTGGAGCCCGCCGTAGTAGCCGTTGCCCGTGTTGGCGTTCCAGTCGCCGCCGGACTCGCACGCCGCGATGGAGTCCCAGTCGGCGGTGAGGGTGCCGAAGGGCGAGGCCGCCGCGGCGGGCCCGCCGGCCAGTGCGGCGGCGGTCACCGTGACCAGCAGTGCCCCGCGCAGTCCGCGACGACGTGAGTGACGAACGGGGGCCCGGTCCAGGCGGACGGCGGCCCTGTCGGTGTTCTGCTGCCAGATCATGTGCAGACTGTCACATCATATGAACGTGGTGTGACGGAGCGACGCGCCGCTGTTCACCCGCCGAGACCCGCGGAGATTCCATGCAGACCTTCCTGCCCTGCCCCGGCTTCACCGAGTCGGCGCAGGTGCTCGACCGCCGCAGACTGGGCAAGCAGCGCGTCGAGGCCCTCCAGGTGCTGCGCGGTCTGACCGTCCCCGGCTACGGCTGGCGCAGGCACCCGGCGGTGCGCATGTGGGCCGGGTACGAGGAGGCGCTGGTCCGCTACGGCCTGGACGTGTGCCGCGTCTGGCGCGGATACGGCCACCAGGACAGCTGTGCCGCCACGCTCGTCGCCGACCTGGCCGCCCACCGCCCCGGCGCGCGGGCGCGCGAGCAGTCCGAGCTGGCCGCCGCCGGTGAACTGCCGCCCTGGCTCGGCGACGAGGCCCTGCACCTCAGCCACCGGTCGGCGCTGGTGCGCAAGGACCCGGACCACTACGCGCGGCTGTTCCCCGGGGTGCCCGACGATCTGCCGTACGTGTGGCCCGGCTCGGACCGGCCCTCCGGCGCCTGAGCCGCGCACCGCTCCCGTGGTCACCGCATGGAAGCCCCTGGCCAGGGCACCCGGAAGAGGTGGCGTCCCGCGTCGGCGGACCCACGGCGGACCGTGTGGGAGAACGCATGGGAGTGCTGTCCCGGGTGGATTCCTACCAGCGGCGGCACCGCTGGGCGGGCCTGCCGCTGGCCGTCGTCTACAAGTTCTACGACGACCAGGCGGCCTATCTGGCCGCGCTGCTGACGTACTACGGCTTCCTGTCGCTCTTCCCGCTGCTGCTCTTCCTGGTCGCGGTGCTCAGCGCCGTGCTCAGCAGCAGCCCCCACCTCCAGCACGCGGTGCTCAACTCGGCGCTGAGCGAGTTCCCGGTGATCGGGGACCAGCTCGTCCACAACATCCACTCCTTCCAGGGCAACGCGGTCGCCGTCGCGGTGGGTGTGGCGGGCAGCCTCTACGGGGTGCTCAACGTCGCGCAGGCCGCCCAGCACGCGCTGAACAAGATCTTCGCGGTGCCCCGGTACGCCCGGCCCGACCCGTTCCGCTCCCGGCTGAAGGGCCTGAAGTTCCTGTCGCTGCTCGCCCTCGGACTGTGCGTCACCACCGGTCTGTCCACCACCGCCCAGTGGGCCGCCGGCCTGTTCGCCGCCCGGCTCGCCGTCGGGGTGCGGGTCGCCGCCGAGGCCCTGGCCGTCGTGCTGAACGCCGCGCTGCTGATCGCCAGTTACCGGCTGCTGACCCGCAGACGGCTGCCGCTGCGCGTGCTGTACGGCCCGGCGCTGGGCGCCGCGTGCGCCTGGCAGGCGCTGCTGTGGGGCGGCACCTACTACGTCGATCACGTGCTCCAGGGCGCCACGGCGACGTACGGCCTGTTCGGCATCGTGCTCGGCCTGCTGGCGTGGATCTACCTGGGGGCGCTGGTGTACCTCGGCACGGCGGAGATCGGCGCCGTGCGGTGCATGCGGCTGTGGCCCCGGAGCCTGCTGACCCCCTTCACCGACCGCGTCCACCTCAGCGCGGGCGACCAGCGGGCCTACCGCTCCTACGCGACGACCGAGTCCTTCAAGGGCTTCGAGAAGATCACCGTCCACTTCGACCCGCCCCCGCACGCGCGCCCCGGCGACGCGCACGAGCCGGGGGACGACGAACCCGGCCGCCCCGGCTGAGACCGGGCACCGGTGGCGGCGGTCACCGCGCGGCCGGGACCCGCAGCGCCAGCAGGGCCACATCGTCGTCGTACGTCTCGCGCCGGCTCACCAGCGCCTCGCACAGCACCTGCGGCGGGGCCGCGGCCAGCGCGGCGGCGTGCGCGGCCAGGTCCCGCAGACCGGTGTCGATGTCCTGGCCGCGGCGCTCGATCAGACCGTCGGTGAACAGCAGCAGGGTGCTCGCGGCCGGCAGCGTGCGGCGGTGGTCGGGCCGGGGCAGCGAGGGATCCACCCCGACCGGGATGCCGTGCTGCTCGGGCGCCAGCACGCACACCGTGCCCTCGGCGGTGACCAGCAGCGGCGGCGGATGCCCGGCGTTGGTCCAGCACACGGTGTAGCCGGTGCCCGGCGCGTGCTCGATCCGGGCCGCCACCAGGGTGGCCGCGGTCGCGTCGCCGTACAGGGCGAGCGCCCGGTCGAGCGCGTCCACGACGAGGCCGGGCGGCCCGCACCGGTCGAACGCCAGGGCCCGCAGCATGCTGCGGATCTGCGCCATCACCGGCGCCGCCTCCACGTCGTGCCCGGTGACGTCGCCGACGACGACGAAGACCGCGCCGTCCGGCAGCACCATGGCGTCGTACCAGTCGCCGCCGAGCCGGGGCGGCTCGGCCGCCGGTTCGTAGCGCGCCGCCACCCGCAGCGGCCGCAGATCGGGCAGCACGGGCAGCATCCGGCGCTGGAACTGCTCGGTGGCCCGCTTCAGCCGCTGGTACAGCCGGGCGTTCTCGATGCTGACGCCCGCCGCGCTGGCCAGCGCGGTCAGCAGGGCCTCGTCCTCGTCGCCGAACGGCCTGCCGTCCCTGCGGTCGGCGAGGTACAGGTTGCCGTACACCGTGCCGCGCACCGTCAGGGGCACCCCGAGCAGCGTGGTCATCGGCGGGTGCCCGGCCGGGAACCCGACCGAGCGCGGGTCGGCGCGCACATCGTCCACCCGCAGCGGCCTGCGGTCGGTGACGAGGCTGCCCAGCAGCCCGTGGCGCTGGGGCAGCCCGGCCTCGGCCCTGAGCCGTTCGGCCTCCGCGTCCGCCCCCACCGTGATCAGATCGGTGAAGTCCCCGCCCTCGCCGAGCACGCCGAGCGCGCCGTACCGGGCGCCGACGAGATCGGCGGCGACGTCCACGATGTGCTGGAGCAGGGTCCTGGTGTCCACCTCCGCGCTCATGGCCACCATGGCGTCCAGCAGCCGGTGCAGCCCGCGCCGGCCGGCTCCCTCCGGTGCGGGGGCCGTCCGTCCGGCCGTCTCGGCGCCCGGGACGGGCCGCCGTGGGTCGTCGGGCATGCAGGTACCTCCCGCCAGGGGCCGGAGCCCCGTTCCTTCCCCCGCGGTGCCCCGGCACGATCACCCTACGCCGACCCCCGTACGGAGGCTTTCCGATGATTCGCACGATTGGCTGCTTGTGAGCTGATACCACCCGATCAAGACTGGTCGACGGCCGGATTCCGACATGCGCGGGGACGCGTCCGGCGGCACCCCGGCGCGAGAGAGGCAGGAGCGTGGGCACCGACCGCTCGGGGGAGGCCCTCGAACGTCTGATGCGCTCGGCGCAGTACTTCTTCCCCGGGGAGCAGTCGCCCGACCGGCGGGTCCTGTACCGGGACGGCGGGCGGGGGGCCGACGAGTTCTACCGGGAGCGCTGGCGCCACGACCGGGAGGTGCGCTCCACCCACGGGGTGAACTGCACGGGCTCCTGCTCCTGGCGGGTGTTCGTCAAGGACGGGATCATCACCTGGGAGACCCAGGCCACCGACTACCCCTCCGTGGGCCCCGACTCGCCCGAGTACGAGCCGCGCGGCTGCCCGCGCGGCGCGGCCTTCTCCTGGTACACCTACTCGCCGACCCGGATCCGCTATCCCTATGTGCGCGGCCCGCTGCTGGACCTGTGGCGCGAGGCCAGGGCGCGCACCGCCGACCCGGTGGCGGCCTGGGAGTGGCTGACCGCGGACCCCGGGCGCACCGCGGTCTACAAGCGGGCCCGCGGCAAGGGCGGCTTCGTGCGCTGCACCTGGCCGGAGGCCGTCGAACTGATGGCGGCCGCCCAGGTGCACACGGTCAAGCGGTACGGCCCCGACCGCATCGTCGGCTTCTCGCCGATCCCCGCGATGTCCATGGCCTCGTACTCGGCGGGCACCCGCTATCTGTCGATGATCGGCGGGACGATCTCCTCCTTCTACGACTGGTACGCCGACCTGCCGATGGCCTCGCCGCAGGTCTTCGGGGACCAGACGGACGTACCGGAGTCGGGGGACTGGTGGAACTGCGGCTATCTGATCGTGTGGGGCACCAACCTGCCGATCACCCGCACCCCCGACGCGCACTTCATGACCGAGGCCCGCTACCGCGGCCAGAAGGTGGTCGTGGTCTCCCCGGACTACGGCGACCACACCAAGTTCGCCGACGAATGGCTCGCGGCGGCCCCCGGCACCGACGGCGCGCTGGCCATGGCCATGGGCCACGTCATCCTCACCGAGTTCCACCGCGACCGGCCGGTGCCGCGCTTCACCGAGTACGCCAAGACCTACACGGACCTGCCCTTCCTGGTGCGGCTGCGGGAACGCGAGGGCATGCCGGGCGTGTACGTGCCGGACAAGTTCCTCACCGCCGCCGACCTGCCGGGCCACGAGGGCGCGGAGGCCGCCGCGTTCAAGACCGTGCTGCTGGACGCCCGCACCGGCGAGCCGGCCGTGCCCAACGGCTCGCTCGGCTTCCGCTGGACCGCTCCCGAGGACGGCCCCCGCTGGAACCTCCGCCTGGAGGACACCGACCCGCTGCTGTCGCTGTACGGGCGGCCGGACGGCGAGGCGGTGGCGGTGGACCTGCCGCGCTTCGACGCCGGACCGGGCCGGGCGCAGGACACCGTGCGCCGCGGCGTGCCCGCGGCCCGCGTCGGCGGCCACCTCGTCACCACCGTCTACGACCTGGTCCTCGCCCAGTACGCGGTGGGCCGCCCCGGGCTGCCCGGCACCTGGCCCACCGGCTACGACGACGCGAGCGTGCCCTGCACGCCCGCCTGGCAGGAGGCCATCACCTCGGTGCCGGCGCGGGCGGCGGCCCGGATCGCCCGCGAGTTCGCCCGCAACGCCGAACGCACCGGCGGCCGGTCCATGATCGCCATGGGCGCGGGCACCAACCACTGGTTCCACTCCGACCAGATCTACCGCTCCTTCCTCTCCCTGCTGCTGCTCACCGGCTGCCAGGGCGTCAACGGCGGCGGCTGGGCGCACTACGTCGGCCAGGAGAAGGTCCGCCCGCTCACCGGCTGGTCGCACCTCGCCTTCGGCCTGGACTGGCAGCGGCCCACCCGGCACATGGCGGGCACCCCGCTCTTCTGGCTGGCCACCGACCAGTGGCGCTACGAGGCGTTCTCCGCCGACCTGCTCACCAGCCCGCTCGGCCGGGGCCGGCTCGCCGGCCGCACGCTGCCCGACTGCAACGCGCTCGCCGCCCGCCTGGGCTGGATGCCCTCCCACCCGGCGTTCGGCCGCAACCCGCTCGACCTGTGCGACGAGGCCGAACGCGCCGGCAAGGAGGTCGCCGACCACGTCGTGGACGAACTGAGGTCGGGGCGGCTGCGGTTCGCCGCCGAGGACCCCGACGACCCGGCCAACTTCCCCCGTGTCCTGCTCATCTGGCGCGCGAATCTTTTCGCGTCCTCGATGAAGGGCCACGAGTACATGCTGCGCCACCTGCTCGGCACCGACGACGCCGTGACCGCCGCCGAGACACCGCCCGGCCTGCGCCCCGAGGAGGTCACCTGGCGCGATCAGGCACCGGTCGGCAAGCTCGACCTGTCGGTGGCCGTCGACTTCCGGATGACCAGCACCTGCCTGTTCTCCGACGTGGTGCTCCCGGCCGCCACCTGGTACGAGAAGTACGACCTGTCCTCCACCGACATGCATCCCTTCGTGCACGCCTTCAACCCGGCGATCGCACCGCCCTGGGAGGCCCGCAGCGACTTCGACGTCTTCCACGCGCTGGCCGCCGAGTTCTCCCGGCTCGCAGCCGCCCACCTCGGCGTGCGCCGGGACGTCATCGCCTCCCCGCTCGCCCACGACACCCCCGACGAACTGGCCCAGCCGCACGGGCGGGTGCGCGACTGGAGGGCCGGCGAGTGCGAGCCCGTGCCCGGCCGGACCATGCCGCGGCTGACCGTCGTCGAACGCGACTACACCAAGGTCGCCGAGAAGATGGCCGCCGTCGGGCCGCTGCTCGACACCCTCGGCACCTCCACCAAGGGCATCACCTGGAAACCCGGACCGGAGATCGACGACCTGCGCTCGCGCAACGGCACCGTGCGCGGCGGCGTCGCCGACGGGCGGCCCTCCATCGCCCGCGACGACCAGTTCTGCGAGGCGCTGCTCGCGCTGTCCGGCACCACCAACGGCCGGGTGGCGATGCAGTCGCTGCGCGCCCTGGAGGAGAAGACCGGCGTGCCGCTCGCCGACCTGGCCGAGGAGCGCTCCGGCGACCGCATCACCTTCGAGGACACCCGGACCCAGCCCCGCGCGGTCATCACCTCCGCCGAGTGGTCCGGCACCGAGTCCGGCGGCCGCCGCTACTCGCCCTTCACCGTCAACGTCGAACGCCTCACGCCCTGGCACACCCTGACGGGCCGTCAGCACTTCTTCCTCGACCACGACTGGATGGCCGAGTTCGGTGAGCAACTGCCCGTCTACCGGCCCCCGCTGAACCTGCTCGCCCAGTTCGGCGACCCGCGCAGACATCCGGCGGGACACCCCGAACTCGTGGTGCGCTACCTCACCCCGCACTCGAAGTGGTCCATCCACTCCGAGTACCAGGAGAACCTGCTCATGCTCACCCTGTTCCGCGGCGGGCCGGTGATCTGGATGAGCCCCCTGGACGCGGAGAAGATCGGCGTCGCCGACAACGACTGGATCGAGTCCTACAACCGCAACGGCGTCGTCGCCTGCCGCGCCGTGGTCACCCACCGCATGCCCGAGGGCACCGTCTACATGCACCACACCATGGACCGCCATCTGAACGTCCCGCGCACCGAGACCTCCGGACTGCTCGGCGGCGGCGACAACTCCCTGACCCGGCTGCTGATCAAACCCACCCATCTGATCGGCGGCTACGCGCAGTTCACCTACGCCTTCAACTACATCGGTCCCACCGGCAACCAGCGGGACGAGTTCACCGTCATCCGCCGCCGCGCGCAGGAGGTCGACTTCCGGTGAAGGTCATGGCCCAGGTGGCGATGGTGATGAACCTCGACAAGTGCATCGGCTGCCACACCTGTTCGGTGACGTGCAAGCAGACCTGGACCAACCGGCCGGGCACCGAGTACGTCTGGTTCAACAACGTGGAGACCAAGCCGGGCACCGGCTACCCGCGCCGCTACGAGGACCAGGACCGCTGGAAGGGCGGCTGGACCCTGAACCGGCGCGGCAGGCTGCGGCTGCGCTCCGGCGGCCGGGTGCGCAAGCTGCTCACCCTCTTCTACAACCCCGAACTGCCCGCGCTGGACGACTTCTACGAGCCGTGGACCTACGACTACCGCAGCCTGACCACCGCCCCGCTCTCCGACCGCTTCACCAGCGCCCGCCCCAAGTCCCAGCTGACCGGCCGCGACATGCGGCCCGTGCACGGCCCCAACTGGGACGACGACCTCGCCGGGGCGCAGGACCACGCCCGCTCGGATCCCAACCTGAAGGACCTGGGCGAACGGGTGCGTCTTGAGTTCGAGCACACCTTCATGTTCTATCTGCCGCGCATCTGCGAGCACTGCCTCAACCCGTCCTGCGTCGCCTCCTGCCCCTCGGGCGCGATGTACAAGCGGGAGGAGGACGGCATCGTCCTGGTCGACGAGGACCGCTGCCGCGGCTGGCGGATGTGCGTCTCCGGCTGCCCGTACAAGAAGGTCTACTTCAACCACCGCACCGGCAAGGCCGAGAAGTGCACCTTCTGCTACCCGCGCATCGAGGCCGGGCAGCCCACCATCTGCTCCGAGACCTGCGTGGGCCGGCTGCGCCACCTCGGCGTCCTGCTCTACGACGCCGACGCCGTCCTGCACGCCGCCTCCGTGCCGGACGAGAAGGATCTCTACGAGGCCCAGCTGTCGGTCTTCCTGGACCCGGACGAACCCTGGGTGCGGGAGGCCGCCGCACGCGACGGCGTGGCCCCCGACTGGATCGAGGCCGCCCGGCGCTCCCCGGTGTACGACCTGGTCAAACGGCACCGGGTGGCGCTGCCCCTGCACCCGGAGTACCGCACCCTGCCCATGGTCTGGTACGTCCCGCCGCTCTCGCCGGTCGCCGACGCCGTGCACACCACCGGCCACCACGACGACGATCCCGACCGGATCTTCGCCGCCATCGACGAGCTGCGCATCCCCGTCGAGTACCTGGCGAACCTCTTCACCGCCGGGGACACCACCGTCGTCGAGGGCGTACTGCGCAAACTGACCGCGCTGCGCGCCCACATGCGCGCCCGGCAGCTCGGCGACCCCACCTCCGCCGCGCTGCTGGAGCGGGCCGGCGCGAGCGCCGCCGACCTGGAGGACCTGTACCGGCTGCTCGCCGTCGCCAAGTACGACGAACGCTATGTGGTGCCCAAGGCGCACGCCGAGGACTCCGGGGCGCTGATGGCCCAGCACTGCTCCCTCGACCGGCCCGGCGGCGTGGGCGACCGGGCGGCGGACGACGACCCGCTCGGCCCGCTGCCGCCGCCCGCGCTGCCCGGACTCGCCGCGCCGGGCGGCGGCGGCCACTTCCGCGACAGCGACGGGCAGGTGCGCTTCAACCTGCTCGGCTGGAACGGCGACGGCCCCGCGCCGGGGCTCTTCGGCACCCCGGACGCCTCGTGAGCCCCCGCCTGTCCGGGCGCCGGGCCGCCGTCGGCACCCCGCTCGTGCACCGCCTCGCGAGCGTCCTGCTGCGCTACCCGGACCCGGCGGTGCTCGCCCGCCTCGACGACGTGTGTGCCGTCCTCCCGGCCGTCGCCGACCCCGCCGACCGGGCCCGGCTGGCGGCCGTCGCCACGCATCTGCGCGCCCTGGCGCCGACCGAGGCCGCCGCCCGCTACGTGGCCACCTTCGACCACACGCGCAGCCGGAGCCTGCACCTGACGTACTACCGGCACGGCGACACCCGCGCCCGGGGCATGGCACTGCTGGCCCTCAAGCACGCCTACCGCCGGGCGGGGCAGGACCCGCCCGAGAGGGAACTGCCCGACTTCCTGCCGCTGATGCTGGAGTTCGCGGCGCTCGCCCCCGAGCCGGGCCACCGCGTCCTCCTCCAGTGCCAGGCCGGCCTCGAACTGCTGCGCGGGGCGCTCGCCGAGCGCGGCGACCCGTACACGCCCGTGCTGGACGCGGTGTGCGGGCGGCTGCCCCGGCCGGGCCGCCGCACGCTGGCCGACTGGCGGCGCCGGGCCGCCGAGGGCCCGCCCGGCGAGGAGGTGGGCCTGGAGCCCTTCGCCCCGCCCGAGTACCTGGCCGCAGCAGGTCACTCCCCGGAGCCCCGCGCGCCGCACCCCGCCCCCGAACCCCTGCCGACCGGAGAGAGCCGATGAACTCCTGGGACCTGTGGTGGTGGGTCATCCTGCCCTACCTCGCCCTCGTCACCTTCGTCGTCGGCCATGTCTGGCGCTGGCGCTACGACCAGTTCGGCTGGACCAGCCGCTCCACCCAGCTCCAGGAGCACCGCCTGCTCAAGTGGGGCGGCCCGCTCTTCCACTACGGGACCTTCGCGGCCGTGGCGGGACATGTGCTGGGCATCCTGGTTCCGGAGTCCTTCACCCGGTGGCTGGGCGTCCCCGAGGACGTCTACCGCTGGTTCTCCTCGATCGGCGGCACCGTCGCCGCGCTCGCGGTGATCGCCGGAGTCGCGGTGCTCGCCCTGCGCCGCACCACCGTGCCCCGGGTGCGCGCCGCCACCAGCCCGGTCGACTGGGTGGCGCTGGTGCTGCTGGCGGTCGTGATCGTGCTCGGGATCATCCCGACGCTGGGCATCAACCTGTTCGGCGCGGGCTACGACTACCGGCGCAGCGTGGCGCTGTGGTTCCGCGGGCTGTTCGCGGGCGACCCCGACGTCGCGGCCATCGCGCACGCCCCGCTGATCTACCGGGTGCACGCCACCGCCGCCTGGGCGATCCTCGCGGTGTGGCCCTTCACCCGGCTGGTGCACGCCTGGAGCATCCCGCTGTGGTATCTGTGGCGTCCCTACGTCCTCTACCGGCGCCGAGTCCCGACCCGTCCGGCGGAGCCGGGCACCGGCGGACGCCGCTGGCGCCGCATCGGCGTCCGCTACTGAACAGCCGCCGGCACCCTCACCGTTCGGAGGAGCGCCATGCAGAAGATCTCCCTCGACGCCCGCACCCGCGAGCACCTGGAACGGGCGGCGCGGTCCTCCACGGGCCGCAGTGCGCAGACCGTCTACGGCGGCCATGAGCACGTGCTGCGGCAGACGCTGGTCACCCTGCGCGCCGGCACGGTCCTGGCCGAGCACGAGAACCCGGGGGAGGCGACCGTGCTGGTGCTGCGCGGCCGGGTCCGGCTGCGCAGCGGCGACGCCTCCTGGGACGGCATGGCGGGCGACCTGCTCATCGTGCCCCCGGCCCGGCACAGCCTGGAGGCGGCCGAGGACGCGGCGGTCCTGCTGACGGTCGCCAAGACGACCTGAGCCGCCCGCGGTTCGGCGCACGAGGAACGGCCGGGCACGAGGAACGGCCGGGCGCGGCGGCGGGTTTCCGCGCCACGCCCGGCCGTCGCCGGGGGGTTCAGAGCGTCAGCAGGCGCCCTCGTCCTGCCACGCCCCCCACTGGGAGGCCCCGGGCGTCTCGTTCTGCGTCCACCACTTGGCCTTCCAGTTGTGCTGGTTGTAGGAGACCTCGCTGCCGCCGGTGTAGGCGGTGGTCGCGTTCCAGGCCGTCTTGCAGCCGGTGCCCGGCGGCGGCGAGGTGGGCGGCGTGGTCGGCGGCGTGGTGGGCGGGGTGGTGGGCGGCGTCGCCCCGGCGAACTTCACCGAGTACTTCGCGAAGTCCCAGGAGTTCTGCGGCACGCTGGAGCAGGTGCCGGACGTCCGGCCGCCGTTGTCGGGCGGCGAGCACTGGCGGTCGCGGTTGAGGGACCAGAAGGTGAAGCGGTCCATGTGGTGGCCGGTCGCGTAGTCCAGCACCGTCTGGAAGTCGGCCTGCGGGAACATCTCCCCGGTGTCGCTGCGGCCGTTCATGCCGGAGAAGCCCTCGTGGGCGTAGGCGGTCGCCTCGTCCCAGCCGAACGTGGACTGGAGCACCTGGTTGAACTTGGTCAGCGCGGCGGTCTGCGAGGCCGCGCCGTTGAAGCCGCCGTCGAAGGGCATGATGGAGAAGTTGTTCGGGGTGAACCCCTGCGACTTCGCCTCCAGCAGCATCTGCTTGCCGAACCAGCCGGTGCCGTCGGCGGTGCCCGCGGTGGTGACGGAGACGTACAGGCCCGGGTTGTTCTGCTGGAGGATCTTGGCGGCGCCGATCTCGTTGTGGATGGCCGCCGTGTTCTCGTACTCCGGCTCCTCCAGGTCGAAGTCGATGGCGTGCAGCCCGTACTTGGTGACGACCTGCTGGTAGGCCGCCGCCGTGGCCGCCGGGTCCGAGCAGGCCTGGCCGAGCTTGGTGCCGCCGTAGCCGCCGATGGAGACGGAGACGTCGCCGCCCTTGGCGCGGATGGAGTCGATCACCGACTTGACGGCGGTGTCCGAGGAGACCGGGGCGGTGCCGTCCCAGGTGGGGGAGCAGCCGCCGCCGTTGGGGGCGAGGACGAAGGCGAGCTGGAACGCCTTGAGACCGGTGGCGTCCATGATGGCGCCCGCGTCCGGCGGATCGTTGTCCAGCGGCATGAGGTACGGGGCCGCGGCGTACCAGCGGTTGCTCAGCGCGTCCTGCGCGCTCGGTGCGCCCGAGGCGTTGCCCGCGACGAGGGCGGTGGTGCCGAGGGCGGCGAGCCCGACGGCGGCGGTCGCGCCCAGACATGCGCGAAGGCGTCTCACTGTGCCTCCAGGGGGAAGGGGAGGTGGTGGGGAAGTCGCGCCCCAGCTTCCTGAGGCTGTTGCGGGCACGTCAATGGATTGGTCTGGACCAAATGATTCTTTGGACTGGACCATACGATTTCTTTACCTGGATCCGCCGCTGCCGGACCCGCCGCGCGGGAACCCGGCCGAGCTGTGACAGTGCAGCGCATCGGCCTGGTCGTCCACGGCGGACGCCCCGAGGCCCAGGCCGCCGAGGAGACCGTGCACGCGTGGTGCGACGAACGCGCCGTGCGGTGCACCGACATCGACGTCTGGCACGACGGCGGACGGCGCGACGCCGACGAGGAGGTGGAGGCCGCCGGCGACCCCGACCTCATCGTCACCCTGGGCGGCGACGGCACCTTCCTGCGCGGCGCCCGGCTCGCCGCCGAGCACGACGCCCTGGTCCTCGGCGTCGACCTCGGCCGGGTCGGCTTCCTCACCGAGGTCCCCGCCGCCTTCGTCCGCACCGCCCTGGACGCCGTCGTCGAGGACCGGCTCACCGTGGAGAGCCGCATGCTGCTCACCCTGCGGGCCTCCCGCCGCCTCCGGGTGCCCGCGGGCATCGGCGAGCTGATGCGCTACGGCCGCCGCCCCATGCTGCCCCCGCCCCGGGTGCGCACCGACTGCGAGTCCGGCGGCGACTGGGGCATCGCCCTGAACGTCACCGCCCTCAACGACATCGTCGTGGAGAAACTCGCCCGCGACCGGCAGGTCTCCGTCGGCGTCTACATCGCCGGCCGGCTCCTGGCGTCCTACTCCGCCGACGCGCTGCTCGTCGCCACCCCCACCGGCTCCACGGCGTACAGCTTCGCCGCCGGCGGCCCGGTCGTCTCCCCGCGCGCGGACGCCCTGGTCTTCACGCCCGTCGCCCCGCACATGGCGTTCAACCGCTCGGTGGTGGCCGCGCCCGACGAACCCGTGGCGCTGCGCGTGCTGGACCGGTCCGGGCAGGCCGCCGTCAGCATCGACGGGCAACTGCGCGGCGTGCTCGACCCGGGGGACTGGATCGGCGTCTACGCCGCCCCGCGCCGGCTGCGCGCCGTACGGCTGGGCCCGATGGACTTCTACGGCCGGTTGCGCGACCGGATGAACCTCACCGACGCCCCGGCCGCGGTCGCCGACGGGACACCGGCACCGCTGTGGCCCGTGACCACCCCGCCGCCCGGCGACCTCACCCACCTCGCGCTGCCCCCGGGACCCGGCGGCGCAGAGCCGCACAGGCGGCCGGACACCCCCGCGCCCGGCCCGGACGCGCCCGGCAGCGGACAGCCGGGCGGCCCGGCGGCGGGGGACGGTTGACGCGGACGGCCCGGGGCACTCGGCGGACCGAACGCCCGACATCGACCCGGCGAACTGCGGAGGCTCGCGTGGCCGTACGTCACCGTCTGATCAGGACCGCTCCCGAGGTCGTGTGGGCCGTGCTCGCCGACGGCACCCGGTACGCCGAATGGGTGGTGGGCACGGCACGGTCCGCCCCCGTGCGCGGCCGCTGGCCGCAGGTCGGCTCCGCCATCGAGTACCAGGTCCGGCTGGGGCCGCTGCGGCTCACCAACCAGACCACCGTGCGCAACTGCGAGGAGGGGGCGCTCCTCGAACTGGAGGCCGACGCTGGCTTCCTGGGCACCGCCCGCATCGCCGTCGAGGTGCGGCCCTGGGGCGAGCACACCCTGGTGATCGTGGACGAGCACCCCCTCCAGGGCGCGGGCGGAGCCGTGCACAACATGGGCGTCGAATCGCTGATCCAGCTCCGGCACCGCGCCATGCTCGCCCGCCTCGCCAAGGTCTGCGAGGCCGACGGCGACCGCCCCCGGAGCGCCGCGCCGCACCCGGCCGGGGCGCCCGGCGGACAGGGCGGCGGCCGTGCCTGACGCCGTGGTGATCGGAGCGGGCCCCAACGGCCTGGTGGCGGCCAACGTGCTCGCCGACGCCGGCTGGAGCGTGGAGGTCCTGGAGGAGCAGCCCGGACCCGGCGGAGCCGTGCGGCACGACCGGGGCGTCGACCCCGCCTTCGTCAACGACCTCTTCAGCTCCTTCTACCCGCTGGCCGCCGCCTCGCCCGTACTGGCCCGGCTGCGCCTCCAGGACCACGGCCTGCGCTGGAGCCACGCGCCGCACGTCCTCGCGCACCCCCTCACCGACGGCCGCTGCGCCGTCCTGGACCGCGCCGTCGACACCACCGCCGCCTCGCTGGACGCGTTCGCCGCCGGGGACGGGGACGCCTGGCGGAGCCTGTACGCCGTCTGGCAGCGCCTCGGACCCGATCTGATGGACGCCCTGTTCGCCCCGTTCCCGCCGGTCAGGGCGGGCGCCCGGCTGGCCGCCCGGGTGCGCGGGGCGGGCGGGCTGCGACTGGCCCGCACGCTGCTGCTGCCGGTGCGCCGGATGGGGGAGGAGGAGTTCGGCGGTGAGGGCGGCAGGCTGCTGCTGGCCGGCAACGCCCTGCACGCCGACCTCGCCCCCGAGTCCGCCGGGAGCGGCGGGTTCGGCTGGCTGATGTCCATGCTCGGACAGAGCCACGGCTTCCCCGTGCCGGTCGGCGGTGCGGGTGCCCTGTCCGGGGCGCTGGCCCGGCGGCTGCGCGACCGGGGCGGCGTCCTGCGCTGCGGTGAGCGGGTCGAGCGGGTCGTGGTGCGCGGCGGACGTGCCGTCGGCGTGCGCACCGCGGGCGGTGAGGCGGTGGCGGCCCGCCGCGCCGTGCTCGCGGACGTGTCCGTGCCCGCCCTGTACGGCACCCTCGTCGACGCCGCGCACCTGCCCGCCCAGCTCCTCGCCGACCTGCGCCGCTTCCAGTGGGACTTCGCCACTTTCAAGGTGGACTGGGCGCTGGACCGGCCCGTCCCGTGGGCGACGGACCGTGCCGCGGGCGCGGGCACCGTCCACCTCGCCGACGGCCTCGACGAACTCACCCGGTTCGCCGCCCAGATCGCCCTGCGCCAGGTCCCCGACCGGCCGTTCGCGCTGTTCGGCCAGATGACGACCGCCGACGCCACCCGCTCGCCGTACGGCACCGAGTCGGCCTGGGCCTACACGCACGTCCCGCGCGAGATCACCGGCGACGCGGGGGACGAGGGCCTCACCGGCACCTGGGACCTCCGGGAACAGGAGATCATGGCCGACCGGGTCGAACGGCAGGTGGAACGCTTCGCACCCGGCTTCCGCGCCACCGTCCGGGCCCGCCGGATCCTCGCCCCGCCCACCCTCCAGGCCCTCGACGCCAACCTCGACACCGGCGCCATCAACGGCGGCACCACCGCCCTGCACCAGCAGCTCGTGTTCCGTCCGGTGCCCGGCACCGGACGCCCCGAGACCCCGGTCGCCGGCCTCTACCTGGCCTCCGCCGGCGCCCACCCCGGCGGCGGCGTCCACGGCGCCCCGGGCGCCAACGCGGCCCGTGCCGCCCTGCGCCGCCGGCTCCCGCCCGGACTGTCCCGGGCCCAGCGCGCCCTGGCCCGCCGCGACCGCTCGGGACGGCGCGCGCCGCGGTCCGCCGGCACCGACCCGGGCGGCGGCGCGCCCGAGGGGCACCGCGGCGGCGGCTGACGCACGGGCGCGCGGCGCGTACGAGGGAGCCCCGGGGGAGTTCCGCGGGAGTCCGCGGGAGTACGGAGGACCGGCGGCGGGGCCGCTCACAGGCGGCTGTCGCCCGGCAGCCGGTACGCGGCGAGCGCGGCGATGTCGTCGTCGAGGTGCCCGCCGCTGTAGACGAGCAGATCCTCGTGCAGCCGGTCGAGGAGTTCGCGGGGCGCGAGGCCCACCCAGGGCGCGACACGGTCGGCCAGCGGATAGAAGACCCCGTCGGGATCGCGTGTCTCGGTGACCCCGTCGGTGTACAGCAGCAGCTGGTCCCCGGGCCGGAACGGCTCGACGTCCAGCTGGTAGCCGTCGCCGATCAGCACACCGAGGTTGATGGGCGGCGAGGGGTCCGAGGCGTGCAGCTCGGCGACCCCGCCCTCCTTGATGATCAGCGGCGGCGGATGGCCGCAGTTGACGATGCGGACGACCGGCTCGTGCTCCGGGATCTCCGCGAACACCGCCGTCACGAACCGCTCCGCGGCCTCGCCCCCGGGCAGCTGCGCGGCATGGCGGCTCATGCTCCGCTCCATGCGGCGGGCCACGCCCCGCAGGTCCGGCTCGTCGTGGGCGGCCTCCCGGAAGGCGCCCAGCATGGTCGCGGCCGTCTCCACGGCGACCAGCCCCTTGCCCCGTACGTCGCCGACCAGCAGCCGTACCCCGAACGCGGTCGGCACCGCCTCGTACAGATCGCCGCCGATACGGGCCTCGGCCGCCGCGGAGAGATAGAGCGTCTCCACGGAGACCTGGCCGAGCCGCCGGGGGACCGGGCGCAGTAACACCCGCTGCGCGGTCTCCGCCACCGAACGCACCGTGGCCAGCGTGCGCTCGCGGCGCATCCGGTGCACCGCGAGGATCGTCCCGAGCACGCCCACCAGAGTGGTGCAGACGTAGTTGGCCACGTAGTGGCGGTCCCAGAGGTAGCCCACGGACCGGCCCGCGCAGCACGGGGTACCCGCCAGCACGCCCTCGAACACCATCGCGAAGACGGTGACGGCGGCCACCGCCGCCGGGCCGTAGGCGTACGCGGCGACCAGCGGCAGCGCGATCAGCAGGAAGCTCACCGGCCAGTCCACCGGCGTGACCGGCTCGATGGCGAGCACGGCCGCCAGATACCCGACCGGCAGCCAGCGCAGCCACAGCGGCGGCGCGGGCACCCGGGGCCGCTCGGCCTTCCTGCGCGCCGCGCGCGCCCTGGCCTGCTCGCTCCGTCGGCACGGGCGCCTCACCGCTCGCCCCCGCCGCGCCGTGCCGGGGCCCGCGAGGGCGCGGCGGGACCGCACGGGCGCACGGCGGCGCACCGCGGCTCGGGGCGGCTCTCCGCGCAACGGCACTCAGGCGGCCTGTTCACTGGGACTCCCGACGGGTTCGACCAGACCACCAGCCTGCTGCGAGAAGGCGCCGCGCGCATTTCATCGCGCCGGGCACCGGCCCCGGGCCACGGCGCCGTCACCCCGGATCCGCGGCCCGGACGGCCGCCGAGCGGACCGCGTGGTCGAGGAAGCGCCGCGCCACCGGCGGCAGCGTACGGCCGGTGAGCCGGGCGATGCCGATGTCACGCGCCCCGTGCACATCGGTGATCTCCAGATAGCGGATCGGGAAGCCCGAGGTCCCCGCAGCGTCCGGCGACGACGGGATCAGGGACACCCCGAGACCGGCCGCGACCAGGCCGCGCAGGGTGTGCACCTCCTCGCCCTCGAAGCCGACGCGCGGGGAGAAACCGGCCTGGCGGCACAGGGTCTCGGTGACGCTGCGCAGCCCGTAGCCCGGTCTGAGGAGGATGAAGGGCTCCTGGGCGACCTCGGCCAGCCGGACCCGGCTGCGCCGGGCGAGCCGGTGGCCGCGCGGGACGGCGAGCCAGAGCGGTTCGACCAGCAGCCGCCGCCAGGTGATCAGCGGGTGCCCCGGGTCCCCGCTGGTGATGACCAGATCCGCCGTGGCCTCCAGCAGATGCTGGATCAGGCCGTTCTCCTCGTGCTGGCGCAGCTCGAAGCGGGCCTGCGGGAACTCCTCGCGGAACCCGGTGACGAGCCGGGGCACCAGCCAGGTGCCCAGGGTGTGCAGAAAGGCCAGCGACACCACGCCCGCCGCCGGGTCGACCACCTCGGCCACGGCCCGCCGCCCCCGGTCGTAGGCGTCCAGGGCGGCGTCGACGTACTCCTTGAACACCCGCCCGGCCGGGGTCGGCCGCAGCACCCGGCCCACCCGTTGGAGCAGTTCCGCGCCGATCTCCTCCTCCAGCCGGTGCAGCGCCCGTGACAGCGCCGGCTGGGTGACGCGCGCGTCGGCGGCGGCCTCGGTCACCGTCAGACCCTCGGCCACCGCCCGGAACGCACGCAGCACCTGGAGATCCATCGCGCTCATCCTCCCATCGCACCCGCCGCGGTGCAGCGGACGGCGCCGGGCGCGTACGCGGTCGGAGCGGACCCCACGTGGCGTGCGCCGACGGCGTCGCACAGCCGCTCGGCGGCGGCGATGGCCTCCTCCTCCGCGTCCAGGAGGCCGGCCACCTCGCGAGCGGTCCGGCCCGGCTCCCGCCGGGCGTCCAGGACCGCACGGCGGGCCTCCGCGAGCCGGTGGTAGGCGGTGCGGCGCAGCGCGTACCGCTCGGCGGCCGGGGCACCGGCCGGCAGGTCCCGGTAGCGGTGGGCGGCCGACACGGCGGCCCTCGTCCGGGCCGCGGCCCGGCCCCGCGCCGAGTGGGGCCACAGCGCGAAGTGCGCGACCAGCACGATGGCCGCGGCCAGCGCCGTGTCCAGGATGCGCGCCCAGGACAGCTCCCGGTGGTCGCCCAGCAGGTCGACGAGGACGAAGACGATCGCCGTCAGACCGGTCGTGGCGAGCGCGTAGTGGTGGCGCACCCCGACGGCCATGACCGCGGCGAACGCCGCCACGGCGCCGATCAGGGCGTACGTCCCGGTCGTCAGCAGGGTCACCGCGCCGATGGCGGCCACCCCGGCGACGGTCCCGGCGCAGCGGTGCAGGGCGCGGCGGAACACCGGACCGAAGTCGGGCTTGTAGACGAAGGCGACCGTCATCGGCAGCCAGTAGCCGCGCGGGCCGTGCAGCAGCACCGCGCACAGCTGGGCGGCGAGCACACAGCCCGCGAGCAGCACGGTGTAGCGGACCTGTGCCGCCCGCCCGTGCCAGGGGGAGGCAGGGAGCCGCGGGGTGGTGTCCCGCGGGCGGTCCGGACCGCAGGAGGTGTACAGCGCGGTGAGCGCGCGCAGGGCGGGCGAGCCGCTCCCGGCGCAGGGCACGCCCGCCGGGTGCGCGGACCCCGCCGGGCCGGCGGCAGCCGTCGCGGAGGCGGGGCCGCGGCCCGGCTCCGGCAGCAGCCGGGCCGCCATCAGCAGCGGCACCCGGCTCACGCACCGGGGCAGCTCGCGCCCCTCCCACACCAGGGCCGATGTCACCTCGCCCAGCCGGACGGCCGTGTGGAAGGCGGTGCGCAGGGCGTCCGGCTCCTTCCCGGGGCGCCGGCGGCCGGTCAGGTGGCGGTCCAGCACCCGGTGCGCGTGGTCGAGGGCGGCGGTGAGCCGCCGCCGCGCGGCTTCGGCGTCCGGGCCGCCCGCCGCGGCCAGGGCCCCGGACGCGGCCCGGTACACGGCGCGGACGGCCGCCCGCTCGATGGCGTGGCGCCGCCACAGCCACGGCGTGGCGGACAGCAGGGCGACCAGGGCGACGCCGCTGAGCAGGGCCGGCGGCGCCTGCCACCAGGGCCCCGGCACCGGGATGCCGCCGCCCACGGTCACCCCGAGCAGCAGATGCAGACCGGACACCGAGGCGAGCCGCCCGCGCAGGCTGACGGCACCGGCGACCAGGGCAGCGGCGACCAGGCAGCAGGTCACCGCGCCCGGACGCGCGGAGCGCAGCGCGAGTTCCCCGGCGAGCAGGCCGAGGGCGGCGCAGCCGCCCGTGCAGCCCAGCCGCAGGACCCGCTGCCGGTAGGGGTCGTCGCCGTCCTGGCCCACGCCCCACAGGGCGCCGATGCCCGCGAGCACCGCGAGGGCCACCTGCCCGGTCGCCACCCCCGCCAGCAGCGGCACGGCGAGCGCGACGGCCCCCCGGGCCGCCGCGGCGAGCGGCAGCGGGGTGAACGGCAGGCGGTACGGCGCCTTCATGGACCGGTCGGCTCCTCGGTACGGGTGCGGTGGATCCCTCCCAGGGTCGATCAGGACGGACACATGCGTCCAATGCCTGAAGTTCCACGAAATCATGCGCCGGGCGCATGGGAGGGCCGGGCGCGCCGCACTCCGCCGGCGTACGCGTGGGAGCGCGCCGCCGCGCGGTGGCGGGAAGCGGTGGCGGGGTACCCAACTCGGTGTCGGAGCAGGGGAGTTGCCCCGTACACTGGCACACCGCCGACCTGCGGGAACCGATCGTGACAGGCGTGACAGGGGGGAGTCGACATGTCCGGGGACGTTCCGGGACCGGCCGACGGATTCGTGGTGCCACCGATGCCGCCGAGACCGCCGGGCCCACCGCCCGCGCCGCCCGTGGCGCCCGACGCCCTGCGCGCGCTCGCCGTCGCCCTGCTCAACCTCACCGGCCTCGGCCTCGGCTACGCGCTGCTGCGCCGCTGGGTGTGGGCGGCGGCGTGCTGGGCCGCGACCGCGGTGCTGCTCGTCGTCGCGCTCCCGGCAGACCCCGACGGCGTCCCGGCGGGGGTCCTCGCCGGCTACGCGGTGGTCCTGGGGGCCGCCGCCGCGCACGGCGCCGTGGCGGGCCTGCGCTCCCGGCTGTCCTGGCCCGGCAGCGCGCCCGTGGCCGCCCTCCTCGGCCTGGTGCTGCTGGCCGTGCCGACCGGCGGCGGCGTGCTGTACGGCAACGCCCGCGACGAGGCCACCGAGCAGATGCTCCTGGACCGGCTCCAGCACGCCGACGACCTCGTCAAGGCCCGCGCGAACCAGCCCTTCGCCACCGCACAGCCCGGATTCCGCGACGCGCTGGGCGTCTACGCCGACCTCGGGCACCGGCACCCCGGCTCCCGGGCGGCGCACCGCCTCCCGGACCGGATGGCCGTCTACTACCGCACCGTCGCAGCCGCCTACGCGCAGCAGAAGTACTGCGAGGCCATCACCCCGCTGGAGTTCCTGCGCACGGTCCCGCAGAGCATGCGCGAGCAGGACCTGGGCACGCTGGCCACCTGGCCGGACAGCAGGCTGGCCGACGCCCTGTACGGCTGCGGGGCGAACGAGCTGAGCGGTGGACAGACCGGCTGGACGGGGCACTTCGGCGAACTGCTCACCACCTTCTCCGGGTCGGCGCAGGCCGCCGAGGCCGAGCCCGCCGTCAAGTCCGCCGTGGACAAGGCGGCCAAGGACGTCGGCGGCGACGACCCGTGCGCCGCCGTCAGCCGCCTGAGCGGCCTCGGCGCGCAGATCCGCACCGTCGCGAGCACCGCCCCGGCCCTGGCCGCCGCCTTGGACAAGGACGCCGACCGCGCCGACCGGGGCGCCGCCTCCGGCACCTACCCCTGCGGTGTGCACCAGTACCGGGACGGTTCCTTCGACTCCGCCCTGACCAGCATGAACAAGTTCGTCCGCGACCACCCGCACGACGCGAACCGCGCCCGCGCGCAGAAGATCGCCATCGCGGCGGAGATAGCGCAGACGGTGCCCGCCGCCGGCAAGAAGCTGCCCACGACGGACTCCGGCGGCAGCATCCAGGTCACCATCAAGAACGACAGCCCGGACGACATCGAGGTCCTGTACACCGGCCCGGTCACCGGCAGCGTCACCGTCAGGGCCTGCGGCAGCTGCTCCGCCTACAGCTTCGGCGCCACCCTGGCGCTGGGCGGCTTCCACCCGTGCGGCGACAGCGGCAAGGACTACCCGCAGCGCACGATCTCGCTGCCGCCCGGCACGACGTACTTCCTGCACAAGCCGCGCGGCGGCAGCACCGCGTCGCCCGCGTCCGACACGGCCGAGCTCCGGCCCGGGTACGTCTACACCGAGTGCGCCTACACCAAGAAGGGGCCGGGCGCACTCTCCTGACCTGCTGTGTCCTCCGTCCGGGGGAGCCGTCCCCGACACACGGGCGCGGGCTCCCGGTCTCTGCCAGCCTCCGTGTGCCGGGCGCACCGCCCGGCACACTCAGGGAGGTGGCGTTTGTCCGGTCACGTCGGACGCATCGGCGGGCGGCAAGTGGTGGCGGTCCTGGCGCTGGGAGGCGGGCTCCTGCTGGGCCCGGTCCTGCCCGCGCCCGCGGCCGAGGGCAACGCGGCGGCGCCCGGCGACCCGGGCCCCGTACCGACCGCCCCGGACGCCGCCCGGGACCTGGCCCCCGCCCTGCGGAGCGCGGCCGGCGCACACGCCCTGACCCGGGTCCTGCCACCGCTGACCGGCCGCGCTCCCGCCGGGCGGACCGTCAGGGGCGCAGGATGAGCCGCACCGGGTCGCCCTCCTTCTTCGCCAGCATCTCGACCGCGCGCCCGGCCTCGGCCAGCGGCAGCACCCCGCTCACCGACGCGGAGAAGTCCACCCGGCCGCCCTGGACCAGACGCAGCAGCTGCGGCAGGGCCACCGTCATGTCGGAACCGTAGTGGCCGAGGATCTGCTGCTGGAGATAGCTGAACCGGGTGCCGTCGGTGACACTGAGCGGCCGGTCGGTGAGCCCGACCAGGACGAGCCGCCCCCGGGGCGCGAGGACGGACAGCGCCTGCTCGCGGACGGCCGGCACCCCGGCGAAGTCGAAGGCCGCCGCGAGGCCCGCCCCGCCGGTGGCCGTGCGCACCTGTGCGTTCAGTCCGGGGTCGGCCGGATCCAGCGCGAGGTCGGCCCCGGCGGCGAGGGCGCGTTCGCGGGCGACGGGGCTGGGGTCGACGGCGATCACCGGGCAGGCGCCGACCGCGCGCAGCAACTGCACCGCGTGCACGCCCAGGCCGCCCGCGCCCCACACGCCGACCGCCTCGGCGGGCCGGACCGCCCCGGTGCCGGTGATGGCGCCCCACGGCGTCGAGACGGCGTCGGGGATGATCGCGCCCTGCTCGAAGGGGATGGTGTCCGGCAGCGCGGTCAGCGCGTCCGCCGAGGACAGCGCGTACTGCGCCCAGCCGCCGTCGTAGTCGACACCGCGCGTCCAGGTGACGCCGTCGCGGCTCTCACCGGCGTGCAGCACCACCCGCTGCCCCGGCGACCAGCGGGTGACGTCCTCGCCCGCCTCGTGGACGGTCCCGGCCACCTCGTGGCCGAGGGTGACGGTGTCGCCCGGCAGCAGCGCGGGCGTGAGGGTGCCGTCGATCAGATGCACGTCGGACAGGCACACCCCCGCCGCCTCCACCTTCACCAGCACCTCGCCCGCGGCGGGCCGGGGCCGGGGCACCTCCTCCATCCGCAGGGTGCGGCTCGGCACGTGCAGGCGGGCGGCGAGCATCCGGTCCATGCGGTGACCTCCTCGGTGCGGTGGCGGCGGCCCGCGCCGTGCGGCGGGCGGCCCTGTTCCGCACCGTACGTCGCTCCCGTGCCCCCGACGACACCGCCCCGGCGTCCCGGCTGGACCGGCGGGACCGGCGGGACCGGCAGGACCGGTCGGTCGGTGAGCTGGGACGTCCGGGCGTCCGGGTGACACCGCCCGGCCCCCACCGGGCGCCCGCCGCGCGGCCCGGCTACGGTGGGAAGCGAGCGGGCCGCCGAACTCCCGGCGTCCGGCCCCGCGTTGGTGGTCCAAGGAAAGACACCCCGCTTCCCGCGGGGAGATGCAGGTGCAAGGCCTGCCCAACGCTCCCGCGCACAGGCCCCCGTCCGGTGTCCCGGCGGGGGCCTGCTCCCCGGTTCGCGGCGTCCTACGGCTCCAGCAGGACCGGCAGCTCGAACAGGTCGTTCTGGGTCACCACCGGCTTGTGGCGCAGCTCGGCGGCCGGCACCGCGAGGTCCAGGCGCGGGAAGCGGGCGTACAGCGCGGGCAGCGCCACCCCCGCCTCCAGCCGGGACAGCGCCGCCCCCGGGCACACGTGCGGGCCGTGCCCGAAGGAGATGTGCCGGCCGGCGCCCACCTCGCGGGTGATGTCGAAGTCGCCCGCGCTCGGGCCGTGCGCCCGCTCGTCGCGGCCTATCGCACCGTAGGAGACGATCAGCGCGTCCCCGGCCGGGATCACCTTGTCGCCGACCGGGACGTCCTCGGTGGCGAACCGGATCAGCACGTGCGAGGTGGGCGTGGACCAGCGCAGGGTCTCCTCGATCACCGCCGGCCAGCCGACCGCGCCGGACAGCACCAGCGCACGCTGCTCGGGGTGCGTGGACAGGTTGACCACCGCGTTCACGATCAGCGAGATCGTCGTCTCGTGCCCCGCGGCCACCATCAGCTGGAGGGTGGAGACGATCTCCGCGTCGGTCAGGGTGTCGCCGTCCTCGGAGGCCAGCACGAGCGCGCTGGTCAGGTCGTCGCCCGGCGCGGCCCGCTTGGCGGCTACCGTCCCGCCCATGATCTGCGCCAGCTCGGTCAGCGTGGCGACGACCTCGTCGGGCGGCGTCTGGGTGGAGAAGAACTTCTCGAACAGCACCTTCAGCCGGGGCAGCCGGTCCGTCTCGATGCCCATCAGGTCCGCGACGACGTACATCGGCAGCGGATAGGCGAAGGCCGCCTTCAGGTCGACGCTCCCGCCGTCGGCGGGGAGGGCGTCCAGCAGCTCCCGGGTGAGCTGTTCGATGCGCCCGCGCATCCGCTCCACCCGGCGCGGGGTCAGCGCCTGCGCCACCAGCGTGCGCAGCCTGCGGTGCTCGGCGCCGTCCACCGTGAGCATCGAACGGCCCGGGTTGGCCAGGCCGATCAGCGGCCAGTCGGCCGGGATCTCCCCGCGCCGCCAGGCCCCCCACACCTCGATGTCCTTCACCAGCCGGGGATCGGTCAGCAGGGCCCGCGCCTCGGCGTGCCGGGTGACGGCCCACACCGGGACACCGCCCGGCAGCTCCACGGCCGCCAGCGGCCCGGCCGCGCGCAGCCGGGCGCTCTCGCCGTCCAGGTCGGTGACGAAGGGATCCAGGGCGATGCGCGTGCCGTCGGTCGTCGTCTCTTCGGTGCCGGTCGTCATCGTGACGTGCCTTTCAGGGCAGGGGTCGGGGTGAACCGCACGGGCAGTTCCGTCAGCCCCCGCAGCCAGGGCGAGGGCCGGCGCGTCAGGGAGTCCGCGCTCTGTGCCAGATCGATGTCCGGCAGCCGGTCCAGCACCACCTCGATGCCCGTGCGCGCGATCACCTCGGCGACCTCCTGCGCGGGGAACGGACAGCGGTGCTCACCGTGACCGAAGGAGAAGTGCGCGTTGTTGCCGCCGGTCAGCGCCGAGCCGTGGGTGCGCACCTGGGGGTCGGAGTTGGCGCCCTGGAGACCGAGCAGCAGCAGATCGCCGGCGCGGATGCGCCGCCCGCCGAGCTGGGTGTCGCGGGCGGCCCAGCGCCCGGCCACGTTCTGCGTGGGCGTGTCCTCCCACAGCACCTCGTTCATGGCCTCGGCGACGCTGTTGCGCCCGCCGAACAGCGAGGCGGCGAACCGCTCGTCGGTCAGCATCAGGCGCAGCGAGTTGCCGATCCAGTCGGCGGTCGGCTGGTGGCCGGCCGCCAGCATCACCATCAGGTCCTGGGCGACCTCCTCCTCGGTGAAGCCGCCGGTGTCGGCCAGCATCCGCGAGGCCACGTCGTCCGCGGGCCGCTCGCGGCGCTCGGCGAGCAGCTGCGCCATGGAACGCGCCAGATGCGTCTGCCCCGCGATGGCGCGCTCCCGGCCGTCGATCATGTCGTTGAGCGCGGTCACCAGGGCCGGGCCCTCCTCGTCGGAGAACCCGTACAGCCGGGCGAGGACCCGCACCGGCAGCAGCATCGCGTAGTCGGCGACCAGGTCGGCGGTGCCCTCGGCGCACACCGCGTCGATCAGCTCGTCGGCGAACCGCTCGGCGTGCCGGCGCAGTTCGGCCGGCTCCACCGCCTCCAGGGCGTTGCTGATCATCGCGGCGCGCTCGCGGTGCCGCTCGCCGACCGTGTACAGGATCGACGGCTGCCGGTGGCCGATCATCGGCAGCAGCGGCCAGTCGGCGGGGATGTTCTCCCACTGGTTCCACAGCTCGGAGTCCCGGCTGAACAGCACCGGATCGCCGGTCACCTGGTGCAGCTCGCGGTAGCCCAGCACCAGCCACGCCGGTACGTCCCCGTCGAGCAGCACCGGGGTGACGGCACCGTGGTCGCGCCGCATCTCCCGGTACAGGACGGCGGGTTCGGTCTGGAACCGGGGGCCGCTGAGCGGAACGGCGTCGGGGATCACACGAACTCCTGTCGGGCCGGGGCCGTCGGCGCGGCCCGTCCGGCGTAGTGGTCCTTGAGGTGCTGCACCAGGGTGATCAGCACCTGCTTGCTGGACTCCCGGGCGCGGGCGTCGCAGTCCACCAGCGGCACCCGCGGATCCAGGTCGAGCGCGTCGCGGATCGCCGCGTGCGAGTGGGCCGGGCCGCC
Organism: Streptomyces sp. SAT1; assembly: GCF_001654495.1. Taxonomy (GTDB): domain Bacteria; phylum Actinomycetota; class Actinomycetes; order Streptomycetales; family Streptomycetaceae; genus Streptomyces; species Streptomyces andamanensis. The sequence goes on from NZ_CP015849.1 coordinate 7,011,101, forward strand.
GAAGTCGTTGCACGCCACGATGAACGGCGTGCCGTGGTGCTCCAGACGGTCGATGGCGTACCAGGAGTCGCCGATGCGGCGGGTGTCGACGAGGACGACCGCGCCGAGCGTGCCGGAGAACAGCCGGTCCCACAGGAACCAGAACCGCTCCTGGCCGGGGGCGCCGAACAGGTACAGCACATTGTGCGCGTCCAGGGTGATGCGGCCGAAGTCGAAGGCGACGGTCGTCGCGGACTTGCCGCGCACCCCGCTGACGTCGTCGATCGCCTCGCCCGCCTGCGTCATCGTCTCCTCGGTGTTGAGGGGACGGATCTCGCTGACGGAACGGACCAGGGTGGTCTTGCCGACGCCGAAACCGCCCACGACGACGATCTTCAGACCGTTGTCGGCGGAAGCACCCAACGGGGTGCGGGCGTCAGAGGTTGCGGAGTCCAACGAGCACCTGCTCCAGGATGTCGGGGTCGAGAACGGCGGACGTGCGCGGATGGCGGGCGCTGACACGGCCCGCCGCCAGCAGGTCGCACAGCAGCACCTTCGTGATGCTCACGGGCAGCCGCAGCTCGGCGGCGATCTCCACCACGGCCGTGGGGAACGCGGCCAGCCGCAGGATCGCGGTGTGCTCCGACTGCATCCCGGGCGCCGGCTCGGACTCCGCGACGACCAGGGTGACCAGGTCGAACGGGTTGTCCGGGCCGGAGCTGGTGCGCCCGCCGGTGATGGTGTAGAGACGGTCCGGGGCGTCGTCCCTGCCGGGCCTGCTCATGACGTACGGGGCTGGGCCGTCAGATACTCGCCGAGCTGCTCCACCAGTTCGCTCATGTTGTGCCCGACGAGGCCGGCGTCCGCGTCCTCGGTGGTGACGACCGCCAGATGGGCGCCCTGGCCGGCCTCGACGATGAACAGCACCCCGCCGTAGAACTCGGTCATCGCCGAGCGCACCCCGCCGGTGCCGTCGCCGAACTCGGCGGACGCGCCGTGCGAGAGCGACTGGATGCCGGCGGCGATGGCGGCGAGCTGGTCGGCCTGGTCGACCGTCAGCTCCGGGGTGCGGCACAGCTTCAGTCCGTCACGGGACAGCACGAGCGCGTGCCGCGCGCCCGGGGTCCGCTCCAACAGGCCCTCCAGGAGCCAGGTGAGCTGGTCGTCGGCGGTGGTCTGGCCGGTCATGAGGTGGCGTCGCCTTCCGGGTGCGCGGTGGGGTGGGAGGGGAGGTCGGCCGGCGCCGGGGGAGCGGTGGCGTCGCCCCCGTCCGGCTGCGGTCCGGTGGCCGGTCCGGGAGCCGCCGCGTGGTCGGCGGCTCCCGGGCGCACGGCCTGGCGGAAGCTGCTGAAGCGGGCGGCGCGGGTCTTGACGTCCTCGGCCGCGGCGGTGGGGCGCGGCGCCGGGGTCCGCGCCGTGTTCCGGGCCCGCTCGGCGTCGGCGAGCGTGCGGCCCCTGCGCCGCTTGGGCAGCGCGGTGGGCCATTCGGCGGTGTCGCCGTCCGTGCCGTCCGGCGTGCTCTCGTGCACGGGCGCGGGACCGGCGGCGGAGGGCGCGGTGGACGCGGCGGGTACGGAGGACCCGGCGGCCGGTGCGGAGGACGGCACCGGGGCGTCGTCCGGGGCCGCAGGTCGGTCGGTGTCCGCGCCTGCCGCGGCGCTCTCGGCGGTCGCGGCGGTCGCGGTGCTCACGGCGCGCGGGGTGTCCCGTGCGGGTGCGGGCCGTGCGGGGGCCGCGACGGAGGCGACGGGGCTCGTGAGGATGTCCTGCGGGATCAGCATCAGCACGCCCGTGCCGCCTCGCGCGGACGGCCGGAAGGACACCTTCAGGCCGTACTTGAGCGCCAGGCGCCCCACGACGGCGAGCCCGAGCCGGGTACCGGTCAGACCGCCCAGCTCCGAGACGTCGCCCGCGACGGCCCGCTCGGCGCGGCGCAGCTGCACCTCGCCCATCACCAGGCCGCTGTCCTCCACGGAGAGGATGACACCCGCAGGCACCTCCTCCACGTAGACGTGCACCTCGGAGGTGGGCGGGGAGAAGTTGGCGGCGTTGTCGAGGAGTTCGGCGAGCGCGTGCATCACACCCTCGGCGGCGTGCCCGGCGACGGCGGTCTCGCTGGCCGCGTGCACCCGCACCCGGCGGTAGGCGCTGATGCGCCCCATCGCGCCGCGCAGGATCGACTCCATGGCGATGGGCCGCGCCCAGCGCCGCCCCGAACGCGCGCCGGTCAGCACGGCGACCGAGTCGGCCAGACGGCCCGCCTGCGCCGTGCGGTGGTCCAGGTGCAGCAGATCGGCGAGGACGTCCTCGTCCGAGTGGCGCTCCTCCATGGCCCGCAGGTCGGCGAGCATGGCGGTGGTGAGCGCCTGCATACGGCCGGCCGCGTTGGAGGTCGCGGAGATCGCCGCGTCCCGGGCCCGGTGCGCCCGCTCCAGCTCACCGGTGAGCCGGGCGTTGTCCTGCGTCAGCCGTTCGGTCTCGCGGGCGGCGCCCTCCTCGGCGCGGACCCGCTCGTGCGCGAGGGACTCGGCGAACTCGGCACGCTGCCGGCTCAGTTCGTCGATCAGGTGCTGCCGCTCCCGCTGCGCCTCCTCGGCGGTGCGGTGCCGCTCCTGGGCCAGGCGCTCGGCGTCCTGGGTGACCGTGTGCAGCCGGCGCCGCAGGGCACGGGCGGTCCGGCCGGCGCGTACCGCCCAGAACACGGCGGCCACCAGGACGACGGACGCGAGCCCCGCCCCCCAGGCCAGGGGCGTGCGCACCGAGGCGGGCGCCGCCGGGACCGCGCCCGCGACCACGGCGGCGCACACGAGCGCGGTGGCGGCGGGAAGGGGCACGAGAGTACGGACGGCGGATCGCTCGCCGTGCGGGGAGGGGGCGGTCATCAATCGGGTCCTCGGGTGGCCGCCGCTCGGTCGAGAACGGCCCTCGTTCGGGTCCTGGAACAGGCCCTGGCTGGTGACAGGTGACACGTGCTGCTCAACTGTCGGTCACTATACGAGCTTTGGTGATCAAATTGGAAAGCCCGGGTCCGATTGTCCGTTCCGGACGGTCACTTCCGTCCACCGGGAGCGTCCGCGCCGCCCTGTGAGGCGCCTTGGCGGCGGACCGCGATCATCGCCACGTCGTCGCCGAGCCGACCCCCGGTGTGCGCGATCAGATCGCGCCGGACATGGTCGAGCAGCGCCTGCGGGGCGCTCCCGGCCCACTGCGCGGAGCGTTCCGCCAGCGGGTAGAAGACGCCCCGGCGGTCGCGCGCCTCGACCACCCCGTCGGTGTAGAGGAGCAGGGTGTCGCCCGGCCCGAAGGGCAGCACGTCCACGGTGGAACCGCCGGGAGCGGTCAGTCCGACCCCGAGCGGGGGAGCGGGGCTCAGGTCGGGGACGGTCACCCGGCCGTCCGGACCGAGCAGCAGCGGCGCCACATGCCCGCAGCTGGTCATCCGTACGACCGGATCGTCGTCGGGCACCTCCAGCAGCAGAGCGGTCACGAACCGCTCCCCGGACTCCTCCTCCGGTTCGAAGTCGGCGAGATAGCGGGTGACGCTGCGCTCCAGGGAGGCGGCGAGCGAGGGCAGGGCGGTGTGCTGGTGGGCGGCCTCGCGGAAGGCGCCGAGCAGCAGCGCCGCCTCCCCGATCGCCGGCAGGCCCTTGCCGCGCACATCACCGATCATCAGGCGGGCCCCGCCGCCGGTGCGGGCCGCCGCGTACAGGTCGCCCCCGATCGACGCCTCGTCCTCCGCGGCCAGATAGAGCGAGGCGAGCCGCACCGGGCCCAGCCGCTGCGGCAGCGGCCACAGCAGGACCCGCTGGGCGGCCTCGGCCACCGAGCGCACCTGCGCCAGTTCGCGCCGCCGCCGGTCGCGCACCAGGCACAGGGCCACGATCAGCACGGAGAGCAGCGCGAGCGCCACCACCTGCACCAGCAGGTTGCGGGACAGCAGGAGGTCGGAGCGCCAGCCGATGAACGCCTGCGCCGCCACGGCCAGCGCCCCCACGCAGCCGGTCGTCCACGGGCCCTCGGTCCACGCGGTGATCGCGGGCGCGATCACCAGCAGCGGACCGAGGACGATGTCGGACGGGGTCACGATGTCGAACACGGTGATCAGCCCGACGAGCACGACGGCGGTCAGCAGCAGCGCATGACGCCACCGCCGCGGCTGCGCGCGGCCCATGAAGCGTCCCTGCCAGGCACTCACGCCTTCCACCCTGCACCGCGCCCGCACGCCCCCGCACCTCGGGAATGCCGGGGGAACACGTCGGCCACCCATTTCCCCGGACGCCTGCCCGAGCGGCCGCCGTTGCCTAGCATGAGGCGATCACACGGACTTGTCCTGGGGAGGGACCGCCATGCGACTGCCCGGCTCCGGAGCGCGGCGGGACCGGCCCGGGACCGCGATCGGCGCGGGCCCCGGCCTCGTCGGCCTCGTCGGCCTTGTCGTGGTCGGGCTCGTCCTGGCGCTCGCGGGGGCCTGGGCGTACGCCCGCGGTCCGCGCGCCGGGCGGGCCGCGGACGCCGGGCCGCCGCACACCACCGTCGAGGTGTCCTCGGGCGGCTGCGGGCGCGGCTGGGACGAACCGGTGCCCGGCGTCCAGGTCTTCGCGCTGCGCAACACCTCCGACCGGGCCGCCGAGGCATATCTGGAGGACCCGCGCAGCCACGCCGTGTACGGCGAGGTCGAGGGCATCGGTCCGGGCACCACCCGGACCCTGACCGTGCGCGTCGGCAAGGGCTCCTACGCGTTCCGCTGCCTGCTGGAGGACGCCGACGCGGTCACCGGGCCCACGGTCCGCGTGGCGAGCGGGCGCGGCGGCCCGGCCGCGGCCCCCGTCACCCAGCACGACCTGATCCCGCCGGCGCTCGACTACCAGAAGTGGATCGCGGGCGCACTGGAGGAGACCGTACGGCTGACCGGGCGACTGCGGGACGCCGTCGACCGCGGCGACCTCGCGGCGGCCCGCACCGCCTGGCTGCCCGCGCACGAGCAGTACGAGCGGCTCGGAGCGGCCTACGACGCCTTCGGCGACGCCGACGGACGGATCAACGGCACCGACGCGGGCCTGCCCGGCGGCGTCCACGACCCGTCCTTCGGCGGCTTCCACCGGATCGAGTACGGCCTGTGGCACGGCGAGGGCGCGCGCACCCTGCGGGCCCCGGCCGCCGCCCTGGTGCGGGAGGTCACCGCACTGCGCGACGGCTGGGCACAGGCCCGGATGGACCCGGCCCAGCTCGGGCTGCGCGCCCACGAGATCCTGGAGAACACCGTGCAGTTCGAGCTGACCGGCCGCACCGACTACGGCAGCGGCACCAACCTCGCCACCGCCCGCGCCAACCTGGACGGCACCCGCGCGGTCCTGTCCCGGCTGCGTCCGCTGCTCGCCTCCCGCCACGCCGCGCTCGGCGAGCTGGACCGGGGCATGGACCGGGCCGCGAACCTCCTCGACGGCTTCCGGCACGGGAACCGGTGGACCCCGCTGGACCGGCTCACCCGCCCGCAGCGGGAGCGGGCCGACGCCGTGCTGGGCGACCTGGTCGAACGGCTGGCGTCCGTGGCCACCCTGTGCGACCCGCGGAGGACCTCATGAGGCGCGGGGAGCACACGGACCGGGCCGCGGGAGCCGGGCGGCCGGCACGGGAGGCGGACGGCGGGGGAGCGCGCGAGAGGGTGGGACGGCGCCGCTTTTTGCGGGGTGCGGCACTGGCCGGTGCCGGACTCGCCTCGGGCGGCGCGGCCCGCGGCGCCGGACCGGCTCTCGGCGCGGGGCCGTGGAACAGCGCGCCCGCCGTGCCGTTCCACGGCCCGCACCAGTGGGCCGTGCCGGCGGCCCCGCGCCGCTCCACCGTGTTCGCGGCCCTCGACGTCACCGCCGACGGCCGGGCGGAGCTGGCCGACCTGATGCGCACCCTGACCGACCGGGCCCGCTTCCTCACCACCGGCGGCACACCCCCGCCGGCCGGGATCACCGCGCCGCCCGCGGACTCCGGGGTCCTCGGCGGCTCGCTGCCCCCTGGCGCGCTGGCCGTGACCCTCGGCGTCGGCGCCTCGCTCTTCGACGACCGCTTCGGGCTCGCCGCCGCTCGTCCGCGCCGGCTGACCGCCATGCCGTCCTTCCCGGACGACGACCTCAGGCCCGACTGGTGCCACGGCGACCTCAGCCTCCAGCTGCACGCCGACGAGACGGACACCGTCCTGCACGCGCTGCGCGACATCGCCCGCCACACCCGCGGCGCGATGCAGGTGCGCTGGCGGCTGGACGGCTTCGCGAGCCCGCCCCGCCCCTCCGGCACCCCGCGCAACCTGATGGGCTTCAAGGACGGCACGGCCAACCCGGACGCCGGCGACGCCCGCCAGATGGACCGCCTGGTGTGGGTCGGCCGGGACGCGGGCGAACCGCCGTGGGCGACCGGCGGCAGCTACCAGGTCGTCCGGCTGATCCGCATGCTGGTGGAGTTCTGGGACCGGGTCGCCCTCACCGAGCAGGAACGCATGTTCGGCCGGGTCCGGGAGACCGGCGCGCCCCTGGACGGCGACTTCGAGGACGACACGCCCCACTACGCGGACGACCCCAAGGGCGACGTGATCCCGCTGGACGCCCACATCCGCCGCGCCAACCCGCGCACCGCCGAGACCGAGGACCAGCGCATCCTGCGCCGCGCCCACAACTACGACCTCGGCACGGACCGCAACGGCAACCTCGACATGGGCCTGCTCTTCTGCTGCTACCAGCGCGATCTCGCCCGCCAGTTCGAGACCGTGCAGAAGCGCCTGGAGGGCGAACCGCTGACCGACTACATCTCACCGTTCGGCGGCGGCTACTTCTACGTCCTGCCCGGCGTACGCGACGAACGGGACTGGTACGGACGCGCGCTGCTCACCTGAGAACACTCGCTCCCCGGCGACGGTTTCGCTCCGCCGTTCGGTCAATACCCGGTCAAGAATGGGCTCGGCTTGCCTGACCCGGTGCCCCCTCCCGCGTCATCATGGCTGCTTCGTCGCGCCGCCCGCGCGGCGGAGCAGCCCGGTCCGTACGCCGCGGCCACGATCCTGCCCGGAGGGTGAACTCACATGGCCAGCAGGGGAAGACGAGCAACGATGCGGAACCTGGGGGCGCTCGCCGGCGCCGCCGCGCTGACCGTGCTGGGCGGCGCCGCCCCCGGCCTGGCCGCGCCCGCCGCGCCCGACGGGCACCGGCTCACCGCCACACCGATCGAGCACGTCGTCGTCCTCTTCGACGAGAACATCTCCTTCGACCACTACTTCGCCACCTATCCGCGGGCCGCGAACACCGACGGCACCAAGTTCACCGCGTCGCGCAGGACCCCGAAGGACATCGACACCCTGGCGCACGCCGGGCTGCTGGAGCACAACCCCAATCAGTACACGCCCAAGCGGCTCGGCCCCGGCCAGGCCGTCACCTGCGACCAGAACCACTCCTACGGCCCCGAGCAGTACGCGTACAACGGCGGCAGGGCCGACCGGTTCGTGCAGAACACCGAGGTCGACAAGTGCAGCGGCGGCCTGTTCGGCGTGCCCGGCCTCGTCATGGACTACTACGACGGCAACACCGTCACCGCGATGTGGAACTACGCCCAGCACTACGCGCTCAGCGACCGTTCCTTCGGCTCGAACTACGGCCCCTCCACACCCGGCGCCATCAACCTGGCCTCCGGGCAGACGCACGGCATCGTCTCCGTCGACCCGGCCTCCGGCACCGAGCACCCGAAGCAGACGGCCACGCCCGACCCGTCCGTGGTCAAGTCGCCCGACGCGCACGGCGTGGGCACGATGATCAACGACCCGGACCCGGCCTTCGACGACTGCTCCGGCAAGAACCACACCTCCAGCGCCGCGCTCGCCGTGATGAAGGGCCGCAACATCGGCGACCTGCTCAACCGCGCGGACATCAGCTGGGGCTGGTTCCAGGGCGGCTTCCGCCCGTCCACCGCCTGGAGCGGCGAGCAGGGCGAGTACGCCCGCTGCGACACCGCGCACGCCAACGTCGGCGGCGCCCAGGTCGTCGACTACAGCCCGCACCACAACCCGTTCGCGTACTACCGGACGACGGCCAACCCGCACCACCTGCCGCCGGAGAACGTCGCCGAGATCGGCCACGACGGACGGGCCAACCACAACTACGACCTGACCGACCTCTCCGCCGCGCTGACGGCGGGCCGCCTCCCGGCCGTCAGCTTCGTCAAGGCGCCCTCCTACCAGGACGGGCACGCCGGATACTCCGACCCGCTCGACGAACAGCACTTCCTGGTCGACCAGATCAACGCGATCCAGCGCTCCCCGCAGTGGCGCTCCACCGCCGTCGTCATCGCCTACGACGACTCCGACGGCTGGTACGACCACGCCTACGCCCCGGTGCGCAACGGCTCCACGGACACCTCGGCCGGCTCCAACGGCAAGGCCACCGACAGCCCCGCCTGCCAGGCCGGGCCCCCGGCGGCCGGCGGCTACCTGGACCGGTGCGGCCCCGGCACCCGCCAGCCGCTGCTGGTCGTCTCCCCGTACAGCAAGGTCAACCAGGTCGACCACACCCAGACCGACCAGGCGTCGATCATCCGGTTCATCGAGGACAACTGGCACACCGGGCGCATCGGAGACCACTCCTTCGACGCGACGGCGGGCTCGCTCGCGGGCATGTTCGACTTCAAGCACCCCAACAACCGGCAGGTGCTGCTGAACCGGGACGGTTCGGTCAGGTCGGTCGGGCCGGTCCGCGCGGTGGCGCCGAAGGCCGCCGCCATCACGGCCGGCGCGGCGTTCGAGAACGCCGCCGCGACCAGCGGCGCCGCCGCCTTCCCGGCCCTGCCGGTCGGTCTCGGCGCGGGCGCGCTGCTGGCCGTGGGCGCCACCGGGACGTACTTCGCGCTGCGCCGCAGGAGCCGGAACGCCCTCTGAGGTCCGGGTGCCCCGACGCGCCGGGCCGCCCCGCCGGTGGTGGCGGGGCGGCCCGGTCCGTGGTGTGCGGGGTTCAGGGCTGCAGGGGCATCGTGAAGCAGTTGGACGGGGCCGCCCTGCCCTCCAGGCGGTCGGTGAGCCAGGACACGGCGGTGCCCTGGTCGGTGAGCAGCGGGCCGAAGTGGTTGAGCAGGGGGCTGACGACGTTCGGGAGGACGACCGGCGCGTAGGTGACGTCGGCGCCCTTGCGGCACCAGTCGACGGCGAGTTGCCGTGCCTGGCCGTGCGGCACCAGGTTGTCGCTGACACCGGTGGCCACCCGGACGGGCCCGGCGGGCTTGAGCCGGCCGATGCGCTGGGTGTCCAGGAAGCCCTGGAGAACGGGATCGGCGCCGATGATGGCGCTCAGCGACTGCCCGTCGGTCGTCCACTTGGTGCTCTTGGCGTAGCCGTAGTGCAGGATCGCGTCGCCCACGCACATGGTCGACAGGTCCTCAAGGGCCGCCTTGCCCGCGGAGTTGAGGTGGGCCTCGGCGATCGGCCGCAGCTCCGGGTCGGTCTGGAGGAAGCCGTTGAGGGACCAGCCGAGGGCGCCGGCCAGTTCGCTGCCGTCGATGCCCTTGGTGACCTCGGTCAGGTTCGCGGGCGGCGCGCCGGAGTAGGTGCCGGCGAGGGCGACGTCCGGGGCGTAGGAGGGCTGGAGTTCGGCGGCCGCGGCGGTCGCGCCGCCGCCCTGGCTGTAGCCGAACAGGCCGACCCGCGAGTCCGCGGTCACCGAGGCGCCCGCAACCGTGCGCGCGGCCCGTGCGGCGTCCAGGACGGCGTGCGCCCCGTCGATCCGGTTGACGTAGGTGTGCAGCCGGTCCGTGGCGCCCAGGCCGACGTAGTCGGTGACGACGACCGCGGTGCCCTGGGCCAGCAGCCGGTAGACGGACAGGTCCTCGTAACCGATCGACACCGTCTCGCCGTTGAACGCCAGCGGGTGCTCCAGGCCCAGTGAGGCCGCGCACTGGTCGCCCTGGCCCATGGTGCCCGGGGCGACGACGACGAGCGGGCGCGGGCCGCCGCCCTTCCAGCGGGCGGTGGGCTCGATGTAGGCGCCGGTGACGGCCACGGGCGCGCCGTTGGCGTCGGTCGACTTGTACATCAGGCGGGTGGCGCGGCCCGGCAGCGGGCCGTGCAGGCTGGGCAGGCTCAGCGCGAGCGGCAGCGGCTCGGTGCGGACCAGGGTGCCGTCGGCGGCGGGGAGTTCGGCGGGCGGGTCGTAGAACTCCGGGACGGTGACGCCCCGGGACACCACGGGGGCGGGACCGGTGGCCGCCGCGGCGGGCAGGGCCTGGGCCGCGAGGCACGAGGCGGCGGCAGCGGCGACCGCCGCGGCGAGCAGCCGTCTGGACGCGGGCATGGGGAACCTCCTGGGGTGAGGCCGGGCACGCGGGTGGGGGTGTGACGGAAGGAGACCGTACCCACGTGCTGTTACCGCGGGTAGCAGGCGGCAGGTTACGGTTCAGTAACTTACTCGGCTTCTAATAAGGTGCCCTGCGTACGTGGCTCCCCGCCCGCCGGCCGGCGCCGCCCCTCACCAGGCCAACTGGTCGATCAGCGCGGCCGGGTCCGGCTCCGGGGCGCGGCCCAGGCTCTGCTCCGCCCAGATCACCTTGCCGTCGGCCACATAGCGCGTGCCCCAGCGGTCCGCGAACTGCGAGACCAGGAAGAGCCCCCGGCCCCCCTCGTCGGTCGTGGCCGCCCGGCGCAGCCGCGGGGAGGTGTTGCTGCCGTCCGAGACCTCGCAGACCAGGGTGCGGCCCAGCAGCATCCTGACCCGCACCGGGGGAGCGCCGTAGCGGATCGCGTTGGTCAGCAGCTCGCTCAGGATCAGCTCGGTGGCGAACGCGGAGTCCTCCAGCTCCCAGTCGGCCAGCCGCCCGCTGACCTGCGTGCGCACCCGCGAGACCGCGCTCACGTCGAACGGCACGTCCCAGACGGCGACATAGGACGGGTCCAGCAGCCGGGCGCGGGCCACCAGCAGCGCCACGTCGTCGCTGGGGTGCTCCGGCAGCATCGTCTCCATGAGGGCCCGGCAGGTCTCCTCCGGGCTCTGGTCCGGGTGCGCGACCGCGGCGGCGAGCAGGGAGAGGCCCTCGTCGATGTCGCGCCGCCGGTCCTCGATCAGCCCGTCGGTGAACAGCACCAGGCGGCTGCCCTCCGGCAGCGTCAGCTCACCGGACTCGAACGGATGCCCGCCCACGCCCAGCGGCGGCGACAGCGGCAGGTCGGGGAAGGTCACCCGGCCCACCGGGTCCACCACGGCGGGCGCGACATGCCCGGCCCGGGAGAAGGTGCAGTGCCCGCCCACCGGGTCGTAGATGACGTACAGGCAGGTGGCCCCGGTGACCAGCGAGCCCTCGCCGTCGTCCGGGCCGTCGGGCGGAGTGTCGAGCCGGGCCACCATCTCGTCCAGATGCCCGAGCAGTTCGTCCGGCGGCAGGTCGAGCGAGGAGAAGTTCAGCACCGCCGTGCGCAGCCGCCCCATGGTCACCGCGGCGTGCAGCCCGTGCCCGACGACGTCGCCGACCACCAGCGCCGTCCGGAAGCCCGGCAGGGGTATCACGTCGAACCAGTCGCCGCCCACGCCCGACTGCGCCGGACGGTAGCGCCAGGCCACCTCCAGGGCGTCCTGCTCGGGCAGGTCCCGGGGCAGCAGGCTGCGCTGGAGCGTCACCGCCATCGCGTGCTCGCGGGAGTAGCGGCGCGCGTTGTCGATGGCGACCGCCGCCCGCGCCCCCAGCTCCTCGGCGACCGCGACGTCCTCCTCGTCGAACCGCGGCGAGCCGGCCCCCCGCCAGAAGTTGACCATGCCGAGCACCACGCCCCGCGCCCGCAGCGGCACCGCGATCAGCGAGTGGATGCCAGAGTCCAGCACCCGGCCCGCGCCCTCCGGGTCCTGGGCCCGCCAGTCCTCGGCCGCCCGCAGGTCCGGCACCAGGACGGCCCGGCCCTGGCGCAGCGCCGCCACCATGGGCGTGTCGGCCACCACGAACTGGATCAGATCGCCCACGGGCTGGAGCGGATGGCGCGAACCGCGCAGCGCGGTGCGGCGCATCCGGTGCACGGCTCCGGTCGGCTCCTCGCCGTGCAGCACGGCCTCCAGCAACTCCACGGTGACCACGTCGGCCAGCCGGTCCACCGCCACCTCGGCCAGTTCCTCCGCGGTCCGCTGTACGTCCAGGGTGGTGCCGATGCGCACCCCGGCCTCGTACAGCAGGGTCAGCCGGCCGCGGGCCGTCTCCGCGCGGCCGGACAGGGCGCGCAGCTCCGTGGTGTCGCGGAAGCTCGCCACCAGGCCGGGAGCGTCCCCGTACGGGGCGGTGCGCCGGGTGTTGACGGCCAGCAGCCGGTCACCGGCCGGGCACACCTCGTCGGAGACCACCTCGCCCGCCACCAGGATCCGGGTCAGGTCGGGGGCCAGCCCCAGTTCCGTGACATGCCGCTGGTCGGCGTCCGGCGGCAGCAGGAGCAGCCGGCGCGCCTCGTCGTTGGCCAGCAGCAGCCGGCCGTCGGCGCCGACGATCAGCACGCCCTCGCGCACCGCGTGCAGCACCGCGTCGTGGTGCTCGTACATCCGGGTCATCTCGGCCGGTCCGAGGCCGTGGGTCTGGCGCCGCAGCCGTCTGGTGACCAGGGCGGTGCCCGCGGTGGCGAGGGCGAGGGCGAGCGCGGCCGAACCCAGCACCATGGGCACCTGCTGGTCCAGCAGATACCCCACGTTCTCGACCTGGATCCCGGCGGTGACCACCCCGACCACCCGCCGGCTCGCGTCCATCACGGGCACCACCGCGCGCACGGCGTCGGCCGGTTTGCCGTGGAAGGTGTCGGTGAAGGTCTCGCCCGCCACGGCCCGGCCGAGGTCCTGCGCCTTCGTCCCGATCAGCCGCGGCTCGGTGTCGGCCAGCCGCACCCCCTTGGTGTTCAGCACGGAGATGAAGTCGATGCCCGCGCCGGCCTGCGCCTGCATCACGGGGGTCTGGAGCAGCTTCGTGGGGTCCGGGGCCGCGAAGGCGAGGGCGGTGCCCGGCGCGTGCGCGAACGCCTCGGCGGCGGCCAGCGAGCGCTTGCGGGCGTCGTTGTCGCCGTCGTAGCGCCCCTGGAGGACGAGCGCGGCGGCCGCCGCGGCGACCAGCACCAGGACGACGATGACCTGGAGCAGGAAGACCTGCGCCGCCAGCGTGCCCGGCCCCCAGGGCGACGGAAGGCGGCGTCCGGGCGGGCGGCGCGGCCCCGGACGCCGGGACGGATCAGCGGACCGCCGGCCGTCGCGCGGCGCTGCCGCCTTCGAGCGGGACCGGCGGGAACGTCCGATCATGCTCCCAGTTCTAGCACTGCGCTCACCCGCCGGGCGACCGATATGTCCGATCAGAACCCTTTCTTGGCCTCCGCCGTGCGCCGGGAATGCCGCGGCCGTCCGCCCTGTTGACGTCCCTGGCTGGCATGTCTGGATCAATCCGGGGATGCGGCCGAAAGGAGGATCCATGGCACGCACCACCGTGCGCCCCGTCGTCCGGCTGAAGTCCACCGCCGGGACCGGCGCCACCTATGTGACGCGCAAGAACCGGCTCAACGACCCCGACCGGCTCACCCTGCGCAAGTACGACCCGGTCGCCGCCCGGCACGTCGTGTTCCGCGAGGAGCGCTGACCGTCCGGCTCCCGCCCGGCGGGGGTGTGCTCACCCGCCCCCGCCGGGCAGCGGCTGCTCCGCCCAGATCGTCCTGCCGCCACCGGTGTACCGGGTGCCCCAGCGCGGCGCGATCTGGGCGACCAGGAACAGACCGCGCCCGCCCTCGTCGGTGCTGAGCGCGCTGCGCAGGTGCGGCGCGGTGCCGGCCCCGTCGCAGACCTCGCGGATCAGGGTCAGGCCGCCGGGACGGACGCGGCGCCCGCCGCGCGCACGGGGGCGGGAGCGGGCTCCGCTACGCCGGAGCGCCCAGCGCGGCCAGTGCCTCGTCCGTCAGCCGGTACACCGTCCACTCGTCCTGCGGGCGGGCGCCCAGGGACTCGTAGAAGTCGATCGACGGACGGTTCCAGTTCAGGACCGACCACTCCAGGCGCTCGTAGCCGCGCTCCACGCACAGCCGCGCCAGCTCGGTCAGCAGGGCCTTGCCGTGGCCGCCGCCGCGTGCCTGCGGCCGGACGTACAGATCCTCCAGGTAGATGCCGTGCACCCCGCGCCAGGTGGAGAAGTTGAGGAACCACAGGGCGAAGCCCACCACCTCGCCGTCCGCGTCCTCGGCGAGATGGGCGAAGGCCGCCGGCCGCTCGCCGAACAGGGCCTCGGCCAGCTGCTCCGGGGTGGCGCGCACCTCGTCGAGGGCCTTCTCGTACTCGGCCAGATCGCGGATCATCGTGTGGATGACGGGCACGTCGGCGGGGGTCGCGGTACGGATCATGGCCGCAGTCTCACACACCGTCCGGGGCCGCCCACCGGGTGGGTGCGCGACTCCGGACGACGGCGCCCCGGCACCCCGCGCGCGGGAGGCCGGGGCGTACGACGGGTCCGGCACCGAGGTCAGACGGCGGGCGCCGGGTAGGTCGGGTACTCGACGCCGGAGACGTGCTGGACGACCCGCACGACCTGGCAGGAGTAGCCGAACTCGTTGTCGTACCACAGGTAGAGGATGGCGTTGTCGCCCTCGACCTTGGTGGCGCCCGCGTCGACGATCGAGGCGTGGCGCGAGCCGATGAAGTCGCTGGAGACCGCGTCGGGGGCGCTGATGAAGTCGATCTGGCGCTTGAGCGGCGAGGTCAGCGAGACCTCGCGCAGATGGTCGAGGACCTCCTCGCGGGTGGTCTCGCGGCGCAGCTGGAGGTTGAGGATGGCGATCGACACGTCCGGCACCGGCACCCGGATCGAGCTGCCGGTGATCCGCGCGCGCAGGTCCGGCAGCGCCTTGGCCACGGCGGAGGCGGCACCCGTCTCGGTGATGACCATGTTGAGCGGCGCGGACCGGCCGCGGCGCTCGGACTTGTGGTAGTTGTCCAGCAGGTTCTGGTCGTTGGTGAAGGAGTGGACGGTCTCCACATGGCCGCGCGCCACGCCGAACTCGTCGTCCATCGCCTTCAGCGGCGGGACGATCGCGTTGGTGGTGCACGAGGCGCAGGACAGGATCCGCTCGTCCGGCTTGATGGTGTCGTGGTTGACGCCGTGCACGATGTTGGGCACGTCGCCCTTGCCGGGCGCGGTCAGGACGACCTTCTCGATGCCGGGGCGCAGATGCTCGGACAGGCCCTCGCGGTCCCGCCACTTGCCCGTGTTGTCGATCAGGACGGCGTCCTTGATGCCGTACGCCGTGTAGTCCACCGCCGAGGGGTCGTCGGCGTAGATCACCTTGATCGCGTTGCCGTTGGCGAGGATGGTGCTGTTCTCCTCGTCGACGGTGATCGTGCCCTGGAACTGGCCGTGGATGGAGTCGCGGCGCAGCAGGGAGGCGCGCTTGACGATGTCCCGGTCGCCGCCGCCGCGCACGACGATCGCGCGCAGCCGCAGCCCGTTGCCCGAACCGGCCTTCTCGATGAGCAGCCGGGCCACCAGGCGGCCGATGCGGCCGAAACCGTAGAGGACCACGTCGCGGCCCTCGCGGCGGGCCTCCCCGGCCGTCCCGACGGCGCCCGCGACGGCCTCGGCGGTGAACTCGGCCACGGACAGACCGCGGTCGTCGGCCCGGTACGTCGCCGCCAGCATGCCGATGTCGATCTGGGACGGGCCGAGGTCCAGCGCGGTGAGCGCCTGGAGGAAGGGAAGCGTCTCGGTGACCGACAGCTCCGCGCCGGCGATCTGCCGGGCGAACCGGTGGGTCTTGAGGATGCTCACCACCGACTTGTTCACCAGGGAGCGGCTGTGCAGCAGGACGGTGACGTCCCGCTCGCGGTGCAGCTTCCCGATCATCGGGATCATCGACTCCGCGATCTCCTCGCGGTGCTTCCAGTTGGTGAACGAGTCGTCGTTGACAGTCACAGGTTTCTCTTTCGAGCTAGGCAGCGCTCATATGCTAACCCGACCGGATCTCGCTCTTTCAGGGGGTGCGCCCGCAGGTCCGCGCCCGGTCGCGAGGGCCGCCGCACGCCGGGTCCTGGCGCTGGCGTGCGGAAGTTTGGCACTGGCGTTCGGCATGGGTTAAGAAAACGCGAGCGACCGAACAAGCAGGGGGAGGGTCCGTGACGAGGCCAGAGGCGCCCGACGACTATCTGACCGAGTACACCCGGATCCTGGCCGACGTGTGCGTCACCGGCCGCCGGCTCACCCGGGACGAACTGGAGTCCCTGCGGGCCCAGGGGGAGCGGGCGGCCGAGGACGGACACGGACTGCGCCGCCTGGTCCGCCGGCACCTGGCCGAGACCCGGGCGGTCTCCGCAACCCTGCGCACGGCAGGCGTGGACCAGGTGCTCGCCGCCGTCGAACAGGCCGTCGACGCCTTCGCCGAGGGCCACGAACGCGCCCAGAAGCTCGCCATGCGCCAGGAGGAGGCCGCCCGCCGCGAGTTCATCGACGACCTGCTCTACGGGCGCAGCGACCTCGGCCGGCTCGCGGAGCGCGCCGAACGCTACGGACTGCTCTTCTCCCGCGCCCACGCCGTGGCCGTCGCCCAGGGCGCACAGCCCGTCGACGACACCCACCCGGCCACCCGGCACGTGGAGACCTCGCTGCTCGCCCGCTTCGCCGAGCGCCGCGTCCTGCTCACCACCAAGGACGGCAGACTCGTCTGTGTCGCGCCCGGCGACCAGGACGACGTCCTGGCGTTCTTCGCCAAGCAGGCCTACGCCGCCACCGACGGCGGCCGGGTCGCCATCGGCCGCCCGCACCCCGGCGCCGGGGGAGTCGTCCACTCCTACGAGGAGGCCCTCAACGCCCTCGATCTGGCCCACCGCCTCGACCTCCAGGAACCGGTGCTGCGCGCGGCGGACCTCCTCGTCTACCCCGTCCTGACCCGCGACCGGCAGGCCATGGCCGACCTCGTGCGCGACACGCTCGGCCCGCTGCGCGGCGCACGCGGCGGCGCCCAGCCCCTGCTGGACACCCTCGCCGCGTACTTCGACGCCGGCTGCACGGCCGCCGAGGCGGCGCGCCGCCTGAGCCTCAGCGTCCGGGCGTTCACCTACCGCCTGGAACGCATCCACAAGCTGACCGGCGCCGATCCCGCCGACCCGATGCACCGCTACACCCTCCAGACGGCGGTCATCGGCGCCCGCCTGATGGGCTGGCCGGACCGCGAGGTGTAGGGGAGGCGGGGCCGCCCCGGCTCACACCGGGGCGACTCCGGTCAGGGCGCAGCTCAGGTCCCACAGGCGCGCGGCTTCGGCGCGGTCGGCGAGGTGCGGCCAGACCGGCTCGCGGCGCGGCCGGCCGCGCAGCCCGAGCACCCGCGGCCCCCACACGTCCCCGCCGCGCGCCGCCGGGTCGAGCACCGCGCGCACCGCCGGCCAGGCCCCCGCGTCCTTGCCCTGGAGCACGGCGCCGACCGGCAGGCCGAGCAGCCGTGCACCGGCCGAACGCGTGTGCACCAGCGGGCGCGAGGGGGTGAGCGAGTCCAGGGCGCCCCCAGGATGCGCGACCAGGCTCGACACCGGACTGCCCACGGCGCGCAGCCGCCGGTCGAGTTCCAGGGCGAAGGACATCTGCGCCAGCTTGGACCGGCCGTAGGTGCGCTTGGGCCGGTAGTCGCGCAGGGACTGAGGGTCGGCCAGGTCCAGTCGCTCCGACCGGGCCGCGAAGCTGCCCGTCGTCACCACCCGGCCGGCGGGCGCCGCGGCCAGCAGCGGCATCAGATGCGCGGTGAGGGCGAAGTGGCCGAGGTGATTGGTCGCGAACATCAGCTCGTGACCGGCCGCCGACTCCCGGCGCGGCGGGTGGTCCAGCGCGATCCCCGCGTTGAGCACCACCGCGTCCAGGTGGTCCGTCCGCAGCTCCGCCACGGCGGCCGGGAGGGACAGCGGATCGGCGAGATCCATCCGCACGGCGCGCACCCGGGCACCGGGCACCCGGCCGCGTACGGACGCCATGGCCGCCTGCGCGCGCGCCGGGTCGCGGCTGCCGAGCACCACCTCGGCCCCCGAGGCGGCGAGTTGCTCCACGACGAAGTAGCCGATGCCCGCGTTGCCCCCGGTGACCAGGAAGAGGCGGCCGTCCGCGCGCGGCGGGCGGGCGACGTCCCAGGGCGGAGCGGCGTCGGAAGGGGAGGCGGAAGGCGTGGAGGAGCCGTACGGCGCGGTCATGACGGGTTCCCTTGCGGCAGGTGGTGATTGCGGTGTGGGGGGGGCGTTGTGCGTGGGGGTGTGTGCGGAGGGTGGGGCGAGCCGGGCGCCCGGCCCTCGGCTCACTCAAAGTGACAGCCGCTGCCGACACTTCGCCGATGGATCACCGACACCCGCCGACAGCCGCCGACAGGCTCCAGCGGCCTCCGACCGGGTGAACCGCGGGTGCGGGCCGCCGTCGCCGCGCATAGCGTCGAGACCGCCTGACCAAGGGGGTTTCGCACGGCTCGGACGTCGTCCGGAGCATCTGCACCCGAAGAGGAGACAGCCATGGGCCGGGCCAGCCGAACCGGACGTGCCAGGAGCCGAGCCGGCCGCGCGGGGCGCCCCGCGCCACCGAAGGAGCAGGCCGCCGCCGAAAAGACCGTGGACGCCGCCGAGACGACCACGGACACGGACACGGGCACGGGCACGGACGCAAACGCGGACGCGAAAGAGGACACCGCTGCGGGCGCGGGCACGGACACGGGCACCGGCGCGGACGGCGGCAAGGGCGAGGGCACGCCCCCCGCGACCTCACCCGCACCCGCCCCTCCCACAGAACCGGCCTCCCCCTCTGCCCCCGCCCCGGATCCCGCCCCCGCTCCGGATCCCGCCCCCGCTCCGGATCCCGCCCCCGCTCCCGATTCCGCCCCCGCCCTCAGCGAACCCGCCCCGGCCCCCCTGCCCCTCAGCGGGCGGATGCGCCTGGACACCGCCGAGCCCTGGACGCTCATGGTGGCGGGCTTCCTGCTCTCCCTGGGCCTGATCGTGTGCGCGGCCGTCACCATGCCGCCGGTGTGGATCCTGCTGCGGCTGCTGGGCCAGGACCCCTGGCCCCCGGCCGAGGGACTGGCGGTACTGGCGATCGTCACGATCGTGTTCGTCACCGCCTTCACCGCGCTGTGCACCTTCCTCTACAACGTGGTGGCGCGCTGCGCGGGCGGCCTGGCGGTGACCCTGACCGAGGACACTCCGGCGGCGGCCGCGCCGGAATCCGGCCCACCGGAGGCCGAGGCGCCGTCCGGTACCTGAGGCGCCGTCCGATACCTGAAGAGGGGGCGGGTGCTCCCCGGAATGCGGGGGCGTGCGGAAGCATCCGCACCGGCGCGTGCGCAGCGCATTAAGGCGGTTCGCTCCCCGCGCTCACCCGTTCAGGTGACGGTTGATCATCCCCGGTCCGGGGGCCCCGCTCGGGCCCTATCCAGGACGTATGCATGAACTCCGCACCACAGCCAGCCAACCGCCTCTGTCCCGGCGGCTGTTCACCACCGCGGCCGGCACAGCGGCCGGCGCAGCGGCCCTCGGGCTGGGCACCGCCGAGCCCGCCGGCGCGGCCCCCCTGGCACCCCCGGCGGCTCCGGCGGTCCCCGCCGGTCCCGGACAGGCCCCCGCCACGGCCCGCTCCACCGCCGACTGGGACACCTGCCTCGCCGTCGCCCGCGCGCTGCTGGTCGTCGACGACCACGACAAGCCCCTCGTCCCGCAGTACGAGAAGATCCTCGGCTCCGGGCTGCCCCGCGCCCGTTCGGGGGCGGCCAAGAAGATCCTCGTCGTGGGCGCCGGTCCGGCCGGCCTCGTCGCCGCCTGGCTGCTCAAGCGCGCCGGACACCAGGTGACGCTGATCGAGGCCAACGGCAACCGGGTCGGCGGACGGATCAAGACCTTCCGCACCGGCGGTCACGAGCAGGCCCCGCAGCCGTTCGCCGATCCGAAGCAGTACGCGGAGGCCGGGGCGATGCGCATCCCCGGCAGCCATCCGCTGGTGATGCGCCTGATCGACCAGCTCGGCCTCAAGAAGCGGCCGTTCCATCTCCTGGACGTCGACGGCTCCGGCAAACCCGTCAACCACGCCTGGCTGCACGTCAACGGCGTCCGCGTCCGCCGCTCCGAGTACGCGAAGTCGCCGCGCCGCGTCAACCAGTCCTTCGGCGTCCCGCGCAAGCACTGGGACACCCCGTCCTCGGCGATCCTCGCCGCCGCCCTCGACCCCGTGCGCGACGAGTTCAGCACGGTCGGCGAGGACGGCAAGCGCGTTGACAAGCCCCTGCCCGAGCGGGTGCAGGGCTGGGCGCGTGTCGTCCAGCGCTACGGGGACTGGTCGATGTACCGGTTCCTGACCGAGCAGGCCGGGTTCGACGAGCGCACCCTGGACCTGGTCGGCACCCTGGAGAACCTGACCTCACGGCTGCCGCTCTCCTTCATCCACAGTTTCATCAGCCAGTCCCTGATCAGCCCGGACACCGCCTTCTGGGAGCTGACCGGCGGCACCGCGACGCTGCCGGACGCGCTGCTGCGCCAGGTGTCCGACGTGCTGCACCGCGACCGGCGGGCCACGCACATCGAGTACTGGGACGGCACCCGGCAGCAGGGCGCCGACGGCGGGGACACCTCGCACGTGCGCCGGGACGGACCCCATGTGTGGATCGACACCGTCTCGGAGGGGCGCGGCGGCAAGGTGGTGCGCGAGCAGTTCACCGGTGATCTCGCCGTCGTCACCGTGCCGTTCTCCGGGCTGCGGCAGGTGCAGGTCAGCCCCCTGATGTCGTACGGCAAGCGCCGGGCCGTCGCCGAACTGCACTACGACAGCGCGACCAAGGTGCTGCTGGAGTTCAGCCGCCGCTGGTGGGAGTTCACCGAGGCCGACTGGAAACGCGAACTCGACGCCGTCCGGGCCGGGCTGTACGACGACTACCGCGGTGGGAAGGCGCCCGCCGACGGCAGTCTGCTCGGCGCGCACCCCTCGGTGCCGCGCGGCCACATCAGCGCGGCGCAGCGCGCCCACTACGCCGCCGCCCGCTGGGCGGGCCGCGACCAGCCGGAGGCCGCGCACATCGTCGGCGGCGGGTCCGTCTCCGACAACTCCAACCGCTTCATGATCAACCCCTCGCACCCGGTGCCCGGCAGCAAGGGCGGCGTCGTGCTGGCCTCCTACAGCTGGGCCGACGACGCCTCGCGCTGGGACTCCTTCGAGGACGAGGCCCGCTACCCGTTCGCCCTGCGCGGTCTCCAGCAGGTCTACGGGCAGCGCCTGGAGGTGTTCTACACCGGTGCCGGCCGCACCCAGAGCTGGCTGCGCGATCCGTACGCGTACGGCGAGGCGTCGGTGCTGCTGCCCGGCCAGCACACCGAACTGCTCGGACACATCCGCGCCCCCGAGGGCCCGCTGCGCTTCGCCGGGGACCACACCTCGGTCAAGCCGTCCTGGATCGAGGGCGCCGTCGAGTCCGGCGTCCGGGCGGCCCTGGAGGCGCATCTGGCCTGACCGGCGGGGCCGACCGGCGGGCCGGCGAGCCGGGCCGCGCCAGGAGTGCGGCCCGGCCCCGGTCCCGGCTCCGGCCCCGGTCCCGGCTCCTGCCCCGCCGTCAGGGGGCGGGGCCGGGACCCTCGCGGGAGCCGTCGCCGGGCGGGCTGTCCCAGCCGCCGTCGGCGGCCGTGGCCCGCGCAAGACCCACGCTGCCCGCGCCGATCAGGGCGACACCGATCGCCTCGGGCAGCACCCGCACTCCCAGCCCGATGTACTCCTCGAAGAGCACCCAGCCCAGGACCACGCTGGTCAGGGCGTCACCGAGGGTCAGCGCGGGCTGGGACGCGGTGAGGCTCCCGGCCCGGAACGCGCTCTGGAGCAGCAGGAAGCTGAGCACGCCGACGACGAGGGTGGCGTACGGCGGCCACGAGGCCAGCACCGCGGGCACGCCCTGTCCGAGCCGCCCCATGACCTCCTTGAGCAGCGCGGCGGTGCCGGCGAAGGACACCGCGGACGCCAGACCCAGCAGTCCGGCCCGCGGGGCGCCCCGCACCAGGCGGGAGGCCGCCGTGAACACGGCCACCAGCGCGAGCACCGCGGGGCCCACCAGCAGCCACAGACGCGGTTCGGCGGTCGGCCGGCCCTCCGAGGGGGAGGCCGCGCCGAGAAAGAGGGAGAGGCCCACCGCCAGCGCGGCGAACGCCAGCCAGGTACGCCAGTCCGGGCGGCTGCGGAAGACGACACTGCCCACGGCCAGCGTGAACAGCAGCTCACTGGCCATGAGCGGCTGGACCAGCGACAGACTGCCCACGGCCAGCGCCGCCGCCTGGAGGATGGTGGACAGGCCCAGCAGCGCGGCACCCGCCAGCCAGTAGGGGCGCCGCAGCACCCGGCCGAGCCAGCGCGCCGACTGCCGGATCCCGGAGCCGCCCGGGGCCTCGTCCGTCGCGGCCCGGCGCTGGAGCACCGAGGCGGAGGCGTTGGACAGCGCCGCGAACAGGGCGAGCACGATGGTCAGGGCGCTCATCGGCGGCCGGCCCGGACCTCGTCGGGGGCCCTGCGTGCCCCGGCGTCCGCGCGGGACCGGACAGGCGTCCGGGACGGTCCGGCGCTCACGGGGTGTCCCGCCGTACGCGCCGCCAGACGTGCCGGCCGTGGCCCGGCTCGTGCCGGGGCGTCCAGTGGTGGTCGCAGAACCAGCGGCCGAACATCGCGCCCCCGTAGACGACGAAGCCGACCCCGGTGAGCCAGGACTCCACCACCAGCACGATCCCGACGGTGCCGTAGCTGATCGCGTTGTCGACGATCAGCGGGGTGAAGACCAGGTAGGAGAAGACACGCAGGCCGCCCAGGCCCACCATGGTGGCGAGCGCGCCCGGCAGCAGGGTCCGCCAGTGCAGCTGGCCGCCCAGCAGGAAGTGCTGGCCCCACCAGAAGAACAGCACGCCCGTCGTCGCGGACACCGCGATCCGGGGCAGGCCGTGGAACTGGTGGCCGTTCAGCACCTCCTGGTAGAGGTACGCGGTCAGCACCGCCAGCCAGGTGACCTGCCGCCACACCCGGTGCCACGGGCCGGGCGGCAGCCCCCAGACACGTTCGTAGCCGTTCTGGACGCTGCCGGCGAACGACACCCCGAACACCGCGAGCAGGACACCGCCCCACACGCTCGTGGTGCCGATCACCTTGACCGGCGGGGTGATGATGTCGGTGAGCACATGGGCGGAGCGGCCCGACAGGCCCATGCCGTCCACCAGCCACGACGCGAAGCCGCCCTCGCCCAGCGGATCGGCGGCGGCCACCACGATGAGCAGCGGCGCCAGGGTGACCAGGGACAGGGTGGCGAACCCCATGGCCCGGTGCATCAGCTCGATGTCGCGACCGCGCCGGACCAGGACGTACGCGCCGAGCCGGTGCTCCAGATCGAGCACCGCCTGCCGGACCCGCGGCACGTGGCGCTTCACGAGCGCCACTCTGCACGCGAGGACGCCCGCCCGCAACGCGCGGGCGTCCGCCCGGCCCCACCCGGCGCCGCCCGCCCAGGGTCCGGGGACGCCGCGGCACGGGAACGTCAGGGCCGGCCACGGCGCGTGGCCAGGTCCCGAAGGCGGTCCAGCGGCCCCCACACCCGGGCGGTGACCTTCACCAGGGGCGCCGCGTCCGGGGCGGCGGGCCGGGGCCGGGTCGGCGCGGACGCGGCGGCGGCCCGCGCCCGCGTCCCGAGGTCCCGCAGCACCTCGGCGGGGCACAGGGCCTGCAACCGCGGGAACAGCTCCTGCTGCTCCTCGACGAACCGCTCGCCCACCTGGGTGACCAGCGCGACCAGCAGACGCGTGGCGTCCTCGCCGTGCGCCGCCGCCAGCCGGACCAGCAGTTCCTCGGTCTCGCGCAGCCGGCGCAGACCGTGCGCGGCCCGGCGCTCGCCGTCCGGCAGGAACCGGCGCACCGCCGGGTACAGGTGCGCCTTCTCGGCGACCCCGTTGCGGACCAGCTCCGCGGCGGCCCGCTCCACCAGGGCCGTCCGCTCGGGGCTGCCCGGCGGGGCGGCCCGGATGCGGTCGAACAGGTGCTGGACGCGAGCGTGGTCCCGCGTCAGTTCCTCGACGATGCCGCTGCGACGGTCCACCGCTGCTCCTCGTGTGGCAATGGGGGTGCCCCCGGCACGCCTGCGCGACGCGTACGCGGCGCACACCCAAGATTGAGGCACCACAGAGGGAAGCACCACGTGACATGAAGGAGTGTGACGCGGGCGTGCTGAGGCGGCGCGGGGCACGGATCGAGGCGAGGGCGCGGCAGACCGCGTTCCGTACGTACGTCGCCGCCGACCGGCGGGCACCGGTCTCGGAACTGGCCGGGCAGGTGCTGCGCAAGGCGTTCCCCGACCACTGGAGCTTCCTCCTGGGCGAGATCGCCCTGTACAGCTTCGCCGTGCTGGTCCTCACGGGAAGCTTCCTGACGCTCTTCTTCGACCCGAGCATGGCCGAGGTGCCCTACCAGGGCTCGTACGGTCCGCTGCGCGGCCTGCTGGTCTCCAAGGCGTACGAGTCCACGCTCGACCTGAGCTTCGGGGTGCGCGGCGGGCTCCTGATGCGCCAGATGCACCACTGGGCCGCGCTGGTCTTCGTGGCGGCCGTCGGGGTGCATCTGCTGCGGATCTTCTTCACCGGGGCCTTCCGCAGACCCCGCGAGATCAACTGGTGCGTGGGTGTGACCCTGTTCCTGCTGGCCCTTCTGGAGGGGTTCTGCGGCTACTCACTCCCCGACGACCTGCTGTCCGGCACGGGGCTGCGCACCGCGAACTCCATCGTGCAGTCCGTGCCGGTGGTCGGGACG
The DNA here is from genome assembly GCF_001654495.1 of Streptomyces sp. SAT1. GTDB lineage: Bacteria > Actinomycetota > Actinomycetes > Streptomycetales > Streptomycetaceae > Streptomyces > Streptomyces andamanensis. The sequence continues at coordinate 7,035,845 of NZ_CP015849.1, forward strand.
TACCTCGCGTACTTCGCCTGGGACGGGCCGTTCCCCGGGACGGCCATCGTCCGCAGGCTGTACATCGTGCACGTCCTGTTCGTGCCGGGGCTGCTGATCGCCCTGATCGCGCTGCACCTGATCCTGGTGGTGTACCTGAAGCACACCCAGTGGTCCGCGCCCGGCCGCACCAACCGCAACGTGGTCGGACAGCCCATGTTCCCGGCCTTCGTCGGCAAGTCGGCCGGGCTGTCGCTGGTGGTCTTCGGCGTCCTCGCCGTGCTGGGGGGCCTCGCCCAGATCAACCCCATCTGGGCCTTCGGCCCGTACGTCCCCGACCAGGTGTCCACCGATGCCCAGCCGGACTGGTACGTCGGCTTCCTGGAGGGCGCGCTCCGGCTGATGCCCGGTGTGGAGTGGAACGTCGCGGGCCACACCGTCATGTGGAACGTGCTGCTGCCCGCCGTGGTGCTGCCCGGCCTGCTGTTCCTGGTGCTCTACGGCTATCCCTTCTTCGAGCGGTGGATCACCGGCGACCTGGTCGAGCACCATCTGTGCGACCGGCCCCGCGACCGCCCGGTGCGCACCGGGCTCGGCGTCGCCGCCGTCGTCTGGTACGCCGTCCTGCTGCTGGCGGGCGGCAACGACGTGATCGCCACCACCTTCCAGGTCTCCGTCAACGGCCTCACCTGGATCTTCCGCGCGGCGTTCTTCCTGGCCCCGGTGCTCGCCTTCCTGCTCACCCGGCGCGTCTGCCTGGCGCTGCAACGGCACGAGAGGGAGCTGCTGGAGGAGGGCGAGGAGACCGGCGAGGTGTTCCAGGCGCTGCCCGGCGGCATGTCCGAGACCCGCCGTGGCCTCGAAGCGCGGCTCCGCCACCGGCTGCTGGTCAGGGAGATTCCGCTGCCGCTGGAGCGCCCCGGGCCCGGCGCCCCGCTGCGGCAGCGGCTGCGGGCCGCTCTGAGCACCTGGTACTACGGCGAACGGGTCGAGGTGCCCGCCACGGCGGAGGAGCGCCTGCAGATCACCGGACGTACCGCCGATCCGGTCGCGGGCGGCACCGGCCCCGCGAAGGAGTAGCCGGAGCGGCGGGGGCGGGAGTGAGGCGGGGCGGTGCCGTCGGTGCGCCGTGCCCGCTCGGCTGCGTGCGGGCACGGCGCATCCCCGGGCCGGCGGTGTCAGCGGTGGGTGCGGCCCCGGCGTGCCACGCCGATGGTCAGCCCCATGGCCGCGAGGCCCAGCGCGGCGATGACCGCCCCGACCCAGCAGTTGTTCCAGATGATGCCCGCCCGTGCGCCGTGGGTGAGGGTCACCACCCAGGGGGAGATGAACAGCCACACGCCGAGTGGCACGAGCGCCCAGGCCAGCCGGAACATGCGTTCCGGTGCCAGTGCCAGACCGAGCCCGATGATGCCGACGGTGATCCCGACGATCAGGTTGTTGACGGTGATGGCGGGCTGGATCGCGAAGTGCACGACCCAGGGAGAGATCGCGGCGTACAGGCCGGCCAGGACGATGAGGCCTTCGACGGCCATCGCCGGACCGCTCGACGCGGTGCGTTCGAGCCGTTCCCGCATCTCCGCGATCTCGGGATGCGAGCCCATCATCTCCGGATGGTGGGTGCCCACGTCACTGGAGCGGTGTGGATACGACATCGCTGTCGTCTCCTCTCCGAAAAGGGGGTCTTTACGTCACGTAGGGGTTCCCCTGTATGGGTGACTTATACGCCTTTTATACCCCAATTCGGGCGTAGATATGACGCCGTAGCCCCTCAGGAAGACGTCAGCCGCCCTGGCGGCCCACGTACGCGAGCGTCATGCCGATCACTCCGGCCGCGAGGACGCCGAAGCCGATCAGGAAGAGCCACAGGCCGTAGACGACGCCGATCGCGCAGAGCGTCACCCCGGCGGCGGTGACCACCGGGTGCCCGCTGTGCGGCGGGAAGAAGTCGACGCGTCCGGCCCGCTCCCGGATCTCACCGGCCGGGCGGTCCTCCGGGCGCTGCCCCTTGCGGCGGTGGTTGACCAGGCAGAAGAAGGCGATCACAGCGGACATGAGGCAGGACACCGTGAGGGCGGCGATCCCCGCCGGCTCGCGCGCGAACCAGATGTAGGCCGTGTCGGTGAGCAGGAAGAACACCGCCACGCCGGCGAAGAGAAGGGCCTCGGACTTCATCAGCTCCCCCCCTCCCGGGGGTCGGGGGTGGGCTCCGTGCTCCCGCGCCCGGTGGCCGGCAGCTCCCGCAGCACCTCGGGGTGGTGCAGGTCGAAGGCGGGGGAGTCGGAGCGGATGCGCGGCAGCGCGGTGAAGTTGTGCCGGGGCGGCGGGCAGGAGGTCGCCCACTCCAGGGAGCGGCCGTAGCCCCACGGGTCGTCGAGGTCCACCCGCGCGCCGTACCGGCCGGTGCGCCACACGTTGTACAGGAACGGGAGGGTGGACAGGCCGATCAGGAAGGCGCCGATCGAGGAGACGGTGTTCAGCGCCGTGAACCCGTCGGCCGCGAGGTAGTCGGCGTAGCGCCGGGGCATGCCGATCTCGCCGAGCCAGTGCTGGACCAGGAAGGTCGTCTGGAAGCCGGTGAAGAGCGTCCAGAAGTGGAACTTCCCCAGCCGTTCGTCGAGCAGCCTGCCGGTGAGCTTGGGCCACCAGAAGTAGAGCCCGCCGAAGGTCGCGAAGACGATCGTGCCGAAGAGCACGTAGTGCAGATGGGCGACGATGAAGTAGCTGTCGGTCAGGTGGAAGTCCAGCGGCGGGGAGGCGATCAGCACTCCGCTGAGCCCGCCCAGAAGGAAGGTGACCATGAAGCCGAGCGACCAGAGCATCGGCGTCTCGAAGGACAGGCTGCCCTTCCACATCGTCCCGATCCAGTTGAAGAACTTCACCCCGGTCGGGATGGCGATCAGGAACGACAGCATCGAGAAGAACGGCAGCAGCACCCCGCCCGTGGCGAACATGTGGTGGGCCCATACCGTCGCCGACAGCATGGTGATCGCGATGGTCGCGCCCACCATGCCCGCATAGCCGAACACCGGTTTGCGGCTGAAGACCGGGATGATCTCCGTGACCACCCCGAAGAACGGCAGCGCCACGATGTAGACCTCCGGATGGCCGAAGAACCAGAACAGGTGCTGCCACAGCAGCGCGCCGCCGTTCGCGGGGTCGTAGATGTGCGCCCCGAACCTGCGGTCGGCCTCCAGCGCCAGCAGCGCCGCGGTCAGCACCGGGAAGGACAGCAGCACCAGGATCGAGGTGAACAGCACGTTCCAGGTGAAGATCGGCATCCGGAACATGGTCATGCCCGGCGCGCGCAGGCACAGCACGGTGGAGATGAAGTTCACCGCACCCAGCGTGGTGCTCAGCCCCGCGACCACCAGCCCCATCGCCCACAGGTCGCCGCCGTGCCCGGGGCTGTGCACGGAGCTGGTCAGCGGCGCGTACGCGAACCAGCCGAAGGGCGCGGCGCCCAGGTCGACCGCGAACCCGGACACCACGGTGAGCCCGCCGAACAGGAAGAACCAGTAGGTGAGGGCGTTCAGCCGGGGGAAGGCGACGTCCGGCGCGCCGATCTGCAACGGCATCACGGCGTTGGCGAACCCGGCGAAGGTGGGCGTCGCGAACAGCAGCATCATGATCGTGCCGTGCAGCGTGAACAGCTGGTTGTACTGGTCGGTGTTCATGATCTGGAGCCCCGGCCGGGCCAGCTCCGCCCGCATCAGCATCGCCATGACCCCGGCGGCCAGGAAGAAGCAGAACGCGGTGACCAGATAGAGATTGCCGATCTTCTTGTGATCCGTCGTGGTCAGGTAGTCCCGGATCCGCTCGCCCGTACGGCCGCGGGGCGGACGGGTCCGGTGCCGCGGCTCGTCCAGGCCGGGGTGAATCTGTGTCATGGCGCCCTCCAGCGGTTCATCCGTCCCGCCCGCGGGGCGCCTCATGCGGGGCTTGGGCCGGCTGCCGCGGAGGTTCCGCCCCAGGGGTGACCCGGCGGTGTGTCGCGGACGCGGGTTTGACTCCCCGCTGCCGGGTCACACGCCCAGCCCGGCGCAAGCCGCCCACGAGCAGCCGGTCCGAAGGAGTCAGCCATGGTGTCCGAGCCGATCGACGCCGTCGACGTCCACGCCTTCGAGCTGTCCACCGACGGGCCCGGCGGCGCCGAGCAGGACGGCACCCTGGAGTGGCACTCGACCACGATGGTCCTGGTCCGGGTGCACGCGGGCGGCCGGACCGGCATCGGCTACACCTACGGGGACGTGTCGGTCGCCGTCTTCCTGTCCGGCGTCCTCGCCCCGCTGCTGACCGGCCGGGACGCGACCGCACCGGCCGCGCTGTGGGAGCCGATGGGGCGGCGGATGCGCAACGCCGGTCAGCCCGGCGTGGGCGCCATGGCCCTGTCCGCCGCCGACATCGCCCTGTGGGACCTCAAGGCCCGCCTGCTGGACCTGCCGCTCGTCCAGGTCCTGCCCGTCCACCACGACCGCGTCCCGGTCTACGGCAGCGGCGGCTTCACCAACTACCCCGAGGACCGCCTCGCGGACCAGCTCGCCGGCTGGGTGGAGCAGGGCATCCCCCGGGTGAAGCTGAAGACCTCGCGCCACCCCGAGCAGGATCCGCCGCGGCTGACCGCGGTCCGCCGGGCGATCGGCGACGCGCCCGCGCTGCTCGCCGACGCCAACGGCGCGCTGGGCCGGAAGGAGGCGCTGTACTGGACGCACCGCTTCCACGACGAGTGGGACGTGCGCTGGTTCGAGGAGCCGGTCGGCTCACCGGACACCGAGGGGCTGCGGATGCTGCGCGACCGCGGACCGGCGCGGCTGGAGATCGCCGCGGGGGAGTACGCCTACACCACCGGGGACTTCGCCGCTCTCGTCGACGGCGCCGCGGTGGACTGCCTCCAGGCCGACGTCACCCGCTGCGGCGGCATCACGGGCCTGCTGGAGGCGGCGGGGCTCGCGGCGGCCCGGCACCTGGACCTCTCGGCGCACTGCGCCCCCGCGGTCTCCGCCCACGCCTTCTGCGCGGTGCGGCGGCTGCGGCACCTGGAGTACTTCCACGACCATGTGCGCTTCGAGCGCCTGGTGTTCGACGGCACGCTCCCGCCCGTCGGCGGAGCCCTGCGGCCCGACCAGGGGCGGCCCGGACTCGGCCTGGAGGTCAAGTGGGCCGACGCCGAACCGCATCGTGTGCACGGGCGGCGGCCCGACTGAGCCGTCCCGGCGGCCCGGCGGAGAGGAGAAGGGGGGCCGTACGCGCCCCCGGCGGCCGCTTCCGCCGCTTCCGCCCGCCCCGGCCGTGCTGCCCGCGTGCGGCCGCCGCCCTTCGGCAACTGCCCTTATCAGCAGGCGAAACGGTGTGCGAGACTGCGGTGATCGACACCCCTTGCCCGTTCCACTCGCACGACGGAGTCCGCATGGCCACCGGTACCCCCGATCTCCCGTCCACCCCGACGATAGACACCAGCAAGGCCCATCCCGCCCGGGTGTACGACTGGCTGCTCGGCGGCAAGGACAACTACCCCGTGGACGAGGCCGTCGGCCGCCAGCTGCCCCCCGAGGCCCATGACGCGGCCCGGCAGAACCGGGCGTTCATGAACCGCGCCGCCGCCTGGCTCGCCGGGCGCGGCCTGGACCAGTTCCTCGACGTCGGCACGGGTATCCCCACCGAGCCCAACCTGCACCAGATCGTCCAGCGCACCGTCCCGACCGCCAGGATCGTCTACACCGACAACGACCCGATCGTGCTGCGGCACGCGGAGGCGCTGCTCGTCAGCCGCCCCGAGGGCGTCACCGACTACATCCAGGCCGATGTGCGCCACCCGGACCAGATCCTCGAACACGCCCGGCGGATACTGGACTTCGAGCGTCCCGTGGTCCTCTCGCTGATCGCGCTGATGCACTTCGTCCCCGACGACCAGGACGCCCACGGCATCGTCCGCGAGCTGGTGGCCGCGCTCCCCTCCGGCAGCCACCTGGTGCTGTCCCACGCGGCGTCCGACCTCTACCCGGAGCTGGCCGAGCAGGTCACCGCCGAGTACGCCAAGGGCGGCATCCGCCTCGGTTTCCGTACCCGCGCGGAGGTCGCCCGTTTCTTCGACGGTCTGGAACTCGTGGAGCCGGGTCTGGTGACGGCCACCGAGTGGGTCAAGGACGCTCCCGCGCCGCAGCCCGAGGGCAGCGGCATCTACGCCGGAGTCGCCCGCGTCCCCTGAGCGGGACCCGTCGCCCGGCGGCCGTGACGCGAGGAACGGCCCCGGCGTGATCACCCGCGGGTGATCACGCCGGGGCCGGGACGGGCCAAGGGGTCAGCGCGGCGGCTCGCCGGTGTCCCGGCCCTGGTCGCCGAGCTGTCCCCGGAGCTTGTCCTGGGCCGTGTCCACCTGGCCGCTGTACTTGCCCTGGGTGCGTTGGTCGACGTAGTCGCCGCCCTTGTCGATGCCTTTGCCGGCCTGCTCCTCGTGTCCCTTGAGCAGCCCCTTGAGCTTGTCCATCATGCCCATCGCGTACTCCTTCACGGCTCGTTCTCTTCCAGCATGGCCCGCCCGTCCGGGTGACGCATCCGCTGGCGCGGGCCGCCGGTTCACTGCTCGCGGGACGGCGCGGGCAGCAGCAACTGGGCGGTGATCTCCTTCCCGCTCTCACGGTCGGTGACCGTCAGGCTGTGGCTGAGCGCTTCGACGATCTCCAGCCCGTGACCGCCCACCCGGCGCCCGTCCGGCGGGCGGGGCCGGGGCGGCCGGGGGGAGGTGTCCCACACGCTGATCCGCACGAGCCCGGTGCGGGGCTCCGCTTCCAGGCACAGCCCGCAGGGGCCTGGGGCGTGCCGTACCGCGTTGGTGATCAGCTCGCTGACCACCAGTTGCGCGTCCTGTGCCACGCGGTCGGGGACGGTTGTGCGGCCGGTGACACGGACGTGGTCCAGGAACCCGCCGACAGCCGCTCGGGCTTCGGCGGCGCTGATCGCGCCACTGTCCCAGCGGACGTCCCAGCGCAGCGCTGCGGGCGTGCTCCCGTACCGGTCCGGCTCATCCGACGCCTTCTGCCTAAGCGGGATGGCCATATGGTTGCCTCAAACTGTCACACTGTGTTACTGCTCTTCCGATTGTCCGGTTACCCCGCCCCGCACGGAATAGACCACTCCCGTACGGGTGACATGAGGTCCGGGTGACGTCGAGGCGCTGCCGGGCCGGTCACCAGTAGTGGCGATGGCCCGCCACCGCGTGCCCCATGGCTCCCAGGATCCACAGCACCGCGCCGATCACGGCCAGGACGATGCCGATGGTCCACAGGATCGAGATGCCGGTGACGAAGCCGACGATGAGCAGAATGACGCCGACGAGGATCATGGCCGCCTCCTGTTGGGGGTAGTACTCCCTCCACTGTGCACCCAAAGAAGCCCCAACGGGTATGTATGCGCAGGAATCAGGACAAGAAGTTCCGGTCGCTCATGCAAGGCATTTCACGCAAGAGGTGTTTTCCTGCTCGGTGGAGGTGTGTCGGTGCGTACAGGACTGCTGCGTACGGTCGGGGCGGTGACGGCTGCCTACGGAGCCGTGGCGGCGTACCGGCCCGGCTGGCTGGCCCGGCCCGTGGGGCTGGTGGACCCGGCGGGGAACACCCATCCGCACACGGCCACGGCCCTGCGTCCGCTGGCCTGGCGCGACGCCGCCTCCGGGCTGGCCATGCTGCTCGCCCCGCGCGGCCCGGCCCTGGTCACCGCGACCGCCGTACGGATCGCCTCCGACGTCGGTGACGCGGTGCTGTTCGGCACCGGCTCGGGCAGCCGGGTCCGCCGGGCCGGCGCGGTCGTGACAGCGCTGGGCTGGGCCGCGGTGACGGTCGCCGCCCTGGCCGGTGGCCGGGGCGGCGGGGCGGACGGACCGGTCCCCGGGGGCCCGGGGAGCTGAGACGGCCGGGGCGGGGTCAGCGCACCGGGAAGCCGAAGGAGTAGCCCTGCTGCTTCAGCCAGGGCAGGACCTCGCGCAGCGCGGCCACGGTCTGGGAGCGGTCCCCGCCCGCGTCGTGGAAGAGGACGGTCGGCCCGTTGTGCAGCTCCCGCTTGACGGTGGCGACGATGGCCGCGGTGCCGGGGCGCTCGAAGTCCTTGGTGTCCACGTTCCAGCCCAGCGGCCGCATCCCCCGGCCCGCGGCCAGCTGGCGGCTGTAGGGGGTGAACGCGCCGCCCGGCGCCCGGTAGTACATCGGCCGGACGCCCCCGGAAGCGTCCGTGATCATCTTCTCGGCGTCGAGGATCTGCTGCGACTGGTAGGACTCCGGCTTGTGGTCCATGGAGGTGTCGTGGGACACCGTGTGGTCGCACAGCCGGTGCCCGGCGGCCACCACCGCCTTGACCATGTCGGGGTAGGCCTTGGCCTGCGTGCCGACCATGCAGAAGGTGGCCTTGACGTCGTACTCCCGCAGCACCTCCAGCACCTTGGGCGTCCAGTGCGGGTCGGGGCCGTCGTCGATGGTGATGTTCACGCCCCGGTCACCCTTGTCCGAGGCGTGCGCTATGGTCACCGCCACCTTCGCGGCCTTGCCCTGCTCGCCCGCCGCCGGGTTCGCCGAGGCGTCCGCGTGGGAGGAGTGACCGCCCGTCGGGTCGGCCTGCGCGGTCCACACCGAGGTCGCGGCGGCCACCGCGGTCACCCCGAGAGCCGCCGCCAGCACCCGCCCGTGCCAACCCCGTCCGCCACCGTGCCGCACCATGTCCCGCTCCGCTTCTCGCCGTCGCCGTGTTGCCCTGCACCCTGGATGACGGCCGGAGGGCCCCCGAGGATCCCGCTGTTACCGATCAAGGACAATTCCGCGGGCAACGCGCGACACAACGGCAGCGGCGGGGGCCTTCTGACGGCCCGTCGGGCGTATCGGCGCGACAGATCACGACGAGTGGCCCGGTTCATATGGCACGGCGCGGAGGTGACCGACACCATGGTCCTCGTCACCGGCAGGCCGAAGGGATCCAGGATGTTCCGCAAGGTACTGGTCGCCAACCGCGGCGAGATCGCCATTCGCGCGTTCCGCGCCGGATATGAACTGGGGGCGCGCACCGTCGCCGTCTTCCCGCACGAGGACCGCAACTCCCTGCACCGGCTGAAGGCCGACGAGGCCTACGAGATCGGCGAGCCGGGGCACCCGGTGCGGGCCTACCTCTCCGTGGAGGAGATCGTCGCGGCGGCGCGCCGGGCCGGTGCCGACGCCGTCTACCCGGGCTACGGGTTCCTGTCCGAGAACCCGGAACTGGCGCGCGCCTGCGAGCGGGCGGGCATCGCCTTCGTCGGACCGGACGCCGACACCCTCGAACTCACCGGGAACAAGGCCCGCGCGGTGGCCGCCGCGCGGGCGGCCGGGGTACCGGTGCTCGGCTCCTGCGCCCCCTCCACGGACATCGACGAACTCGTCCGCGCCGCCGAGGACGTCGGGTTCCCGGTGTTCGTCAAGGCCGTCGCGGGCGGCGGCGGGCGCGGGATGCGCCGGGTCGAGAGCCCGGCGACGCTGCGCGAGTCCATCGAGGCCGCCTCCCGCGAGGCCGCCTCCGCCTTCGGCGACCCGACCGTCTTCCTGGAGAAGGCCGTCGTCGAACCGCGCCACATCGAGGTGCAGATCCTCGCCGACTCCACCGGCGAGGTCATCCACCTCTTCGAGCGCGACTGCTCGGTGCAGCGCCGCCACCAGAAGGTCATCGAGCTGGCCCCCGCGCCGAACCTGGACCCGGAGCTGCGGGAGCGGATCTGCGCCGACGCGGTGCGCTTCGCCCGCGAGATCGGCTACCGCAACGCGGGCACCGTGGAGTTCCTCCTCGACCGCGAGGGCCGCCATGTCTTCATCGAGATGAACCCGCGCATCCAGGTCGAGCACACGGTGACCGAGGAGGTCACGGACGTCGACCTGGTCCAGGCCCAGCTGTGCATCGCCGCCGGGGAGACCCTGGCCGACCTCGGTCTCTCCCAGGACACCGTGCGGCTGCGGGGCGCGGCCCTGCAGTGCCGCATCACCACCGAGGACCCGGCCAACGGCTTCCGGCCCGACACCGGGCGGATCAGCGCCTACCGCTCCCCGGGCGGCTCCGGCATCCGGCTGGACGGCGGGACCACGCACGCCGGGACGGAGATCAGCGCCCACTTCGACTCCATGCTGGTCAAACTGACCTGCCGGGGACGGGACTTCAAGGCCGCGATCGGCCGGGCCCGGCGCGCGGTGGCCGAGTTCCGCATCCGCGGGGTCGCCACCAACATCCCCTTCCTCCAGGCCGTCCTGGACGACCCGGACTTCCAGGCCGGGCAGGTCACCACCTCGTTCATCGAGCAGCGCCCGCACCTGCTCACCGCCCGCTCCTCCGCCGACCGCGGCACCAAACTGCTCACCTATCTCGCGGACGTGACGGTCAACAAGCCGCACGGCGAGCGGCCCGAGACCGTCGACCCGGTCACCAAGCTGCCGCCGCTGCCCGCCGGCGAGCCGCCGGCCGGCTCCCGGCAGCGGCTGGTCGAACTCGGCCCCGAGGGCTTCGCCCGCCGGCTGCGCGAGTCGCCCGGACTCGGCGTCACCGACACCACCTTCCGCGACGCCCACCAGTCCCTGCTGGCCACCCGGGTGCGCACCAAGGACCTGCTGGCCGCCGCGCCCGCCGTGGCTCATACCCTGCCCGGACTGCTCTCCCTGGAGTGCTGGGGCGGCGCCACCTACGACGTCGCGCTGCGCTTCCTCGCCGAGGACCCCTGGGAACGGCTGGCCGCGCTGCGCGAGGCGGTGCCCAACATCTGCCTCCAGATGCTGCTGCGCGGCCGCAACACCGTGGGGTACACCCCGTACCCGACCGAGGTCACCGACGCCTTCGTCCAGGAGGCGGCGGCCACCGGCATCGACATCTTCCGCATCTTCGACGCGCTCAACGACGTCGGCCAGATGCGCCCGGCCATCGACGCCGTGCGGGAGACCGGGACTGCCGTCGCCGAGGTCGCCCTGTGCTACACGGCCGACCTGTCCGACCCCGCCGAGCGCCTCTACACCCTGGACTACTACCTGCGGCTGGCCGAGCGGATCGTCGAGGCGGGCGCGCACGTCCTGGCCGTCAAGGACATGGCCGGACTGCTGCGGGCCCCCGCCGCGGCCACCCTGGTCACGGCCCTGCGCCGCGAGTTCGGCCTCCCGGTCCATCTGCACACCCACGACACGGCGGGCGGCCAGCTCGCCACCTACCTGGCCGCGGCGCAGGCGGGCGTCGACGCGGTGGACGGCGCGGTCGCCTCCATGGCCGGCACCACCTCCCAGCCGTCGCTGACGGCGCTCGTGGCCGCCACCGACCACTCCGAGCGGCCCACCGGCCTGGACCTGAAGGCCGTCGGCGACCTGGAGCCGTACTGGGAGGGCGTCCGCAGGATCTACGCGCCCTTCGAGGCGGGCCTCGCCGCGCCGACCGGGCGCGTCTACCACCACGAGATCCCCGGCGGCCAGCTCTCCAACCTGCGCACCCAGGCGGTCGCCCTCGGCCTCGGCGACCGCTTCGAGGACATCGAGGCGATGTACGCGGCCGCCGACCGCATCCTGGGCCGCCTCGTCAAGGTCACACCGTCCTCCAAGGTGGTCGGCGACCTCGCCCTGCACCTGGTGGGCGCCGGGGTCGACCCGGCGGACTTCGAGCGGACCCCGGACCGGTTCGACATCCCCGACTCCGTCATCGGCTTCCTCCGCGGCGAGCTGGGCACCCCGCCCGGCGGCTGGCCCGAACCCTTCCGCACCAAGGCGCTCCAGGGCCGCGCCGAGGCCAGGACCGTCGCCGAGCTGAGCGCCGAGGACCGCGAGGGCCTGGACAAGAACCGGCGTGCCACCCTCAACCGGCTCCTGTTCCCCGGCCCGACGCGCGCCTTCGAACAGCACCGCCAGACCTACGGCGACACCAGCGTGCTGGACAGCAAGGACTTCTTCTACGGGCTGCGCCCCGCCACGGAGTACGCCGTCGATCTCGAACCGGGCGTCCGGCTGCTGATCGAGCTCCAGGCGGTCGGCGAGGCGGACGAGCGCGGTATGCGCACGGTGATGTCCTCGCTCAACGGCCAGCTCCGCCCGGTCCAGGTGCGCGACACCGCCGCCGCCTCCGACGTCCCGGTGACGGAGAAGGCGGACCGCGGCGATCCGGGCCATGTCGCGGCGCCGTTCGCCGGGGTGGTCACACTGGCGGTCGCCGAGGGCGAGGAGGTGGCGGCCGGGGCGATGGTGGCCACCATCGAGGCGATGAAGATGGAGGCCGCGATCACGGCCCCGCGCGCCGGCCGGGTGCGCCGGCTCGCCATCAACCGCATCCAGCAGGTGGAGGGCGGCGACCTGCTGATCGAGGTGGGCTGACCCGCCACGCGCCCGCGCGGACGAGGGGGCGCCGACCGGCCGGGAACGGCGGGCGGCGCCCCCTCGCCGTGCGCCCTCAGGACTCCCGCGGGGCGGGCACGTCCCGGCCGTTGAGCGCCCGGTAGGCGAACCGGGTGACGGCCTCCACGGCCTCGCCCTCGGGGAGGTCGGACCACGGCTGGGTGACGCTGTCGAACGTCGCGGCCAGCAGGGTGAGGGTGGCCTCGGGGGAGGCCGGGAGGTCGGAGACGTGGCGGAGGTGACCGCGCAGGTCGTCGAGCTGGGCGCGCCGCCAGTGCCGCAGGGTCGCGGCCAGTTCCTCGCTGACCAGGGACGCCTGGTGCAGTGCGAGCAGGGTGGCGGCGTGCTCCCGGTACACCCGCACATAGGCGGCGACATGGAAGCGGATCGCGTCCGGGTCGGTGAAGTCCGCTTTGTGCTCCGCGGTGTCCGCGGTGCGGTCGCCGGCCGCCGAGACCTCCGCGAGCAGGGCCTCCAGCAGCTCCTGCTTGCCCGCGAAGTGGTTGTAGAAGGAGCCCGCCGAGCGCCCGGCCTCGGCCGTGATGTCGGTGATCTTGGTGTTCAGGTACCCGCGCGTGGTGAACAGCCGCTTGGCCGCCGCGATCAGCGCCTCTCTGGTCTCGGCCGCCTGTACCGAACGTTTCACGCCACTCTCCTCGTGACCTTGACAGGGCACGCTAGCAGCCCCCAGAGTGAATTTGAATTCAGTGAATGGAGATTCAGTATGCGGGTTCTCATCGTCGGCGCCGGACCCACCGGACTGACCCTCGGCATCGACCTGGCGCGGCGCGGAGTGGAGGTGCGGATCGTCGACAAGGCCCGGGAGTTCTTCGCCGGATCGCGCGGCGACGGCATCCAGCCCCGCACCCTGGAGGTCCTCGACGACCTCGGCGTACTGGAGGCCGTCCTGAAGGAGGGCGCGCCGCCCGCCCCGATCCGCGTCCACCTCGACGGCCGCACCGTGGGCGAACGCCGGATGTTCGAACCGCGCGAGCCGCGCCCCGACGTGCCGTACCCCAACCCCTGGGTCCTCGGCCAGTCCCAGCTGGAGGGCATCCTGCGCGCCCGGCTCGCCGAGTTCGGTGTGCGGGTCGAGTCGGGCACCGCGCTGGTGGGCCTGGAGCAGGACGCCGACGGGGTGACCGCCCGGCTCTCCACCGGCGAGAGCGACCGGGCGGACCACCTGGTCGGCGCCGACGGCGGCGCCAGCTTCGTGCGCAAGGCGATCGGCGTGGCCTTCCCCGGCACCACCGACGAGACGTTCCGCATGCTGATCGGCGATGTGCGCGCCCCGGACCTCGACCCGGCCTTCGGCCACTGGTTCGCCGCGGGCGACGACCCGGCGGAGGGCGTCGGCCTGTCGCCGCTGCCGGGCACCGGCATGTTCCAGTTCGTCACCCGGCTCGGCACGGGCGACGACGCCTCGCTCACCACCATGCAGGCGGCGCTGGACCGGTTCTCGGCGGGCGTGCGCCTCACCGGACACGGCTGGTCGACGGTGTGGCGGCCCAATGTGCGCCTCGCCGACCGCTACCGCTCCGGCCGGGTCTTCCTGGCCGGCGACGCCGCGCACGTCCACCCGCCGACCGGCGGCCAGGGCATGAACACCGGTGTCCAGGACGCCTACAACCTCGGCTGGCGGCTGGCCGCCGGACACGACCTCGACGGCTACGAGCGCGAGCGGCGCGCCGTCGCGGCGCGCGTCCTCGGCGCCACCACCGCGCTGCTGAAGCGCTACACCGAGGGCCGCGAGGACGCCTACCGGCGCGGCGAGGAGAACTACGGCCTCGACATCACCTACCGCGCCCCCGGCGCCACCGGCCACCTGGTCACCGGCGACCGGGCGCCCGACGCCCCGGTCCTGGACGCGACCGGCGCCCGGGTGCGGCTCTTCGACCTGTTCCGGGGCCCGCACCCCACCCGCCTCGTCTTCGGCGCCGACGCCCCGGTGGGGGAGCCGCACACCTACGCCGTACTGCGCCCCGAAGAGCGGCCCGGCCCCGGGCAGGGCGGCGCGTACGTGACCGACGTGGACGGCCACGCCCATGCGGCCTACGGGGCGTCTTTGGGCGACACCTTCGCCGTCCGCCCGGACGGCTATCTGGCCTGAGCCGGCGGCCCCGCGCGGCGGCGGCCCTACCTCAGCGGTCCCCGGCGTCCCCGCCGCCGGCCAGCCAGGCGCGGGCGGCGGCGGTCAGCGTGGTGACGCCCGTGCGCAGGGTCGGTTCGACGACCGGCGCGAAGAGCGGCGAGTGGTTGGACGGCAGGTCGTGGGCGATCCGGGCCAGTTCATCGAAGGTGCGGGCCGCGGCGAAGGCCGCCGGGTCGGCGCCGCCCAGCAGCCAGTAGACGCAGGGCGCCCCGGCGGCCGCGGCCAGCACACCGATGTCCTCGCTGCCGGTGGCCGGCCCCGGATCGACCACCCGCGTCTCGCCCAGCGCCCCCGCGAGCGCCCGCCGGGTCAGCGCGGACGCCTCGGGGTCGTTGACGACCGCCGGGAACGACTCGGTGCACGAGATCTCCGGATCACGCGGCGCGCCCGAGGCGGCGGCCTCGGCCCGGACGATCCGCTCCACGGCCGCCAGGACCGCGGTGCGCACCGCGGGTTCGAAGGTGCGCACGCTCAGCAGCAGCTCGGCGCGGTCCGCGATGACGTTGGGCTTGTTCCCGGCGTGCAGGGCGCCCACGGTGACCACCGCGGTGGAGGTCCCCGCGATCTCCCTGGCGACGATGCCCTGGAGCCGCAGCACCGTCGCCGCGGCCATGACGACCGGGTCGACACACGCCTCGGGCCGGGACCCGTGGCCGCCGCTGCCGTGCAGCACGACGCGCAGCGAGTCGGACGCGGCGAACGCGGGCCCGGCGTGCAGCCCCACGTACCCGGCGGGCAGCGGCGCCACGTGCTGGCCGAGGACGACCCGCGGCCGGGCGAACCGCTCGAACAGCCCGTCGTCGATCATCGCCTGCGCGCCCCGGCCGACCTCCTCCGCGGGCTGGAGCACCAGCAGCAGCGTGCCCCGCCAGGAGGCGCGGTCCGCGGCGAGCGCCGCCGCGGCGCCCAGCAGACAGCTGACGTGCACGTCGTGGCCGCAGGCGTGCATCAGGGGCACCGCGTTGCCGTCCCCGTCGGTGGCCCGCGCGGAGCTGGCGTAGGGCAGGCCCGTGCGCTCCTCCACGGGCAGGGCGTCCATGTCGGCGCGCAGGGCCACGACGGGCCCCTCGCCGTTGCGCAGCACACCGACGACGCCGGTGCCGCCGATCCCGGTGGCGGTCTCGTACCCGGCGCCGCGCAGCCGGCCGGCGGCGATCTGCGTGGTGCGGTGCTCGCAGAAGGCGAGTTCGGGATGGGCGTGCAGGTCGCGGTAGAGGTCGGCGAGGGCGGACGTGTCGGGGTGCGGGGAGGACGTGCTGGGCATCGTGCCACCTTCCGGTGCTCGGGACCGGCGCAGCCGCCGGGACGTACCGCTCGCCCTCAACATAACCAGCGCGGCCCGCCGGTACGCGCTGGTGGCGCCGGACCCCCGACGCGCCGCGTGTCCCGGCCGGGCCGGGCGGGTCCGGCTCAGGCCGCCCGGGAGCGGCGGGCCGCCATCACCGCGTACACGAGGACACCCGCGAACAGGAACAGCACCCCCTGGTACACGGCGGCGTAGCCCGCGCCCGCGACGAGCCACAGCGAGAAGGCGGCGGCCACCGAGGCGACCACGCCGTCCCGCACCAGACGGCCCCGGTCCACCCGGTCGCGGTGCCCGGAGACCAGGTGGAAGATCTGCGCGGCCGTGGCCAGCAGATAGGGCACGGTCGCGGTGAACGTGGTGACGAGGACGAGGACCCGGAAGACCCCGGCCGAGCCGGAGGCGTAGTTGTAGACGGTGAGCAGCGAGGCGAGGACCACGGTGACGCCCACCCCGAAGGTCGGCACCCCGCGTCGGCGCCGTGCGAAGGCCGCCGGGAACAGCCCGTCCCGGGCGGCGGCGTACGGTGTCTGGGCGCTCAGCAGGGTCCAGCCGTTGAGGCAGCCGGTCATCGACACCAGGGCGGCCAGCGCCACGGCCCAGCCGCCCCAGGAACCGCCGAACATGGCGTTCACGGCGTCCGAGAAGGGGGCGCCGGACTCCACCAGACGGCTGTGCGCGACCGTGCCGAAGACGGACAGCGTGCCCAGCAGATAGACGAGGGCCGCGCCGGTGGTGCCGATGACGGTGGCCCGGCCGACGTTGCGCCGGGGGTTCCTGACCTCGCCCGCGCTGACCGCGGCCGACTCCACGCCCAGGTAGGAGAAGAGCAGCAGCGCGGCGGAGGCGGAGACCGCGCCGACCGCGCTGCCGCCGACGGCGTGGAAGGGGCCGAGGTTGCGCGGGTCGAAGAAGAACAGCCCGCCGATCGCGACCAGCAGCAGCGGAACCAGCTTCAGCACCGTCGAGACCACCTGCACCGCCCCCACGTAGCGGGTGCCCGCGAAGTTGGCGAGCGCGGGCAGCCACTGGAGGGCGAGCGCGGCCAGGCACGCGGTCCAGCGGTGGCCGTTCACCGGGATCAGTACGTCCAGATAGCCGACCGCGGCGACGGCGAGCGCGGCGTTCGACACCCAGGTGGTGATCCAGTACGCCCAGGCCGCGAGGAAGCCCGCGAAGTCGCCGAAGGCCTCACGGGCGTAGACGTAGGGCCCGCCGGTGCGCGGATCGCGCTGGGCGAGCCGGCCGAAGACCAGCGCGAGGGCCACGGCCCCGGCGGTCAGGACGCCGAAGGCGACCAGGCTGACCGTGCCGTACGGGGCGACGGACGCCGGGAGCAGGAAGATGCCGCCGCCGATGATGTTGCCCATGACCAGGGCGGTGGCGACCGGCAGACCGAAGCGGCGGGCGTGCCTGCCGGGGGAGGGAGCCCCTTCGCCCGTGGGAGTGGTCCCGGCGGGAGCGGGGGCCGCGGGGGTCTCCCGCGCGGCCGTGGCCGGCTGCGGGACGGTCCCGGGGACGTGCATGGGGTGGTGCGCCTCTCGTCGGACAGTGCCCGGGATCCGCCGGGCGGCACCCGGGATCGCCGGGCAGGCCCATGGTCGGGCAGGGTCCGGCATCCCGCCAAATCGCACGTTTTTGTCCGGTATGGGGCCGCGGAAGGCCGTAAAAAGTGTGCCGTGGGGCGCCTGCGGGCGCGGATCCTCCGGCCTTCCGCGCGGTCCGGGTGCGGCCCGTGGCTGCGGCCCGTGGGGCGCCTCGCGCCGGGGCCGCGCCGCGCCGGACCGGTCGCGCTCGACGGGACTCGACGGGACTCGACGAGAGGAGTCACCGCAGGATGACCTAGCGTGGGCGTCATGTCCGAATTGCCGCACGGTGGGCACGGCCGGCCCCCCACCCCCGCCGAGCGCTGGGCCGCGTTCCGGAAGTCCCCGTTCCTGCCCGCGACCGTCCTGACGCTGATCCTCGCCGCGGCGGCCGGGCTCTTCGCCGGCTCCTACACCTACGCCATGGCCGACCCCACCCCGCACACCATTCCCACCGCGGTCGTCGGCCACCACGACACGCCGGAGAGCCGCCGCTTCGTCACCGGCATGGAGAAGGCGCTGTCCGCCTCCCTGAAGCTGCACCCCTACGCCACCGCCGCCGAGGCCCGGACCGCCGTGGACGACCAGCGGGTCTTCGCCGTGCTCGACGTCCCGCCCGACCGGCGCACCGTCCTGCTCGACGTGTCCGGCGCCTCGGGCGCCACGGTCGCCCAGGTGCTGGAGGAGGCCGCACAGCAGGTGGGGCGGGCCACCGGCGTCCAGGTCACCGTCCGCGACCTCAAACCGCTCCAGCACGGCGACCCGCGCGGTCTCGCGATCTTCTACATCTCCCTCGCCGCGGTGATCATCGGCTTCGTCGGCGCCATCCAGCTCAGCGTCCACGCGCGGGCGCTCAACCCGGCCGAGCGCATCGCCTTCACCGTCGCCTACGCGCTGCTCGGCGGCTTCGTGATCGCCGCCGTGGTGGACTGGCTGCTCGGCGCCCTCGACCTGCCGTTCGTCGAGTCCTGGCTGATCCTGGCGCTCACGATGTTCGCCTCCGGGATGGTCTTCTCGATGTTCAACACCCTGTTCGGACGCTGGGCCATGCTGCCGACCTGGGGACTGATGGTGCTGCTCGGCAACCCCTCCTCCGGCGGCGCCGTCTCCTGGCCGCTGCTGCCGTCCCCGCTCGGCGAGATCGGCCGCTGGCTGCCACCCGGCGCCTCGGTGAACGCCCAGCACACGGCCGTCTACTTCGCCGGGCACCAGCACGCCTTCCCGTTCCTGGTCCTCGCCGCCTGGGCCGTCGTCTCCTGCGCGGTCTTCTGGGTCTGGCGCCACCGCCACCCCGGCGGCCGCGAGGCCCGCCCGGCGCACGCGGCCGGCTGACGCGCCGTCCCCCTCGCGGGATTTCACGGGTCGGTTACCTGCCAGGTCATCGACGCCGCCGCACACCCGGTGCCACGATCACCGGCGTACGCAGTGAGACCGGCGCGACCGACCGGAGGACGTCATGACCGCCTACGCCATAGCCCATCTGCGCGACGCCGCGCCGCACCCGGAGACCGCCGAGTACATCGAGCGCATCACCGCCACCTTCGCGCCGTACGGGGGCCGCTTCCTGGTGCACGCCACCGCGCACGAGGTGAAGGAGGGCGCCTGGCCCGGCCATGTCGTGGTCATCGGCTTCCCCGGCATCACCGAGGCGCGGGCCTGGTGGGACTCGCCGGCCTACCGGGAGATCGCGCCGCTGCGCTCCCGCCATGTCGAGGGCGACATCATCCTGGTCGCGGGCGTGCCGGAGGGCTACGACCCGGCCGCCACCGCGCGGGCGATGCGCGAGGCACTGCCCGCCGGACAGGCCCCGGACGCCTGACCCGCGCCGCCCGGACGGGGCCACGCCGCCGCTCTCATCCGGCGGGCACCCGTCGCCCGCCGCGCCCGTCGGGGCGCGGCAGCGCGGCCGGTGAGGACAGCGGTACGCGGGCACCGGCGGCGTCCACGGCGCCGGTGCCCGCGGCGGCGTCGGCGGTGCCCGTGACGCCCGCCGCCCCGCCGCCCGCCGCCGCCCCGCCGCCCGCCGCCCCGCCGCCCGCCGTGCCGGGCGCGCCCGCACGGCCCAGCCACTCCCGGTACGCCGGTGCCTGGCGCGCCGCCTCCCAGTACGCCTCCTCCAACTCCGCGTAACCCCGGTCGAGTTCGTCCTCGCTGCGCGCCGCGAGCAGCAGCCGCACCCCGATCGGGTCGCCGAGGAGGGGCCGGACGGCGAGGTCGGAACGCGGCCGCGCCGTGGGCTGGCTGACCGTCACCACCTCGCCGGTGGCGGCCAGCGAGTACGCGGTGAGGTAGTCGCCGTGCAGCATGTCGGGCCGCAGCCCCGCCGCGCGCAGCACCCGGCACAGCGCGTCCCACTCCCCGTCGACCGTGGAGTCCACCATCCACCGGTCCGCCGCCAGATCGCGCAGCCGCACCTCGTGCCGCGCCGCCGCCGGATGGTCGACGGCGAGGCACACGAACTGCGGTTCGCGCTCCACCAGCACCCGCAGGCACAGCCCGGACGGCACCCGCAGCGGACTGCCCTCCACCTCGTGCACGAACGCCATGTCGAGCCGGCCCGCGGCCACCATGCGCAGCAGGGAGTTGGCGGAGACGTCCATCTGGAGCGTCGGCTCGGTGCGCGGGGTGCGCGCCCGCAGCCGGCGCAGCCAGCCCGGGATGGCGCGGCTGGCCGTGGCGCCGATGCGCAACTGGGGGCCGCCGGCACGGGCCGCGGCCGCCCGGGTCTCGGTGACCAGCGCGGCCAGCTCGCTCACCAGGGGCCGGGCCCGGCTCAGCACGGCGCGCCCCAGCGGGGTGGGCCGGCAGCCGGTGCGCGTGCGGACGAAGAGCTGACCGCCGAGGGTCTGCTCGATCCGGCGCAACTGGGTGCTCAACGAGGGCTGCGCCATGCCCAGTTCACGGGCGGCCCGGTGCAGGCTGCCGGTGTCGGCGATGGCGCAGAGCACGCGCAGATGCCTCACCTCGAGCTCCATGAGGGGGAGCGTAGGGCGGGGCGGCGGCGCCGCACCAGACGAGCAAATGGCGACGGAACCGTACGAGTCGGCCCCCGATAGCTCCGTGCTATCCCAAGTTGCCATCATGCCGGAGGCGTTGGCCTGCCCGAGACTCGTCCGCAACCGACCGTTCACACCCCACACCGAACGAGTAGGAGCCCCCACATGTCGTCCTCCCGCACCGGCGCCGCGTCCACGAAGTCCGTCCGCAGACTCGTCGCCCTCGCGCTCGGACTCGGCCTGGCCTCCGCCGCGCTGGGCACCGCCGGGCCGGCCGCCGCCGCGCCGGACACCTCCGGTCCCGCCACCGTCGCCCGGTACACGGGCACCGCCGCGCACACCGCCGACCCCCAGGCGTTCTTCGACGCGGTCATGAAGTCGGTCGCCGAGAAGCAGGCCGCGCACCCCAACCTGAAGTCGGTCACCGTCTACTACAGCGCCGCCCAGGCGCCGAGCTTCCGCTCGCAGATATCGAGCGCGGCCTCCATCTGGAACGGCTCCGTGAGCAACGTCAAGCTGGCCGCCTCCTCGGGCAGCGCCGACTTCTCGTACTACGAGGGCAACGACCCGCAGAACGGGTCCTACGCCTCCACCGACGGCCACGGCCGCGGCTACATCTTCCTGGACTACTCGCAGAACCAGCAGTACGACTCGGTCCGCGTCGTCGCGCACGAGACCGGGCACGTGCTCGGCCTGCCCGACCACTACAGCGGCCCGTGCAGCGAGCTGATGTCGGGCGGCGGCCCCGGCCCGTCCTGCACCAACCGCTACCCGAACGCCAACGAGCGCGCCCGCGTCAACCAGTTGTGGGCCAACGGCCTGGCCAAGGCGCTGAGCAAGGTGAACAGCGTGCGCTGACGCCCCGGCGGCGCACTCCCCGAGCGAGCGCGACGGCGCGGACCGAGGCCCCGGCCCCGGTCCGCGCCGTCGCGCGCTCCGGCCGCCGCCCCGCCGTCCCAAGTACCGTGCGCGGCGCCGTCGTCGGTGCCACGGGCCCGTCCGGACGGTAACGTCACCGGGTGCGCACCGGACGGCGGACGGCCGGGCGCACTTCGAGGTACGAGGGGGAGACATCGGATGAGCCGCACGGACAGTTCCGCCGCGGAGGCGGGCCACGGCGTCGAGCCGCGTGACCGCACCGGGCAGGCCGAGGCGTTCGACGCCATCGGCGACCGCTACGACGAGGCGTTCCCGCACAAGGAGGGGCAGCTCGCGGCCACCGACCGGCTGATCGCCGCGCTGCCCGCCGGGGCCCGGGTCCTGGACGTGGGCTGCGGCACCGGAGTGCCGACCGCGCGGCGGCTGGCCGGGGCGGGCCTCGAGGTCGTCGGCGTCGACCTGTCGGCCACCATGGTGGAGCTGGCCCGTGAGCGGGTGCCCGGGGCGCGCTTCCACCGGGCCGACCTCGCCGACCTGCGCCCCGGCGGCCCGCTCGACCTGGGCCGGTTCGACGCGGCCGCGGCCTTCTTCTCGCTGCTCATGCTGCCCCGCGCGGAGATCCCCCTCGCCCTGACCTGGATCCGCGAACTGCTCGCGCCCGGGGGCCTGTTCGCCCTGGCGATGGTCGAGGCCGACGCGGACGACGTCCCGATCCCGTTCCTGGGCCGCACGATCCGGGTGTCCGGCTACCCGAGGGCCGGCCTGCGGGCCGTGGTGGAGGGGGCCGGCTTCGACGTACTGGCCGAGTCCTCGGCCTCGTACGCCCCCGAGGGCCCGGACGCGCCGCCCGAGGAACACCTCTTCCTGCACTGCGCGCGACGCGGCTGACGGGCCGCGCGGCGCCCGCGCCGGTCCTCCGGCTTCCTCAGCCGGAGGACGGGCGCAGCACCAGGCAGACGAATCCGAAGCTGTCCCGGTAGCCGTGCAGCCAGCCCTCGCGGTGCTCGGCGGCCGTCGCGAGCGCCTGGGCGCTGTCCGGGTCGCCGGGGCGGTCCAGCGCCCAGGAGGCCAGCGAGCCGGTCCACGCCCATTCGTAGGCGTCCAGTTCGCGGCGCGAGCTGATGTGCCCGCCGACCGGTGTCCAGCCCTCGGCGGCGACGGTGTCCAGGACGGCGGGGAGGTCGCCGAGGTCCCCGAGCATCTCGACCGCCTCGGCGGAGGGCGTGTTCTCCCAGAAGCCGTCGCCGATCAGCAGGCGCCCGCCCGGGGCCAGGTGCCGGCCGGCCGCCGCCAGCGTGGCGCGCAGTCCGCCGAAGGCATGCGTCGCGCCCACGCTGAGCACCGCGTCGAACGGGCGCTCGCAGGTGAAGGCGGCCGCGTCCGCCCGGTGCAGGAGCAGCCGGTCCCGCACCCCCCGGGCGTGCGCGGCGTCGCGGGCGCGGTCCAGCGCCTCCGCGGCGACGTCGACCCCCTCGGCGCGCAGCAGCGGGCGCATGGCCAGGGCGCGCAGCAGCCACTCGGCGCCCCCGCAGCCGAGGTCGAGCACCCGGGCCTCCGCGCGGGGCAGCAGGCCGTCCAGCAGCAGGCGTACGGACTCGTCGTCGAGCGGGGCGGCGATCGGATGGCCGGCGTGGGCGAGCCGGGAGATCTGGGCACGGTTCACCGGCGGAGCCTGACACGGGGCGGCGTACCGGGGCACCGTATTTTCCCGGCGGCCCGGGGGAACCGGGCCCGCCGCCGGGGAACCATCCGCATCATCCGGGAGGAACCGGGGCGGGGCGGACCCGCCGTCGAGCGCGCCGGAACCTCCAGGCACACTTTGGGTACCGCGATTCGCATGACCAGAGGATGATCAACGGATGATTACGCTGACGAAGGAAGACGGCCCGGCGGACCTGGACGGGGTCACGCACCTGTCCATCGGAGTGTCGTGGGACCCCACCGCGGGCGCCAGCGGCGGCGTGATGGGCATGCTGCGCCGCAAGGCCGGCACCGACCTCGACCTGATCGCCGTCGCGATGCAGGGCGGTGACCCGGTGCGTCTGGCGGGCCTGGACTCGCTGGACCCGATGGGCAACGGCTCGCTCGTGCACAGCGGGGACAACCAGACCGGCCGCGGTGACGGCGACGACGAGACGGTGACGGTCGAGTTCGCCCGGATCCCGCAGCAGATCACCTCGATCGTGTTCGTGGCCGCCGCCTTCAAGAAGGGCAGCTCCTTCCAGAAGGCGCGCAACATCAGCTTCAAGGTGTACGACGCGACCGGCGGAACCTCCCAGCAGGTCGCCGACATCTGGCCGAGCCTGCTCACTCAGGACAACGGCTGCGCCGTGGCCAAGGCGCTGCGCGTGGGCGGCTCCTGGAAGCTCGAGGTGATCAATGTGACGGGCAAGATCAAGCAGGGCGACGAGCACGCCCTGATGCGCTTCGCCGTCAGCAAGTGACCGCGGGCCCGGGGCACGGGGCCCCGGGCCGCCCGCGGTTCAGCGCCGCCGGTCGCGGTGCAGGTCGCGCAGCAGGGCGATCTCGGCGCCGTGGTGCAGCAGTTCCTGGTTGACCCACCACACGATGTCGGCGAACGGCTCCTCCGCGTCGCCGCCGTGCGGATAGGTGCAGTACCCGACGGTGTCCAGGGCCGTGTCGTCCACGCCGAGCAGGGCCCGCCGCCAGGCCGAGGCGCCCGCCTCCAGGGCCGTGAGCGCTTCGGCGGCACTGCCCGGGACCGGGTGGTCGTCGCGGGTCAGCCGGTGCGAGCCCGCCGTGTGGTCGGCGCGCAGCGCCAGCATCTCGCCGAGGTGGCTCAGCCGCCAGGCGAGCGTGGTGAACGGCGGCGGCCAGGGATGCGGGTACGCGGCGGCGTCCCGCCCCCAGTCGCCCGCGCCGGCCAGCAGCGTCGCCCGCGCGCCCGGCCCGTCCGTCCGCCGCCGCACCGACCAGCACCGCGGCACCGGCTCCCAGAAGTACTCCTCGTCGGTGAGCGGTTCGACCCGGGTGTCCGTCCCGTCGCCGCTGTCCATGACCGGCCCGGCCAGCCGGTGGCGCAGCCGCGTGTACGCGAAGTCGAACTGGGCGAGCAGGGGGACGAGACGAGGGGGGACCACGGGCGCTCCTGGTGTTCCGTCGCCCCCGGCGGGGCGGCCGGCCGGTCACCCTGCCACAACGGGCCCCGCACCGCCCGCCATTATCGGGCGCGGGCCGCCCGGTCGGTGTCCCCGCCGCGCCGGAGCGGGCGGGGACACCGGCCGGGCGGGCTCAGGAGGAGGGCCGGTTCAGCGGGGGCGGCCCCGCCTGCGCGCCCGTGCCCCAGGTGGACGGCCGCGCTCCCACGGTGAACGACAGCGACCGGGTGTGCCGCAGATCGCCGGTCGTGAGATACGTACGGCCATAGGCCGAGCCGTCGACGCGTGCCGACTGGATGTAGTGGCTCGCCTCCGAGGTGCCCGGCGCGGTGACGGTGAGGGCGCCGCGCGGGTAGTAGCGCCGGTCCAGCGTCAGGTCGACGCGCTCGAAGACCGGGGTGGACAGGCCCCAGGTGGCGTAGCCGGGCTGCACCGGGAAGACACCGATCGACGAGAGCACGTTCCAGGCGGACATGGTGCCCAGGTCGTCGTTGCCGGTCATCCCGGTCGGGGTGTCCGTGAACAGGGTCAGGGCCGCGTGCACCACGTCGGTGGTCTTCCACGGCTGGCCGGTCGACAGATAGGTGTACGGGGCGATGAGGTCGGGCTCGTTCTGCGGGTTGTACTTGTCCGCGTTGTAGTAGTCGTACGGCCCGTTGACCCACACCTCGCGGGCGGTCTTCGCCGGGTCCCGCACCAACTGGTCGTAGGCGAAGAAGGAGTCGAGCCGTGCGTTGGCCGCCTGCTCGCCGCCGATCAGGGCGATCATGCCGGGCAGGTCCTGCGGCACCAGCCACTGGTACTGCCAGGCCGTGCCCTCGTGGAAGCCCTCGCTCTGCGCCGGGTCGGCCGGTCCGGTGAAGGCGCCGGAGGCGTCGCGGGCGCGGAAGAAGCCGGTCGAGGAATCGAAGACCGCGCGGTAGTTCTGCGCCCGTGCGGCGTAGCGCGCGGCGTCCGCTTCATGACCGAGGCCGCGGGCCATCTCGGCGAGCATGGCGTCCGACAGGGCGTACTCCAGCGTCGCGGACGGACCGTGGTCGTAGTCCGAGTCGCCGGGCTTGGCGTGCGGACGGCCCTTGATGTAGGGCGCGAACCCCTTCGCCAGGTACTCCTTGTTGGCCTCGCGGCCCACGGCGGGGGAGTCCGCGGGCGGTACGCCGTCGGCGTTCTTCCTCAGGGCGCGGTAGGCCCGTTCCTCGTACCCCTCGCGGCCCTTGAGCAGGCCCTGCTGATAGGCGTTGGTGAGGAAGGGGGTGACCGGGTCGCCGGTCATGATGTTCGTCTCGACCGTGCCGTAGCCCCACTTGGGCAGCCAGCCGCTCTCCTCGTCGATGTGGATGACGGAGACCGCCATGTCGCGCGCCTCGCGCGGCGCGAGCAGCGACAGCAGCTGCGACTGGGTGCGGTAGGTGTCCCACAGCGACCAGTTCTGGTAGTACGTGAAGCCCTTGGCGCGGTGGACGCGCTGGTCCCAGCCGGTGTACCGGCCGTCGACGTCGCTGCCGATGTTCGGCGCGAGGAAGGACCGGTACAGGGACGAGTAGAAGGTGCGGCGGAGCGTGTCGCCGCCGCCCTTGACCCGGACGTCGTCGAGCCGGTCCTCCCAGGACCGCCGCGCGGCCTCGCGCACCCGGTCGAAGGAACGGCCGCCCTCGGTGCGCAGGTTGAGGGCGGCGCCGCGTGCGTCGACGTACGACAGGGCCGTCGTCGCCTCCACGGTACGGTCCTTCGTCGTGTCGAAGCGGACGTAGGCGCCGCCGTGCCCGCTGCGCGAGCCGGCGGTGACGGAGGAGCCGTCCCAGGTGCCGAAGGAGGCGAAGGGCCGGTCGAAGCGGGTGATCGTGTAGACCGTGTACGGCTCGGTGTCCTGGCAGAAGCCGCTGCCGGTGAGGGCGGTGCGCACGGTGCGGTTGTCCAGCACCTCCACCTGGGTGGAGATCACGCGGTGCAGCGACTGGCCCGCGTCGAGCAGGACGTTGGCCTTGTCGGTGGCGGGGAAGGTGTAGCGCTGGACGCCGGTGCGCGCGGTCGCGGTGAGTTCGGCGCCGATGCCGTTCTTCAGGCCGACCTTGTAGTACCCCGGGGCCGCCTGCTCGGTGTCGTGGCTGAACTCCGCCTCGTACTTGGCGTTGTCGGTCTCGGTGACGTCACCGGTGGTCGGCAGCACGGGCAGGTCGCCGCCGAGGCCGCAGCCCACCCCGGACAGGTGCACCAGGGAGAAGCCCCGGATGTGGTTCTGGGAATGGTCGTAGCCGGTGTTGTGCCCGGTGTCCGGCGAGAACTGCACCATGCCGAAGGGCACGGCCGCACCGGGGTAGGTGTTGCCCTCGTTCTCGGTGCCGATGAACGGGTTGACCAGGTCGGTGAGCCGGCCGGTGTCGCGTGCGGCGGCCTGCGCGGCGGGCGCGGTGAGCGCGGCGCCGAGGAGCGCGACGGCCGCGACGGCCGTTCCCGCAGCGCGTGTTCGCCGGGTCCATCTCATGGGCGTCAACTCCTCCACCGAAAACACGGACAACGTTGTCAGAGCGCGGCTCATTCTTCGGCGTTGTACGTGTACTCGTCAAGAGCGGGCGCGGACCGGGCCGTGACGGGTCCGGTCCGCGCGTTCCGGCGGGGCGCCCCGGGCGCCCTCGCGGGTCATGCCGAGCGGGTGGTGTCCTCGTGCAGGACCGGGTGGGCGAAGGGCAGCCCGGCGGCGTAGCGGGCCAGTTCGTCGGCGGCGGCCGCCGCCATACGGTGCAGTTCGCCGCCGAGGGAGCCCGCGACGTGCGGGGTGAGCAGGACGTTGGGCAGGTCGTACAGCGGGGAGTCGGCGGGCAGCACCTCGGGGACCGTGACGTCCAGGACGGCGTTGAGCCGGCCGGTGCGCAGCTCGTCGACGAGCGCGTCCTGGTCGACGAGGGAGCCGCGGGAGGTGTTCACCAGGGTCGCGTCGTCGCGGAGCAGGGCGAGCCTGCGGCGGTCGATGAGGTGCCGGGTGCCGGGCAGTTCGGGCGCGTGCACCGTGACCACGTCGCTCGCCGCGCACAGCGCGTCCAGTTCGACGGAGCGGGCGCCCAGCGCGGCCGCCTCCTCGGCGCCGACGTAGGGGTCGTGCAGCAGCAGGTCGAGGTCGTGGGGGCGCAGCAGCTCCAGGACCCGGCGCCCGATGCGGGAGGCGCCGACGACACCGACCGTGCGCCGGTAGTTGCCCGCGCTGCCGTAGGCGGCCAGCCAGTCGTGGGGAGCGCGCCGCGCGCGGTAGTCGTCGCGCATGCGCAGCAGCTGCTTGTTGGCGAGCAGCACCACGGCGACCGTGTACTCCGCGACGGGCAGGGCGTTGGCCCAGGCCGCCGAGGTGACCTGGATGCCGCGCCGCCAGCAGGCGTCGGTGATGTGGTGCTTGACCGATCCGGCGGCGTGGATGACGGCCCGCAGACGGGGCGCCCGCTCCAGGACGGACTCGTCCAGCGGCGGGCAGCCCCAGCTGCTGACGATGACCTCGCTCTCGCGCAGCGCGGCGGCGGCGCGCGGCTCGTCGAAGTCGTCGGCGACCAGCGTGGGGTCGAGGTCGGCGAGGGCGGTGAGCCGCTCCAGCGTGCCGGGGTCGATCAGCCGTGCGGCCAGGTCGCCGTGCATGGCCAGCAGGGTGCGCGGGCGCCGCTGCCCGGGGGTGGCGGTGTGCGGCTGCGCGGCGGGTGCGGTAGGGGGGTTGGACACTCGGTTCTCCGGTACGTGTGCGGCAGGGGCGGACGTCATTTGACGCTTCCTGCGGTGAGGCCGGCCTTCCAGTGGCGCTGGAGGGCGATGAAGGCGATGACCAGCGGGACGATGCCGAGCAGGGAGCCGGTGACGACCAGCGGGTAGTACTCGGGGAAGGCGTGGGTCTGCGTGTTCCAGCTGTACAGGCCGAGGCTGACGGGGAAGAGCCGGTTGTCGGAGAGCATCACCAGGGGGAGGAAGAAATTGTTCCAGATGGCGGTGAACTGGAACAGGAAGACGGTGACGAAGCCGGGCATCACCATGCGCAGGCCCACCGACCAGAAGGTCCGCAGTTCCCCGGCGCCGTCCATGCGGGCGGCCTCCAGGACCTCGCCGGGCACGTATCCGGCGCAGAACACCCGCGCCAGATAGACCCCGAACGGATTGACCAGGCTGGGCACGAAGACGGCCCAGAAGGTGTTGACGACCCCGAGTTCGCTCGCCAGCAGGTACATGGGCAGCGCGAGCGCGGTGGTCGGCACCAGCACGCCGAGCAGGACGAGACCGAAGAGCTGTTCCTTGCCGGGGAAGCTGTAGACGTGGAAGGCGTAGCCCGCGCAGACGCACACCAGGGCGCACAGCAGGGCGCCGATCCCGGCGTACAGCAGGGAGTTGAGGTACCAGCGGAAGTAGATGCCGTCGCCGGTGGTGGCGAGGGCGTGCAGGTTGGCGCCCAGGTGCCAGGTGGCGGGGGAGAGGCTGCGGCCGCCGAGCAGGTCGCCGGTGTTCTTGGCGGCGGCGGTCAGCAGCCAGACCAGCGGCAGCAGCGTGTAGGCGGTGGCCAGCACCAGGGCGCCGTTGACGGCCGCCTTGGACAGCGACCAGGGGCGGCCGCGGTCGCGCGGGGCGCCGGGCTCTGCGGTGGCGGTGGTCATGCGGCGGCCTCCGTGGCGTGCTGGGACCGGGTCCGCCGGCCCCGGCCGCGGGTGGCGCGGGTGACGACGAAGGAGAGCGCGGCGGCGGCCAGCGCCAGCAGGACGGAGGACGCGGCGGCCAGGCCGTAGTCGTGCCGTTCGAACGCCGCGGTGTAGGCGTACATGTTGGGGGACCAGGTGGAGACGACGCTCGGGGTGGTGCCGTGCAGGATCACCGGCTCGGTGAACAGCTGGAGCGAGCCGATGACGGTGAACAGGCCCACCACCGTGAGCGAGGAGCGGATGAGCGGGACCTTGATGCTGAGGGCGGTGCGCAGCGGCCCGGCGCCGTCGACGACGGCGGCCTCCAGGACCTCGCGCGGAATGGCCTGGAGCGCGGCGAAGAAGATCACCATGTTGTAGCCGGTCCACTCCCACACCGCCATGTTGACGACGGCGGGCAGCGGGTGCCCGAGCAGATCGGTCTGTCCGCCGAAGGAGTTCAGCGCGTCGATCACCGGGCTGATGCCGGGGGTGTACAGGTACACCCACACCAGCGCGGCGATGGTGCCGGGCACCGCGTGCGGCAGGAACAGCGCGAGCTGGAAGAAGCGGCGGGCCCTGACCAGCGCGGAGTCCAGCAGCAGGGCCAGCGCGAGGGCCAGCGCCATCATCAGCGGGATGTACAGCAGGCAGTACTGGAGGAGGTTCGAGAACCCGGCCCGGAAGGCGGCGTCGCCCAGGGCCCGGGTGTAGTTGCCGAGGCCGGTGAAGACGGTCTCGCCGCCGCCGAAGCCGAGGCCGGAGCGGTGCTCGGCGTACAGGCTCAGATGGACGGCGTAGCCGATCGGCACCAGCGTGACGGCGGTGAAGAGCAGGAAGAACGGCGCGAGCAGCACGGCGGGCGCCGCGAACCGCCGCCGCCGCGGCCGGGGGGCGGCGGCGCGCGGGGACGCGGCGGGCAGCGCGCGGGCCGCCGTGGGGGAGGCGGGCGTCATCGCGTGGCGACCTTCAGACCGCGGTTCTTCATCTCGGAGAGGGTGTCCTTCTGCGCGGTGGCCAGCGCCTGGGCGATGGTGCCGGAACGGCTGGAGAGCTTGCCGAAGGAGTCCTTGAGGGAGTTGTTGGTGACGCCCATCGCCGGTCCCCAGGTCCACTTCCGCCCGATGGACTGCGCGCCGCTCTTGTAGAGGGCGTAGATGTCCTGGCCGCCGTAGAAGTCGGTGGCGAAGGCCTTGGCGGCGACCGGGACCAGCTCGGGGTCGGCGGGGTAGGCCGAGGAGTCGCCGGAGGAGATACGGGCCTGGATGCCCTGGGCGGTCGTGGTGGCCCAGGTGGCGAACTCCACGGCGGCCTTCGCCTTCTTGCTGTCCTTGGAGACGGCGAAGGTGCTGCCGCCGAGCATGCCGCTGGCCGGGGCGCCGTTCCAGGAGGGCAGCGGGGCGACGGCCCACTTGCCGGACTGGTCCTTGGGCAGGGTGCCCTTCAGCACGCCGCCGCCCCAGGAGGCGCCCAGGTAGCCGGCGGTCTGCCCCTTCTGGAGCGAGGCCGTCCACTGCTGGCTGAAGGAGGGCTCCACCCGCACCAGGTCGTCGTCGATCATCTTCTGCCAGTAGGCGGCGACCTTCTGGGTGCCGGGCCCGTCCACGCTCACCTGCCAGGAGTCGCCCGAGGTGCCGAACCAGGGCGCCCCGGCCTGCCACGCCATCGCCTCGAAGGTGGTCGGGTCATCGGGGAAGAAGGTGGCGATCCGGCTGTCCGGCTCGGCCTGCTTCAGCTTCTCGGCGGCCGTGCGGAACTCGTCCCAGGTGGCGGGGGGCTTGATGCCGGCCTTGGCGAACAGGTCCTTGCGGTAGTAGAAGACCTGCGGCGCGGCGTCCAGCGGCAGCGCGTACGTGGCACCGCCGAGCGTGGTCAGCTGCACCGCCTGCGGCAGGTACTTGCCCTTGAGACCCGCGTCGACGTACTCGCTGATGTCCTGTACGGCGCCCTGGCTGACGAAGTCGGGCAGCTGCGGGTACTCGACGTTGAAGACGTCGGGCGCGTTGCCCGCCTTGACCGCGTTGGACAGCTTCGCGTAGCCGCCGGCCGAACCGGAGGGGATCTCCTCGTAGCTGACGTGGACGTCCTTGTGCGAGGAGTTGAAGGCGTCCACCACCTGCTTGGTGCCCTTGGCCCAGCCCCAGAACGTGATGTCGACGGGCTTGCCCGCTCCCGCGGCCGGGCCGTCGTCGTCGCCCGAGCCGCAGGCGGCCAGGAGGGTGGCGGACAGGGTGGCGGCGGTGAGCGCGGCGGCGGCTCGGCGGACTCTGCGACTGCGGGCGGGGGCAGCGGACATGGCTCGGCTCCTGGGGAACGAGACGGGTGGAAGGTGCCCGGTGCGGATCCGGTGACGACGACGCCTGCCGGACTCCGTGGCCGTCGGGCCCGGGTAGGCACATCTTGGGAACACTTCCGATCGAAGTCAATACCTTCCGATCGAACGATCGAATCTGATCAATTGGCGGGGGCGTCCGAGCGGGCGCACTCTGCGGATTTCGTGGCAACCCGCCGCCATAGACAGATCATTCGATCGATCGCATTGACGATCGATCGCCCGGCTCCTAGATTCGGCACCCCCGAGCCAGGAGCCCCCGCCATGCCGCTGCCCCCCTTCCCGCCCGAGGACCGCGTCCGCAGCCCGTACACCGGCTGGACCCGCGCCCACTGGGAGGCGGCGGCGGACGGACTGCTCGCCGCGGTGGCACCGCACGCCGGACCGGAACACGCGCTGATCTCCCTGCCGGGGCCGCGCCCGAGCCGGTCGGGACCGCGCTCGGACGGCCTGGAGGGGTACGCCCGTACGTTCCTGCTGGCCGCCCTGCGTGTCACGGGCGCCGCCGGGCACGACCCGCTGGGCCTGCTCGACCGGTACGCCGAAGGGCTGGCCGCGGGCACCCGGTCGCCCACCACCGAGACGGAGCTGACCGGCCGCGACCCGGTGGCCTGGCCCGCCGTCACCGACCGGGGCCAGGCCATGGTCGAGGCCGCCTCGGTCGCGCTCGCGCTGCGTCTGACCCGCCCCTGGCTGTGGGACCGCCTGCCCGCCGCGGTCCGCACCCGCGCCGCCGACTGGCTCGCCGGCGCGCTGCGCCACACCCCCGTCGACAACAACTGGTGGCTCTTCCAGGTCACCGTCGGCGGCTTCCTCGCCGGGACCGGCCACCACACCGAGGCCGCCGAGGAAGCCGTCACACGGGGACTGGCCCGGATCGAGCGGTGGTACCTGGGCGACGGCTGGTACACCGACGGCCGCCCGCGCGCCGTCGACCACTACAACGGCTGGGCCTTCCACCTCTACCCCGCCCTGCACGCCCACCTGGCGGGCGACGAGCAGCTCCTGGCCCGCCACGGCGCCCGCCTGGAGGCCCATCTGCGGAGCTTCGCGCACACCTTCGGCGGTGACGGGGCCCCGCTGCACCAGGGCCGCTCGCTGATCTACCGCTTCGCCTCGGCCGCCGCGCTGTGGACCGGCGCCCTGACCGGCCACACCCCGCTGACGCCGGGGACCACCCGGCGCCTCGCCTCCGGCGCGCTGCGCCACTTCCTCGACCGGGGCGCCGTGGACGAGCACGGCCTGCTCACGCTCGGCTGGCACGGCCCCTGCCCGCCGCTGGTGCAGTCGTACTCGGGCCCGGCCTCGCCGTACTGGGCGAGCAAGGGCTTCCTCGGCCTGCTGCTGCCCGCTGACCACCCGGTGTGGACCGACCCGGAGGAGCCCGCGCCCGCCGAACGGGCCGACACCGTGCTGGGGCTGCCCGCGCCGGGCCGGCTGATCCAGTCCACCGCGGCGGACGGACTGGTCCGGGTGCACAACCACGGCAGCGACGACCAGCCCGCCGACGAGGTGCTGGCGGACGACCCGCTGTACTCCCGCTTGGCGCACTCCACCGCCACCGGGCCGGTCTTCGAGGGGACGGCCGACAACCACTTCGCGCTGCTCGACGGCGACGAGGCGAGCGAGCGCGGCCCGATCCGCCCGCTCGGCGCCGGGCCGGGCTGGGCCGCCTCCGCCCACCGGCCCCGGATCCGGGGTGCCGAGCTGCCCGGCACCGCCGTCACCTCCCTCGTCCTCGCCGACGGCGCCCTGGAGGTGCACGCGCACCTGGTCCGCGGTGCCGCCGCCGGGACCGCCGTACGGCACACCGGCTGGGCCGTGGCCGGGGAGGCGGTGGAGACGGCGGCCGGCGACGGCCGGGTGCGGGCCCGCGCCACCGTGCCCGCACCCGGTTGCGGACCGGAGGCCGCCCCGGACCCGGCCGCCGCACGGGTGCTGGTGTCCGAGGCCGTCGCCCTGCACGGCTTCGGCGGCGCGGCGGCGCACGCCCTGCCCGCCGGTACCGCCTTCGGGCCGTGCGGGGCGGTACCGGTGCTCACCGGCACCGTGACGGGCGAGGAGTGCCTGTTCGTCTCGCTGCTGCGGCTGAGCGGCACGGACACCGCCGCGCCGCCCGCCGCGCGGACCACCGTCACCGCCGCCCCCGGGGGCCACCGGCTGGTCGTCCACTGGCCCGACGGGGGCGGCACCGCGGCGCTGCTCCACGCGGACGGTGTCACCGTGACACCGTCCGCGCCCGGCGGCTACAGCCCGGGGCCCTCGTAGGCGCCGCGGTTGGGCTTGGCCGTGGCGGACACCGGCGTGCCCCAGTAGTCGCGGCCGCCGTTGTCGGCGACGACCCCGCCGTTGCGCAGCGCGGGCGAGGCGGCCGTGAGCCGGTAGCCCGCAGCGGATTCCAGGGTGTCGCCGCCGGTGCCGGGGGCGACGAAGCCCGGGTCGCCCACGATGCCGTTGGCCGTGGGGCGCGGCACGCCCTGGAAGACGTTCCACTGCCAGGAGACCCCGGCCCCGGTGGGCAGCCGGGAGTCCGCGCGGCCCACCCAGATGTTGTTCTCCAGCAGGCTGTTGGCGGGCACGCTGATGTCGAGCCCGCGGTCCGGGCAGTAGACGACGTTGTTGTGGAAGAGCAGCGCCGACCGGCCGCCCGAGGCGCCCACCATGCGGCAGTCGTTCTCGGAGACGTTGTAGCGCACCACTTCGGTGGCGCCGCCGCTGGTCCCGCAGCCGTCGCAGTCCAGGAAGAGGCCGCCCGCGTTGTCGCGGCTGAAGTTGTACTGCACCGTGCAGTGCCCGGTGTTGCCCCAGTCGCAGTCGAACGCCTCGCTGTCGTAGGCCGACATGACGCTGCCGTAGACGGCGTTCTTCTGGATCACGGCGTCGTGGTCGCCGAGCACCCAGATCCCGGCGAAGTTGCCGCCGGTCCACGGATAGGTGCCGGTGCCCAGGGCGGCCGCGGTGTTGTACTCGATCAGCGGCGACTCGGCGTAGGAGACGATGATGCCGTCGCCGCCCACCGCGCTGACGGTGTTGTGGTCGACGAGGACGTCGTGGCCCAGGAGGGTGTTGGCCGCGCCGACGCGGACCTTGATGCCTCCGCCGCCGCAGTTTCCGACCCGGGTGCGGTGGATGTGGACCCCCGCCAGCAGGGAGCCGGTGCCGGACACGCCGGTGCGGATGCAGGCGGACTGGGAGAACGCCGTGGCGTGCGTCGCCTTGTTCGTCTCGCCCGCCACGCCGTCGACGATCAGCCCGTCGACGTCGAACCCGGAGTGCGTACGGCCGTCCGTGGACTCGATGAGCAGGCCCTGCCGCTGGGCGAGGGTGCTCGCCGGATCGGTCAGCCTGATCGCTCCGATGCGCCAGTGGTCCTGGTCCCGCAGGTGCAGCGCGTTCTCGGCGCCGCCCGCGTCGACGACCGGGGCGGCACCGCTGCCGTAGGGCGCGATGGTGACGGGCGCGGCCGCGGTGCCGCTGCCGTGCGGGGTCAGCGTGCCGTGGCAGGTCGTGCCCGCGGCCAGGGCCAGGGTGTCCCCGGGCCGGA
This sequence comes from Streptomyces sp. SAT1, assembly GCF_001654495.1. Classification (GTDB taxonomy): domain Bacteria; phylum Actinomycetota; class Actinomycetes; order Streptomycetales; family Streptomycetaceae; genus Streptomyces; species Streptomyces andamanensis. The sequence continues at coordinate 7,070,728 of NZ_CP015849.1, forward strand.
ACGTCAGGGCGGCGACCGAGGCCAGGGAGTTGTACGGGGAGTCGAGCGAGCCGGTACCGTCGGTGGACCGCGAGCAGTCCAGGTGGACGGTGGTGCCGGCGAGGGCGGGGGAGAGGGCGGCCGCCGGGGCGGGGGATGGGGCGAGGGCGCCGGCCGCGGCCAGGGCGACCGCGACGAGACCTGTCCCGAGGGTTCTGAGGCTCATGAAGGATGCTCCTCCGGGCTGCTGGTGGGGGCCCAGAAGCTAGGAGCGCCGCCCGATCGAGTCAATACAAATAAACAAGGCGATCGAATATCGATCAATTTTGGCGATGATCGAGCTTGAGTGACCGAGAGTTGAGCACTAGATCAATCGGGTATCGAATGATAGCCTCGACGAGGAGTCAGACCAGCTGAGAAAGGGACCGTCATGTCGATCGCGGCGGACGAGCGCCGGACGCGGATCCTCGAGATCGTGCGCAAGCTCGGCACGGTCCGGGTGACGGACCTCGCGGCCCGTCTCGACCTGCCGGCCGTCACCGTGCGCCGCGATGTCGCGGCACTCGCCGAGGCGGGGCGGCTGCGCCGCGCGCACGGCTCGGTCTCGGTGCCCGACGAGCGCTCCGGCACCCCGGCCGACGCCCGCACCCTGGGACTGATCGTGCCCACGGTCAGTCACACCGTCAGCCAGTACTTCGACGAGGTGATCGCCGGGGCCCGCGCCGCCGCGTCCGACGCCGGGGCCCACCTGGTGCTCGGTATCTCGTCCTACGACCCGGGGGCCGACCGCGCGCAGGCGGAACAGCTCCTCAGGTCGGGCGCCGAAGGACTCATGCTGACCCCCAACTGGATGTCCAGGACCGAGTCCGAGGACCGGCACTGGCTGCACGAGCTGCCCGTGCCCGCCGTGCTGGTGGAGCGCCGCGCCGCCGCCGGCACACCCGCCGCCGAACTGGACTCGGTCAGCTCCGACCACCACCACGGCGTCCTGCTCGCCCTGCGCCACCTGGCCGCGCTCGACCATCTGACGGTCGCCCTCGCGGCCCGCCGCGACACCTGGACGGCCCTGCAGGTGCGCAGCGGCTACGCCGAGGCGTGCGAACTGCTGGAGCTGACACCGCAGCCGGTGATCGACATCGACGACCCCGCCACCGCCCCCGAGCTGGTGTCCCGGAGCCTCACCGAGGCCGCCGACCGGGGCGTACGGGCCGCGCTCGTACACAACGACCAGGACGCCATCCAGCTCCCGGCGCTGCTGCGCGCGCGCGGCCTGTCCGTGCCGGAGGACCTGGCACTGATCAGCTACGACGACGTCTTCGCCGCACTCGGGGCCCCGCCGCTGACCGCGGTGGCCCCGCCCAAGCGCGCCGTCGGCGCCGCCGCGGTCGACCTGCTGCTGCGCCGGCTGCGGCACGGCGACGCCCTGCCCGTCCACCGGATCGAACTGCTCCCCGAGCTGAAGGTGCGCTCCTCCTGCGGCGGCGACTGACCCGCGCCGGGCGGCGGACGACGGCTGACCGGCCGGTCCGCGGGGCGGCCGCCCGGCCGCCCGGCATCTGATCGATCATTGCGCGGTCTGATCGATCAAGCTGCGGACTATTGGCATTCCATTCATCAGTGCATAGTCTGCATAGCCATATGCAGCCGGTCCGCGCTCCTCGGGCACCGGGCCTGGCGAGATCGTCCAGCGTGTCCACCAGGACGGAGCAATCATGGCCCAGACAGTGGTGGAACGGCGTTCCATCGACGTCGTCCCCGACGAGGAGCGCCACGGCACGGCGTTCTCACAGTTCACGCTCTGGCTCGGGGCCAACCTCCAGATCACCACGGTGGTCACCGGTGCCCTGGCCGTGGTCCTCGGCGGCGACGTGGTCTGGTCGCTGGCCGGCCTGCTGGCCGGAAATCTGCTCGGCGGCGCGGTCATGGCCCTGCACTCCGCGCAGGGACCCCGGCTCGGACTGCCCCAGATGATCTCCTCACGGGCCCAGTTCGGGGTGCGCGGCGCGGTCGTCCCGCTGGTCCTGGTCGTGGTGATGTACATCGGCTTCTTCGCCAGCGGATCGGTGCTCGCCGGGCAGGCCGTCGGCAAGCTGACCCACCTCGGACCGGTGCCCGGCATCCTGCTGTTCGCGCTGGTCACCGCGGTGGTGGCGACCGTCGGCTACCGCGTCGTGCACGCCCTGGGCCGGGTCGCCAGCGTGGTGTGCGCGCTCAGCTTCCTGTATCTGGGCGGCAGACTGCTGGACCGGATCGACCTCGGGGACGTCGTCGCCCACCAACACCACTTCTCGCTGCCGATGTTCCTGCTGGCGATGTCCCTGTCGGCGTCCTGGCAGCTGGCCTTCGGACCGTACGTGGCCGACTACTCGCGCTATCTGCCGCGGACCACCTCCGCCCGCGCGACCTTCGGCTGGACGCTCGGCGGCACGGTGCTCGGCGCCCAGTGGTCGATGGCCTTCGGCGTCCTGGTGGCGGCGACCGCGGGGCCCGCCTTCCTCGACGACCAGGTCGGCTATGTCGTGGGCCTGGGCGGCGCCGGCCTGGTCGCGTCCTTCCTCTACTTCGTCGTCGCGCTCGGCAAACTGACCGTCAACGTGCTCAACACCTACGGCGGCTTCATGTCGATCGTGACCGGGGTGAGCGGCTTCCGCGGCCAGCGGGCCCTGTCGCAGCGCGGACGCACCGCCTACATCGCCGCCGTCATGGTCGCGGGCACGGCCGTCGCGCTCGCCGGGCGCAACTCCTTCCTGGACTCCTTCGCCGACTTCCTGCTCTTCCTGCTGACGTTCTTCACCCCGTGGTCGGCGATCAACCTGGTCGACTACTACCTGATCTCCAAGGAGCGCTACGACCTGCCGGCCCTCTCCGACCCGGACGGCCGCTACGGCGGCTGGCGGCTGGGAGCGCTGGTCGTCTACGGCATCGCCCTGGCCGCGCAGTTCCCGTTCCTGTCCACGAGCTTCTACACCGGCCCCCTCGTGGACCCGCTGGGCGGCGCCGACATCTCCTGGATCGTGGGCCTGGTCGTCCCGGCGGTGCTCTACTACTTCGTCGGCAGGCACCGCCGCGCCACCGCACCCGCTCTCACCGAGACGCCCGGTGCGCCCGTGATGTCCGGGGCATCCGTGTCGCCCGTGTCCCCCGTGTCGCACGGGGCGTCCGCGGGGCCGGCCGGTTCCCGGCACGACGAGCGGGGGCCGGCCGCCCCCGTGGACCGGCCGGCCGCCGCGCCGCTCACCCCGCGGGGAGAGTGACCGGCCGCCCGCACCCGGCGGGACGCGCCGGGGCGGCCCGGCCCGCGCCGGAGGTCTCCGCCCCGGCCCGGGTCACGGCCGGGTCCGGCCCGGCAGCACCTGGACGGTGCCGCCGACCGCGCGTTCGCCCGTGGCGTCCGAGGGGTTGTTGACCAGGACACCGCCGACGGCCATGGCGGTGGAGCCGCCGCCGTCGAGGTTGAGCGCGTCCACGGCTCCGAGCGAGCGCATGAAGGCGGCGGCCTCCTGGAGGGTGAAGCCCTCGCTGCCGCCGGTCCTGCGGCCGTCCACCGTGGCCAGGATCAGCCGTCCCCGCGCGTCGACCCCCGCCATGGTGCGCGGCTGGCGGACGTTCGACCAGGCGTAGCCGAACGACAGGTCCCGGGGGTCGACGACCCCCTCGGCCGCCGCGTCGATGTGGATCCGGCCGTGGGCGACGAGGGTGGGGGCGGCGCTGACGACGCTGTCGCCGCGACCGAGCCGTACCCGGCGGCCCGCCGTGTCGCGCACGACCCCCTCGACGCCGATCCGGCGCCCTGGACGGGCGTGGGCGGCCAGCCAGTCGCCGGCCGGACCGATGCCCTGCACGACCCTTCCGCGTGCCGGGACCGTGCCGCCGCGGGCCCCGGCCGACACGACCCGGCCCCGGGAGTCCAGGACGGCCTGCGTACCGGGGCCGGTGGGCAGCGGCGCCCCGAACTCGTCCGTGAACACGACCAGTTCGTCGGTGGAGCGGCAGGTGACGTCCTGCCAGGGGCGTTCGCTGGGCGCCGCTCCCGGGCGCCCGCAGTCGCGGACGAGTCCGGGCGTCCGGTTGATGCCCTGGGCCGCGTGGCTGCGCGTGCCCGCGTGGACGGTGACGGCCGACGTCAGGTCCGCCACCCGGGCCCGGCGGCCCCCGTCCTCGATGATCAGCGCCGCCCGGGAACCGGCCGCCATCGACTGGAGCTCGCCGTCGTCCGCACTGAGCCCCGACTGCGTCCCCTGCACGCCGTCGGCGTCGGAGGTGACGAAGAAGCCCGCGTTGACACCCACCAGCGAACCCAGCTTCGCGGCGACCGACGAGGTGGTCGCGCGCCGGGCCACGGCTCCGTCGTGGGTGCCCTGGACCGTACCGGTGAACGTGCGCGGGTCGACCACGGCGACGTGCACGTTCTGCCGGTCGGCCGGCTGGTCGGCGTCGTAGCCGGTCCAGTCGACGGCGGTGCGGAACCCGGCCGCCGTCACCTCCTGGGCGTCGGCGCGCGCGGCGGCCTCGGTGGCGTAGGAGCCGATCCGGACCCGCAGGCCCATGACGCCGTGCGGGGTGTCGGCGTACGCGGGCCAGCGCACCGTCTCCACGCGGGGCACGAAGCCGCCCGCCCGCAGCCGCTCGGCGGTCGCGTCGGCCCAGGACCGCGAACCCAGCGGCGCCCAGGTCGCGGCACCGCTCAGGCGGCTGGTGGCCGGCGCCTGCACGGTGACCGTCCACAGCGGTCTCGCGGCGGTGTTCTCGATGGTCGCGCCGCGCACCTGCACGCCCGGCGCGAGCGTCGTGCTCGTCCAGACCGGCGCGGGCGCGGCCGGCCGGCCGGTGACCGCCGGGCCGGGCGCGGCGGCCTCGGCCGTTCCCCACAGTCCGCCCGACGCGACGACGGCGAACACCGCTCCGGCGCCGAGCAGGACGCGTGCTCGCGCGGTGTACCGGGCGCGCTGGTGGCTCATGGCGTTCTCCCTACTCCCCTGGCATGGGGCCCGCACGAGTGTGCCGGCCGCCTGTCGGGACCGATGAGAACCCGCGGGGCGGAGCAGGGACGGCTCCGGCCGGTGACGGCGCGGGGAACACTCGGCGAACACCTGTGCGACGTATGGCCGGGCGGAGCGTAGAACGCCCCGACGGGTGGAGTGACGAGTGAAGAGCGCGGGACGGGGCAGCCGTCCCGCCGGGCACAGGTTGCCGATCTTCAGCACAATGTCCCTGCACGACAAAGACGGAAATACCGATGGAAACCGGAGAAGACGAGCCGAGGCGGGCGGCGGCGGACGCGGACCCGCGGCGACGGACGGCGGACGACCGGCGGCGGACGACAGGCGACGACGACCGGGCGAACAGGCAAGGTGGCGTGGTGGTGGATGTGACACCTGACGGACAGACCGGCTCCTCCGGCGGGGAGCGACTGCGGGAGACCGTCGCGAACATGCCCCGGCAGGTCCGCGAGGAACTGACCCGCAGACTGCGGCGGAGCAGGCGCGCGCTGCGCAAGGAGGACGTCCAGGTCGTCGAACCGCCGCTGCTCAGGCGCGCGGTCGGCGCCTCCGCCCTCGGCAACTGCATGGAGTGGTTCGACTTCGGCGTCTACAGCTATCTCGCCGCCACCATCGGCAAGGTCTTCTTCCCCGGCGCCTCACCGGGCGCCCAGGTGATCTCCTCGTTCGCGACCTTCGCCGCCGCCTTCGTGGTGCGTCCGCTCGGCGGCCTCTTCTTCGGCCCGCTCGGCGACCGCCTCGGACGGCAGAAGGTGCTCGCCACCACCATGATCATGATGGCGGCCGGCACGTTCGCCATCGGGCTGATCCCCAGTTACGGCACGATCGGCATCGCCGCCCCGGTACTGCTGCTCCTCGCCCGGATGGTGCAGGGCTTCTCCACCGGCGGCGAGTACGGAGGCGCCACCACCTTCGTGGCCGAGTACTCGCCCGACCGGCGCCGCGGCTTCCTCTCCAGCTGGCTCGACTTCGGCACCTTCGTCGGGTACGCGCTGGGCTCCGCCCTGGTCACCGTGCTGAACTTCCTGCTCACCGACCCGCAGATGCTCTCCTGGGGCTGGCGGATCCCGTTCCTGATCGCCGGTCCGCTCGGCGGCATCGGCCTCTACATGCGGCTCAAGCTGGAGGAGTCGCCCGCCTTCCAGCAGCAGCTCGACGAGCACGAGAAGAGCCTCGCCCAGCAGTCCGCGGGCAGTGAGTTCCGGACCATCGTCAAGAAGCACTGGGCGGCGCTGCTCATCTGCATGGGCATCGTGCTGCTCTACAACGTCACCAACTACATGGTGACCGGCTACCTGCCCACCTATCAGACGGAGACCCTGCACCGCTCCAGCAGCTCCGCCGACCTGCTGGTGCTGCTGGGCATGGTGTGGATCGTGCTGCTCATCACCTTCATCGGCCGCCTCAGCGACCATGTCGGCAGGCGGCCGGTCTACGGGGTGGCCGCGGCCGCGATGATCGTCCTCGCCATCCCTTCCTTCCTGCTGCTCAAGATGCATGGCACCTGGCCGCCGATCGCGGGCGTGCTGATCCTGTCCACGCTGCTGGCCTGCTTCGCCGCGCCCAGCGCCGCCACCCTGCCCGCGCTGTTCCCCACCGCCGTCCGCTACGCCGCCATGGGCATCGGCTTCAACTTCGCCGTCGCCGCGTTCGGCGGCACCACCCCGCTGGTCACCGCGGCGCTGGTCGGTGCCACCGGCGACGACCTGATGCCCGCCTACTACCTGATGCTCGCCGGTGTCATCGGACTGGTGACCGTCAAGTTCCTCCCGGAGAGCGCGCAGGTGCCGCTGAGCGGGTCCCAGCCGATGGTCGGGTCCGAGGAGGAGCAGCGCGAACTGGTCTCCACCTCGGCCGAGCTGTACCGGGCCACGCGGAAGCCGGGCTAGGGCCTCCAGGGTCTTTCGCCGGTCGGCGCGGGCCGGGTCAGCCCGCGTCGGGCCGGATCACCCGGCGGCCTCCCCGGTCAGCAGGTCCCCCGCGATGCCGGACTTCTCCGGGCGATAGTAGTCCCGGATCGCCTCCGCCCAGGCGTCCACGGCGACCCGGTCGCCCTGCGCCGGGCCGAGCGCGTCGAACAGGGCCTCGATGTTCGGCTGCCGGAAGCCGATGGCCTCCATCAGGGCGATGAAGTCGGGGCGGGCGACGAAGCCCTCACCGGTCAGGTCGCCCACCGAGGACAGCGCCCGCGCGAACTCGTCGACCGTCTCGGCGAACCGCTCCGGGTTCAGCACACAGGCGGTGAACTCCTCCGGACTGATCCGGCCGTCGCCGTTGGCGTCCAGCTCAGTGACCAGCGTCGTCCAGTACCGGCGCAGCGAACCGAGCAGCGCGCCCTTGGCGGCGTCACCGGCACCGGGGACCGCCGCGACCACCCGGGTGCCCATCAGCTCGAAGTCGTCCGGTTCCAGGAAGCCGTTCCCGTCGGCGTCGAACAGGGAGAAGACGAGCTGGATCCGGTCGTTCGCCTCAGGAGTACGCATGAAGCCCTCACTTCGTCGATGTGCTCAGCGGGCCGCGCGGCTCGGCCGGGCGGCGGCTTCACTATCCGGCGGCGCGGAGCGGCCCGCCCGGGAAAGCCGGGTGCTTGCACTCGAACGAGGGGAATCGCTCCCGCGCCGCATGAACCGGTCCCGGCCAGGAAAGCGCCCCGGGCACCCGGGCGGACGTACGTATTCGCTCAGACGTACGGAGAAGGTAAAGAGGCAATCAGGGGCGAGTACGTGTCTGAGAAAGAAATGCGCCACGGGTCAAAGGAATTCCCGGTGCGGATGAGAAATTCCTAGAAGCGGCCTGCCCCGAAGGTCCGCGCACCCGTCGTGCCGAACACTGCCGCGTATGGCTACGACAGTTATCGACCAGTCCGGCGCCCCGCGCGCCGACCGCCTGGCCTTGCGGGACGGGACGGCCGGCCGGCCCCGGTACGAGCGCCCGGCGCTGCTGCTCATCGCCGTGGCGGCAGCCGTGCTCTACACCTGGGGAATCGGCCACAGCCAATATCACACGTTCTACGCGAACGCCGCCCGCAGTATGTCGGAGAGCTGGAAGGCGTTCTTCTACGGGTCCTTCGACCCGGCGAATTCCATCACCCTCGACAAGGCGCCCGGATTTCTGTGGCCGCAGGCGCTCTGCGCCCGGATCCTCGGATTCCACCCCTGGACACTGGCGCTTCCCCAGGCGGTCGAGGGGGTGGCGAGCGTGCTGGTGCTGCACCGTCTGGTGCGGGGCTGGGCCGGTGCGGGCGCGGCGCTGACCGCCTGCGCGGCGTTCCTGCTGACCCCCGCGGCCGTCGGCGTCTTCCGCACCGCCGTCGAGGACGCGGCCTTCACCCTGTGCCTGCTGCTGGCGGCCGAGGCCACCCGGCGTGCGGCGCTCGGCGGCCGGGTCCGTCCGCTGCTGTGGGCCGGTGTGTGGGTCGGCCTCGCCTTCCAGGCCAAGATGCTGGAGGCATGGGCGGTCCTGCCCGCGCTCGCCGCGACCTATGCGCTCTCGGCACCGGTCGTGCTGCGCAGGCGGCTCGCCCACCTCGCCCTGTCCGGGCTCGTCATGACCGCCGTGTCGGCGTCGTGGATGCTGGCCGTCGCCCTCACCCCTGCTGCCGACCGCCCCTATGTGGACGGCACGACGGACAACTCCGCGTTCGGCATGGTGGTCGGATACAACTTCCTGAACCGTTTCTCCTCGCTCGGTGTCAGCGCCGCCGCGACCGGCAGCGTCAGCGCCACCCAGGGCGGGGGCGGCCACGGCGAGCGGCATGCGGCGCCGGGCACGACCCGGGGCGCGGGCGCCGGTACGGCCGCCGCACCGGCACCGGCACCGGGTGCGGAGGCGCGCACGACGGGGGAGCGGACCGCCGCTCCCGCCGCCGGAGTCAGCGGCCCCGCCGCCGGACCGGGCGGCCCCGCCGCCGGTGCCTGGGGCAGCGACCGCAAGGGCTGGCTGAAGATGTTCGACCCGGCCATCGCCGTCCAGACCGGCTGGCTCTACCCCTTCGCCGCCCTCGCCCTGGTCTGCGGGGTGCTGTGGCGCCGCGGCCGGCCCCGCACCGACCCGCTCCGCGCCGGTTTCGTCCTGTGGGGCACCTGGCTCGTCACCTTCTTCCTGGTCTTCAGCGCGGGCAGCATCGGCGGCCACACCTACTACATGGGAGTGATCGCGGCACCGCTGGCGGCCCTCGCCGGCGGCGGGGCCGCCCTGCTGCGGCGGGCCCACCGCGGCGGCGGGCGGCGCGCCCTGGTGCTGCCCGGCGCGGTGGCGGCGACGGCCGCGTGGAGCGCGTACCTCGCCTCGGGATACTCCTCCTTCCTGGCCTGGCCGGCGCCCGCCGTCGCCGTCCTCGGCCTCGCCGCGGCGATGCTGCTGCTCGCCGCCCGGCCCGGCCGGGGCCGCTTCGCCGGACGGATCGCGCTCGCCGGCGGTGTCGCGTCCGTCGCGGCGGTGCTGACCGCGCCGGCCGTCTGGACGGCACAGGTCTTCGACCCCGCCTCCGCGAGTTCCGCCATGGGGGCGGTCGGCCCGGCCGGCGGTTCGGGGCAGCACGGTCCGCGACCCGCCGTCGCTCCGGCCCAGGGGGCGCCCGCGAGCGGCGCGGGAGCGGACGCCGCCCGGTCCGTCCGGGCGGCACGGACCGGACAGCGCACCGGACGGGCGGCCGGGGGCGGCGGACCGCTCGGCATCCTCAGCGGCGAGGACCAGTTGAGCGCCGACCAGCGCAGGCTGCTCGCCTACACGCGTGCCCGTCAGGGCCGGGCCGCGTACGTCTTCGCGACCACCAACTGGAACGGCGCCTCGCCGTACATCCTCGGCGCCGGGGCCAGGGTGCTGCCGCTGGGCGGCTTCAGCGGCCGGGTGCCGTTCCCCACCGAGGCGGGGTTCCGGAACCTGGTGGACACCGGCCGGCTGCGGTACGTGCTGGTGGGCGGCGGACGCGGGCTCGCCCCGCTGTTCGGCGGGGACGGGGCGCCGAGCACCGCCGAGCGGATCACGGCCCGGGTCAGGTCGGACTGCTCCGTGGTCCCGGCCTCCGCCTACGGCGCCGGGCGCCCCGCCCGGACCTCCGCCGCCACCGCCGGGGGCGCGGCGGCCGCACCCGGCGGCGCAGCGGCGGCCCCGGAGACGCTGTACCGCTGCGACCCCGGCCGCCTGACGGCCACCGCGCACCGGCCGCCGACACCGTCCCGCCCCGGTCGCTGACAGCCGCGTGCCCCCGGGGCGCCCCGGCGTGCTCCCGGGCGTGCCCCGGCGCGGTCCGGCGCACCCCGGGAAGCCGCGGGCTTCGACCGCCCCCTGTTCCCAATATTTTCTTACAGAGATTTGATAGGGCACCTATATAAGCGCGTGATACGAAGAAGTAATGGACCAGTCACAGCGCGCCCGCTCCCCGCGGGACACCGCACGGGAACTGGCCGATCTGGCCTCGGCGGTCGTGCGGGCCCTGGCGGACCGGCGGGAGCTGAGCTTCACCGCCGCCGCCACCCTGGCGCGCCTCGAACGCGAGGGCCCGGCCCGGCTGACCGCGCTGGCCGTGGCCGAGGGCGTCAGCCAGCCGTCCATGACCCAGCTGGTCCAGCGGCTGGAGGCCCAGGGCCTCGTGCTGCGCGTCGGCGACCCCGACGACGGACGGGCCACCCTGGTCGGCGTCACCGAGGCGGGCCGGGACGTGCTCGCCGCCCGCCGCGAGGCACGCGACACCCGGCTGGCCGAACTCCTGACCACTCTGCCCGAGGAGGACCGACAGGCGTTGGGAACAGCGATACGCACCGCCCTGCCGCTGGTGCGGCGGATGCTCGGCGACGACGCCGTGCCGCCGCGCCCGCTGCCCGGACCCCACACCACCGGGAGCCTGCGATGACCACCGAGGACACCGGCCGCACGGACGGCCCGGGGCACGACGACGGCACCGGCGGGCCCCCCGGCCCGCCCGCCGCCCGCCCGGCCGCCGCCCCGGCGCGCAAGGCCCGCGGCACACGGATCGACGCCGACCACCCCCGCTACAAGTGGGTGGCCCTGACCAACACCACGGTGGGCATGCTGCTCGCCACCATCAACAGCTCCATCGTGCTCATCTCGCTGCCGGGCATCTTCACCGGCATCCGCCTCGACCCGCTCGAACCCGCCAACGTCAGCTATCTGCTGTGGATGCTGATGGGCTACATGCTGGTGACCGCCGTGCTGGTGGTCGCCCTGGGCCGGCTCGGCGACATGATGGGCCGCGTCCGCATCTACAACGCGGGCTTCCTCGTCTTCACGCTCACCTCGGTGGTGCTCTCCCTCGACCCCTTCCACGGCGGCAGCGGCGCGCTGTGGCTGATCGGCTGGCGCATCGTGCAGGCCGTCGGCGGCTCCATGCTGATGGCCAACTCCGCGGCCATCCTCACCGACGCCTTCCCGGCCCGGCAGCGCGGCATGGCGCTCGGCGTCAACATGGTGGCGGGCATCGCCGGTTCGTTCCTCGGACTGGTCCTCGGCGGACTGCTCGTCACCTGGAACTGGCGCTCGGTGTTCTGGGTCAACGTGCCCATCGGACTGATCGGCACCGTCTGGGCGTACCGGTCGCTGCGTGAGACCGGGGTGCGCCGCCCCGGCCGGATGGACTGGTGGGGCAACATCACCTTCGCCGTCGGACTGACCGCGCTGCTCGCGGGCATCACCTACGGCATCCAGCCCTACGGCGGCCACACCATGGGCTGGACCAACCCCTGGGTGCTGGCCGGTCTCCTCGGCGGCCTGGCGATGCTCGCCGCGTTCTGCGTGATCGAGACCAGGGTCGCCGAACCGATGTTCCCGCTGGCGCTGTTCCGCAACGCGGCCTTCGCCGGGGGCAACGCGGCCACCCTGCTCGGCGCCGTCGCCCGCGGCGGACTCCAGTTCATGCTGATCATCTGGCTCCAGGGCATCTGGCTGCCGCTGCACGGCTACGACTACGTCGACACCCCGCTGTGGGCGGGCATCTACATGCTCCCGCTGACCATCGGGTTCCTGCTCGCCGGGCCCGTCTCCGGGGCGCTGTCGGACCGATTCGGGGCCCGGCTGTTCGCCGCGTCCGGGTTCGTGGTGATGGCGGTGTCGTTCGCCGGACTGCTCGTCCTGCCCAGCGACTTCGACTACTGGACGTTCGCCGTGCTGATACTGCTCAACGGGCTCGGCGGCGGGCTGTTCGCCGCGCCGAACACGTCGATCATCATGTCGAGCGTGCCGGCCGACGCCCGCGGCGCGGCCTCCGGGATGCGGGCCACCTTCCAGAACGCCGGCATGGTGCTGTCCATGGGCGTGTTCTTCTCGCTGATGGTGGCCGGTCTCTCCGGGACCCTGCCGCACACCCTGACCTCCGGGCTCACCGCGCAGGGCGTACCGGACGCGGCCGCCCGCACCGTGGCCGGGCTGCCACCGGTCGGGGTGCTGTTCGCCGCGTTCCTCGGCTACAACCCGATCGAGCACCTGCTCGGCCCGTCCATCCTCGGCCAGCTGTCGCCGTCCGCCGTCGGGCACCTCACCGGACGGGAGTTCTTCCCGCACCTGATCTCGCAGCCCTTCCACGACGGGCTCGTGGTGGTCTTCTCGCTGGCCATCGCGATGTCCCTGGCCGCCGCCGCGGCCTCGCTGATCCGCTCGCGCCCGGTACGGACCGCCCTCGCCGCACCGAAGGCACCTCCCACCGCGCCCCGTCCCGCCGCCCCGGCCGCCGTCGCGCCCGCGTCCGTCGCTCCCGGCTCCGGCCCCGCCGCGGCGGACCCGGGACGCGCCCCGGCCCGGGACACGGCACCGGACGGCGGCCACGCACCGCCCCCGCCGCACCCTCCGCGGACCTGAGCCCCGGGCCCGGCCCGGACGCCGCCTCACCCGGTCCGGGCCCGAAGGCTTCGGGCCGGGGCCGGTCCGGGCACCGGGGCGGGACGCCGGTCGCCGGGACAGGCGGGGACCGGGACGGACGGGGATACAGTTCCCGCACCGCGACACGGAGGTGGGCCCCTTGGAGACCGTCGACCTCGCCGCACTCGGCGAGTCGTTCACCCGCGACCCCTATCCGGTCTACGCCCGGTTACGGGAACGCGGCCCGGTGCACCGGATACGGATGCCCGAAGGGGGCGCCGAGGCCTGGCTCGTCGTCGGGTACGAAGCCGGGCGGGCCGCGCTCGCCGACCCCCGGCTCTCCAAGAACTGGGCCAACGCCTCCCCCGTACTGCCCCTCAGATCGGCCTCCTCCGGCCCCCACATGCTCGGCATGGACCCCCCGGACCACACCCGGCTGCGGCGCCTGGTCGCCCGCGAGTTCACCCCGCGCCGGGTGGCCGGACTCGCCCCGCGGATCCAGCGGACGGCCGACGGACTGCTCGACGCGATGCTGGCCGCGCCCGGCGGACGCGTCGACCTCGTCGAGGCACTGTCCTTCCCGCTGCCCATCACCGTCATCTGCGACCTGCTCGGCGTCCCGGACCTGGACCGCGAGGCGTTCCGCGCCTGGTCGAACGACGCGATCGGCGCCACCGGCCTCGACCGCCGCAGGACGGCCACCGAGGCGATGGCCCGGTACATCGAGGAGCTGGTGGACGGCAAGCGGCGGCGCCCCGGCGACGACCTCATGAGCGCCCTGATCCACGGCGCGGACGACAACGGCGACGTCCTCGCCCACGAGGAACTGGTCGGCATGGCCTGGCTGCTGCTCGTCGCCGGCCACGAGACGACCGTGAACCTCATCTCCAACGGCGTCCTCGCCCTGCTCACCCACCCCGGGCAACTGGCCGCGCTGCGCGCCGACCCCACTCGGCTCGACGCCGCGATCGAGGAGATGCTGCGCTACGACGGCCCGGTGGAGACCCCCACCTACCGCTTCACCACCGCACCGGTGACCATCGGCGGCACCGAGATCCCCGGCGGCGGGGAACTGGTCCTCGTGGCACTCGCCGACGCCGACCGGGATCCCCGGCGCTTCCCGGAGCCCGACCGCTTCGACATCTCCCGGGACGCCCGCGGCCATGTCGCCTTCGGCCACGGCATCCACCACTGCCTGGGCGCACCGCTGGCCCGGCTGGAGGCCCGTATCGCCTTCCGCGCCCTGCTGGACCGCTGCCCCGGCCTGGCCCTGGACATCCATCCGGCGGCCGTCACCTGGCGCGAGGGGATGCTGATCCGCGGGCCGCGCAGCCTGCCGGTGCGGGTCGCCTGACGCCTGGCGGCGGACGCCTGACTCCTGACGGCGGACGGCGGACGGCGGACGGCGGACGGGCCGGCGGCGGATGCGGGGACCGGCGGCCCCGCGTCCGCCGCCCGCCGGGCCGCCGGTCAGCACGGCTGCCGCCACACCCCCAGCTCCAGCTTCTTCCGCATCGACGAGAGCCGCAGCCTCCGGGACTGCGCGCAGAACTTCTCCACCGGCTCCTTGTACTCGACGTGGAAGACGGCCTTGCCCGCCGCGACGAACGGGGAGAGCCGCGCGCACTCGCCGTACTGCGCGCACTCCTCGTTCACCGCGAAGTCGAAGTCGCCGACCAGCTGCGGGATCTGCGGCAGATCGTTCTTCAGCCCCACCGACATCCCGCGCGCGTGCGCGAGGGCGGCGATCATCCGGTTGTAGCGGAGCTGGTCGGCGGCGGTGAGCGGGAAGCCGCTGTGGTCGGAGTAGGCGTCCACCAGGTCCGGTTCCACCGCGTCGAAGCCCTTGTCGCGGCACATGTCGAAGCGTCGTTCCATGATCGGCCGCAGCACGGACAGCCGCCGCACGTCCAGCCAGCGTTCGCCCTGCCAGCCGTTGGCGGCGCCCAGCACCGACCGCGGGAAGCTCTTCTCGTCGGGCCGGAAGTTCTCCCAGGAGCCCACGTCGACGTAGCAGATCACCTTGCGTCCGGCCCGGTGCAGCCGGGCGACGTCGGCCGCGGTGTTCTCGAAGCCGTCGATGTCGTAGACCGGCACGTCGACCGAGGGGTCCACCCGCCCGTCGAGCTGCCACTGCCAGGCGAGGCCGGGCCCCGGCCGCCAGCGCGCGGGGTGCGGCCGGCCGGAGGGCCGGGCCCCGCCGGCGTTCCCGTCCGGGGCCGAGCAGCCGGTCAGTCCCGGCACCGCCAGCGCGGCCAGCGCGCCCGCGCACGCCAGCAGCGTCCTCGTCGTCCTTCTCATCGCCTTCTCCGGGTCGGACTCATCGGTCCGCCCCGGCCAGCGCCGGGGTCAGACCGCTCCAGGGGTTGGGCGGCTCACCGGTCACCGGCCCGCACACGGCCGCCCCGCGCTCGCGTGCGGTGCGCACCGCGAGCGGCACCAGCGCCTCGGGCACGCCGTACACCAGGTGGCACAGCGGGCCGGGCGGCAGCCGCGCCGCCCAGGCCGGACGGCTGAACGCCGAGACGTACGCCGACCAGTGGCCCTCGAAGGTGACCGTCAGATCCGCGAGCCGGGCGTAGCCGGGCGCCGGATGCACGCCCGGGTTGAGCACCACCGTGCCGGTGCCGAGCCTGCGCACCGACCGCACGAGGCGCCGGCACTCCGGCAGCCCGGCGGGCGCCGCGGTCACCCGGTCCAGGAAGCAGCCGTCGGCCCCGTACCAGTCGCGGTGCCGGCGCACGTCGTCCACGACCGCGGCCGGATCGCGCGTGCCGTAGTCGGTGTCGGCGTAGCCGAGCAGGCGGGCCCCGGCCCGGCGCAGCGCGTCGGCCACCGCGGCGAACGCCGGGTCGGGGCCGCTCCCCGGGCCGTCGGCCGGGTTGAGCACGACCGCGTAGGTGCGGGCCGCCGCCGTGATGAGGCGGTGCCAGGCGTCCGGGTCCTCGGCCGGATGCACATAGAGCGGGATCAGCAGCTTCACGGGACGCGCTCACCTTCCGGGCCGGGCCGTGCCGGGACGCCCGCGGCCCACAGCGCGGCCACCGACGCGTCGAGCGGGTGGACGGGCCGCCAGCCCAGGGCGCGGGCGGCGGCGGTGATGTCCGAACACTGCCACGACACCCGCGCCGAGCGGGACGACCCGGCCGCGTCCTCCTCGATCCGGCCGCGGAAACCGGCCGCGTCCGCCAGCTTGCGCACCAGCGTGCGCACCGGTACGGCCTCGCCGCCGCCGATGTTGAGCACCGGCGGCAGCGGACCGGGCGCCGTGAGGGCGAGCGCGACGGCCCGCGCGACATCGCGTACGTCGACGAAGTCGCGGTACGCCGACAGGTCGCCCAGCGGCAGGACCGCGCCGGTGTCCCGCCCGGCGGCGCGCAGCAGCGCGGCCACCCGGCCGGGCAGCCCGGTGGGCGGCGCGCCGGGGCCCACCGGGTTGCCCACCCGCAGGACGACCGCGTCGAGTCCGGCGGAGGTCAGCGCGACCGTGCCGGCGAGCTTGGTGGCGCCGTACGGGCCGAGCGGCCGGGTGGCCGCCGACTCGGTGGTGCGCCGGCCCGGCCGGCCGGGGCCGTACTCGGCGGCCGAGCCGAGGTGCACCAGGCGGGCCGCCGGTGCCGCCGCGCGCACCGCGGCGGCCAGCACGGCCGGGCCGCGCGCGTTGACCTCGGCGAGCGTGACCGGGTCGCCGCCGGTCGCCCCCGCGCAGTTGACGACGGCGTCCGGTGCCGCCGCCGAGACGGCCTCGGCCACCCGGTCCGGTGTGTGCCGGGAGAGGTCGATGTCCACGCCGGCGGCGGGGGAGCGCCCGGCGCCGAGCACCCGTGCGCGCGGCAGCTCGCGCAGGTGCCCGGCCACATGGCGTCCCAGATAGCCGGTGTGGCCCAGGACGAGGATGCGCATAGGAGGCTCAGACCCCCTTGAGCAGGAGCGGCTTGCGGGTGGTGAACTCGGCGTTGGCCCGGTCGTAGTCGTCGGGCCGGCCGATGTCCAGCCAGTACCCGTCGAACTGGTAGGCGTGCGGCGGGTGTCCGTCGGCCAGCAGGTCGAGGACGAGTTCGTCGAAGCCGAGCGGCAGGCCGGGCGTGTAGGCGCCGAGCGTGGACCGGGACAGGCCGTAGACGCCCATGGAGACGCTGTAGTCCAGGCTGGGCTTCTCGGTGAAGGCGACGACCTTGCTGGCGTCGGTGGTCAGCACCCCGAAGTCGATGTGCACCTTGCGGGCGTACGTGGCGATGGTCAGCGGCGCCCCCGAGTCGCGGTGGCGGCGCAGCACGTCGGCGTAGTCGAGGTCGGTGAGCACGTCGCCGTTCATGACGAGGAAGCTCTCCGGCAGGCGGTCGCGGATGGTGAGGAGCGGCCCCATGGTGCCCAGGGGACTCTCCTCGGCGGAGTAGTCGACGTCCAGGCCCCAGCGGGAGCCGTCGCCGACATAGGCGCGGATGATCTCGCCGAGGTGGCCGATGGCGATGGTGCAGCCGGTGAAGCCGGCCGTGGAGAGCTGGCGCAGTACGATCTCCAGGATGGCGTGCTGGTCGCCGATGGGCACGAGCGGCTTGGGCAGCGCGGTGGTGTACGGCCGCAGCCGGACGCCCTTGCCTCCCGCCAGGATCACTGCATGCATGGAGCCTCTCCTTCCGTGGACGTGCTGGATGTGCCGGGCGGTCAGATGTTGTAGATGCCGGTCTTGTAGCGGGCCAGGTTGGCCGGTTCGCGGAAGAACTCCACGGTGCGGGCGAGTCCTTCCTCCAGGGTGTGCGCGGGCCGCCAGCCGGTCGCCCCGGCCAGCCGGGACGCGTCCGCGACCAGCCGCATCACCTCCGAGCCCGCGGGCCGCAGCCGGGCCGGCTCCGCGCGCACGTCGAGCGCGGTGTCCATCACCTTGCCGATCAGCGCGACGAGGTCGCCGACCGAGATCTCCCCGCCCGTACCGGCGTTGAAGGTGCGCCCCACGACCCGTTCGGCCGGTGCCGTGCCGACCGCGAGGAACGCCCGCGCGGTGTCCGCCGCGTAGGTGAAGTCGCGGGTGGGGCGCAGATCGCCGAGGGTGATGGTGCGCGCTCCGGCCGCCACCTGTCCGATGACGGTGGGGATCACCGCGCGCATCGACTGGCGCGGGCCGTAGGTGTTGAACGGCCGCAGCGTCACCACGGGGGTGCCGAAGCTCGCGTGGTAGCTGTCGGCGAGACGGTCGCCTCCCGCCTTCGAGGCCGCGTACGGCGACTGGGTGTTGATGGGGTGGTCCTCGGTGATGGGCACCGTGAGCGCGGTGCCGTACGTCTCGCTGGTCGAGGTGTGCACCAGCCTCGGGGTGCCCAGGGCGCGCACGGCCTCCAGCACGTTGAGGGTGCCGGTGACATTGGTCTCCACATAACTGTGCGGTGCCCGGTAGGAGTAGGGGATCGCGATGAGGGCGGCCAGGTGGTAGGCGCAGTCGGCCCCGTCGAGCAGGGCGCGCACCGAGCCGGGGTCGCGGACGTCGCCGAGGACGACGTCGACCTGGTCGAGGACGTCGGCGGGCAGGGTCTCCAGCCAGCCGTAGGAGGAGAAGGAGTTGTACTGGGCCATGGCCCTGACCCGGTGCCCCGAGGCGACCAGCGCCTCGGTCAGGTGCGAGCCGATGAAGCCTTCGGCCCCGGTGACTGCGGCGAGCGGTGCGGATGTCAACGCGGTGTCCTTTCCAGGAGGTCGGGCGGTTCGGGGCGGGCGCTCGGCGGCGCGTCCGCTGGGGCGATGGGCGGTGACGCGGTACGGGCCGGTCACAGATGCGGGGCCGGACGGCCCAGCAGACACAGCGCGCACACGGCGAGACACAGTGCGGCGCCGCCGCAGCACAGCGGGAGCGCCTCGGCCCCGGGCGGCAGCCGCAGCACGGTGACGGCGCCGGCGCCGCCCGCGGCCGGCAGGCAGACGGCGGCCGCCGGCCAGGCCGCACCGAACGCCTGGAGCAGCAGCGCCGTCCACAACGCGGCGGCCAGTGGCAGCAGTTCGGCGGGCGGGGCACCGGTCAGCGGCGCCGCGGGCAGCAGCGGCAGCAGATAGGCCAGCAGGCAGCAGCCGAGCACCCCGGCCGAGCGCAGCAGGAAGCCGGCGGGTGTGGTGGCCCGGCGCAGCGCCGCGACCGACCAGCCGCGGTAGCGGTACAGCAGCCACTCCGCCGGGCCCATGCTCACGGTCAGCACGATCACGGCGTACGGGTGCAGCCGCCCCTCCAGCAGTACCAGGACCGCCGCCGACAGACCGAACAGGCCGTACGGCAGGGAGGTCACCGGGCGGGGGCGCGCTCCGCCGGTCCCGGCGGGCGCCGAGCAGACCTCGCGCAGGGCGCGGGCGGTCGCGGCGAGCGTGGCCAGCAGCGCCAGCAGCACCAGCCCCGCCCGCACCGCGGGGCCCGGCTCCCACCACGGCAGCAGTACCGCCCCGGCGATCAGCGGGGAGAGCGCGGCCAGCAGCCACCGCTCGCGGGCGAGCACCAGCAGGACGCCCGCCGCCGCCAGGTACGCCGACTGCGCCGCCGCCACCCAGAGCACCGCCTTGCCGCCGGCCGCGAGAGCGGCGGCGGCCGTGGCCAGCAGCGCGCCCGGCGGGGCCCCGGCGAGCAGGGTGCGTCCGGCCTCCCGGCGGCCCGCGGTCATCCGCAGATGGGCGCGGTGTCCCAGCGCCTGGCCCCAAGCCCAGGAGACGACACCCGCCACCACCAGCGGGGAGGTGGAACCGCCGGAGGACCACAGGGGCGCGGTGAGGAGATAGGCCAGGCCGGGCAGCGCGAACAGGACACCGCGCAGCAGGCAGCGCACATGGTCGGGGCGCCAGGGGTCGGGCGCCGGGGCGGGTTCGGGAAAGCTGCGGGGGACCCGTTCGTAGAGCGCGGCGGCCAGCGAGAACAGGTCCGGATGGCCGTAGCGGTCCCGGATGACGTCGGCGGACAGCCCTTCGGCCTCCAGCAGCGCGGCCACCTCGTAGGGGTGGACCGCGGGGCCCACGCGGTCGGACAGGTCGGCGGCGAGGGCGCTGACCGCGCTCTCGTCCGGCGCGAGCCGGGGCAGCCGCAGGGCGAGGGTGCGGTCGTCGCCGCGCCGGGCGCGGACCCTGCTGGTCCCGGCCAGGCGCAGGGCCAGCGTGTCCTGTTCGGCGCCGCCGGGTTCCAGCGCCATGGGGCCGCTCACAGGGCCACGCTCCCGGCGCCCGCGGCGGGGGAGCGGGTGGGCAGCGGGTGCGCGCCCGCAACGGCGCCGCACCGTGATCCGGTCCGCTCCCGCGCCGCCGCTGCCGTTGTTGTCGCCGTTGCCGTCGCCGTCCCGGAGGAGGCCGACAGCTCCAGGTAGATGGAGCGGAACGTCTCGATGGTGCGGCGCAGGGTGAACTGCTCGATCACCCGCAGCCGGGCCGCCTCGCCCATCGCCGCGCGGCGCCCGGCATCGCCCAGCAGCCGCAGCGCGGCGGCGGCCATCGCGGCCGGGTCGCGCGGCGGTACGACCAGACCGGCGTCGCCCACCGCCTCCCGTACGCCGCCCACATCGGTGGAGACGGTCGCCCGGCCGCACGACATGGCCTCGATCAGGGTGAACGGGAAGCCCTCGCTGATGCTGGAGAGCATCACCACGTTCCCGGCGGCGTAGGCGTCCTTGATGTCGTCCACGCGCCCCTCGAACCGGACGGCGTCGCCCTGGCCGAGTTCGGCGGCCAGCGCCTCGCAGCGCTCCCGGTACGCCTCGCCGCCGCGCGGTGTGCCGCCGAACAACCGCAGTCTGGCCTCGGGCAGTTCGGCCCGGACCAGGGCGAAGGCGCGGATGAGGGTCTCCAGGTCCTTGATCGGGTCGACGCGGCCCGCCCAGCTGAGCGTGGGCACCTCCGGCTCGGGTCCGGCCGGCGGGAAGGCGGCCGGGTCGACGCCGTTGTAGACCGTGCGGATCGCCTCCGGGTCGGCGCCGCCCTCCTCCTCCCACAGCCGGTTGTAGCGGTTGCCCGGGGTGATCAGCGCGGCCCTGCGGTAGGTCTCCTCGGCCAGCAGCCGGAAGAAGCCGAGGACGACCGCCTTGACCGGCCAGCGGTAGGGCGCCGTGCGGTAGCCGAGGAAACGTTCGCGCAGATAGACGCCGTGCTCGGTCAGCAGCAGCGGCACACCGTGCTGTTCGAGCGCGGCGAGGCCCGGCAGGACGGCCACCCCGCCGCTGACCGCGTGCGCGACCCCGGTGTGCGGCGGCGGCGCGGCCAGCGGACGCAGCGCGTGTTCGAGCAGCCCGGTGGCGGTCAGCGCGTCGTGCAGGGTGGGCCGGGCCTCCCGGACCACCAGTCCGGGCTGGTTCCACACGGCGCTCAGCACGGAGACCGCGCGGTCGCCGCGCAGGAACGGGCCGAGGGTGCCCGCGGCGGCGGCCCGTGCCAGGGCGTGCAGCGCGGGCGCGAAGCCGTCCTCGGCGCCCGGGTCGAGCAGTGCGGTGAGGAACCGCTCGTAGTCGGCGGTGAGCTGCCGCCGCGCACGGCCGCGGGGCGGCCGTCCGCCGGGCGGGCTGCCCCACATCGGGACCGACAGCACGCTGCCGACGTGCGGGGGCAGCTCCCACACCAGCGGCTCGCGGCCGGTGCCGGTCACGGCGAGGACGTCGAAGGCCAGATCGGGCATGCCGGTGACGAGCTGGTCGCACCAGACGCTGACACCGCCGTGACTGTGCGGGTAGGTGCCTTCGGTGAGCAGGGTGACGCGCGCGGGGGCGGAGTCGCGTGCGCCGTGGTGAACGTGCATCGAGGTGTGCTCCACGGCCGAGGTGTGGGGTGGCAGTGCCGGTCCCGGCCGCTGGGTCGCGGCCGGGACCGTTTCGGTGCGCCGTTCAGTGCGCTGTGGTGGGCGCGCTCCTGGCTGTCACGCCCGCGGGGATCCGGGCGTGCGGGGCGGGTGCGGTGACCGGTCCGGTCACGGTGGTGCCGGGTGCGGCCGGGGACGCGGGTGCGGCCGGGGCCGAGGCGGGCAGGGAGTAGGCGAGCGGCTGCCCCGCCGAGGCGGTCCAGCCGGAGCGGGCGCCCGCGTAGGCGGTGCCGAAGTCCTGTCCGGCCAGGGTGGTTCCGGCGGGCAGGGTGGCGGTCACGTCGACCCCGTCGGGGGCGGACACGGTGACCGTGTCGCCGATCCGGTACGCGGTGACCTGTCCGGCGCGCAGGGCCGACTGCCAGGCGCTGCGGCGCTGCATCTCGGCGCCGATGTCCGCCATCCGCAGGTTCACCAGCGGGGTGTCGTCGGCGAACAGCGCGCGGTAGCCGTCGAGCACGCCGTCCAGGACCGGGTAGGCGATGCGTTCCTCGGCGAGGTTGGACTGGTGGACGAAGTGCGGCCTGGGGTCGTTGGCGAGGACGTGGCCGAGGGCGATGCGGGTCTCCAGCGGCACGATGTGGTCCGCGTAGCCGGTGGCGGTGTCCAGCGGGGCCGGCAGGCAGGTGGTGGTGGCCGGGTTGTCCTCGCAGATGCCGCTGCCGCCCTGGGCGCGGCTGGTGTAGAGCCAGTTGTACTCGTCGACCTGTTCGCCGGCCCGGCCCGCGTTGTAGAAGACGTTCATCGGGTAGCGCGAGACGGTGGTGGCGGTGCCGACCCGGCGCTGCTCGGGGTCACGGGAGTTGTCCGAGGCGAGCCAGGTGACGCCGTTGTCGGCGAGGGCGGGCGCCAGGCCGGGGTTGTCGTCGGGCTGCTGCGGCAGCACCCGCAGGCCCGAGTGCTCGCCGGTGACCAGCTCCGTGTTGTCCAGCGGCAGCCCGGCTTTCTGCCCCCAGGCCCGGTTGACGGAGATCTCGTCGGAGATGTCCTGCCGGCTGACCCACTCGGTGGCGCCGTCCTGGTCGGTCTCGCACTTCCAGGGGACCACCGAGACATCCTGTTTGCAGCCGAGGAAGGCGTGCGTGTAGGTGTGGTTGACCCAGCGGAAGCGGTCGCGGTCGGCGATCAGCCTGTCGGCCAGCGGGTCGGCGCCGTTGTGGTCGGCGCGCTCGTCGTCGCTGCCCACCGCGTTGTAGACCAGGTCGAAGGTGAAGCCGTGGCTCTGCTCCCAGGAGGTGGCGTAGTCGACGTCCGCCGGGGTCATGCGGATCGGGTCGGGCGTGCCCTGGCCGATGGGGCAGTCGACGTCGCCGGGCGTGCAGTTGAGCTGGGTGTCCCAGCGGTCGTCGGCGGCGAAGACGTCGTCGACGTGCACGGCGAAGTAGTTGCGCGAGGCGCCCAGGTGCACACCGCCGGTCATCCACTCCACGATGCCGCGGGCCAGCAGCCGGAACTGCTGCTGGTACTGGTTGTAGACGAAGGTCACCACCAGTTCGCGCCGCCCGTCGTGGCGGTACTCGCCCACCAGCGAGCCGCGCCGCCCCGACTGCCCGGGGATCGGGGCGTCCACGTACGGCGTGAAGTCGGCGCCGGCCGCGGGCTGGGAGAGATAGGCGTAACTCTCGGCAACGGTGGGGGAGTTGTCCTCGAAGGGCACGGCTCCGGACAGATAGCCGAAGGGCCCCGCCTTGCCTGCGGCGGTCACCTGGGCCTCGACCCCGTCGACACTGCCGGAGTAGCCGCCGGCGGTCGGCAGCTGGAGCCCGGCCTGGGGGCGGGCGTAGGTGTAGGCGTCGACCTGCGGGACGCCGTAGGTCTTCTCGTAGGCGGCGAGCGCGGCCATCTCGGGCGAGTTCGCCGGGAACGGGTTGTCGTCGGGCAGGACGACGGCCTGGAATCTGGCCCGCGGCCGGCCGTCCACCGTGTCCGCGAGGAAGGCCGCGTCGATCACGGGTCTCCCGGCCTGGGTCAGGTCGATCTCCGTGTACGGCGTGCCGGCCGCGTCGAGTTCGGCGGCTATCGCGCCGGTGGACGGGCCGCCGTCGCTCACGATCAGGGTCCGCAGGTCGACGCGGGGCGCGGTGCCGTCGGCGTGGGCGGCCCCTGCGGGCAGTCCCAGCGCGGCGACGAGCGCGCCGACCGTGAGCGCGGTCGTGCGTATGGTCCGCTTCATGCGGTGAGGTCCTCTCCCCCCGGCAGGGGCGGCGCGGCTCTTGTGGAGCGGGCGCGGCCCCTCGCGTGACGCCGGTGCCCCCCTCGGACACCGGCCGTCGACGCATCCGTCGCGTCATATGGTGAAGGGTTTGTGTGCCTGATGGAGCCGTGTGCCGGGTCCTGACGGAAAATCGGCAGGGACTCGCCGGTCGGGCCGCGGTCCGCGCGCGGCCGCCGCGGGCGCCGCGGCCGGTCCGGACGCGCGGCGCCCGGACCGGCCGGGTCCCAGGTGGCGGGCGGCGCCCGGACCGGCGGCCGGGTCAGGCCCGCCGGTCCGCGCGCCGCGCATCCGGGTCGCGGCGCCCGCTTCGCCCCGGGCCGAAATCCGGTCCCCGCGGCGGGGCGTCAGGCGCAGTTCACTCGTGTCTCGGGCGTGTAGACGGGCCCGCCGCTGCTGTTGGTGCCGTCGCTGAACTCGGCGTAGTAGTACGAGTAGAAGCCGATGTCGCCGTTGCAGCCCGAGTCCGCGGCGACCTGGAGGGTGAGGGTGACGGTGCGGCTCTGACCCGGCGGGACGGTGGCGCCGTAGTTGCCGCCCAGGTCGGCCGGTCCGGTGCCGGAACAGGGCGTGCTGCCGGTGGCCGTGGCGAGGCTGCACCCGGTGAAGCTGTACTTGAGGTCCGGGCGCTGGGTGGTCAGCCAGGTGGGGTCGATCGTCTGATGGACGAAGAGGACGTCGTACGTCTTGTTGTTGGTCAGCGTCATGGACAGCTGGACCGTGCCACCGGGCGTGGTGGAGGCGGTGTCGGTGGCGAACGTCAGGGAGGCCGGCGCGGGATCGGCGTTCGCGCTGGGGGCGAGGCCGAAGACGGCGAGGGCGAGACCGAGGACCGTGGCGAGGCCGAAGCGGCGCATCAGAGGTGATCGCATGGCCCGGGAGGCTAGGCACGCGGCGGGCGCCACGTCTGCCCCTGGCGAGGCGCCCGGAACGCCCGCTGGCCGAAGGTGCGCGATCAGTGAAGGAATCGTGGGGGATGCGTGCGTGTATCTCTCATGGATCGAACACGCACCGTACCGGCACGGTGACGCATGGCCGGGAGGGGAGAGGGGGGTGCTGGAGTCCCGGCGTCCACCCCGGCGCACTTTGGCCTGTACCAAGTGCCTCCCGTGCGGCGCACACGGCGCCGAGCGGGGCGCTCGGGTGCCGGAACGGGCGCTCGGTGCTCCCGATGGGCGCGCGACTGTCGTCGATGCGCCAACGCCCGATCGCTCGCGCCCGCGCCCGGTCGTCGCCCACGCCCACGCCCGATCGCCTGCGCCTACGCCCGCGCTCGCGGCGCACGGAACGCGGGGCCGGGCGACCGGGCGCCGAGGAGCCTTCGTGCCGCACGCCTTGACGGGCCAGGTGTCGCCCCTTAGGTTCCCGGAGCACCGGAAGTCCACGTACACGGTCAACGTTCAGCCTGCTGAACCACCATGACTCCCCGTCTCCCCCCACCACTCGGCAGGAACCCCCATGACGTCGTCCCAGCGTTCCCGGACCATCGCCGCCGCGACCCTCGCGGCGCTCACCGCCGTCCTGTCCGTCCTCGGCACGGGCGGTGCGGACGCCGCCGATCCCAAGGTCGCGCCCGGCGGCAACTTCGACCTGTCCACCTGGCAGCTCCAGGAGCCGGTCGGCTCACCCGGCTCCCCGACCACCATCTCCTCCGCGCGCCTGAAGGGGCGCGACGGCTACCAGGACGCGTACTTCTACACCGACACCCGCGACGGCGCGATGACGTTCTGGGCCCCCGAGAAGGGCGTCACCACGCCCAACTCCCACTACGCCCGCTCCGAACTGCGCGAGATGAACCGGGGCGGCGGCGCCGCCGACTGGCCGCTGCGCGGCACCCACCGGCTGAGCGCCACCCTGCGCGTGGTCTCCGTGACGTCCGATGTGTGCGTGGGACAGATCCACCTCGGCAGCGGCGGCAGCTCCACCAAGCCGCTGGTGGAGCTGTACTACCGGGCGGGCGGCGACATCGTCCTCGGCACCGAGGACTCCCCCTCGGGAGGCCAGACCCTCCACCCGGTCGGACACGTCGCCACCGGCAGGACCTGGCGCTACACCATCGCCGTCACCGGCGGCGACACCATCGACCTGACCGTGAACGACAGCACCACGCACTACGCCGTCCCGTCCTCGTTCCAGCAGTACAAGCAGTACTTCAAGGCCGGTTCCTACAACCAGTCCTCCTCGGACAGCACCACGAAGGGTGCCCGGGTCGCCTTCTACGGACTCACCGTCAGCCACAGCTGACCCGGTGCGCCGAGAACCGGTCGAAAGCCGGGGCACCGGCCCCGCCGGACAGCTCCCCGCCCGCACCCGTGCAGCAGCAGCTCACCGGGCCCGCCCCCGAGCCCCGGCCGGACCCGGCGGCCCCGTCCGGAAGTCGCCGCCGCCGGACCCCGCCCGTTGATGCCGCGCCCCTCCGGCCGCTTCGATGTCGCCCTGCCGGACGGCGCTCGGCCGACGGCACCGCCGACGAGGGGGGTTGGGGAGACCGTGCGTCACCCTGGGAGAAGAACCGGCCGCGCAGCCGGAGGAAGAACACGGCCCGGCGGCCCGTGGACGAGTGCGGCGGCACTGCTCGGTGCCGCCGCACTCGTCGTCACGCTGGCCCCGGCCGCCGCCGCGGCGACCGGAACCGCGGGGCCGCCGGGCCCGGCAGGACCCGCCGGACGGGCCACGTCGACACCCGCCCTGGTGAGCGGCATCCACGAGCAGGCACCCGCCGGGGACAGCGCGGCGGACGCCGCCCGCGCCTACCTGGACCAGCGGCGGGACCGCTACCGGATCCCCGACGCCCGGCACGACCTGGTGCCCGGCGGGACGGTCAGCGCCCACGGCGAGGAGACCGTCCGGCTGCGGCAGCGCCACCGGGGCGTCCCCGTCCTGGGCGGCGAGTACGTCGTCCGGATGGAGAACCACGACGGCCGCCGCACCGTCACCGGCACCTCGGGCAAGTACTTCACGGGGCTGACCACCGGCACCACCGACGGCATCGGCTCCGCGCTCGCCGTGGAGCGGGCCGTGGACGCGGTCCTCGGCGACCTCGACGACCACCACTTCGCCGGACGGCCCGCAGCGGCGCCCGGCACCGACCCGGCGGACCTGCTGCACGGGACCGACCACGGCCTGGTCGTCCTGCCCGCCGGCCCCGGCCTCCTCACCCGGCACATCACCGTGCGCGGCACCGGTCCGGCGGACGGCGCGCCCGTGGTGCGCGAGGTCTACATCGACGCCCGCGCCGGATACCCCGTCCTCCAGTACAGCGGCGTCCAGACCTTCGGCGCCGCCCGCCCGGCCGCCCGCCCGGCCGCCCGCCCGGCCGCCCGTCCGGTGCCGCGCGCCCCGGACCCCCGGCCGCTCGCCGCCGCCGAGAAGGGCACCGGTGTCCGGCTCGACGGGACCGAGGTCCCCCTCGACATCGAGCACGACGAGACCGAGGGCGCCTATGTGCTGCGCGACAGCACCCGCATACCCCAGGACGACTACCACTACGGCGTGCTGTCCACCTGGGACGCCCGCGGCAGGGAGGTCGCCGACACGAGCGGCAGCTGGCCCGACGGCATCAAGGAGTTCAGCTCCCCGGCTCCCGCGTTCGGCGCCGACGCCACCGCCTCGGGCGCCGTGGACGCGCACTGGGCCGCCGGGCGGGTCTACGACTACTTTCGCGCCGAGCACGGCCGCGACAGCCTCGACGGCCACGGCATGACCGTCAACTCCCTGGTGGGGGTGACCGGTTCCTACGGAACGCCGTACGCCAACGCCTTCTGGGACGGCCAGAAGATGGTCTACGGCGGCGGTGACGACGAGTACCTGCCGTTCTCCGCCGCCCTGGACGTCGTCGGGCACGAGATGACGCACGGCGTGATCGCGCACACCGCGAACCTGATGTACGCCGGCCAGTCCGGCGCGCTGAACGAGGCCGTCGCGGACTACTTCGGCAACACCATCGAGGCGTCCGTGTACGGCATCCCCGCCGGCGACCCGGACTCCGGGCTCCTGGGCGAACGGCTCTGCCGGACCAAGGGCCCCCGCGCGTGCGCGACCCGCGACCTCGACGACGGCCGCACCACCACCGGCTCGTTCGTCGGAGTGGACTTCCTCAACGACAACGGCGGCGTCCACCTCAACTCGACCATCTTCGGCGGCGCCCTGTGGGACGCCCGCACCGAGCTGGGCGCCGCCGTGACCGACCGGATCGTCTACCGGGCGCTCACCCAGTACCTCACCCCGCTCGACGGGTTCACCGAGGGACGCGCGGCCGTGCTCGCCGCCGCCGAGGACCTCGGCACCGGCGCGGCGGGACTGAGGAAGCTCAAGGGCGCCTTCACCGCCCACGGCATCGTGCCCGGCTGGGAACTCGCCCTCGGCAACGACAGCCGGGTGCTGTTCGACCGGATCAACACGGCCGGCGCCGAACTGGGCGCGGGCGGCGGCTGGTGGGCGGCGTCCAGGTCCGACGAGGACGGCTCGGAGCCGTACTCGGTGTGGGCGGGCCGCGCCGACGGCAAGGGGCAGCCCAGGCTGATGAGCCCCAACGACGGCCGCTACCACACCAGACCCGCCACCGACGGCAGGACCGTGGTGTGGCAGGCGCACGGACCGGGCGGCGTCGACATCCTCGCCCGGTCGCTCTCCGGCGGCCCGGTCCGCACCCTGTGGCACGGCCGCAGCGTGGGCGGCGCGACGGGCGTCGACGGCGACGTGGTGGCCTTCGACTACTACACCTACGGCGGCCGCAGCGGCATCGTCTACCTCAGCCTCAAGGACCCGCAGGACGAACACGCCGTCGGCGGCGGCACCTACCACCGCGCGCACGGGTCCTCGGTGAGCCACGGCAAGGTCGCCTACCAGGACATGAGCCGGGTGGGACTGGCCGCCACCTACGCCTGGACCACCCGCGTCGCGGACGTGGCGACCGGCGAGGACCGGGCGGTCCAGCGGTACGACGGCTCCACGTCCCTCGGCCCCACGGCCCTCAACGGCACCCATGTCTTCTGGCTGCTCGACGAGGGCCTGGACGCGAACGCGACGACGCTGCGCCGTGCCGCCCTCGACGGCTCCGACGTGGCCGACCTCAGTCCGGGCAGCGGCCCCGACGCCCTGAACGCCTACGACCTGGCGGTCTCCGAGGACGCCGCGGTCGTCGGCACCTATCTCCCCGACACCGTGATCCGCAACGAATCCACCCCCAAGCTCTACCAGTTCGCCGCGAACGGCACCCCGGGCGCGCCCGGCACCCGGCTGGGCCGGGTGTCCTGCAACCGGGGCGCGCAGACCGGGGCCTCCGCCCCGGGCGGCAGCCAGGTGATCTGGCTGGACTCGACGACCGGGAGGACGGACGTGGTGACCCGGGCCGGGCCCACGGGCCGCTGCGGCTGAGGCAGCGCGCGCCGCGGCCCGCGCCGCGGACGGCAGCGGCGACCACGGCGCCGACCGGCGGTGCGGTCCGTCCCCGGGGACGGACCGCACTCCCGCGTCACCCGCTGACGCTCGGGGCGCCCGTCTCCAGATGACCGGTGAAGCGCCGCGACCACGCCGCGTCGGAGTCGACGGTGACCGTGAAGTCGTACCAGCCGTTCTGGAACGCCACCGCGTTGAAGAAGTCCTCCGTGGTGGCCCCGGCGGCGACCCGGTAGCGCCAGGGGCCGTCGCCGCGGTAGTGGTCGGAGGTGATGGTGAACGTCACCGGCGCGGAACCGGAGTTGGTCATCGCGAACCAGACGGCGAGCTTGCCGGTGCCGGACTCGACCGCGTACCGCGTGCGGACCTCGGCCTGCCGGCCGGCCGTGGTCGCGTTGCCCCGGAAGCGCCGCTGGAAGCGGTTGGGGCCCAGCATGACGATGTCGTACTTCCCGTCGCCGTAGGCGGGCCCGATGTTGAAGAAGTCGGAGGCGGTGCCGCCCGCGCCGACCGTGTACTGCCAGGGGGTCGACTCCCGGTAGGCCACCGGCTGGAGGGAGAAGTGCGCCGCCCGGGTGGCGGGCGCGCCCTGGTTGGCCATGACGCACCAGGCGTGGATCTGGCCGTTCGCCAGATACTCGAACCGGTCCAGGTACCCGTTGGGCTGGTACGGCAGCGCGCGGGCCGGGCGGGTGCCGGGCTCCTGTGCGGGCCGGGAGTTGGTGGTCGGCACCGGGTTGGGCAGCGGGCCGCAGGTGGCGTAGCCGATGACGCTCGTGGCGGGCAGCGAGACCGGCCCGGTGACCGGGTGGGCGAAGTCGAAGACGCCGGTCAGGTCCCCGCAGACGGTGCGCCGCCAGTCGCTGATGTTCGGGCACTTGGCGGGCGTGCCGAGCGCGGCCGTCCAGGTCTCCAGGAACCGCAGCACCGAGGTGTGGTCGAAGACCTCCGACGACACCCAGCCGCCCCGGGTCCAGGGCGAGACGACGATCATCGGCACCCGGAAGCCGAGCCCGTAGGGCACCCCGTTCAGGAACTCACCGGGGGTCCCGGCGGGCGGCGACGGCGGCGGCACATGGTCGAAGAAGCCGTCGTTCTCGTCGTAGTTGAGGAACAGCACGGTGGAGTCGAAGACATCAGGATCGGCGGCCAGCGCCTGGTGGACGAGATGGACGAAGTGCGCCCCGTCGCCCGGAGTGGAGTACGGGTGCTCGGAGAACGCCTGGTTGGGCACCACCCACGAGACCTGCGGCAGGGTGCCGGCGAGCACGTCGGCCTTGATGGCGGCGGCGATGTCGTCCGGGGTGGAGCCGGTGACCCGTGGCACGGACGACATGCCCCGCACATGCAGCGGGTCGGTGGCCGGGGCGTCGGTGAACTTCTTGAAGTAGGCGCAGCCGTTGTCGCCGTAGTTGTCCTGCGCGTTCTGGTAGACCTTCCAGCTCACCCCGGCCGCCTGGAGCGCCTCGGCGTAGTTCTGCCAGGTCAGGCCCGTCTCGTCGCCGCCGTCGTAGCTGGCGGCGTCGACCTTGCCGCTCCACAGGTAGGTGCGGTTGGGACCGGTGGCGCTGAGGGCGGAGCTGAAGTAGGCGTCGCAGACCGTGTACGCGTCGGCGAGCGCGTAGTGGAAGGGGATGTCGGTGCGGTCCAGATAGCCGAGCGAGCGCACATTGCCCACGCCCGCCACCCAGTTGTCCATGCGGCCCTTGTTCCACGCCGCGTGCTGCGAGGTCCACGAGTGCGGCAGGTCGCCGCTGCACTGGGCCAGCGTCTCCCCGTCCTTGCCGCCCGCCGCGGGGGTGGCGCTGAGCTTCCACGGGTACTGGCGGCCGGTGCCGCCTGGCTGCTCGAAGACCGAGCGGTCGCCGGGCAGCGGCACTCCGCTGCGGTCGTCGAAGCCGCGCACCCCTTTCAGCCGCCCGAAGTAGTGGTCGAAGCTGCGGTTCTCCTGCATGAGGATCACCACGTGCCGTACGTCCTTGACGGTGCCGGTCGCCGCCCGCCCGGCCGCGTACGCCGGGCGCTGGCCGGCGCCGAGCGCCACGCCCGCCGCCACGGTCGCGCCGAACCCCACGAAGCCCCTACGGCTGATCGGTCTCATTCGCCCCGCCTTCGTCACCGGAGTGCCCCTGCGGCACACCGCGCGCAAGCGTGCCCCTGCGCGCGGTGAAACGCCAGAGCGCGTAAGGGAGTTGGGGGGGGGTGGACCCCTCGAAGGGGGGCGAGGGGTCCACCCGGCTCGGGACGTCCTGGGTCAGGCGGTCTTCAGTCTGAGCCCGGCCGCGACCGAGTCGGTGCGGACGAAGACCGACACCGGGTACTGGCCGTCGCAGTACTTGTTGCCCGCCGACACGATGCCCACCACCTTGCCGCCGCTGACCAGCGGACCGCCGGAGTCGCCCGGACACACGCTGTCGGCGGTGCCGCGCCGGGGCGTCCCGCACAGCATCGCCCCGGGGTCGGTGTCCTCGTCGGTGTAGGGGCGGCAGCCGGTGAGCGGGGAGAGGACCAGCTGCGTCTGCTTCAGCCGGGTCGCCGAGACGCCGGGGCCGGTGCGCCCCCAGCCCAGCACGAGCGCCTTCCTGCCGGAGGCGACCAGCGCGGCGTCGCGCGGCCCGGCCACCGGGATCGGCCGGTAGGGCATCGCCCGGTCCAGCGTGAGCACGGCCGCGTCGTGGGCGAGGCCGGGGGAGGTGTAGTGCGCGTCCATCCGCGCGGACTTCACCCGCCGTACGGTGCCGTCGGTGCCGTTCACCTGCGTCCGGCCGCCGATCACCCGCAGCGCGGAGAGCTTCCCGGCGTCCTGGACGCAGTGCCCGGCGGTGAGCACCTTGGTCGGTGCCACGAGGGTGCCGCCGCAGAACTGCTGTCCGTTCAGCTCGATGAGCATGGTGTACGGCTGGTCCGCGGCCTTGGCCGGACCGCCGCCCCTGACCGCGGCGGCCTGGCCCGCACCGGCCAGCAGCGTGCCCGCCGCGAGGAGCGCGGTGACGGCCGCGGCGCCGCGCACGCCCGCGGAGCTGCCCGGGAACCTGAAGGAACGGAAACGCATGACGGGATCCCCCTGAACCGATCGCCCGACCTGGCGGTCCGTGCGGACCGGCGGACGGCCCCCACGGCCGCCGCTTCGCGATCGACCGGGAAGACGTGCCGCGCGCGGCCCGGGTTGCACGGCCGGCGCCCCGGATCGATCTTTTTCCGCCGGGGCCGCCCGTCCCTGTGACCAGGCGCGCCCCGCGTCCGGCGCCGGGCGGCCCGTGCGGCAGGGCCGGTCAGCTCCGTGCCGGGGCCCGCCGCGCCCATGCGCGCACCACCGGCACACAGGACTCGGCGAAGCGGTCGTAGTCGGCCGGGGTGTTGTAGACGTGCGCCGACACCCGCAGGTACCCGACGCCGTCGAAGCTGGTGAAGGCCGTCTCCGCGCCCAGTTCGGCGGGGGCCCGGTCGCGCAGGGCGTCCGCCGCGAGCCGGCTGGTGCCCAGCGGCTCGGGCAGTCTGACCAGGCGCATGCCGGGCACGGGCATGCCGACGTCGGCGCTCGGCACCCCGGCCGCGGATCCGGCGAACGCGGCGCCGATCACCCGGGCGCCGTACTCCGCGAGTTCGTCCATGTAGCGGCGGGCCGCCGCCCAGCCCCAGGTGCGCTCGACGAAGTCCAGCGCGACGGGCGCGGCGAGCGGTCCGGTGGCGTCCAGGGTGCCCTGCTGGTCGAAGCGGTCCGGGAACGGCTCGTGCGCGGCCCAGGAGTCGATCAGCGGACGGAGGCGGTCGCGCAGCGGACCGCGGGCGACCAGCGCCGCCGTACCGCGCGGCGCGCAGCCCCACTTGTGGAGGTTGCCGACCCAGGCGTCGCAGACCAGCCCGTCCAGCGGGGCGGCGAGCAGACCGGGCGCGTGCGCGCCGTCCACGAGCAGCGTCACGCCCCGCCGGGCCAGCTCCGCCCCGGTCCGCTCCACCGGCATCCCGCGCGCCGTCGCGGAGGTGATCTGGTCCAGCACCACCAGCGCGACGCCGTCGTCGACCTCGGCCATGATCGCCTCGTACGCCTGCTCGGCACCGGCGGCCAGCGGCACCCGGACGGTGCGCACCCGGCGGCCCCAGCGGCGGGCGAGGCGTTCGGCTCCCATGGTGACGGCGCCGTAGCCGTGGTCGGTGACGACGACGTCCCCGCCGGGGCGCTCGGCCAGGGCCGCGTAGACGACGCTGGCGCCCGCGCTGGCGTTCGGCACCAGCGCGAGGTCCGCGGCGTCGGTGCGCAGATGGC
The DNA here is from genome assembly GCF_001654495.1 of Streptomyces sp. SAT1. GTDB lineage: Bacteria > Actinomycetota > Actinomycetes > Streptomycetales > Streptomycetaceae > Streptomyces > Streptomyces andamanensis. The sequence continues at coordinate 7,104,192 of NZ_CP015849.1, forward strand.
CGGCGATCGCGCCCCGGGCGGCGGCGATCCGTCCGGGCAGGCGCGGGAACCACACGACGGGCGCCCGCTCCATCTCGGCCCGCAGCGCGCTCTGCCGCTCCTGCGCGACGAGCGGGACCGCGCCGAAGGAGCCGTGGTTGAGGTGCAGCAGGGCCGGGTCGAGGGACCAGGCAGCGGCGGCGGGCCGGCCGTCGTCCAGGAGCAGGGGGGCCGGCGCGGTGGCGGTCTCGGCCCTGGTCTCGGTCTCGGTCACGTCGCTCCCGCTTCCCCGGCGCCCGCGACGGTCCTCGGGACACGCCGCGGACGGGCCGCCCGGCCGCCTGTTCTCGTTCGATCGGATCCGCACACCCTACGTGCCGAAGGCGCGCCCGCCGCCGTCGGTCTCCGGACACCGCGGCGGCCCACCGGTCCGGATACGGCCAACCAAGATGCGTCCGAAAGCAATATTGCATCCGTCTGCACGATTGCCTACGGTCGAACAAGGACGAAATGTGATGCTCCGGGCGGCCGCGGGGCGGACAGGGCGCCCCGCCCGGACCGCGTACGACCAGGCACGACAGGACGCGTACAACGGGCGGGACCACCGCCCCCGCGCCCGTGCGGAGAGCCCTTGCAGATGGTTTCCCCCACGAGAGGCGGCACCTCATGGCCATCAGCGATCCTCACCCGTTCCCCTTCCAGGAGACCGACGAACTGCTCATCGAGCCGCGCTTCGAGGAACTGCGCGAGAGCGAGCCGCTGTGCCCGGTGCGCCTGGCCCACGGCGAGCCCGCCTGGCTGGTGACCCGGTACGAGGACGTGAAGACCGTCCTGGGCGACGCCCGGTTCAGCCGGGCCGAGGCGACGGCCCGGGACGAGCCCAGGACGCGCTACCACCGCGGTCTGCCCGGCAACATCCTGGCGTTCGACCCGCCCGAGCACACCCGGCTGCGGCGGGTGGTCGCCAAGGCGTTCACCGCGCGCCGCGTCGAGGCGCTGCGGGCACGGGCCCAGACGATCTCCGACGGGCTCGTCGACGCGATGACCGGACGCGGCGCGCCCGCCGACCTGGTGGCCGACTTCGCGCTCCCGCTGCCCGTCACGGTCATCTGCGAACTGCTCGGCGTGCCCGTCGAGGACCGCACCCGGTTCCGCCTCTGGTCGGACGCCCTGCTGTCGACCACGCGCTTCACCCCCGAAGAGGTCGAGCGCTACGCCGACGAGCTGTCCGACTACATGGCCGCGCTGGTCGCCGAGCGGCGCAAGGAGCCCAGCGACGACCTGCTCGGCGTGATGGTGGCGGCGCGGGACGAGCAGGACCGGCTCTCCGAGGAGGAGCTGGTCGCCATGGGCGTCAGCGTCCTGGTCGCCGGGCACGAGACCACCGCCAGCCAGATCCCCAACTTCGTGTACACGCTGTTCGAGCACCCCGCCGAGCTGGCCCGGCTCCGCGCCGACCTGGACCTCGTGCCGCAGGCGGTGGAGGAGCTGATGCGGTTCGTGCCCCTGGGCAGCGGCGGTGTCGCCCGCTACGCCCTGGAGGACGTCGAGCTGAGCGGCGGCGTGGTGCGCGCGGGCGAACCGGTCGTCGCCTCCAACGCGTCCGCCAACCGCGACACCGCCGTCTACAGCTGTCCCGAGCGGCTCGACCTCACCCGCCAGGAGGCGTCGCACGTCGGCTTCGGCCACGGCCCCCACCACTGCCTGGGCGCCCAACTGGCGCGTATGGAGCTACAGGTGGCCCTGCGCACCCTGCTGGGACGGCTGCCCGGCCTGCGCCCGGCCGACACCGGCGAGGACTTCGTGTGGAAGACGGGCGCCGGGGTGAAGGGCCTGCAGAAGATGCTCGTGACCTGGGACCCGTCATGACCGCCCGGGACGGCCTGCGGTCGCGCGGCGCACCGGCACCGGCCCCGGGACCGGACGAGGAGGCATGGCGGGTGCGGGTCGACGAGAAGGCGTGCATGGCCACCGGCATCTGCGCGGGCGTCGCACCCGGGCGCTTCCGGATCCGCGACGGCGCCTCGCACCCGGAGGCGGAGATCACCGCGCCCGCGCCGGAACTGGTCGACGCGGCCGAGTCCTGCCCCATGGAGGCGATCCTCGTGACCGATCGCGACTCCGGTGCCCGGATCGCTCCGGAGGAGTAGCGGGCGGGAGCGCCGCGCGGCGCGGCGGCGGGCGGCACCGCCGGCCGCCGCGCCGCGCGGGTCCCGCCCGCCGGACCGCACCGGTGGCGCCCGGCGCCCGGCCGCCCGCGCCGCCGCTACGACTACGCTACGGCCATGAGCGGCGAGACGAGGGCGTCCCACCGGGAGCGCAGCAAGGCGAGACGGCGGGAGGCCATCAGGCGCTCGGGCATGCGCCTGTTCGCCGAGCAGGGCTACGACGGCACGACCATCGCCGACATCGCCGAGGCGGCCGACGTCGCACCCCGGACGGTCTCCCTGTACTTCCCCTCCAAGCACGACATCGCCCTGTCCGTGCCCGACGAGGTCGCGGCCCGGCTCACCACCGTCTTCAAGGACCGGCCCGACTCCGGGTTCCTCGACGTCGTCGACACCTGGCTGCTGGGCGAGGCCGACGCCCTGGACCCGGAACTCGTCACGCTGCTCACCGCGATGTACGAGGCCAACCCGGCGCTCCGGGCGCACGGCAGCAGCCAGATCACCGAGGCCGTACGCATCACGGGCCCCGCGCTGACCGCCGCCACCGGGCTGCCCGCCGACCACCCGATGAACGCGGTCGTCGGCGCCGCCGTGGGGGCCGCCCTCAGCCAGTACTTCGCGACCATCCTCCAGAGCGAGGACGACGGCGGCACGCACCGCCAGTTCATGGCCTGTCTGCGCGCCCTGATCGACACGGCCCGGCAGGGCGCCCCCGGCACCTGAGCAGCCGGGCCCGCCCCCGCGCTCACAGATAGGCGACCCCCTGCTCCACACTGCCCGCCAGGAAGCCCGCGAGCCGGGCGCCGTAGCGGACCCAGCGGCGGCGCAGGGCGGGGGAGCGGGCGAGGTCGGGGGAGTGCAGCAGCAGCCAGGACCAGTTCATCAGGACCGTGGCGCCGTCGCGGCGCCGGAACCCGGCGTGCCGGTAGGCGTCGTACAGACGGGCGCCGGAGCGGCCGTAGTTCCACTTCTGCCGGGCCAGGGAGGACAGTTCACCGCGCAGCCGGTAGTGCATCCGGGCGTCGGGGGCGTAGCCGAGCCGGTGGTGGGACAACCGGGCCCGCCACGACAGGTCCATGTCCTCGCCGCCGCCCACATAGTGCTCGTCCCAGCCGCCGACGGCGTCCAGCACCTCCTTCCACGCCGCGCAGTTGGCGCCGCGCGCGAAGGGCAGGAAGTCGGTCTGCGCGGTCATCGGCAGCGGCTGCTCGTCGGCGTGGGCGGGGCTGAGCAGGGCGGTGTCCAGGCTGCCGCCGATCAGCGCGGCGTCCGGCGCCGCCGCGGCCAGCGCCGCGAGCCAGCCCTCGGCGGCCACGTCGTCGGCGTCGCAGAAGGCGACCAGATCGCCGCGCGCCTCGGCGATCCCGCGGTTGCGGGCGTAGCTCTCGCCCGCCCGGTCGCGGGCGTCCACGATCCGCAGCGCGGGCAGCACCGCACGCGCCGCGCGGGCCACCTCGCGGGTGCCGTCCACCGAGCCGTTGTCGACGACGACGACCTCCCAGGGCCCTTGGTACGTCTGGCGGCCGAGGGCGTCCAGCTGGGCGGGGAGTGTGAGCGCGCCGTCGCGCACCGGGAGCACGACCGAGACCAGTTCGGGGCGGCGGCCCGGCCGGGGCGGCTCGATGTCCGCTTCGGCGGCGCGCGCGGCCGGGGACAGTGCGCGCAGGACGTCGGCGCGCGCGGCACGGGCCGCGGCACCCGTGGCCGCGCCCTCGCCGGTGCGGCGGCGCACCAGCAGCCGGGGCACGGTGACCCTCGTGTACCGGCCGCCGCCGCGCACCGCCCCGTCCGACTCGCCGAGCAGGGCGCGGCGCACCGCGTAGGCGACATCGGCCCCGCCCGGCACGTCCGGCGGCAGCGCGATGCCGTCGATCAGACCGCTCTCCCGCAGCCGCAGCACACCGCACTCGATCAGGGCCGCGTCCTCGGCCGCCGCCCGCGCCAGATGCTCCAGCCAGCCCGGCAGCACCTCGTCCCGGCCCTGGAGGAACGCCACGTACGGTGTGCGCGCCGCGCGGGCCGCCGCCGTACAGGCGTCGCCCGCCGCACCGGGGGCCGCGCGGACCGGGCGCACCTCGCCCTTTTCCGGCTCCGGGCCGCCCCCGGTGACCAGGACGACCGCGGCGGGCGGCGGCGACTGCCGGGCCACGGACCGCAGGGCGGGCTCGGCGTCGCCCTCGGGCGCCGCCACGACCACGGTGAAGTCCGCCGCGCTCACGGTGCTCGTCCGTGTGCTCATCCGGCCGGTGCCACCGGGTGCAGGGTGAACTCGACGTCGTTGGGCGGGGCGACCAGCAGCGGCAGCAGTTCCTCGCGGGTGCGGGCGGCGCGGCGGCGGGCCTCCTGCGCGTTCATGGCCTCGGTGTAGGCCCGGCGCCGCGCGGAGCCGAACCCGGTGTCCGGCGCCTGGGTCAGGGAGTCGGGCCAGATCCGGTAGCGGTACAGGACACGGCGCACGCTGCGCAGCCGGAACAGCCGGGCCGCCCGGAGATGGAAGTCGGTGTCGGCGCCCAGCCGCACGGTGCCGTCGAAGCCGCCGAGCCGTTCGAGTACCTCGCGGCGCACCACGCTGGAGGGGTGCAGCAGGACGGTCGAGCGGCCCAGCCGCAGCCACAGGTTGCCGTTGCGGGGCATCCGGCGCCGCCCCGAGCCGTGTCCCTCGGCGTCGATGTACTCGTAGGCGCAGCCGACCAGGTCGGCCCGGTCCCGTTCCAGCAGGGCCAGTTGGTGGCGCAGCCGGTCCGGCATGCTGATGTCGTCGGCGTCCTGGAAGGCCACGTAGGGGGTGTCCACCCGGCGCAGCACCTCGTTCTTCAGGCGCAGATGCCCGACGTTGCGGGAGGCGCGCAGGACGTGGAGGCGGGGGTCGCCGGTGTACGGGCGCAGCGCCTCGGTCCAGCTCTCGCCGGGCGTGCAGTCGTCGACCACGACCAGCCGCAGATCGGGCCGGTCCTGGCCGAGGACCGAGGCGACGGCGGCGCCCAGATAGGCCGCGCAGTCGTAGTGCGGCAGGATGACGGTCACCGCCGGATCCCCCTGTGCCGTTGCCCGCACCGCAGTCTCCTTCCCGGGCCGCGCCGCGCGGCCGTGCTGTGTCAGTGCCCGGCCGCCGGTACGGCCCCGGGCCGCCCCTCGGCCGCCGGGCTGCGGAAGTCGCCGTCGTCGCCCCACGGCACGTGCCGCAGCGGGCGGCCCAGGGCGCCGCGGACGGCCAGGCCCGCGGCGACCGAGCAGAACCAGGCCGCCTGCACCGCCTTGACGGCCCACCGCTTGGCGCCCCGCACCCGTCCGCCGGAGCCGTCCCAGGGCGCCAGCGGCCACAGGCCGTGGAAGAGGACCTCGGTGAGGTAGACGCGGGCGGCGGGCCACGGGTGGTCGGCCGTGCAGGTCACATGGCTGTACAGGGAGCGGCGCAGCCGCCGCAGCGTGTCGTGGGCGCGGCCCACCCGGTAGAAGGAGCCCCGCGCCTCGGGCAGCACCTCCAGGTCGTGCCACGGATCGGGCGCGGCCGGGTCCAGGAGGGCGAAGAGCACATGGCCGTCGTCCGCGAGCCGGCGGGCCGGGATGCCCCCGGCCAGGACGCCGGCGGCCACGAGCATGCAGGCCGCCGCCGGATACGGCGCGGGCGGCGCCGTCACCCGGGAGACGCGGTCCATGGTGAGGGCGGCGGCCGAGGCGCGCGGCAGGGCGGACAGGTGCGCGCCGACGGCGCCGGTGGCGCCGCGCTCCAGGAAGCGGTCGACGAGCCGGACCAGACACCCCGGCGCCAGCCGTACGTCGTCGTCGGTCCACAGCCAGCCCGTGTGCCCCAGCGGCCGGGCCAGCCGCAGCGCCGCGTTGACGGTGCGGATCTTCCCGGGACCCGGCAGCGCGAAGCCGACCACGTCCGGCGGGGCGGGCGCGGTCGCGTCCGCCCGCACGGCCCCGGTCTCGTCCCCGGCCCCGGGGCCGGTCAGCTCGCGCAACCGGCGCACGGCCTCGGCCAGTTCTCCCGGGCCGTACTGCATCCCGAGCCAGAGCGTCAGCGGCAGCTCCGGGCGGGCCGCGCGGACTTCGGCGAGCGCGGCCAGCAAGTGCCGCAGCGCCGTGCGCTGTTCGTCCGGGCCGCAGCGGGCGACATAGGTGGGCAGCAGCACCCCGAGCCCGCCGGCGGGCAGCGCGGCCGGCGCCTCGGGACCGGGCAGCACCCGGCCGCCGCGCACCAGCGCCACCGGCCCGTCGGGCGCGGGCACGGGATCGAATCCGCGGGCCACCGCACGCTGCCACCACAGGCGGCCGTCCTCGATGCCCCCAGGCATACCCGTCCCTTCGCCGGATCCACGTCCCGCCGGGCGAGAAGGAGTGGATTTCACGACCGCCGCACCACGCGGGGAATACGGCGGATTTCGCCGGGGCGACGGGCGTACGCTAACCAGCGCCGCCGACTGATCACAAGAGCGGGTGTCCCGCGCACTCCGGCGGGAGGTGCTCTGGCCGAAATGGCCGTGGTGCGGTTGTGTGCGTCCGGTGAATTCGCCGGACAGCCGCCGGAACACCCGGCGGACCCCTGGCCGAATTCCATGGGACGGCCGACGGAAATGCAGGGAACGGATCAAGAGAACGACCGAAAAAGGCCCGGATGATTTTTACCCGGGGCACGCGATACGGGGGACGAAGAAGTGGCGCGTGGGTACGGCGGAGGCCGCGGCGGCGGACCTGTTCGCCCGGTTCCGGCGCCCCTGCGGCGGGCCGGAGGGGCCGGGTGCGGCACACTGGCCGTCCGGCATCCGGCGGCCCGGTCCCGGCCGGCCGCGGGCCCCGCAACCACCAGCACACAGGCCCGAGTTCCGCGCCACGCGCCGCGGGCGACGGCAGGAGGGTGACATCCATGGAGTACGCACCGAGCGCCGCACAGCGGTTAGCGGGCGCGTCCGGCGACGCCGGACGCGACGTCCTGCTGCACGCGCGCGGCATCGTGAAGCGCTACGGCCGCCGCAGCGTCCTGGACGGCGTCGATCTGGCGGTCCGGGCCGGCGAGGTCGCGGCGGTCGTCGGCAGCAACGGGGCGGGCAAGTCCACGCTGCTGAAGATCTGCGCCGGACTCGTCCGTCCGGACAAGGGACGGGTCACCGTCGCGGGACGGCTCGGCTACTGCCCGCAGGACGCCGGTGTCATGGACTTCCTCACACCGCGCGAGCACTTCACCCTCTTCGGCGCGGGCGCCGCGATGAGCCGCCCCGACGCCGACCGGCGCGGCCGCGAACTCGCCGCCCGGCTGGACTGGCCGGTGGCCCGCACCACCCTCGCCAAGGACCTCTCCGGCGGCACCCGGCAGAAACTCAACGTCGTCCTGTCCGCGCTCGCCGACCCCGAGGTCCTGCTGCTCGACGAGCCCTACCAGGGCTTCGACCGCGGCTCCTACGTCGACTTCTGGCAGAACGTGTGGCGCTGGCGCGAGGAGGGCCGGGCGGTCGTCGTCGTCACCCACCTGCTCCACCAGCTCGACCAGGTCGACCACGTCCTGGACCTCACCCCCGCGACCCGGGGGGCCCGCCGGTGATCCGCACCCTGCGCATGGCCGAGATGACGCTGCGCGAACTGCTGCGCCGCCGCGGCGTCCTGGGGCTGCTCCTGCTGGTGCCGCTGGTGTTCTACCTCGGCCGGCACGACCAGGCCGGGCAGGCCATCCGGTTCGCCAGCCTCGGCGTCGGCTTCGCCGTCAGCACCGCCGCCCTGTTCTCGGCGGTGACCGGCCGTCAGCTCGCCCCCCGCCTCGCCCTGTCCGGCTTCCGGCCCCGCCACCTCTTCCTGGGCCGCACCCTCGCGCTGACCGTCGCCGGACTGCTCGTCTCCGCGCTGTACGCCGTCGTCGTGACCACCGACCAGCACGTGGCGCACCCGCAGGCCGTGGCCGCCGAACTGGCCCTGACCACCCTGGTCGCGGTCCCGCTCGGACTGCTGCTCGGCCTGGCCGTGCCCCGGGACCTGGAAGGGACCCTGCTGCTGATCTGCGTCATCGGCGCCCAGATGGTGATCGACCCGGCCAAGAGCTCAGCGAAGGCGCTGCCCTTCTGGTCCACCCGGGAGATCATCACCTACGCCGTGGACGGCGCGGCCGACGGCTCCCTCACCTCCGGAACCGTGCACGCCCTCGTCGTGGCGGCGCTGCTCGCGGTGGCGAGCGGCACGGTGATGTCCGTACGACTGCGCAGGCGCGCCCACATGCAATTCGTGTGAAGACCCCGCGCGCGGTGTTCACCTCGGCGGTGCCGGGCCGGTACGCTCCCGGCCCGGCACCGCCGGTGCGTTTCCGCCCGGGAAAATCCGGCCCTACCTCGACCAAACGAACGCGTGTAGGATCGGGAAATCCTCCGGCCGCCGCCGCATGAGCGCGCGCCGGCTCGGTGGCCCGGCTCGTCGCCTCTCCGCGGAAAGGAGAGTACGTGAACGGCGCTCAGCGATTACCTCTCGATGAACCGGTGCGGCAGGCCCTGTCGGCGGCCACCGAATTCCTCCGGTCGGCCCGCGACGAGAACGGCTGGTGGAACGACTACGAAGTCCGCGGCCCCGGACAATTCTGGGCCACCGCCTTCGTCGGCGCCTCACTGGCGGAATTGCCCGAAGGACCCGCACGCGAGGCGGCGGCCGGGGCGTGGCGGCTGCTGCGCGGCTCCCGCGGCCCCTCGGACGGCTGGGGCTACTGCCCGAAGGTGCCCGGCGACGCCGACATCACCTCCTGGGTCCTGCGCCTGGCCGAGGCGCTCGGCGAGGACGACGACCCCCGCGCTGCTGAGGGGTACCGCTTCGTGGCCGCCCACCGCCAGCCCGACGACGGCGTCTCCAGCTATCTGCCCGAGATCGCCCAGCCCTTCCTGGAACGCGTGGCGCCCCGCTGGGACGCCTGGTACGCGAGCCACCCCTGTGTGACCGCCGCGGCCGCCGGACTGCGCGGACTGCCGGTGCGCGAACGGCTCCTGGACCGGCTCCGCCGCATCCAGCGCCCCGACGGCGCCTGGCCCGCCTACTGGTGGCCCGACCGCGAGTACCCCACGGCCCTGGCCGCCGAGGCGCTCACCGCCGGCCGGCCCCGACCGCCCAGCCCCTACGCACGCCACGCCGCCCGCTGGGCCGCGCGGCGCATCGGCCCGGACGGCGCCGTGCGCACCGCGCAGGAACCCCGGGGCTCCGCCTTCGCCACCGCCTTCGCGCTGCGCGCCGTCACCGCCGGGGCCGGGGCCGCGACGGCGGAGGCCGGACACCGGGCGGTGGAGTACCTGACGGCGAGCCAGAGAGCGGACGGCAGTTGGCGGCCCTCCGCCTGGTGCCGGGTCCCCGGCCCCACCGAACGCGACCCCGACGCACGCGAGCGCTGGGAGCGCGGCCGCCGCGGCAAGGCCGCCCTCGGCTCCCTGGTCCTGGACAACAACGCGCTCTACACCACCGCGTCCGTCGTCGCCGCACTGGCCAGAGCCGGTGCCGCCGTCGCCCCGCCGGCCCCGCGGCGGCCGGACCACGCGCCCCGCGCGTGACGGCGCCGGGCGCACCCGGCGACCGGACCCACGACCGGACGACAAGGGGGTAAGGCCGGTGAACACCACACCGCATCCGGTCCCGCACGACACCGTCCGCACGGCGCCACCACTGCTCGGCCCGGGGGACGTCCTCACCCGGCTGCGCGGTCACGCCCGCGGACCGGTGCACATCATCGACCCGTTCAAGGTGCCCCAGGAGGAGGCCGTGGAGAAGGCCAAGGTCCTCGACGACCTGGGCTTTCCCGCCCTCATCCTGGCCAGCACCGACTACGAGTCCTTCGAGACCCGTATGGACCCCTACATCGCGGCGATCAAGGAGGCCAGCTCCCTTCCGGTGCTGCTGCACTTCCCGCCGCGCAAGGGCCTCGGCTTCCCGCTGGCCCGCGGCGCCGACGCCGTGCTGCTCCCGGCTCTGCTCGGCTCCCGCGACGACTACTACGTCTGGAAGAGCTGCCTGGAGACCGTCGCCGCCCTGCCCGGCCGGGCGGAGCGCGCCGACTGGCCCGAACTGCTGCTCACCGTCGCCCTCACCTTCGGCGAGGACCGCAGGACCGGCGACCTGCTCGGCACCGTGCCGGTCGCCACCGCGGGCACCGAGCAGATCGACCGGCACATCGCGGTCACCCGCAGCTTCGGCTTCCACCTGGTCTACCTGTACTCGCGCCACGCACGGGTGCCGGCCGAGGTGGTACGCCGCTTCCGCGACCGGCTCGACCCCGGCCAGATCCTCTTCGTCAGCGGCAACGTCCGCCGCCGCGAACAGGTCGACGCCTATCTGGAGGCGGGCGCCGACTACGTGGGCTTCGCCGGGGCGCTGGAACACCTCGACTGGCGCACCACCCTCACCGAGATGGCGGGAGGCACCCGGTGACCCTGGCCCTGCCGGACACGTACACCACCGCCATGCTCGCCACCGAGTCCGCCAACCGCGACCATGTGACGGACTTCGTCGCCCGCAACGGCGGATCGCCCGGACTCGTCGCCCACACCGCCGCGTTGCGGCTCTATCTGCGGGTGCCGCACTTCCTGACCGAGTGGATCGGCGACCCGGCGCTGCGCGCCCGGGTCGCCCGCGCCCTCGTGTCGGACATCGTCGCCATGAAGCTGCTCGACGACCTCATGGACGACGACACCGGACTGAACCGCGTCGAACTCGCCTGCCTGTGCCTGCACCTGCATCTGACGGCGGTGCGGGAGATGTGCGCCCTCGCCGAGGACCCCCGGTCCGTCACCGACCTCCTGGAGCACGACTTCACCACCGTGTGCACCGGCCAGATCCGCGTCAAGAGCCACCACGCCCGCGACCTCGACGGCTGGCGGGCCGGTGCCAGTACCTACGGGGCGTCCTTCCTCGGCTGCTACGGGTCGCTGGCCGCGATCTGCGGCCGGGCGACCGGGTCGGTGGGCCCCGCCCGCCGCTTCGCCGAGGCGTTCGGCACGATCATCACCATCGCCGACGACCTCACCGACTACGACCGCAACGGCGAACGGGCCGGGAACCTCGGACACCTGATGCGCACCGGCGCCGTCCCCGCCGCCGAAGTCGCCGCGCTGCTCGGGCAGTTGCGGGCCGACGCCCTGGACGCGGTGCGGGAACAGCCGGCCGCCCTCGGTCTGGAGGCGGTGACCGAGCTGTACACCACCGACGTCCTGGACCGGCTGCTCCCCCTGCACACGGCGCCCTGACGGCGGTGCGCGGCGCGGCGACGGCCTACCGGGATCCGTCCCGGTGGGCCATCACCTCGTCGAAGACATACAGATCGACGCCGCTGTCCGCGAAGTCCTCCAGCACCTGCGCCGCCGTGTGCGCGATGGCCCGGCCGGGCCCGTTCAGGGACGTGTTGATCAGCGCGGGCACCCCGGTGGCGGCCTCGAAGGCGGCGAGCAGCCCGTGCAGCCGCCGCTCGCCCGGCCCCAGGGTCTGGACGCGGCAGGTGCCGTTGACATGCCGGGCCTCGGGCGCGGTCCCCTCCGGCAGCGGATACTCGAACAGCATGTACGGCGAGGGGTGGGCGTCCGGGAACAGCTCGGCGAAGCGCTCCTCGCGCATCACCGCGCCCAGCGGCCGGTACCACTCCCGCCGCTTCAGCTCCTCGCTCATCCGCTTGCGCATCCCGGGCACGGCCGGACTGCCCAGCAGGGAGCGGTGTCCGAGCGCGCGCGGCCCCAGTTCGGCGGCGCCCTGCGTGTACGCCACCACACCGCCCTCCGCCAGCACCCGCACCACGGCCCCGGCGTCGTACTCCCGGGGTGTCAGACCCGCGGCGCCCAGCGCGTCCAGGACATCGGAGCGGGCTTCGCCGGTGCCGTTGCCGTAGACGCCGATCGGGTCCGGCCGCTGCCCGAGCACATAGGTGAGCGCGTACACCCCGGCCCCCGCCAGATGGCCCGCGTCGCCGCAGGCGGGCGGGATGGCGAGGTCCCGCCCGAAGGAGGTGCGCAGCGCCGAGTTGGCGACGATGTTCAGGGCGCAGCCACCGCCCAGCGCCAGCGGGCCGACGCCGGTCGCGGTACGGGTGGCGTACCGGTCCAGGACCGCGTGCACGGCCTCGGTGAACAACTCCTGGAAGGTGGCCACCACATGGGCGGCCGTCTCGAACTCCGGGGCGAACTCGGGCCGCAGCGCGAGCCGGGCCCGTACCTCCTCGGCCAGGCCCAGATCGTGCATCACGCGCGGGTCGACGGCCGCCAACTGCTCGCGCACGGCCGGATCGGGACTGCCGTAGCCGCCCAGCGCCATCACCTTGCCGGCCACGCTCGGGCTCTTGCCGAAGCCCAGCAGATGGCCGATGGCCGTCCAGCCGAAGCCGTTGCCGTACCAGGGCAGCGGATCCTTGGCGACCCAGGTCAGTCGGGTGCCGTCCACCCGGAACAGGGAGCTGCGGGTCAGCTGGCCGCGGCCCTCGTTGACCAGGACCAGGGTGCCGTCCTCGTGCCCGGCGTAGTGCGCGGCCAGCGCGGCGTGCGACACCTCGTGGGTGACGACCACGCACTCCACCCGCCGCCCCAGCAGATCGCACACCGTGCGGTGGTGCGGCGCCCCCGCGCCGATGCGCCGCATCGCCTCGTCCAGGTCGGGGATCTTCAGCAGCGCGCTGCGCACCGGTGTGCTCACCGCGACCAGTGCGATCCCGTCCGCGTCCACACCCGGCTGGGACAGCACATGGCGCAGGGCGATGTCGCTGCGGTGGTCGTGCTTGACCCGGGTGAGCCGTTCGGTCTCGACGGCGAACGCGAGCCGGCCGTCCTCGAAGTAGCCGACGCCGGTGTCATGACCGGCGGAGTGCAGGGACAGTACCTTCATCGGCGCTCCTGGTCAGCGGGGGAGGGGGTGCGGACCGCCGAGTACGGGGCCCACTCGATGCGGCGCAGCGGCCGGCCGGCCAGCCCGCGCAGGTACAGTTCGGCGCCCACGCCCGCGAACCACGCGAAGTACAGCCACTTGATGGCCGCCTTGCGCACGCCGTGCCGCAGCCCGCGGGAACCGTCGAAGGCGGTCAGCGGCCACAGTCCGGAGAACAGGACGTGCCGGAAGTAGTACCGGGCCACCGGCAGCGGCCAGTCGGCGAGGTCCACGAGGTGGTTGAGCAGCAGCCGGCGGATCCGGCGGCGGGTCTCGCCCGCCGGCCCGGCGACGAAGTAGTGGCAGCGGGCGTCCGGCACCAGCCGCAGCCGGGCCAGCGGATCGGGCAGGTCCGGGTCGAGCAGGCGGAAGCAGACGTAGCCGTCGTCGGAGACATAGCGGCCCGGCAGACCGCCGGACACCACGTCGGTGGCGACCAGGATGCAGCAGCCGTGCGGGTAGGCGGTCGCGGGCGCCGCGACGGCCTTGGCGCGGGCCAGCAGCCGCGAGGTGGCGAACTCCTTGGTGTGCGGCACCTTCGTGGCGCCCATCGCGCCCCGGCAGCCGACCGCCAGGAAGTCGCGCACCAGCCGGGCCAGACAGCCCTCGGCGAGCGTCACGTCGTCGTCGACCCAGCCCACGCCCACGCAGCCGAGCGCCTCGGCCACCTCGATCGCGGCGTTGAGCGTACGCGGCTTGCCCGGTCCGGGCAGCGAGAGACCGCACACCGGCAGCCGGGGCAGCCGGTCCCGGGCCCGGCCCACCAGCGTCCGCAGCCGCCGCAGCGCCTCACGTTCCTCCTCGGCGCAGGACCACTGCATGCCCACGAAGAGCGCGAACGGCGCCTCGGGGTGCGCCGCGCCGGCCTTCGCGAGCTGGTCGAGCAGGGCGTCGAGCCGCTCCTCCTGCTCGGCGAGCGTCCCCCGTGCCACGTACGTCGGCGCGACCAGCGCCAGCGCGGGCAGCACCTCGCGGCCCAACGCGGCGGCCGCGGCCCGTACTTCGTCCGTGGCCGCGACGGCGCGCCCGGCCCCGTCCGGCGTACCGGCCCCGTCCGGCGCACCGGACCCGTCCCGCCCGTCCCGCCCGCCGGGCCCCTCCGGTCCGTCCCGGTCCTCCCGGATGTCGCGACCCTCCTGGCCGTACCGCTCGTCCCGGCCGCCGTCGTCGTCCGGCAGGACGTGCCGGACCGGCACGGCCCAGGACGGCGGCGGGCGGAAGCCGCGGGCCATGGCGCGGCGCGGATGGCGCAGCCACCAGGGTTCGGCGCGGCGGGCCGGGGAGCGGGCGGGCAGCGGTGCGTTGAGGCGGGGCGGCGGGCCCGGACGGGGGCGGGTGTCCGGGCCCGGCGCGTCAGAAGTCACGGTCGGTGTTGGAGGTCGACCGGGCCAGGCTGCGCAGGCCGTCCAGGGTGTTGCGCCACTGGCCGGTCGCGGCCATGTGGCCCAGCAGCGGCTTCACCATGGTGCGGCGCAGGAAGAACGCCCGGTAGGCGGCCTGGGCCCGGTGCTGGGCGTCGGGCACCAGATAGCCGATCCGGCTGTCGAACTCGCCCCGCACGAACTTGTCCCAGTAGTCCTTCGGGATCCGGCCCGCGGCCACCGACTCGGTGTGCAGCGGGGTCCCGGGCAGCGGGGTCGCCGTGTAGAAGCTCGCGTAGTCCAGCGGGATCCGGCAGGCCAGGTCGATGGTGCGGCGGAACTGCTCCCGGCTCTCGTCGAGCCAGCCCACGATGAAGTAGCCGAACCCCTTGATCCCGGCCTCGTGCGCCGAGGTGACGGCCTTCTCGATCTTGGCGATGTCGCTCTCCTTGCGCATCCGCCGCAGGATCTCCGGGTCGCCGTGCTCGATGCCGAACCGCAGCCTCACGCACCCCGCCCCGGCCATCGCCTTGAGCAGCGGCTCGGGCACCAGGTCCACGCGGGTGGGCGCCTCCCAGCGCACCTTCAGGCCCTGTTCGCCGATGAGCGCGCAGATCTCCCGGACCCGGCCGCGGTGCAGGGTGAACACGTCGTCGTAGAACATGATCTCCTTCACCCCCCAGCGCTTCTTCAGCTCGGTCATCTCCCCGACCACGTCCTCGGGGCTGCGGTACATCGACTTCTTGTCGACGGCCTGCTTGAAGCAGAAGCTGCATTTGAAGGGGCAGCCGCGGCTGGAGATCATCGTGGCGAACGGCCGGGGCGCCATGATCGAGTAGTAGCGGTCCATGGGCAGTCCGCCGCGCTCCGGCCAGCCGACCTCCTCCAGGTTCACCATGGGCGCCGCGCCGCCGTCGCTCTCGCGGCTCACCAGACCGCGGATGCCGTCGGGCCTGTCGCCCTGCTCCAGCGCCTCGGCCAGCTCGGGCATGATCGTGATGCCCTCGCCGACACCGACGTAGTCGATGCAGTCGTGGTGCAGGTTCTCGCGCGCGTAGACCTCGGTGTGCGGGCCGCCGAGGATCACTTTGGCGCCGGTGCTCTTGGCCACCTGGCACGCCTCGACGGCGCCGGGCAGTCCGGGCGTGGTGGTGCTGACGCCGACCAGGTCGGGTGCGAAGTCGGCGAGCAGCCGGCGCAGTCCCTCGGCGTCCAGCCCGAGGGCCGGGGTGTCGACCTGGATGACGTTGTGGAAGCCGGCCGTCTTCAGCGCGGTGTGGATGTAGCCGAGCCCGAGGTGCGGCAGCACCCCGGCCCGCTTCTGGATCTGGGTGATCTGACGGGTGTTCAGGCACAGGTCGTGGTGGCGGACCAGGGCGATGCGCAGACCGCGACGGCGCCAGCGGGGCAGTCCGGGACGGGCCGCCGGTGCCGTCGCGGCGGTCGAACAGCTGCCCGACCCCGCTGTCGGACCGGTGCTGATGACGGGCAGTGTCTTCCGCATGGTGTCCCCTCCTTCGGGGGTCGTGCCGGACCGGCCGGTGTGGATCACCGGCGCGTCCGCTCGGCGAGCGCGGTGCAGGAACGGCGGGAAGCGCAGGGTGAGCAGGGGTGCGCAGGGGCGAGCAGGGCGTGCGGAGGTTCAGGAGGCCCCGGGCGCGTGCCCGGACGCCAGGGACTCCAGCTGGAGCAGGTACAGGGCCAGCGGCTGGAGTCGGCTGACCCGTCTGGGCGCGCCGGGCCCGCGCCCGGCGGCCAGCAGCCGCGGCAGGACCCGGTCCCCGCCGCGCCACCAGCCCGGCTCGGCCCACGCCGTGTGGCCCAGCAGCCGCACGAGGTACGCCAGCCGGTGCGCCACCAGGGACGGCCCGTGCCGCTGCGGCACCGCGGAGGCGAAGCCGAGCGCGGCGTGCTCCGGGAAGGCGCGCAGCAGCGCCCGGTCGTGCAGCGTGCCGTCGAGCTGGAGCGGGTGGGGCACCGAGGACAGATGGTCCACCAGCGCGTGGTCGAGGTAGGGGGTGTGGATCAGGAGCCGGTCGCCGCCGAGCGCGAAGGGGGCCAGGGCGATGGAGCGCCGGGTGCGGTTGTGGAAGAAGAAGGAGCCCAGCGGGAAGGCGGCCGGGGCGTGCCGGGCGAGTTCCGCGGCCAGCCGGTCGCGGGCGCGCGCCCTGCTCCACAGCCGGGCGGTGCGCGGTCCCAGCAGGTGCTCGACATGGGCGCCGGTGCGGCCCGCCGCCAGCAGCCGCTCCGCGAGTTCCGGCAGCGCGGCCGGATCGTAGGGGTTCTCCCGGATCAGCGCGATGCTCGGGTTCTGCGCCAGCTCGCCGCCGCCGAGCCCGTCGTAGGACAGGCCGCCGCGGCGGCGCAGAAAGGCCAGCAGCGGCAGTGTCCAGGCGCCGTCGAGGGTGCCCATGCCCTGGCCCGGGTTCGCGGTGAGCTCGGCGCGGAACTGGGAGCGGGGCCGGGGCAGGGTGCGGTGCGGCAGACCGAGCCGGGCGGCGAGTTCGCCGGCCACCCGGGCGTCGGCGCCCGGGTCGGGCGGGAACTTGGCGCCGCTGACGCAGAGCCGGGGAGGCGCGCCCTGCCGGCACAGTTCGAGCAGGATGTGCCGGGAGTCCCGGCCGCCGCTCAGCGGGAGGTCGTAGGGCTCCTCGGGCAGCCGCCGGGCCACGGCGGCGCGGAAGAGGTCGACGAACCCGTCCACGGCCTCGTCGCGGGTCATGGCGGCGGGACCGGGCGGCGGGGGCGCCGCGGACCGGACGCGCAGCCCGCCGTCCGACCAGGTCAGGGTGGCGGCGGGCGGCAGTGCCCGGACGGCGGCGAACGGCGTGTCCTCGCCCAGGAAGAAGCCGAGTCGGACGAAGACGGCCAGGGCGTCGTGGTCCAGCGCGGCGGGCTCCCCGGGGACGAGCAGGGCGAGCGGGTCGGGCGACAGGGCCAGGGAGTCGGCGCCGGCACGGTAGTACAGCGGATGGACGCCGAACCGGTCGTTGCGGGCGCGCAGGCGCTCGCCGTCCCAGCTCCAGGCGGCGAAGACACCCTCGGGCGGCGGCCCGTCGGCCAGTGGATCGCCGTCCAGCACATGCCCGAGCCGCACCTCCTTGTCGCCCTCGGCGCGCACCCCGTCGGGTCCGGACACCAGTCTGAGCAGGGGTTTCACCGCGCCTCCAGCAGGGGCCGCACCGCATCCCCGATCCGGGCGGTCACCGCGTCCTGGTCGAGGACGGACTCCGCGAAGGAGACGGCCGCCTTCTTGTGCGCCTCGATGGCGGCGGGCCGGGCGAGCCAGTCGTCGACGGTGCCCAGCAGCTCCTCGGGTCCGGCACAGGCGCGGCCCAGGCCGTGCTCGTGGATCAGCCCCGGCACCCACCGTTCCATCGGCAGACCCGACTCCAGCATGAGCACCGGGATGCCGAAGTAGGCCGCCTCCAGGGTGGTGTTGGGGCCCGCCTTGGAGATGAGCAGGCCGTGCGGGGAGCGGGCGGCGCGGTCGATGTAGTCGAAGTACTGGGTCTGGGTCAGCCTGCTGTGGAAGCGCCAGTGCGCGAGCCGGGCCGCCCCGGCGGCGGCCCGGTGGGCGAGGCCGGGGTCGTCGTAGCCGACGAAGACGAGGTCGGTGTCCGGGTGGGTGTCCGCGATGTGCCGCACCAGGTCGAGATAGGTGTCGCCGCCCCGGTTGCAGAAGACGATCAGCCGGGGCCGGTCCGGATCGTCGTCGCCGCCCCAGGGCTCCTCCGGCCCGTCCGCCTCCCGGGCGGACCCCGCGGTCATGAAGTCGCGCAGGTCGTGCTGGGCGACCAGCGGGCCGATGACCCGCACCCGGGCGGGATCGCCGCCGCAGTCGGCCAGCAGCCGGTCGCGGGCCCAGTCGAACCCGACCAGGGTGAGATCCGGGTACTGGCTGCGGTGCAGGGGGAGTTGGAGCAGCCCCGGGTTGGTGACATGGCTGACCACCCGGGTGCGCACCCCGGACAGCCGTACGGCGGCCACGCACAGTCTCGCCACGAAGCCCTTGGTGCCGACCACGACGTCCGGCGCGGTCCGCGCCAGATGCGCGGTGAGCGGGGCGAGCGCCGTGCGCTGCGCGGATGTGGGAGCGGCCTCGAACCCGGCCGGGAACCGCTCCTGGAGGCGCCCCATGAGGCCCATGTAGCGCTCGGTGCGGGTCGCGGCGTCGGGGCTGGTCAGCGAGATGGTGCGGATCTCCGCGCCGGCCTCGCCGAGCCAGGGCAGGATCGGCTCCGCCTCCAGCAGGACGGTCTCCGCCTCGACGGCGGTGCGCAGCGCCCGGGAGAAGCGGGTGGCGGCGAGGTAGTTGCCGAACTCCCCCCAGGTCCGGGGGGAGAGCACCTGGATGATCGGGCGGTCACGGTGCACGGTGGGTCTCCTCGGTGAGAGCGAGGGGTGCGGGCGGGGCGGCGGCCCGGCCGCGGTACCAGAGCTGGTAGACCAGCAGGGCCCACAGCTTGCGCGAGGTGTCGCGCCGGCCGCTCAGATGGTCGTCGGTCAGGACGCGTACGGCCTCCGCGTCGAACAGGCCGTCGCAGCGCAGCGCGGCCGGCGCGAGGGTGTCCAGCAGCAGCGGGCGCAGTTCCTCGCGCAGCAGGGCCGCCAGCGGGGCGCGGAAGCCGAGTTTGGTGCGGTGCACGATGGTCCCGGGCAGCCACTGGGACGCCACCCGGCGCAGCAGGTACTTGCCGGTCAGGCGGCGCAGTTTCAGCGCGGTCGGCAGGGAGTTGCCGTACTCGACCAGATCCAGGTCGAGGAAGGGCGCGCGCACCTCCAGGGCGCTGCGCATGCCGCCGCGGTCGGTCTTGGTGAGGATGGTGTCCCGCAGGAAGTGCGCGAAGACGGCGAGCTGGCTGCGCTGCACACCGCTGAGGCCGTCCTGCCCCTGGAGCAGCCGGGAGATCTCGGCGAACGGATCGGGCCCGGCCAGGGCGGCGGCGCGGGCGTCCGGTGTGAGCAGCGCGGCCGACTCGCCCGGCCCGAAGGGGGCCGTGGACAGGTAGAAGCGGTGCTCGGGCGCCGCACGCAGACCCCGGGCCAGCAGCCGCAGCGCCGCCGTGGCCGGGAGGTTGCCCGTCCGGGCGGGCAGCACCCGTACGAGCGCGCCCAGCAGGGCCTGGAGCCGGTGCGCCGGCATCAGCCGCAGCAGCACCTCGATGGCCCGCTCGGCCTGGAAGTAGCGGTAGCCGAGCAGGAGTTCGTCCGCGCCGTCGCCGGTGAGCACCCCGCGCACCTGCTGCCGGGCGGCCCGGCAGACGATACGGGTCGGCAGCAGCGAGGGATCGGCCAGCGGCTCGTCGGCCGCCGCGTACTCGGACTCCACCACGTCGGCCAGGTCGCGGCCGGTGACGCGGACCGTGTGGTGCTCGGTGCCCAGATGGCGGGCGACCGTGCGGGCGTGGCCGCTCTCGTCGAAGTCCCGGTCGGCGAAGCCCGCGCTGAACGTCGGCACCGGGCGGCCGGGGGAGAGCTGCTGGGCCACCGCCGCGACCGCGCTGGAGTCCAGGCCGCCGCTGAGCAGCACGCCCAGGCGCCGTTCGGTACTGGTGACCCGGCGGGCCACGGCCGCCCGGAACAGCTCCTCGAACCGGTCGGCGGCCTGCCGCACCGGCACCCGCTGCCCCGCACCGAGACACGGCCGCCAGAACTCCGCCTCCGTGACCTGATGGTGACTGATCGTCACATGATGGCCGGGGCGGACCTTGTGCACGCCGGTCACCGCCGAGCCGGGCGCGCAGAACGCCTGGAAGGTGAGGTACCCGGCCAGGGCCGCCGGGTCCGGGGTGCGCGGGGCGTCCGGATGGCGCAGCAGCGCGGTCAGTTCGGAGGCGAAGGCCACTCCGCCCGGCACCCGGGTGTAGTACAGCGGCTTCTTGCCCATCGGGTCGCGGGCCAGCACGGTCGTCGACGTCCGCGCGTCGTGCAGCGCGAACGCGTACATGCCGCGCAGCCGCTCCAGTACGGCCGTGCCGTACCGCTCGTACAGCTCGACCAGGACCTCGGTGTCGCTCCCGGTGCGCAACCGGACCCCGTCCGCCCGCAGTTCACGGCGCAGCTCCGCGTGGTTGTAGATCTCCCCGTTGAGGACCAGCACCGTCGATCCGCCGGCCGAGCGCAGGGGCTGGCGGGCCCGCCCGGGGTCGACGAAGGTCAGCGCGCAGTGCGCGAAGGTCACCCCCCGGTGGTGGCACCAGCTCGACCCGTCCGGGCCGCGGTGCGCGACGGCGGCCAGCATCCGCCGGGCCGTGGCCACGGACGCGTCCTGTCCGCCGCCCGGGTCGCTGAATCCCACGAAGCCGCACATGCCGGCTACGACCGGTCGGTGGGCGTCATCCCGGTCCGGCCGCCCGCGCCGGACGCCCCAGCGGGCGGCGCGGGCGGCGGCGCCGCGAGCGCGTGCCGGGCCCACTCGACCTGGGTGGCGAGCCCCGTCCGCAGCGGGGTGCGGGCGGTGAACCCGAGCAGCCGCTCGGCCCGGCCGACGTCCGCTGTGGTGCACCGCACGTCCCCGATCCGGGCCGCGCCGTAGCGCACATCGGGCCGCGCCCCGGTCAGTTCACCGGTGAGCGCGAGGACCTCGTTGACCGAGGAGGCACTGCCCGTGCCCACGTTCAGCACGGTGCTGCACCGGTCCGGGCAGACCGCCGCGAGGACCAGCGCGCGCACGATGTCGAGGACGTACACGAAGTCGCGCACCTGGGTGCCGTCGCCGTACACCTCCACGGGCCGGCCCTCCAGGGCGGCGCCGATCACCCGGGAGATGAACATGTCGGGCCGCTGCCCGGGGCCGTACACGGTGAAGAAGCGCAGCGCGCTGACGGTGAGCGCGGTGTCCCGGCGCGCGGCGAAGGCGAGCGCCAGCCGCTCGGCGGCCAGCTTGGTGACCCCGTAGGGGGACAGCGGGCGCGGCAGGTCGTCCTCGCTCATCCGGCCCTCGGCACCGCCGTACACGCTCGACGAGGACGCCATGACCACCCGCGGCACCCCGGCGCGCACGCACGCGTCCATGAGGCGCTGGGTGGCCAGGACATTGCAGTGCAAGTACTCCGGGAATTGCGTCCAGGACGGCCGCACACCCGGTAAGGCGGCTAAGTGGAAGACCACCGAGGCGTTTTCCAGACAGGACGAGAGATCGGCGAAGGCGAGATCGGCGTGGACCGCGCGCAGCGCACCCGCCGTCGCGGTCGACGGAATTTCACGCCCGGCCCAGGAGGCTTTTCGATCAATACCCACGACATGTGCACCACGGCGCCGGAGATCCTCCACAAGATGTGCACCGATGAAACCGGCCGCACCCGTGACCACCACTTTCCCGGTGAGCCCCGGAACGTTCCCGGACGCGCCGCCCGCGTCCCGCGCGTCACTCGGCATGAGAAATCCCCCTCGCGTCGAACGAACCCGATTGTTCAAGGCGGTGCTCCGTACCGGCGCCGGCCCCGGGCACGGACGGCCGTCACCATGGGACCTCGGACGCCCCCGGAAAAGACACAGGGCCAAGGAATTGTGACCGAAAACAGTCGGCCCGCCCCGCTGACGAACGCGATCAATCGCGATCAATTGGCCCGGAAGACCTGTGGAGTCTAGCAGCGCGCCGAAACCGCAGCAACGGTTCGCATTCCACCGTCCCGTGTGATTCCCAATGCGCGGGCCGGACTTTATCCTGGGGCCTTCCGCCGCCCGGCGAAGGGGGAGGACCGCTTTGACAGCCAGTCCGTTACGGCAGCTGTCCCTGCTGATCCGCTATCTGCGCGGCGAACGCCCGGCCGTCCTGCTGCTCGCGGTGCTCGTGCCGCTCGGCGTCGTCCTCCAACTGGCCGCCCCCTACCTGCTGCGCCGCTTCGTCGACAGCGCGCTCACCCAGCGGCCCGCCCA
Source organism: Streptomyces sp. SAT1 (assembly GCF_001654495.1). Taxonomy (GTDB): domain Bacteria; phylum Actinomycetota; class Actinomycetes; order Streptomycetales; family Streptomycetaceae; genus Streptomyces; species Streptomyces andamanensis. The sequence goes on from NZ_CP015849.1 coordinate 7,126,435, forward strand.
GGCCCTGTTCACCGTCTCCCTGTGGTACCTGGCCGCCGCGGTCGCCCTGCTCGGCGCGACCATCGGCGCCGACGCGCTGGCCTCCCGCCTCGCCTGGCGCGCCACCAACCGGCTCCGGGCCGACCTCGTCGCGCACAGCCTGCGCCGCTCCGCACGCTTCTACCAGCGCCACCCGCCCGGCGAACTCGTCGACCGGATCGACTCGGACGTCACCCGCCTCGCCTCCGTGATGTCCGCGCTGCTCCTCGAAGTCGCCGCGCAGGCCCTGCTGGTGGGCGGCATCCTCGCCGCGCTCTTCCTGCTCGACTGGCGCCTGGCCCTGGTCTTCGCGCCCGTCGCCGCCGGCACCCTCGTCCTGCTGCGCCGCCTGGTCGGCCGGGCCATGCCGTTCGTCGCCGCCCGCCGCCAGTCCTCCGCTGAACTCCTCGGCTTCCTGGAGGAACGCCTCGCCGCCGCCGAGGACCTGCGCGTCAACGGCGCCTTCGACGCCACCCTGGCCGACCTGGAACGGCGGCAGGCCGAGCTGTACCGGCGGGCCCGCGACGCGGCCCGCGTCTCCGTGCGCTGGCCCGCCACGGTGCAGGGCCTGTCGACGGCCAGCGTCGTCCTCGCCCTCGCCGTCAGCGTGTGGCTGCACTCCGCGGGCCGCCTCACCACCGGCACCGCCTTCGCCGCGCTGTCCTACGCCATGCTGCTGCGCCGCCCGCTGCTCGCGATCACCACCCGCTTCCAGGACCTGGAGGAGGCCGCCGTCTGCGTACGCAGGCTGCGGGACCTGCTGCCGCGGCGGCCCCCGGCGGACACCACCGCCACGGCGCTGCCGCCGGGCCCCCTCACCGCCGCCCTCGACCGGGTGACCTTCTCCTACGAGCCGGGCGAACCCGTGCTGCGGGAGGTCTCCTTCCGGCTGGAACCCGGTGAGCGGCTCGGGATCGTCGGCCGTACCGGGAGCGGCAAGTCCAGCGTCCTGCGGCTGCTGTTCGCGCTCCACCACCCCGAGCGGGGCGCCGCCCGCGTCGGCGGCGCGGACGTGCGCACCCTGGACACGGCCGTACTGCGCCGCCGGGTGGCCCTGGTCACCCAGGAGGTGCAGGTCTTCCACGCCAGCCTCCGGGACAACCTGACCTTCTTCGACCCCGCCGTCGACGACGGGCGGGTGCGGGACGCGCTCCGGGAGGCCGGACTCACCGACTGGTGGCGAGCCCTGCCCGACGGACTCGACACCGTGCTCGGCACCGGTGCTCGCGGCATGTCCGCGGGCGAGGAGCAACTGCTGTCCCTGGCGCGGGCGTTCCTGCGCGACCCGGCCCTGGTGCTGCTGGACGAGCCCACCGCCCGCCTCGACCCGCACACCGAGGCACTGCTGCTGCCCGCCCTGGAACGCCTGCTGACCGGCCGCACCGCCGTGGTGGTCCAGCACCGGCCGCACGCGCTCGGCCATGTCGACCGCATCCTCGTCCTGGACGAGGGCACCGTCGTCGAGGACGGCCGCCGCACCGTCCTGGCCGCCGATCCGACCTCCCGCTTCCACGGACTGCTGGGCGCCGGATGAGCGCCACCGGGGACACCGAGAACGCCGAGAACACCGAGAACGCCGAGAACGCGGAGAACGCCGAGAACGCCGCGTACACCGAGGAATCCGAGGGCACGGAGGACGCCGACGACACGATGGACACCCCCGACACCACGGTCGCCCAGGGCTCTTCGAATGCCCCCGACGCATCTGCCGCATTCGCATCCGACACCGCATCCGCACCCGACACCGCATCCGCATCCGACACCGCGGCCGCCACCGCCACCGCGCCGCCGTCCCCCGAGTACGCCACCGGACCCCCCGCGCACGGCGGCACCCGCTCCACGCTGCGCCGCCTCGCCGCCGCACTGCGCGGTTCGGCCGCCGCCTACTGGACCCTGACCGGCCTGTGGGTGCTGCTGCGGGCCGGTACCCTGGCGGTCGGCCTGCTCTTCCAGCGTCTGTTCGACGGCTTCGACCGCGGCGACGGGGTGTGGCTCCTGATCGCCTGGGTGGCCGCCGTCGAGACGGCCCGCCTGTGCCTCCAGTTCGCGGTGATGATCAACCGGCTGGAGCCGCGCGTGCAGTACGGCACCACGGCCCGGCTGCGCCGCGAACTGCTGGGCTCCGCGCTGCGCCGGCCGGGAGCCGCCGCCGGCACCGCGCCCGGGGAGACGCTGCGGGCGGTCGGCGAGGACGTGGACGAGACCGGGTTCTTCGTCGCCTGGGCCCCCACCAACCTCGCCCACTGGCTGTTCGTGATCGCCTCGGTCACCCTCATGATGCGCATCGACGCCGTGGTCACCTGCGCCCTGCTCGTCCTGCTCGTCCTGATCACGGCGGTGACGGGCGCCGTCCACGGCCGTTTCCTGCGCTACCGGCGGGCCACCCGCACCGCCTCCGCCCAGGTCGCCGGAGCCCTGAGGGAAGCGGTCGGCAACGTACGCGCGGTGCAGGCCGCCGCCGCCGAGGAGCATGTGGGCGCGCACATCGGACGGCTCGACGACGCGCGGGCCCGAGCGGCGGTGCGCGAGGAACTCTTCGCGGGCGTGCAGCGCACGGTGATCGCCAACGCCGCACCGGTCGGCGTCGGCGTCGTCCTGCTGCTCACCTCCGGCCGCGCGGGCCACGGGGCGTTCAGCGTGGGCGACCTGGCGCTGTTCATGTTCTACCTCCAGATCCTCGCGGAGGCCCTGGCGTCCATCGGCATCCTCTCGGTCCGGCTGCAACGGGTCTCCGTGGCACTCGGCAGGATCGCCGGCTTCCTCGGCGAGACACCGCACGCCCCGCCCGGGGAGGCCGGGCCCGGCGCACCCGTCCGGAAGGCCGGCCCGGACCCGCACCCGCACCCGCCGCTGCGCGAGCTGACCGTGCGTGGGCTCACCGCCCGCCACTTGGGCACCGGGCACGGCGTCCACGACGTCGACCTGAGCGTCGTGCGGCACGGTGTGACCGTCGTGACCGGCGGTGTCGGCGCCGGGAAGACCACGCTGCTGCGGGCCGTCCTCGGACTCCTGCCGTGCGAGCGCGGCACCGTGCTGTGGAACGGCGAACCGGTCGCCGACCCCTCCGCGTTCCTGGTCGCCCCGCGCTGCGGCTACACCCCGCAGGCGCCCCGGCTGTTCAGCGGATCGGTCCGCGAGAACGTGCTGCTCGGCACCGCCGACGACGACGGCACGGTCCTGGCCGGCGCGGTGCGCGCCGCCGTCCTCGGCCCCGATCTGGCCGCGATGCGCGAGGGCCCGGACACCGTCGTGGGACCGCGCGGGCTGCGGCTCTCCGGCGGCCAGCTGCAACGGGTCGCCGTGGCCCGCATGCTGGCCCGCCGCCCCGAGCTCCTGATCCTCGACGACGTCTCCAGCGCCCTCGACCCGGACACCGAACACCTGCTGTGGCAGCGGCTGCTGGAGCGGCGGGCGACCGTGCTCGCCGTGACGCACCGGCCCGCGCTGCTGCGCGCGGCGGACCGCGTGGTGGTCCTCAAAGACGGGCGGGTCGAGGCGGCCGGGCCCCTGGAGGACGTCCTCGCCGCGTCGCCCGAGATGCGGCGCATCTGGTCCGGCGGCCGGGGCGGCCGGTGACGGGCGGACCGCTCACGGCAGCCGGGCGACCTCGCGCGGCGTGCTCCCGCGCGGGGCGTCCAGCTCGGACCAGACGGCGTCGAGGGCGGTCACGAACTCCCTTACCTCGTCCGGCTCGTGCACCGCGGACGGCGCGATGCGCAGGATCTCCTCGCCGGCCGGGACGCTCGGCGCGTCGACCGCCTGCACATAGATGCCGTACCGCTCCAGCAGCAGGGCCGACATCCGCTTGCACAGCCGCTCCTCGCCCACCAGGGCCGAGACGATGTGCGTGCGGTCCGACAGGAACGGGATGTCCCGCTCGCGCAACAGGGTGTGCAACAGACGGGCGTTGACGGCGAGCCGCTCCCGCTCGCGCGTACTGCCGCGCAGATGGCGTACGGCGGCCAGGGCGCCCGCCGCGACCGCCGGGGGCAGCGCGGTGGTGAAGATGAACGAACGGGCGTACGCGCGGACCGCGTCCAGCAGCACGGCGGGCCCGGCCACATAGCCGCCGGTCATGCCGAACCCCTTGGCGAGCGTGCCCATCACCAGGGTGAAGGAGGCGGCGAGGCCCTCCTGTGCGGCCATCCCCGCGCCCTCGGGCCCGTACATGCCGACCGCGTGCACCTCGTCGAGGAAGGTCACCGCGCCGTGCCGCTCGGCGGCCTCCGCGATGCCGGCCAGCGGGGCGATGTCCCCGCGCATCGAGTGCACCGACTCGGTGACGACGAGTTTCGGCCGCTCCGGGGCCACCGAGGACAGCAACTCCTCCAGATGCGCACGGTCGTTGTGCCGGAAGATGAACTTCTCCGCCCCGCTGTGCCGCAGTCCGTCGATGATCGACGCGTGGTTCAGCCGGTCGGAGAAGACGGCGCAGTCGCCGATACGCCCGGCGAGGACGGACAGCGTCCCCTCGTTCGCCGAATAGCCGGAGGTGAACAGCACCGCGTCCTCCTTTCCGTGCAGCGCGGCGAGTTCCTCTTCGAGAGCGACGTGACAGTGGTTCGTGCCGCCTATGTTGCGTGATCCGCCGGACCCCGCTCCGTATTCGTCGACGGCCCGCTTCATCGCGGCCAGAACCTCCGGATGCTGCCCCATACCCAGATAGTCGTTGCTGCACCAGACCGCGATTTCGCCATGGTGCGCGGTGGTGGCGGCGGGGAATCGGCCGGCGACCCGGCCGAGCTGGAGGAACTCCCTTTTGCCCGCTGCTGTTTCCTCGGCGAGGCGAGCGAAGAAATCGATGTAGTCCGACATGTCCGGGCCCACTCCCTGTCGCTTCCCAACCGGCGCGGGCCATCGTAGGATGCGCCGCGGTACTTGCACAGTGCGCGTTGCCCGCTCCTGACACCGTTCGAAGCGGAGTGCCGATGACCGAATGTGAAGCCGCCCCCGCATGTGAAGATTCTTTTCCCGGCCATCCGGAATTCGGCGGCCGCCGTACCGGAAAAGTGGAGAATTCGTGCCCGGCCTGCCCGGCACGCTCTGCGGCGGGCGGCCGGCGATGACGGGCGGCGCGACCCTCTCGGCGGCCCATGTCCTCGGAGAATCGGCCCGGCAGTGGCCCGGTGCCGTCGCACTGGTCGCCGACGGCACCCGCCTCACCTACGGCGCGCTGTGGCAGGACGCCCTGCGCCATGCCGCTGCGCTGCGCGGGCAGGGCATCGGACCGGGCGACCGCCTGGCGCTGCTGCTGTCCAACACGGCCCGCTTCCCGAAGGCGTACTACGGGGCGCTCGCCCTCGGTGCCACCGTCGTACCGGTCAACGCCCTGCTGAGGACGGCGGAGATCACCTACATCCTGCGGCACTCGGGCGCGCGGGCGCTGTTGTGCGAGGGCTCCCTGCTGCCGGAGGGGGAACCGGCGGCGCGGACGGCGGGTGTACCGCTGCTCACCGTGGCGGCCCCCGGCCGGTCCCCGTCCCTCGACGAACTCGCCGCGCGCTGCCCGCCGTTGGACACCGCCGTGCCGCGCGCCCCGGACGACATCGCCGTCGTGCTCTACACCTCGGGCACCACGGGCCGCCCCAAGGGCGTCATGATCAGTCATCTCAACCTGGTGATGAACATCGACACGACGATGCTCGCGCCGTTCGCGATGCGCCCCGACGACGTGGTGCTGGGGTGCCTGCCGCTCTTCCACACCTTCGGGCAGGTCTGCGTCATGGGCACGGGCCTGCGCGCCGGGGCGCGGCTCGTGCTGATGCCCCGCTTCGACGCGCACGCGGCGCTCGACCTGATGACCGCCGAGCGCTGCACCGTCCTCATGGGGGTGCCGACGATGTACGTGGCGCTGCTCCAGGCGGTGCGCGACGGCGGCCGGCGCCCCGCCCTGGACCGGGCCTACTGCGGCGGATCGGCGCTGCCCGCCAGGGTCCTGGAGGATTTCGAGGCCGTCTTCGGCTGCCCGGTCCACGAGGGCTACGGGCTGACCGAGGCGTCCCCGTGCGTCGCCTACAACCTCCCCGGCCGCCCCCGGGTGCCCGGCACCGTGGGTCATCCCATCCGCGGCGTCGAGGTGCGGATCGCCCGGCCGGGCACCGCGGAGCGGATCGAGGCGCTGGCGGCGGGCGAGACCGGCGAGATCGTGGTGCGCGGCCACAACGTCATGGCGGGCTACCTCGACGACCCCGCGGCGACCCGGGCCGCCGTCGTCGACGGCTGGCTGCGCACCGGCGACCTCGGCGTGCTGGACGACGACGGCCGCCTGACCGTCGTCGACCGGACCAAGGACACCATCGTGCGCGGCGGTTACAACGTCTATCCACGGGAGGTGGAGGACCTGCTCGCCGCCCATCCCGCGGTGGCCCAGTCCGCGGTGGTCGGGGTGCCCGACGACCGGCTGGGCCAGGAGGTGTGCGCCGTCGTCGTCCCGCGCCCGGGGACCGCCCCGGACGGCCGGCTGGCCGCGGACATCATCGCCTGGAGCAGACGGCGCATCGCCGCCTACAAGTACCCGCGCCGCGTCGAGTTCGTCACCGCGCTGCCGCTCGGCCCCAGCGGCAAGGTCCTCCGTCGCCGGCTCGCCGAGGAGTTCGCCACCGGGCGCACCGCTGGCGGGGAACCGGTGCCGTCGCGCGAGGCGTGAGCACGGCACCCGCGCCCTGACCACGGGAGCGGACGCGCGGCGGGGCGCCGACCCGCCGCACGCGTGTGCTCGCCGGTGCCCGCCCGCGCTCCGCTCAGGACGCCGGGCCCGCGGGCACGGCGCCGGTCGTCGCGTCGCGGTAGAGCGACCGGGTGGCCGAGCCGAAGACAGCGCTGTAGGAGACCTGCGAGGTGTTCCCGCCGGTGTGGTAGCCGCCGATCACCCCGACCACCGCCCAGCCGCCGAACCACGGCACCAGCATCGGCCCGCCGCTGGTGCCGCCCACGAACGCGTCGCACGGGATGCGCGGGAAGGTCCCGGGCTCGGCCGGATCGTCGCTCACCCAGGCCGTCGTACGGCTCCAGCACTCCAGCGGCCGCTCGGCCCCCGCCGGGTACCCGATCATCCGCACCGGGGCGTGCTCGTACCCGGTGCCGGTGAGCAGCCGCACCGCTCCCACCGCGTCCTCCAGCGAGGTCCCGTCCTCGTCGGGTCCGGTGACGGCGAAGGCGAAGTCGTACTCGGCCCCGGCCCGCGCGCCGAGGTCGTAGTACTGCCGGGGGACGTAGACACCGTTGTCGCGGACCGGGAAGACGCCGAAGGGCTTCAGCCCGTCGTGGAACTGCGGGACGAAGGCCAGATGCCGCTTCGGCGAGGCGCCCGAGTAGCCCTTCAGGCAGTGCCCGGCGCTGAGCACGAGCGAGCGGCCGGGGCTGTGCACCACGGAGCCGCTGCACGTGCGGCCGGTGCCGGTGGCGTCGGTCCAGAAGAACGTGCCCGCCTGCGGGATGCCGGTGAAGCTCCGGCTGGACGGGATGTGCTCGCCGGGCCGCGGTCCGTCCACCGCGGTGGGGGCGGCCCGTCCGGAACCGGCGCCCTGCGCGGCGGAGGCGGACAGGGCCGCCGCCGTCCTGGCCGGCGTCCAGTAGGCGTCGAGCCGGGCCGCGGCCGAGGCCGGGCCCGCCGTCTCCGGGGCGGCGGAGGCCGCCGGGGAGAGTCCGGCACAGAGCAGCAGGGCCGACGCCCAGGCGGCGGTGAGTCGGGCGATCCTTGTACGGCGCACCATCAGTTCCCCTCGGAGCGGACACAAGTGACGGTTCACCATACGGTGGCGACGCGTCCCCGGGACCGCCCTCGCACCGGGTGTCGGCACGTGTGGCAAGTCCGCCGCCCGAGCGGCCCGCGGGCAGCCGCCCGGCTCACTCGCCCATGACGTACCGCACGGTCGGACCGGTGGTCCAGCCGCCGTCCACGGCCAGTTCGGCGCCCGTCACGTACGACGCCGCGTCGGACAGCAGGTAGACGACGGCGCTCGCGATCTCGTGCGGCTCACCGACCCGGCCCATCGGCGTGTTGGGGTACCGGCCCTCGCCCCGCTCGATGCCGACCGAGGCGGTCATCGGGGTGTACGTCATGCCCGGGTGCACCGAGTTGACCCGGATCCGGGCGGTGCCCAGCTCCACCGCGCCGATCTTCGTCAGCCCGCGCACACCCCACTTGGAGGCGCCGTAGCCGGCCGTCAGCGCGAGTCCCATCAGACCCGCCGCCGAGGAGATGTTGACGATCGAGCCGCCCCCGGCCTCCTTCATGGCGGGGATCACGGTCCGCATGCCGATGAAGACACCCGTGAGGTTGATGTCGAGCACCTTGCGGAAGTGCTCGACCGACTCGGACTCCAGCAGCGCGCCGGTCGAGATGCCCGCGTTGTTGACGAGCCCGTGCAGCGCGCCGAACTCCGCCACGGCGAAGCCGGCGACGTCCTGCCACTCCCGCTCCGAGGTGACGTCGTGCCGCCGGAAACGGGCGGCGGGACCGAGCCCGGCGGCGGTGGCCTCGCCCTCCTCCTCCAGGACGTCCGTGATCACCACGTTGGCTCCGGCGGCGACGGCCTGCCGCGCCGCCTCGGCCCCGAGGCCGCGCGCTCCGCCGGTGACGAGGACGGTCCTGCCGGTGAGGTCGTTCATGATGTGCTCCTTGGAAGTCGGGGGCCGCGGGCGCGGACGCCCGTCCGGGCCCGCGGACGGCCGGTCAGAAGTGGGTGCCGCCGTCGACGCGTACCTCGGTGCCGGTGATGAACCGGCCGTCCTCGCTCGCGAGCATCGCGACCACGGACGCCACCGTCTCGGGGCCGGCGAAGCCCCGGCCGAGCGCCGGGGAGAGCTTCAGGAACAGGCTCATGTCGGCGTCCTCGGGCAGCCCGGGGCCCGCGCTCTGCCCGCTGGCGCCGCTGCCGTCGGTCATGCCGGAGGAGATGGAGCCCGGCTGCACGGCGGTGAAGCGGATGCCGCGCCCCGCGTACTCGGCGGCCAGCGCGTGTGTCATGGACTGGACACCGCCCTTGCTCGCCGCGTACGCCGCCATGTACGGGTGCGCGAACACCGCCGACGTCGAGCTGAAGTTGACGACCGCGGCGTCCCGGCCCGCCAGCAGCGCGGGCACGCACTCGCGGATCACCAGGAAGGTGCCGACGAGGTTGACCCGCAGGACCCGGGTGAAGGCGTCCAGCGTCGTCCGGTCGGTGTGCGAGGAGCGCAGGATCCCGGCCGCGTTGACCAGGACGTCCAGACCGCCGAGCGCGGCGACGGCCGAGGCGGCTCCCTCGCGTACGGACGTCTCGTCGGCCACGTCCATGACGAGCGTGGTCAGCCGGTCCGCGTGGGCGCCGGCCTTCGCGACGGTGTCCTTCAGGCCCTGCTCGCTGACGTCGGCGGCCACGACGGTGCCGCCCTCCGCGAGCAGGCGCAGCACGGTGGCCTGCCCGATGCCCGAACCACCGCCGGTGATCAGCGCGCGGCGGCCTTCATAGCGGTTCATGTGTGTCTCCAGCCCGGCCCCGGAACGGCTCACGGGGCCCTACGGCACCGGCCCTCTTGCCGCCGGTGCTCTCTATGCCGTCACGGTACGCCTAGATGACACGGTTTGCCACATCGTCCAGATGTGCCGGACGACACGTGCGAGGCGTAGGATTCCGCGGGTGAGCACCAAGCCGTCCGCCACCCTGACCGAGCGCCGCAAGGCCGCCACACAGCTCGACATCGCCCACGCGGCGGCCGAGCTCTTCGCCACCCGGGGCCCCGACGGCACGACGGCCGAGGAGATCGCCCGGCGGGCGGGCGTCGCGCTGCGCACCTTCTACCGGTACTTCCGCTCCAAGCAGGACGCGGTGAGCCCGCTGCTCGCCGACGGCGCCGACCGCTGGCGGGCGCTGCTGGCCGCCGCCGAGCCGGGGACCCCGCTGCGGGAGGCGCTGGAGAGCGCGGCCGGGCAGGCCCTCGCCACCCCCGACGAGGAAGCCGTGCGGGCCCTGCTGCGCACCCGCGGGCTGCTGCGCGCCGCGGCGGACGACCCCGCGCTGCGCGCCGTCTGGTACCGGGTGAACCAGGAGTCCGAGGAACGCCTCGTCCCGGTCCTCGCCCGGCTCGCCGGCCCGGACGCCGACCCGCTCGACGTACGCCTCGCGGCGGCCGCCGCCACCGACGCCATCCGGATCGCCCTGGAGACCTGGTCCGCCACCGACGCCGGCACCGAGGGCCCCGCCTCCCCGACCGCCCTCGCGATCCGCTGCCTGCGCGCGCTGACGGGGGGCGCGGCGGCCCCCGGGGAGCGGCGCACCTAAGGGGCGTGTATCGGAAGTGGCTCGATACACGTTGTGTTGCTACTTCGGGATCGGCGTGTGCTCGATCTCGTGCGGGCCAGTCATCTCGTAGGGGTCGGGGCCGGTGGGCGCGGTCGTGGCGAGAGGCCACCCGGAGGCGTCGCGGGCGACGGCGATGACGAGGGGACGGCCGTCGGCGTCGGGTTCGCGTGCCGGTCCGGGGAGGCGGCGGGAGAGCCGGGTGGGGGAGCGGCGGACGACCTCCGTGCGCAGGAGGGGTACGGCGAGGTGGGTTGTGGTCCGGAGGAGGCGGCTGGTTCGGGCGGACCGAGGTGTTCGGATCCGCCGACGGCCAGCGCCGTACGGGTGACGTCGGCGTGGTGGAAGGAGAGCAGGCGGGCGCCGGTAGGCGAAGGCGTCCTCGACGGCGGCGCCGACGAGGGAGGCGCGGGTTCCGCCGGTGGTGAGGGTGAGCGGGCCGCGGCGGTGACGGCGGGAAGGCCGAGCTGTGCAAACGGGCCACGGTTGAGACGACGACGTCGGTGCGGTCGAAGAGGCGGGTGAGGCCGTCCGTGGAGGGGACCTCGGCTTCGATGACCGGCGGATCGGCGCGCAGGCGCTCGGCCATCGCGAGCACTTTCGCCCGGTCGCGGCCGATCAGGGTCGGCGCCTCGCCCCGGACCAGCAGTTCGCGCAGCGCACGCTGCCCGGCGCAGCCGGTCGCTCCGAGCAGAACGATCCTGCGCCTGTCCTTCACGGTGTGTCTTCCGGCGAGGTGAGGGCTGGGGCGGGGGGCGCACCCTGGGGAACCCTCCCTGGCTTTACACTCTTCTACCTCAGTGTTAATTTTGTAGCCATGCCCAAGGTTCCCTCCTCCCAGCTCGTCCTTGACGCCGCCTACCGCTGCTTCTGCCGCAACGGCTACCGCCGCACCACGGTCTCCGACATCGTCGAAGAGGCGCAGATGTCACGGCCGACGGTCTACAAGTACGTCGGGAGCAAGGAAGAGGCGATAGTCAAGGCCGTCCAGTCCCTGCTGGAGAAGGCGGGCGCAGCTTCACGGGCGGCGGCGGAGGCCGCGGACACGCCTGAGGAGATGGTCCTCGCCGTGCTCACGGTGAAGCTGGAGGTTGCCATCAGGCTCTGGCAGGACAGCCCCGCCCACGCCCACGAGCTGCTCCTCGCGGCCACCGCCCAGGCACCTGACCTGATCACCACCTACACCGACGGCCTGGCCGAGCTGCTCACCTCGGCCCTGGCACAGGCCGTCCCGGACACCGCACGGCAGGCAGCCGCCGTCCTGCTCACCTTCACCCGCGGCCTGGAGGACGACCTGCGCGACCCCGACGCCGTACGCGACGAACTCGTCACCGGCGTGCAGATGATCACCCGCGGGGCGCTCGCCCGCTCCGCTTCCACCCCCGCCTGACCCGCCCGGGTCGGACCCTGCCGAAAGACGCCCCCCATGAGCAGCGCCCCCGCCCCCACGTACTACCGCGACCAGCAGGCATGGCGCGACCTCCAGCGGTTCCTGCCCGAGCGGCTGCGCCTGACCGACGCGACCGCGCCCGAGGAGGAGTTCTGGGAATGGCGCGGACACCGCGTGCACCTCGACCGCTACCGCGACCCCCACGCGAGGGCCAAGGTCGTCCTCCACCACGGAGTCGGCACCAACGGCCGCCAGATGTCCCTCATCCTCGGTGCCCCGCTCGCCGAGCGGGGGTTCGAGACCGTCGCCTTGGACAACCTCGGCTACGGCCTCACCCAGGTGAGGCCCGGGTCGACCCCCTCCTACGACGACTGGGTCGACCTCGTCGTCGACTTCCTCGCCTTCGAGCAGTCCCGCGACGACCGCCCCATGGTCCTGTACGGGCTGAGTGCCGGCGGCATGCTCACCTACCACGTCGCGGCCAAGGCGCCCCGCGGCACCCTGCGCGGCATCGTCGGCATGACCTTCCTCGACCAGCGCGACCAGCGGGTCCGCGACGAGACCGCCCACGACAAGCTCACCGCCCGTGCCGGCCTCCCCCTCATGGGCGTACTCGCCAAGACCCCGGCCGCCTCCGCCAAGTACCCGATGAGCCTCGCGTCCAAGATGTCCGCGCTCGCCAACGACCCGGACGCCCTGAAGGTCCTGATGAAGGACCGCACCTCGGCCGCCAACTGGGTCAGCGTCCGCTTCCTCGACACCTACGGGAACTACACCCCCGCCGTCGAACCACGGGACTTCGACGCCTGCCCCGTGCTCCTCACCCAGCCCGCCGAGGACCGCTGGACCCCTCACCACCTCAGCGTGCCCGTCCTCTCCCGCATCACCAAGGTCCCCGTCGACACCGTCATGCTCGAAGGCGCCGGCCACTACCCCCTCGAAGACCCCGGCCTCCAGCAGATGGAAGACGCCATCGCGGATTTCGTCACCAGGAACACCGCCTGACCCACCGCCCCTCGCATGGGCCCACAAACCGTCGGCGGCTGAACTTCCCCGTAACCGTCCGGCCGCCGGCACCCATCCGCATCAACCAGCGGGCCTGCCATCGCCTTCGCCGGGCAGCGGCGCCGGTCGAGCCCGAATTCCGGCCCTCGATGTGCAAGGTCGAGCCACTCGTCGACGGCTGCGATCGACCCGGTCGCTTCATGGCGGACCGCCAGCTTGCCGCACCGGGTGGCGACAGCACGGCGGCGCTTGAGACGGTCGATCCCGCACTTGCCCTCTTCGGCAACGACGGCTCCAGCACCGCACGCCCACTGCTCGTCCGTGAGATCTCCCCGCCCTGTGAGCCACGATCGTTCCCGCCTCACGATCCACTTTCGATACACGCCCTGCAGCACTGCCGCGGAGGCGCGGCGCACCGTGCGGGAAAAACGTTCCGCCCCGCCGGGTCGGACCCGGCGGGGCGGAACGTGGAGGTGTGTCCCGGACCGGAGCCGGGCGGGGGAGGTGCGGGTCAGCCCGCCGCGGGGGCCACCTGCCGGGGGTCGTCGTAGACGCTCTCCACCTCGTCGACCGGAGAGGCCGAGGCGTTGTCGTACTTCGTGTGGTCGAGGATCTTCTCGCGGGCGGAGACGAGGACCGGGACGAGGGCCTGGCCCGCGACGTTGGTCGCGGTGCGCATCATGTCCAGGATCGGGTCGATCGCCAGCAGCAGGCCCACGCCCTCCATCGGCAGTCCGAGGGTGGACAGGGTGAGCGTCAGCATGACCGTCGCTCCGGTCAGACCGGCGGTGGCCGCCGAGCCGATCACCGAGACGAAGGCGATGAGCAGGTACTCCTTGATGCCGATGTCGATGTGGAAGATCTGCGCCACGAAGATCGCGGAGATGGCCGGGTAGATCGCCGCGCAGCCGTCCATCTTGGTCGTCGCGCCGAACGGCACGGCGAAGGAGGCGTAGTCCTTCGGGACGCCGAGGCGGATCGCCGACTGCTGGGTGACCGGCATGGTGCCGACCGAGGAGCGGGAGACGAACGCGAGCTGGATGGCCGGCCAGGCGCCCTTGAAGAACTGCAGCGGGTTCAGCTTGGCGACGGTGGCGAGCAGCAGCGGGTACACGCCGAACAGCACCAGGGCGCAGCCGACGTAGATGTCCACGGTGAAGGTCGCATAGTTGCCCAGCAGGTCCCAGCCGTACTGGACGATCGCGCGGCCGATCAGGCCGGCGGAGCCGATCGGGGCGAGCAGGATCACCCACCACAGGGCCTTCTGGAGCAGTTCGAGGATCGACTCGGACAGGGTGAGGATCGGCTGCGCCTTGGAACCGATCTTGAGGATCGCGATACCGGCGACCACGGCCATGAAGACGATCTGGAGGACGTTCAGCTCGGTGAAGGGCGTGACGACGTCCGTGGGGATGATCCCGGTCAGGAAGTCGAGCCAGCTGCCGGAGTGCTCCGGCTTGGCGCCGTCGGCCGCGGTCAGGTCCGAGCCGGAGCCCGGGTTGGAGACCAGGCCGATGACCAGCCCGATCACCACCGCGATCAGCGAGGTGAGCATGAACCAGAGCAGGGTGCGGCCGGCCAGGCGCGCCGCGTTGTTGACCTTCCGCAGATTGGTGATGGACACCATGATCGCGAAGAAGACCAGCGGTGCCACGGCCAGTTTCAGCAGCTGGATGAAGATGCCGCCCACCTTGTCGAGCGTGGTGGCGAGCCAGGACACGTCGTAGGTGCGGGCGACGAAGCCGAGGACCAGACCGACGACGAGGCCGATCAGGACCTGGGCCCAGAAGGGGACGGGTATCCGGAACCCTGACTTCGAGGGCTGCGGATCAGCGGTGTTCGCGGACACGGACACACTCCAGTAGGAACGCGCGGGGGCGGGACGAGCGGGACGTACATACAGGAAGCAGCGACCGTGGGAGGGTGTCAACGGCGCCGCTGCATCGGGGAGTTCGCGCTCAGGCGCGACAAGCCGCGGACAGGCAGCGGCAGAGATCGACGTGCAGGCGCGCCACGAGCGGTACGCCCGTGACGGCGCGGCGAACGCCGTGGTCGGCGTCGGCGCGGTGCGCGGCTGCTGTCTTCATGGCAGAAACGTTAACACTTGTACTTTGAGAACCTCAAAGCGAATCTTTGGTCAGCGCCGCAGCGCCTCGAACGCGTCGCGCGCCGCGGCCCCGATGGCGAGGTCGATGTCCGGGGCCAGCGCGGCCCGCCGGTCGGAGCGGGTGAGGGCGGCGACGGCCACCCGGTGCCCGGAGTCGGCCTCCACCACCCCGATCTCGTGCCGCAGATGCAGGAACGTGCCGGTCTTGCCGCTCACCCGCAGCGCGTCGGAGCGCAACTCGCTCGCGAGCCGCTGGGTGAAGAGCTGCGCCCCCATCAGCCGGCGCAGCTCCGCCGTCGCCGGGGGCCGGGAAATCCCGTCCCGCCACACGCGGTCCAGCAGATCGACGAGGGCCGTGGCGGTGCCGGCGTTGGCGTGCGCCGGGTCCAGCGTCCGCAGGGTGTACCGGCCCGAGCGGTCGTCGCGGACGGCCAGCTCCAGGGCGAGGGAGAAGTCGTTGCCCGCGGCTCCGGCGGCGCACTCGTACATCAGGTTCATCCGGTGCCGCACCCGCAGCTCGCCGCAGTCCCAGGCGCGCAGCCGGGCGTCGACGTCCGCCACCGGGACCAGATCGAGGAGCGCGTCCGCACCGGCGTTGTCGCTGACCGACATCATCAGGTGCAGCAGGTCGCCGACGGCCACGGTGGCGGGGTGCCGGAACGCCGCCAGCCCCGTGGGACCCACACTGCTGGTGGCCGGGTCGACCGTCACCGGGAGCGCGGCGTCGAACTCGCCGGCCGCGATCCGGTCCAGCACCACCAGGGCGAGCGGGACCTTGACGACCGAGGCCAGCGGCACGGGCACCTCGGCGTCGAAACCGAGCTGCGCGCCGGTGTCGATGTCCCGGGCGAGGAAGGAGCCGCGCACGCCGAGCGCCGCCCAGTCGGCCGCGACGGCCTCCGCGACATCGAGCAGCGCGCCCTCGCCGACGAGCTGCGCGGGGCGGTGGTACGGGGGACCCGCGCTCATCCGTGTGCCGCCAGCCGCGCCACCGCGTCGGCGTCCCCGTCCTCGTCCCCGCCGCCCGGCCGGGCCGCCGCCGCACCGGCCCCGGACGCCAGCACGGTCACCAGCCAGTGGGGCACCCGGGCGGCGGCCGGCTGCCGCTCGCTCGCGCGCGGGGCGTACCCCCGGTGCAGCGAGGTGTCGTGCAGCGGCGCCCAGGCGACGCCGTGCAGCCGGGCGAACGGTTCGGTGCACAGCAGCCGCACCCGCCCGGCCAGGGTCTCCGCGAGCGCGGTCGCCACCGGACCGGCCGGGCGCAGCAGGCCCTCGGGCAGCCCGGCGCGCGCCATGGCGCGGCCGAGCCGGTCCGCGGCGAACGGCACCTGGTCCTCCGCGAGCAGGAGCAGCGCGAGCGGCGCCCGCCCCCGCGCCGCGCCGCGGCCCCGCCGGGGCCGCAGATCCTCCAGATGGACGGCGCCCGCCGCCCGGGGCGGGGGCGGCCCACCGAGCCCACCGAGCCCGCCGCCGTCCCGCGCTCCGGATCCGTCCGGTGCGTCCGGCGCGGGCGCGCTGGCCAGGCCCAGCGGCACCCGCAGCGGCGCGTTCTCCGGGGGCACCCGCACCAGCGCGTACGCCAGCGATCCGTCGGCCAGGCCCGACTCGCGCCGCTCCGGCGGCAGTTCCCGCACACCGAGCGCCACGCCGTGCTCGGCGCCCGCGCGGATCACGCGCGCCAGGGCGGCGGGCCCGCAGTCCACCGGCATCCCGACGGTGCGCACCGCCGAGCGCCGGGCCGACCGCGCGGCCCGCCGCAGCCGATCGGTCCGCTCCAGCACGTCCTGGGCGTACGGCAGCAGCAGGACACCGAACTCCGTGGTCGCCACCTGCCGGTGCGAACGGTCGAAGAGGAGCCCGCCGAAGTGCTCCTCCAGCGTCTTGATGCGGCGGCTGAGGAGGGGCTGGGCGATCCCGAGGCGGTCGGCGGCCCGGGAGAAGCTCGCCTCGTCGACGGTCGCGACGTACGCCTCCAGGTGCGCGAGCAGATCCATGCCGCTTTCATATCAATAAGTCATGGGACCTTCAATGTTCACTCTTGGACATGAGTGGGCTCCCGCTGCTTCGCTGTCCGCGTCGGCCGCCCGAGGGCCGCCGACGCGGACAGCGAACGGACGACGGGAGATCTCCGCACATGACCAGTGACAGCCCTCTGCGGCGGCGCGGCCTGCTCAAGGCCGGTGCCGTCCTCTCCACCGCCGGGCTCGCCCCCGCCGTGACGGCCGCCCGCGCGACGGCGGCACCCGCTGCCGGATCCGCGGCGGCGTCCGGCCCCCGCCGGGCCACGGACGCGCTGCGCGCGCTGGAGGAGCGCTACTCCGCCCGGCTCGGCGTCCACGCCCGCAACACCCGCACCGGGCAGAGCGTCGCGTACCGGGCGGGGGAGCGGTTCGCCCTGTGCTCGACCTTCAAGGTGTTCGCCGCCGGTGCCGTGCTGCGCGACCACGCGAGCAGTGCGCCGCTGGACAAGGTCGTCCGCTACCCCGACCGGGACATCCTGCTCAACTCACCGGTCACCCAGCAGCACGTCGGCAGCGGCATGACCGTCGGCGAGCTGTGCGCGGCGGCGATCCGCCACAGCGACAACTGCGCCGGGAACCTGCTGCTGCGCGAGCTGGGCGGCCCCGCCGGGCTCACCGCCTTCTTCCGTTCGCTCGGTGACCGGGTGAGCCGGCTCGACCGCTGGGAGCCCGACCTGAACAGCGCGGGCCCCGGCGAGCTGCGCGACAGCACCACCCCGCAGGCGCTCGGCGCGAGCCTGGAGCGGCTTACGGTGGGCGACGAGCTGTCCGGCGCGGCCCGCGAACAGCTCCTGACCTGGCTCAAGGGCAACACCACCAGCGCCAGGCGCTTCCGCGCCGGACTGCCGAAGGACTGGGTCGTCGGCGACAAGACCGGCACCGGGGACTACGCGTCCGCCAACGACATCGGCGTCGCCTGGACCACCCGCGGCACCCCCCTCGTGCTGGTGGTGCTGACGTCGAGGGACGCGCCGGACGCGGCCGTGGACGAGGGGCTGATCGCCGACGCGGCCGCCGTCCTCGCGGACACCCTCGCCCCGGGCGAGTGAGGGGAGCGGGCGCCCTCCCGGGGGCGCCCGCCGCCGGCGCACGGCCCGCTCCCCGCCGACCGGTGCGCGGCCCGCTCCCCGCCGACCGGCGCACGGCCCGGTCCTCGCCGGCCGGCGCACGCGCCCGGGGCGCCGGACACTCGCCCGGACGCCACGCCTTTGCCTGGCTGGAGTCAGAGACTGGATGCGGCACAGATCGACCGGGTGCGGTGCTTCGACCGCACCGTCACCGAGCGTGTGGGCGTGCTCCACGACCACTACCTGGGAGGGGGCCGGCCCGTCGGCGAGGCCCGGCTGCTCTGGGAGATCGGCGAGCACGGCCAGGACGTACGGACGCTGCGCGAGGCGGCCGGATCGCTGCTCGCACCGCTCGACGAGGACCAGCGCGCCCGGCTGGTCGCGGCCACGGCCGAGGTCGAGCGGCCGCTGACCGCGGCCACCGTCACCCTGGACCCGGTCGACCCGGGCCACCCCGACGCCGCCCACTGCCTGCGGGCCTGCTTCGCGGAGCTGCGCGAACGCTTCGACACCGGCTTCGGCCCCGCGCGCAGCCTGCTGCCCGACGCGGGTGAACTCCGGCCGCCGCTGGGCCTGTTCCTGGTCGCCCGGCTGCACGGCGAACCCGTCGGCTGCGCCGGGCTGAAGCTGCCGCCCGGCGCTCCGGCGGAGATCAGACGCATGTGGGTGTCGCCCGGCGTCCGTGGGCTCGGTCTCGGCCGCCGCTTCCTGGCCGAACTGGAGGCACGGGCCGCCCGGCACGGCCGCGACCTGCTCCGCCTGGACACCAACAGGGCGCTGAGCGCCGCGCGTTCGCTCTACCGCCCTACGGCTTCCGGGAGGTGCCCGCCTTCAACGGCGAGCCGTACGCCCACCACTGGTTCGAGAAGACGGTCACCGCGCGGCCCGGCCGCGACGGCTGAGACGGCGGGCCGCCACCGGACGCCGGCCGGGGCGGGCCCCGCTCAGCGGCCGGCGGCGAGGAACGGCAGCAGCAGTTCCAGCAGCGCGTCCGGGCGGTCGAGCGGGACGATGTGTCCGCAGTCCCCGAGGACGTGCCCGGTCAGGCGGTCCGCGTGCGGCCGCAGCTGGCGCTCCAGCGCGCGGCCCACCGGGTGGGCCCCGATCGCCAGCGCGGGAACGGTCAGCCGGGCCCCGGCCACGGCCGCGCGGAGCTGCCGGTCGGACACGGCCGCCGCCCGGTACGGGCCGAACGCGCCGCGCAGCGCCTCCCTGCCGGTGTACGCCGCGACGAACGCGTCCCGGACGTCGGGCCGCACCCCGCGTCCGAGCGTGCCCCGGTCGAGGAACCACTCCACATACGTCCGCTCGTGCCCGGCGAGCACGGACTCCGCCAGTCCCGGCTCGCCGTGGAAGCCGAACCACCACGGCGGCCCCTGGGCGAGGAACTCCTCGGCCCCGGGCAGGCCGCCCAGCAGCGATTCCATCACCACCAGCCGGCGGACGAGTCCCGGCCGCCGCATCGCCAGCAGGAAGGCGGGCGGGGTGCCGGCGTCGATGCCCACCACCGCCGCTGAGGTCACCCCCAGCGCCGTGAGCAGCTGTTCCGCGTCGTCCGCCAGGGTGCCCGCGTCGTAGCCGTCCGCAGGCCGGGCGCTGTCCCCGAAGCCGCGCAGGTCGGGGGCGATCACCCGGTGGCGGCCGGCCAGCGCGCCGATGACGTCGGTCCACAGCCGCCAGGTGTGCGGGAAGCCGTGCAGCAGCAGGACGGCCGGGCCCCGCCCGGCCAGCGCCACGTTCAGCTCGACACCGCCCGCCCTGACCCGGCGCAGCGTGACCTCGGCGGGCCCGGAACGGGTGGACAGCGGGACGGTCGTGGGGGACAGGGCACCCATGGGCGCTCCCTCGGATAGCTGGTAACCAATGGTGACAAGCCAACGCTAGGCAACTAGGCTGAGCGGTCCAAGACGGCACTTTCCCCTCAGGTGGTGAGCTCCAGGTGACCTCCCGGGCCACGGACCCCGCCGCTCCCGGCCCCGCCCGCGGACGCGGCGACGTGTTCGACCCGCACTGCCCGACCCGCGGACTGCTCGACCGGATCGGCACCAAGTGGACGTCGATGGCGGTCAAGGTCCTGGCGGAGCACGCCCCGGGCGAGGTGCGCTTCGGAGAGCTGCGGCGGCGGATGCCGGGCGTCTCGCAGAAGATGCTCTCGGTGACCCTGCGGAGCCTGGTGCGCGACGGCCTGGTGGCGCGCCGCGTCGAGCCCTCGGTGCCGCCCGCCGTGCACTACCGCCTCACGCCTCTGGGGCGGTCGCTGGAAGAGGTGCTCGCGGCCGTACGGACCTGGGCCGAGGAGCACATGGCCGAGGTGGACCGCGCCAACGCGGCGAGCCGGGAGGACGACGGAGGGTAAGACGCCGTCAGTCCACCGGCCAGGTGTGCACCGGCGCGTTGAGGTGCATGTAGTCGGTGTACACCTGCGTCATCCGGCGCAGGGACTCATGGCGTCCGGCGCCGCCGGCCGTGTCGAACCGGTGGAACATCTCCTTCTGCCAGACCGCGCCGTTGCGCCCGGTCACACACCGCTGCTCGATGACGCCGAGCAGCGGCTCCCGCCAGGCCGCGTCCATGCCGGAGCGCTCAAGGCCCTCGTGGGCCAGTGGCAGCAGCCGCCGCAGCACCAGTTCGGCCACCGGCACCTCGCCGGTCCCCGGCCAGTACAGCCGGCTCTCGATGCCGTGCCGCGCCGCCGTGTGGAGGTTGTCCTCGGCCGCCGAGAAGGACATCCGCGACCACACCGGCCGGTCCTCCTCCACCAGGGCCCGGGTGAGCCCGTAGTAGAAGGCCCCGTTGGCGAGGGTGTCGGCGACGGTCGGTCCGGCCGGCAGCACCCGGTTTTCCACCCGCAGGTGCGGCTTGTCCTGGGAGACGGCGTAGACCGGGCGGTTCCAGCGGTAGATGGTGCCGTTGTGCAGGGTCAGTTCGGCGAGCTCGGGGACGTCACCGCGGTCCAGGGTCTCGCCGGGGTCCTGCTCGTCGCAGAGCGGCAGCAGCGCGGGGAAGTAGCGCAGATTCTCCTCGAAGAGGTCGAAGACGCTGTTGATCCACCGCTCCCCGAACCAGACCCGGGGCCGCACCCCCTGCACCTTGATCTCCTGCGGGCGGGTGTCGGTGGCCTGCTCGAACAGCGGGATCCGCGTCTCGTGCCACAGCTCCCGGCCGAACAGGAACGGCGAGTTGGCGGCCAGCGCCACCTGGACTCCGGCGACCGCCTGCGCCGCGTTCCAGTAGCCGGCGAACTCCTCCGGTGACACCTGGAGGTGGAACTGGGTGCTGGTGCAGGCGGCCTCGGGCGTGATCGTGTCCGCGTACGTCCGCAGCCGGTCGACGCCGTCCACCTCGATGTGCAGATCCTCGCCCCGGGCGGCGAAGACCTGGTCGTTGAGCAGCCGGTAGCGCGGGTTCTCCGACAGCGCCTGCTGCCCCACGTCCTCCTGCCGCAGCGTGGGCAGGATCCCGATCATGATCAGACGGGCGCCGACCGACCGCGCGCGCCGGTCCGCGTGGTTCAGCGCGCCGCGGATCTCGGACTCCCAGGCGTCGGGCCCGCCGGCCGTCAGGGTCCGGGGCGGGATGTTGGTCTCCAGGTTGAACCGGCCCAGCTCGGTGGCCCAGGCGGGGTCCGCGATGGCCTCCAGCACGTCGGCGTTGCGCATCGTGGGCTCGGCCCGGTCGTCGACCAGGTTCAGCTCGATCTCCAGCCCCACCTGCGGACGCTCGGACTCGAACCGCGACGCGCGCAGCATCTGCGCGAACGCGTCGAGGCAGTCCTGCATCTTGATCCGGTACCGGCGGCGGTCCTCACGGGTGAAGACCATCGCCGGGACGTCCCGTCCCATCGGCGCTCCCCGGTCGACTCGGCCTCTCCTCGGGCACCCGCTCTCGGGCGCCTGCCCTGAGGCGCCCGCCGTCGGGCACCTGCCCCGGGCGCCTCACCGCCCGGCTCACCCCAGCGTCGCACCACCGGCCGACTCCGACCACGCGGGACCGGCGTACCCCCACGGCACGCGGCGGCGGCCACGGCCGTGCGGCCGTGCGGGGCCGCCCCGGGTCGGCTCCGCGCCGGCCGGCGGCCGCGCCGCACCACCCGGACGGCGGCCGCCGCCCCCGCCGGCCGAGCGGATCCTTCCGGCGCCGGTGGGCTCGTGCGGGATTCCGGCGCCGCCGGCGTTCATCGTGGAGCGCGGCGCGGTACCCGGCGCCCCGGTGTGCCGCGCGCTCCGGGCCGTGGGCCGTGCTGCCCGCACGGCCCGGCGCACGGCCCGGCGCACGGCCCGGCACACGGCTCGTACACGCGAGGAGGACGTCATGGTCGACACCCCGGACAAGACGCTCGACGGCAAGGTCGCCTTCGTCGGCGGCGCGTCGCGCAACCTCGGCGGACTGATCAGCACGACCCTGGGGGCCGAGGGCGCCCGGGTGGCCGTGCACTACAACAGCGACTCGTCCCGGGCCAAGGCCGAGGACGTGGTCGCCCGGATCGAGGCGGGCCCCGGTGAGGCGTTCGCGGTCCAGGCCGACCTGACCCGGGGCGACGAGGTCGAGCGGGTCTTCCAGCAGGTCGTGGACCGGTTCGGCCGGCTGGACTTCAGCATCAACACCGCCGGGACGGTCCTGAAGAAGCCGATGACCGAGATCACGGAGGAGGAGTACGACCGGCTCTTCGCGGTCAACTCCAAGGCCGCGTTCCTCGTGATGCGCGAGGCCGCCCGCCGGATCGAGGACGGCGGCAAGATCATCACCGTCGTCACCTCCCTGCTGGCCGCCTACACCGGCCTCTACGCGGGCTACGCCGGGAGCAAGGCGCCCGTGGAGCACTTCACACGCGCCCTGTCGAAGGAGCTGTTCGGCCGGAACATCTCGGTCAACAACATCGCGCCGGGCCCCATGGACACCTCGTTCTTCTACCCGGCCGAGGACGACGACTCCGTCGCCTACCACAAGTCGTCGGCGATGAACGGCGAGCTCACGAAGATCGAGGACATCGTCCCGTGGGTGCGCCATCTGCTCACCGACGGCTGGTGGGCCAACGGCCAGACGCTCTTCCTCAACGGCGGCTACACCACGCGCTGACGGCGGGCGGCGCGGCGGTGCCCCCGCCCGCGTCGGTGAGCGTGGCCGGCGGCGTCACGGTGCTGCGCGGCGCGGAGCCGTCCGTCTCGAACACGGCCTCCTCGACGACCTGTTCGCCCGGTACGCGTCGTACGAAGCGGCCGTGGTACGTGTCGGTACGCGGGACCGACGACCCCTCGCCCGCTCCGGGGCCGCCGGCCGACGGCCCCGGAGCGGGATCACACCCCCCGGTGCGCGATGTGCCCGCCGGTCACCGTGAGCCGCACGGGTGCCTCGGCGACCTCGTCGGCCGGTGCCTCCACGGGGTCGAGGCCCAGTGCGGTCAGGTCGGCCCGGAACCCCGCGCGGATCTGCCCGGCGAGGTCCTGCTCCCCGGCGGCGACGGCCGCGTGGGTGGTGCAGCCCTCCAGGGCCATGAGACCGGTGAGCCCGGCGCGCGCCGAGGCGGCTCCCCGGGGGGCCCGCGCGGTGGCCAGGACGGCACGGACGTCGTGGTGGGCGACGGGCCAGTCCGAGCCGAGCGCGACGACCGCGCCCGCGTCCCGCAGGTCGCGCAGCCGCCAGGCCCGCAGCGCGCGTGCCTCGCCCAGCCGCAGGGACCACTCGTCGGAGCGGTCGGCGCGGGTGTACGCGGTGTGCGGCGGCTGCATGGAAGCGATCACGCCGAGCCGGGCGAAGCGCGCGAGGGTGCCGTCCGGGACCGACTCTATGTGTTCGACCCGGTGGCGGAGGCGGGCACCCGCGCCCAGCGTCTCCACGGTGTCCAGGACATGCCGCACCGCCGCGTCCCCGATGGTGTGTGTCGCGGTGCGCACCCCGGCCCGGTCCAGGAAGCGCACGGCGTCGCTGTAGGCGGCCGGGTCCGGCCAGAACGCCTCGGTGCCCTGACCGTGGCAGTCGGGGTGCTCCAGCCAGGCCGTGCCGCCCTCGACGGTGCCGTCCATGAAGAACTTCACCCCGGCGATCTCCCAGTGCCGCCCGCCCCGCCCCTGGAGCGCGACCAGTTCCGCCAGCTCCCGCTGCCCGGCGCCCGGCATGCACCACGGCGCGAAGCGCAGCCGCAGCGGCAGCACGGTGTCCTCGGCGACCTCACCGACCAGGTCGGGGTCGCCGAGGTCCATGACATGGGCGCCGGTGAGTCCGGTGGCCGCCATGGCGGACAGCAGTCCGACCAGACGGGCGCGCCGCGCGGCCTTCGACGGCCTGGGCATGACCGCGGTGACCAGGTCCATCGCGGCGTGCTCGACCAGATGCCCGGTCAGGCGTCCGTCGGGGTCCGTCGCGAGGTGGGCGCGCTGGGCGAAGGAGCGCGGGCCGGTGACGCCCGCCGCCTCCAGCGCCGCCCCGCTGGCCAGGGCCGAGTGCGCGTCGTAGAGCCGCAGGAAGGCCGGCGCGCCGTCCAGGACGTCCTCGATCAGGGCGCGGTCCACGGGCCTGCCGCCGAACACGTTGTGGTCCAGGCCGAAGCCGACGACCCAGCCCTGCACGCGCTCCGCGCGGGCGAGCGCCGCCCGCAGTCCGCCGAGGTCGCCGACCGCCGACAGATCGGTGCCGGTGGTCATCTCCAGGCCCATCACGGGGTGGCTGTGGCAGTCCACCAGGCCGGGGACGACATGCGCGCCCGCCAGGTCGACGACCTCGGTGGCGGCGCCCCGCCAGTCGCGTACGTCGGTGTCGTCGCCGACGGCGGCGATCAGGCCGTCGCGGACGGCGACCGCGGTGGCGTACGGACGCCCGGGGTCGAGGGTGCGGACCCGGGCACCCGTGAGGACGAGGTCGGCGGTGGGCATGCGGAGGACTCCTCGGTCGGCGGAACGGTGGTGCGGTGGAACGGAGTTGAGGCAGAGGGCGGCGGAGGGGCCGGGTTCAGGGGGCGGCGTCCGCTTCGGTGCCGTCGTCCGCTTCGGTGCCGTCGGCCGGTTCGGCGGCGAACCGCTCGTAGACGCCGGGCCGGTGGCGGCGCAGCCAGTGGGCGAGCGGGAAGCCGGCGAGGAAGATGAGCGGGACCACCGCCACCAGCGCGGTGTTCACCGCCGCCGACGCCCCGGTGAACAGGTCGAGATGGGTGACGACCAGCACGATCGCGGCGGACAGGAGCACCGCGGCGGTGACGGGTGCGACCACCGTGCGCAGGACGCCCTCCTGGTGGCTGACGCGCCGGAAGTACAGCGGCACGGCCAGCGCAGCGAGCAGTTGCAGCACCAGCAGCCCCAGCATGCCGGGGGTGTTCACCCACAGCAGCAGTTGCTGGTAGGGGTCCGCGCCGGCGGCGGCGAAGGCGAGCACCACGGCCGCGCCCAGCAGCGTCTGGGCGATCCCGGTGACATAGGGGGAGCGGTGGCGCGGGTGGACGCGGGCCAGCGCCCGGGGGAGCACCCCCTCCTCGGCGAGGGCGAGGCCGTAGCGGTTGATCGCGTTGTGGAAGGCGAGCAGCGAGGCCAGGACGCTGGTGACGATGAGGACGTGCATGGTGTCGGCGGCCCAGCCGCCCACGTAGGTGCTGATCGCGGAGAAGAACAGCCCGGCCGGGTCGTCGCCCGCGGCCCGCACCACCTCGGCGTCGCCGAAGGCCTGGATCGCGATCCACACGACGAACGCGTAGAACAGGCCGAGGAAGCCGACGGCGAGATACGTCGCGCGCGGCACCGTGCGCGCCGGGTCGCGGGCCTCGCGGCGGTAGATGACGGTCGACTCGAAACCGGTGAACGCGGCGAACGCGAAGGCCAGCACCGCCGCCATGCCGGGCACCAGCACATGGGCCGGGGCGAAGGAGGACGCCGACAGGCCGTGCGCCCCGCCCTTGAGCAGGACACCGGCGGCGAGCAGCACGAGGATGCCGGTCTCGGCGGCGAGCAGGACGCCGAGGACCTTGGCGCCGAAGTCGATGGAGCGGTAGCCGCCGTAGCCGATGAGCAGCAGCCCGGCCAGCGAGACGGGCAGCCAGGGCACATGGGCGCCGGACAGGGCGTGCACGGTGTCCTGCGTGGCGGTGCCGAGCAGCCCGTAGACGCCGATCTCCATGCCGTTGTAGCCGAGCAGGGCGAGCAGCGCGGCCCCGATGCCGACGCGCCTGCCGAGTCCGCGGGTGATGTACGCGTAGAAGGCGCCGGCGCCCCGGACGTGGCGGCTCATGGCGGTGAAGCCGACGGCGAAGACGGCCAGGGTGAGCCCGGCGAGCAGATAGCCGACCGGGGCGCCGACGCCGCCGAGCAGGATGGCGAGCGGCGCGACCCCGGCCATGACCGTGAGCGGCGCGGCGGCGGAGACCACGAAGAAGGCGATGTCGCTGGTGCCCAGCGTGCCGGGACGCAGGGTGGGCGCGCCGGGCGCGGCGGCGCCCGGATCGCTGTGGCGGGGGCTTGGGGTGGTGACGGGCATGGGCGGTGAGCCCTTCTGGCGGCGGGCGGCGAGGAGGGGAGGGCAGGCGTGCGGGATCTCCGGAGCCGGTAAATCTAAAGGCTTTCGGTTTCCGCAATGTAACCTTCCGTTCGAACGGATGGGAAGACCCCCGAGGGAGGAACCACGACATGGGGCGCCCGCGCACGGCCCTGCTCGACCGGGAACGCATCACCACGACGGCACTCGGACTCCTGGACGCCCAGGGCGAGTTCAGCGTCCCGCAGATCGCGCGGCGGCTGGGGGTGCAGACCGGCTCGGTGTACCACCACGTGGACGGCCGGGACGGCATCGTGGAACTGGTGCGGGAGCGGATCAGCGAGGCCATCGACACCGCGCCGCTGGACGCGCGCCCCTGGGACGTCGCCCTGGCGGGCTGGGCCCGCTCCTACCGCGCCGCCTTCGCCGCGCACCCGCGCGCCATCCCGCTGCTGATGACGTACCCCGTGCGCGCCCCGCGCGTCCTGGAGCAGTACGAACGGGCCGCCGCCCTGCTGATGGAGGAGGGTTTCGCCACGGCCGACGTCATGCGCGTCATCACCGGTCTGGAGAACGTCGTGCTCGGCTCGGCGCTCGACCTCGCCGCTCCGGAGGCCATGTGGGAGATCACCGACGCCTCGGCCACCCCGCGGCTGGCCGAGGCGCTGGACGCGGTCCGCGGCGACCGCGCCGACGAGGCCTTCGAACTCGCCCTGGAGGGCGTGCTCGACGCCGCCCGGCGGCTCCCGGCGCGGTGAGCCCGCGCCGCCTCCCGCCGCTCGGGACGGCCGCCGCCCCGGTCACCCCCGCTGCGGCGGCCCGGACGGCACGCCGGTGGCCCTGAGCAGCAGCAGCGTCGTGTCGTCGGCGCCCTGGCGGTGGCCCTGCAACAAGGTCTCGGCGACCTCGTCCAGCGGCGTACCGGGCCGCCCGGCGGCGGCCAGGCGGCCGGCGAGCCCGGACAGCACCCGCTCCGGGTCGGAGCCGGGCACGTCCGTGAGGCCGTCGGTGTACAGGGCGAGCACCGCGCCCTCGGGCAGGCACAGCCGCAGATGCGGATAGGCCGCCGCCGGGTCGATGCCCAGCAGCAGCCCGCCCGGCGCGTCCAGGGCCTCCACCCGCCCGTCCGGATGGCGCAGCAGCGGATGCGGATGCCCGGCGCGCGCCAGGACCAGGCGGTGGCGGCGCGGATCGAGGCGGAGGAACACGGCGCTGGCGAGCAGTTCGGTGTCGAGCGCGGTCAGCAGCCGGTTGGTCAGGCCGAGGACCCGGCGCGGATCGGCGTCGCCCGCCGCGTGCGCCCGGACCGCGGTGCGGATCTGGCCCATGAGCGCGGCGGCCGGGCCGTTGTGCCCCTGGATGTCGCCGATGACGGCGGCGGCCCGGTGGTGGCCGAGGGCGATCAGGTCGTAGAAGTCGCCGCAGACGGTCATGCCCTCGGCCGCCGGCAGATAGCGCACGGCGGTCTCCAGACCATGGATGCGCGGCAGCCGCCGGGGCAGCAGCGCGTCCTGGAGATCGCGGGCCAGGCCGCTGGCGGTGTCGTACCGGCGGGCCCGCGCCAGCGCCCGCGCGATCAGCCCGGCCAGGGCGGTGAGCGTGGCGCGCTCCTCCGGCGCGAACCGGCGCGGCCGGTCGTACGACAGGACGCACGCGCCGACCTCGCTCTCCGGCGTCAGCAGCGGCAGCACCGCCCAGGCGGCGCCGGGAGCGAGCGAGGCGTGCCGCGGATAGAGGCGGGCGATGTCCCGGCGGGTCTCCAGGAAGAGCGGCGTCCCCGTGGCCAGGGCCCGGGTGCCGGGCGTCTCCGCGTCCGCCGCGGGGCGGTCGATACGGTCCAGGGCGCCGGGCGGATACCCGTGCGCGCCGATCACCCGCAGCCGCCCGTCTCCCTCCAGCGCCAGCAGCACCGCGCGGGCGGCGCCGAAGACGGGCAGCATCTCCTCGGCGACCAGCCGCACCACGTCCCGCACCCCGGTGGCGTCGGCCAGCGCCCCCACCAGGTGCAGCACGTGGTACACGCCCGCCAGCCGGTCCGGCGCCCGCGGCCGCAGCCGCTCGAAGGGCTGCGGCGGCCGGGGCTCGGGCGGCCGGGGTTCCGGACCGGCCTCCGTGACCCGCGCCGTGATGCCGGAGGCGTCCGGATACAGCTGGAAGCGCAGCCACCGGTCCGGAGGGCGCAGCACCGTGAACGCGGCCGGCTGCCGGCTCATCGCCGCCGCCCGGTACCACTCCTCGTACACCGGATGGTCCAGCCACGGCAGCGCCCGCCACACCACCCGGCCCACCAGCTCCGCGGCCGGCAGGCCCAGCAGGGCCGCCGCCGCGGGCGTGGCGAGCGTGATCCGGCCGTCGGCGTCCAGCGCGCACACCCCCTCCGGCAGCCGCGCCAGCGCCGACCCCTCCGGCAGCGGGCCCGCCGGATCCGCGGTGCCCGGCAGGACCAGGGGACCGGCCGCCGGCCGCACCGGCGCTCCGGCGGACCCGGCGTGCGCGACGACCCGGGCGAGCGCCGAGGACGCGGCCAGCAGCCGTTCGCGCTCGGCGGCGCTCAGCCGCCGCTGACGCGAACCCGCCCAGTTCACGAACAGCCCGCCGTGCGCCTCCCGGCCCACGAGGAGCGGGCGGCAGGCGAACGCCAGCGGGTACGGCATGATCAGCGCCGTCCGCGGATAGCGCAGGGCCATCTCCTGCGCGCCGTCCACCCACACCAGCTTCCGCTCGCGCACCGCCTCGGCCACCCCGACCGGCGCGTCCAGCCGGATCCGGCGCCAGGGCCCCGCGAACCGCGGCGGCAGACCGGTGTAGACGGCCAGTTCCAGTGCCTCACCGGCCGCGTCCAGCAGATACACCCCGCCGCCGTACGCGCCGAGCCCCGCCACCGCCCCGGTCAGGCACACGCCCAGCTCGTGCAGCACCCGGGGGTCCTCGCCCGAGGCGCGGGAGTGCTCCGGCTCCGTGTCCGGAGCACCGCGTGCAGCGGAGTCATCGCACATAGGCACCACCCTGCGGGCCGCCGCGGACCGCTCGGGTCCGGGCCGCGACCGGTCGCCGGGGACCGGGTGCGCCCGGCTCCCGACTCCCACTATTCCACCAGACATCCGGACGGACGGCCCGGCCTTCGGCCCCGGACACCGCCCGCCCGCGGCGCCCGGCGCGCCCGCTACCCTGACGGCATGGAAGCGATCCTGGTCAGCGCGTGTCTGCGCGGGGTGCCCTGCCGGTTCGACGGACGGCACAAGGCGTCGGCCGCGTTCGCCGAGGCGGTGGCCGGGCGGGAGGTCGTCTCCTTCTGCCCGGAGGTCGCTGGCGGGCTCGCCACCCCGCGCCGCCCGGCGGAGCTGGTGGGCGGCGACGGGCACGACGTGCTCGACGGGACGGCGCGGGTCGTGGACGACACCGGGCAGGACGTCACGGAGCAGTTCGTGGCCGGTGCCCGCCGGGCCCTCGAGGTCGCCCGGCACACCGGCTGCGGCGAGGCGCTGCTGATGCCGCGCAGCCCCTCGTGCGGGCGGGGCACGGTCCACGACGGTTCGTTCACCGGGGAACTGGTGCCCGGGGACGGGGTCACGGCCGCGCTGCTGGAACGCGCCGGGATCACCGTGCGGCCCGCGCCCGGGGTCTGACCCCGCCCGCGCGGACGGCGGCCCGCGCACGGACACGGCGGCGGTGGCCCGCACCCGCGATCGCGGGTGCGGGCCACCGGGCGGTACCGCGGGGTGCGCCGGGTCAGCAGACCGTCGTGAAGGTGGGCACCTGGGCCGCGGCCCGCGGGATACACGGGGTGTCCTCCTCGGCGGCGATCTCCTGGGGCAGGCGCTGCAACTCGTCGAGGTCGTGGGTCATCTGCGATCTCCTCTCGTGAGTGCCCCGGTCTCCCCGGGCGGGGGCGGGGCGTCACACGGTCCGCGCCCTGGCGCGCGCACCGCGGTCGAAGGGGCTGCCCAGGACGGATCCGGCAGCCAGAGGCGCGGCCCGCCGTGCAGTAGCCGCAGCAGGAAGCCGAGGACCCCGCCGAGACCGGTGTGGTGGCCGGTGCTCACCTCGCGCAGGGTGTCGTCGGCCGGGAGGAGCAGTCCGCCGCGCAGCGCCGTACGGCTCAGGACCGCCTCGACGGCGTCGTGCGCGCGCAGGCGGTGCCGGTCCTCGCCCGTGGCGTCCGCCAGGTCGAGCAGCAGTTCCGCGTTGCCCGCGACGCCGTGGCAGGAGGAGGGCGGCAGCAGCCAGCGGTCGGCGTGCACCGCCTCGGCGGCGCCCCGCGCCGCCTCCAGGTACCGGTCCTCGCCGGTGGCCTGCCACAGCCGGAGCAGGAGGACGCCGACACCGGAGGCACCGCTGCACCAGTTGGCCAGGGGCACGGTGTCGTCCGGGCCGGCGGTCCAGCGCAGCGCGCCGCGGTCCTCGACGGCGGCCGCCGTCAGCGCGTCCCCGGCCCGCACCGCCGCCTCCAGGTACCGGTCCTCGCCGGTGGCCCGCGCCGCCTCCAGCAGGAACGTGCCGATGCCCGCCGTGCCGTGCGCGAACCCGTGGTGGACCACGGGCCGGGCGGCCGGGCCGTCCTCGGAGGGCACCGTCCAGCGCGGCCCCGCAGGGCCGTCCGCGGCGGCGGCGAGGATCCCCTCGGCGCAGCGCGCGATCCGCTCCCGGAAGCGCTCGTCCCCCGTGCGCGCCAGGAAGTACGCCTGGGCGAGCCCGGCACCGGCCGTTCCGTGCACCACGTCCGGGACCGGCCCGGTGACCGGGACGCGCAGCGCCGTCTCCCGGGCCGCCGCCACCAGCTCGCCGTCGCCCAGCAGCAGCCCGGCGTCCAGCAGGGCCCAGGCGGTGCCGGAGCGCCCGAAGTGCAGTCCGGGCAGCAGCCGGGGCTCACGCGCCGCGCGCCGCAGCGTCCGGTGGGCCACCGTGCGCACGGCGGCGCGCAGCCGCTCGTCCCCGGGACGGGTCCGGGCGGCGGAGGCCAGCACCCCCAGCAGCCCGGCGGAGCCGTAGTAGACGTTGCAGGGGTCGGTGGTGGCGGCGAACCCCTCGGCGGGCCAGAGCCGTTCGCGATCCTCCGGGCGCAGGGTGTCCAGCAGATGGCGCAGTCCGTCGCGCAGCAGGCGTTCCGCGTCCGCGCCGGGGGTGGCGGCCGGTCCGTGCGGGGCGCGCACGGGCCGGGGACCGGCCGGGTGCGCCGCCGGACCGTCGGTGAGGAAGGCCCGCGCCCGCCGGAGGGACCAGCGGCGCTCCGGCTCCTCGTGCAGCAGCCCGAGGACGAGCGGGGCCAGGCGGCGCGCGGTCGCGCTGTGCCGGGCGACGGCGGCGAGGCGGCCCGCCAGCCGCACCCGCGCGGACCGCACGGGCGGGGCATCGGGCGCCAGCAGGGGCTCCGTGCCCGTCGCCAGCAGGAAGAGCACGGCGCCCAGCGCGTACAGGTCGGCCGCCGGGGCGGGCAGCGCGCGGCGGCCGGGGCGCGGGTCCAGCTGCTCCGGGGCGCCGTAGCCGCGGGTGCCGCCGCCCGGCGCGGGGTGACCGGCGCGCGTCGCCAGCTCCAGGTCGACGAGGCGCAGCGCGCCGTCCGGCGCGACGAAAACGTTGTCAGGGGTCAGATCGCGCAGCACCACGCCGTGCGCGTGGACGCGGGCCAGTACGTCCGTCAGCCGCCGGGCCAGGTCCAGCACCGCCTCCCACGGCGGCGCCGCGCCCCCGCTCCTGGCGCGCAGGTTCCACAGCCGCAGCGGGACGCCCTCCAGGAACTCCTCCACCAGGAACACATGGCCGTCCTCGGGCAGGAAGGCGACCTTGCGCGGGGCCAGGCCGAGCGGCGCGAGCAGGTCGAGCATCTCGCCCTCGTTGCGCAGCAGATCGCGTACGTCCGTGCCGAGCGGGGTCGCGTCGATGTGCGCCCGGCCCTGCTTGACGACGACCTCGGCGCCCGTGAGCCGGTCGGTCGCCCGGAAGACACCGCCCTTGGTGCTGTGCCGCAGCGCCCGCCGCACGACGAACCGGTCGCCGATCACCACGGACGGGGGCCGCGCCGGGCGGGCGGCGGACGCCTGCGGGGGAGCGGCCGTCCGCGCGGACCGGTCGGCGTCCGGCGTCCGGCCGGCCGCGGCGGCCTCCTCGAAGGGGTCGGGGATCCCGGCGGGAGGCGTGTACCAGGGCTCGCGGACGTCGGGCACCCGCCGCCCGGCGGCATCCTCGACGGTCGGCCGGTAGACACCGTTGTCACCGAGGACCGGAGCGGCGCGGAACCCGCCGTACCGGTAGTGCACCAGGCTGCCCGGACGGAAGGGACGGTCCGAGAGGATCCGGGGACCGGGCAGGCGGGCGGTCGCCTCGTGCAGCTCGGCCGCCAGCGCGGCGAGGTCACGCCCGCCGTCCGGATAGACGGTGATGAATTTCCCCGCCGAAGCCCGGTCGTATTGCCGGGAAACCAATTCGCGGACCCGTTCTGCGGAAGCCGCGACCTTGAAAGCGATGTCGAGCGGGATCAGGATTCCGGCGACTTTCCGGAGGATTTCCGCGGCACCGGCCGGTGTGGCCGACACATGGATTTTCCAGCCTTGTCCGGGAAGCTCTCCGCCGACCGGTTCCGCCTGGCACCACAGGTCGTCGCGGGTGATCCGCCACGCGCGGCCGCCGGTGGCGCGCCCCTGCGTGAAAGGCGTGAGAAGGGCGACGGGGTCGAAGGGGGGTGCCGGCCGGTCCGCCCGTGGTGGATGTCCCGAGACCTGGTCCACGATGTCCGACGTCACCCCGCAGCCTCCGAGTCATATGTTTCCCGTAGGTGGAACGCTGCTGCGATCATCGCCGTCCGGAGAAGCGCGGAAACCATATGGTCATGCAAAGAAACGGCAAATCCAAAAAGCGGGAACTGTCTTGTCGCGGAAAAGGCCGATGGTGCCGCAATTGCCCACATTGGTGGGGCGATCGGCGTATCGCCGCGTTGTCGGGATGCCCGTGGCCGCGGATGCGCGAAGGATGCTCCCATGGGACTCGTCCTGCCCGTGCTCTTCGCGCTGCTCGCCGCGGCCGGCAACGCGACCGCCACCGTCCTGCAGCGCCGGGCCGCGCTGACCGTGCCCCGGTCCACCGGACACGGGCCGCGCCTGCTGCTCGGCCTGCTGCACCGGCCCGTCTGGCTCGCCGGGGTGCTCGCCGTCGTCGCCGCCGGGGTGTGCCAGGCCCTCGCGCTGGCGACCGGCCCGCTCTCGCTGGTGCAGCCGCTGTTCGTGCTGGAACTGCCCCTCACCCTGGTCCTCGCCGCGCTCGCGCACCGCCGCCGCCCGTCCGGCGTGCTGCTGCTGAAGCTGACCGTCGTCGTCGCCGGACTCGCGGTGGCGCTGCTGTGCGCCGCCCCGGCGGGCAACCGCACCCATGTGGCCATCGACCGCTGGCTGCCCGTCCTGGCGGCCTGCGCCGCCGCCGTGGCCGTCCTGGCCGCCGCGGGGACCCGCAGACCGCCCGGCGGGCCGCGCGCCGCCTGCCTCGGCGCGGCCACGGCAGTCTGCTTCGCGCTGACGGCCGGTCTGATGAAGACGTCCGTCCACCTCCTCGCGGAGAGCGGCCTCGGCGGATTCCTCACCGCGTGGCAGACCTACGCCTTCGGCGCGTGCGGACTGGCCGCCGTGCTCCTGCTGCAACACGCCCTCCAGGGCGGCCCCCTGGTCGCCTCCCAGCCCGCCCTGACCCTCGGCGACGCCACCGTGAGCTTCCTGCTCGGCGTGCTGGTCTACGAGGAACACGTACGCGCCGGATGGTGGCTGCTGCCCCAACTGCTCGGCGTCGCACTGATCGTGGCCGGGGTGCTCGCCCTCGTCGGCGAGGAGGACCGCGCCCCGGACGAGGCCCTGGTCCCGGACGGGGCGCCGTCCCCCTGACCGCCCCGCGCGCGGCCCCGTCCGGTGCTCCGCGCCCCCTCCGGCCGATGTGGCGCGGGCCTCGCCGGGCGTGAGATCGGGCGGCCCCCGCGGGGTACTAGGCTGACGCGCATGACGCACTTTGATGTCCTCGTCCTCGGCGCAGGCCCCGGTGGATACGTCGCCGCCATCCGCGCAGCCCAGCTCGGCAAGTCAGTGGCGGTCGTCGAAGAGAAGTACTGGGGCGGTGTCTGCCTGAACGTGGGATGCATCCCGTCGAAGGCGCTGCTGCGCAACGCCGAGATCGCCCACATCCTCACGCAGGAGAAGAAGACCTTCGGCATCAGCGGCGACGCCACCATGGACTTCGGCGTCACCCACCGGCGCAGCCGCTCCGTGGCCGAGGCCAGTGCCAAGGGCGTGCACTACCTGATGAAGAAGAACAAGATCACCGAGATCGACGGGTGGGGCACGCTCACCGGTCCCAAGTCGGTGGACGTCAGGAGCGCCGACGGCACGACGGCCTCGTACAGCTGCGACAACCTGATCATCGCCACCGGTGCGCAGGTCAGGATGCTGCCCGGGATGCGCAAGAGCGCCAACGTGGTCACCTACGAGGAGCAGATCCTGGACGAGGAGCTGCCGCGCTCCGTCGTCATCGGCGGCTCCGGCGCGATCGGCGTCGAGTTCGCCTATGTGCTGCGCAACTTCGGCGTCGAGGTGACCATCGTCGAGTTCCTCGACCGCATGGTGCCCACCGAGGACGCCGATGTCTCCAAGGAACTGCTGCGGCACTACCGCAAGCTGGGCGTCGAGGTCCTGCTCTCCACCAAGGTGGACTCGGTGGAGGACACCGGCTCCGGCGTACGGGTGACGGTCAGCCCGGCCGCCGGCGGCGAGTCGCGCGTGCTGGAGGCGGACCGGATGCTCGCCGCGTTCGGCTTCGCGCCGCGCGTGGAGGGCTATGGCCTGGAGGCGGCCGGGGTGCAGCTCACCGAGCGCGGTGCCGTCGCGGTCGACGCCCGCGGACGCACCAATGTGCAGGGCGTCTACGCCATCGGCGACGTGACCGGCAAGCTGATGCTGGCCCACACCGCCGAGGCCATGGGCGTCGTCGCGGCCGAGACCATCGCCGGGGCCGAGACGCAGGAGATCGACTTCGCGATGATCCCGCGGGCGACCTTCTGCCAGCCGCAGATCGCCTCGTTCGGCTACTCGGAGGCGCAGGCCCGCGAGCTGGGCCACGACGTCAAGGTCGCGCAGTTCCCGTTCTCCGCCAACGGCAAGGCCCGCGGCATGGCCGAGGGCGTCGGCTTCGTCAAGATCGTGGCGGACGCCCGGCACAACGAGATCCTGGGCGCCCACATGATCGGTCCCGAAGTGACCGAACTGCTGCCCGCGCTGACGCTCGCCCAGATGTGGGACCTGACCGCCGACGAGGTCGCCCGCAACGTCTTCGCCCACCCGACGCTGTCGGAGGCGATGAAGGAAGCCGTCGAGGGCATCGCCGGACACATGATCAACCTCTGAGCCCCGGCCGGAGCGCCCCCCGCCCCCGGCACCGGGCACACGGCGCCGGGGGCGGACGCGGTCAGCGGCCGGCGAGCAGTTCGAGCGTGTCGATCACCCGGTTGGAGAAGCCCCACTCGTTGTCGTACCAGGCGACCACCTTGACATGGCGGCCGTCGACCCGGGTGAGGGCCGAGTCGAAGATCGAGGAGGCGGGGTTGCCGGTGATGTCCGAGGAGACGAGCGGGTCCTGCGAGTACTCCAGGACACCGGCGAGCGGCCCCTCGGCGGCGGCGCGGTAGGCGGCCAGCACGTCGTCGCGGGTCACCTCGCGGGCGACGGTCGTGTTCAGCTCGACGATCGAGCCCACCGGGACCGGCACGCGGATCGAGTCGCCCGACAGCTTGCCCTCGAGGTTCGGCAGCACCAGCCCGATCGCCTTCGCGGCGCCCGTCGTGGTCGGCACGATGTTGACGCCCGCGGCACGGGCGCGGCGGGCGTCGCGGTGCGGGCCGTCCTGGAGGTTCTGCTCCTGCGTGTAGGCGTGCACCGTCGTCATGAATCCGTGCTCGACACCGGCGAGTTCGTCCAGCACCGCGGCGAGCGGCGCGAGCGCGTTGGTCGTGCAGGACGCGTTCGAGACGATGGTGTGCCGCTCGGGGTCGTACGCGTCGGTGTTGACCCCGTAGGCGAGGGTGACGTCGGCGCCGTCCGAGGGCGCGCCGACGAGCACCTTGCGGGCACCGGCGTCCAGATGGGCGCGGGCGGCCGCGGCCGAGGTGAACCGGCCGGTCGCCTCCAGCACCAGATCGACGCCCAGCGCGGCCCACGGCAGCCGCGCCGGTTCACGCTCGGCGGTCACCGTGATGCGGCGGCCGTCGACGACCAGGGCGTCCCCGTCCACGGTCACCGGGCGGCCCAGCCGCCCGGCCGTCGTGTCGAAGGCGAGCAGCCGCGCGAGCGTGGCGGGCTCCGTGAGGTCGTTGACGGCGACGACCTCCAGGGGGCTGTCGCGTTCGAGCAGCGCGCGCAGCACATTGCGTCCGATGCGGCCGAATCCGTTGATGGCGATGCGAGTCATGAGTGGCGCCCTTTCGTCCTTCCCGTTCCCCGTCCGCCACCAGGTTCGTCGGCGGCGCCCCGCCGGGACAGCGGCGCGAGCGCCATGGTCCGCAAGGATCGTGCCAGCGGCCGGTGGCGGCGGCACCGGCGGGGACCGCACGGGCCGGGCCGCGCCGCAGGGGCCGCGCCGTGCGGCGGGCGCGGGGGAGCGGGAGGGGCGCGGGCTCACTCGCCCCGGGTGAAGGTGCGCCGGTACTCGCTGGGTG
Source organism: Streptomyces sp. SAT1 (assembly GCF_001654495.1). Classification (GTDB taxonomy): domain Bacteria; phylum Actinomycetota; class Actinomycetes; order Streptomycetales; family Streptomycetaceae; genus Streptomyces; species Streptomyces andamanensis. The sequence continues at coordinate 7,163,452 of NZ_CP015849.1, forward strand.
TGGTGCCCAGGACCCGCTGGAAGTGCAGGCGCAGATTCGCGCCGGTGCCCAGGCCGACGGCGGCGGCGATCTGCTCGACGCCCAGCTCCGAACGCTCCAGCAGCTCCCGTGCCATGTCGACGCGGGCCCGTACGATCCACTGCATCGGGGTGTACCCGGTGTCCTCGGCGAACCGCCGCGAGAACGTGCGCGGCGAGACCGCCGCGTGCCGGGCCAGCGCCTCCAGCGTCAGCGGCTCGCCCAGCCGGTGCAGCGCCCACTCGCGGGTGGCGGCGAACCGCTCGCCCAGCGGCTCGGGCACGCTGCGCGGCACGTACTGCGCCTGGCCGCCGCTGCGGTAGGGGGCCGCCACCAGCCGTCGCGCCGCGTGGTTGGACGCGGCCACCCCGAGGTCGCCGCGCAGCATGTGCAGGCACAGGTCGATGCCGGAGGCGGCGCCCGCCGAGGTCAGGACGCTGCCCTCGTCGACGAACAGCACGTTCTCGTCGACCCGCACCAGCGGATGCCGGGCGGCGAGCGCCCGCGTGTAGTGCCAGTGCGTCGTGGCCCGTCTGCCGTCGAGCAGTCCCGTGGCGGCCAGCGCGAAGGCGCCCGTGGAGATGGCCGCGAGCCGCGCGCCCCGCCGGTGGGCGGCGACCAGGGCGTCCACCACCGGTCCGGGCGGGTCGTCGCGGTCCGGGAACCGGTAGCCGGGGACGAACACGACGTCGGCCCACGCGAGCGCGTCCAGACCGTGGGCGACGTGGTACGACAGGCCGTCGCCTCCGGTCACGAGCCCGGGAGCCGCGCCGCACACACGTACCTCGTACGGCATGCTGGCGCGGGTGGTGAACACCTGCGCGGGGATGCCGACGTCGAGCGGCTTGGCACCGTCGAGCACGAGGACGGCGACACGGCGCAGGTGGGAGGCGGACACAGGCCACAGCGTACGGGGCACCGCGGCGCGTGCCGCCCCGGGCGCCGTCGGGCGGGTGTGCACACCCCGCCGGGGGCCGCGAGCGCGCTCCGGTACGGCCCGGCCGGGCGCGGGGCGGACACGTGTCGCCGGTGAACTGGTGTGCCCGCCGGGGCGGTTGACGCGTACCTTGGGCAGCGCACGCGCCACACGCGAGACCGCACACGGACGGACGGTATCCATGACCCACCCCGCGAACACTTCCGGATCCGCGGCACACCCCAGGATCGACACCTCCGTGCCGCACTCGGCGCGGATCTGGAACTACTGGCTGGGCGGCAAGGACAACTACCCCGTCGACGAGGAGGCCGGCGACGCCTACACGGCCGTCTTCCCCGGCATCGTCACCATCGCCCGCAGCAGCCGCGCCTTCCTGCGGCGCACCATCACCCATCTGGTCGCCGAGGCGGGCATCCGGCAGTTCCTCGACGTCGGGACCGGCCTGCCGACGGCCGACAACACCCACGAGGTCGCCCAGCGCATCGCCCCCGAGACACGGATCGTCTACGTCGACAACGACCCGATGATCCTGGCGCACGCCCGCGCCCTGCTGTACTCCACGCCCGAGGGCGCGACCGCCTACGTCGACGCCGATGTGCTGGACACGGACCGGATCCTCGCCCAGGCGGCCCGGACGCTGGACCTCACCCGGCCCACGGCCCTGATCCTGAGCAACATCCTGGGACACGTCCCCGACCACGGGCAGGCACGCGGGATCGTCACCCGTCTGACGGACGCGCTCCCCTCCGGCAGCTACTTGTCCGTCAACGACGGTTCGCTGGGCGTCGATCCGGTCTTCGAGCGGGCGCAGCAGGCCTACAACGACAGCGGCGCCGCCCCGTACGTGCTGCGCACCGTCGAGGCGATCACGGCCTACTTCGACGGGCTGGACCTGCTGGAGCCCGGGGTGGTCCCCGTCCCGCTGTGGCGGCCGGAGCCCGCGGACGCGGCCCCGGAGCCCATCGCCGAGCACGGCGGTCTCGCGCGCAAGCCGTGACCCGCCCGGGGGACACGGCGGAGCCCCGGCGGATGACCGGGGCTCACCTGCGCGCACGGAGTGCGGGATTCCCCCGCGTGGACGCGCCGAAGGTCCGTCAGGTAGTCCGAATGCGGCGCTCCGATGGTGCGGACCGCGCATCCCGCTGACAGTGATCACGTCGCACCTGCGATCCCGAAGAGCGGGCGTGGTGCCTGTTCTCGCAGTCGCGACGGAAGGATCACCATGCGTATCTCCCGTACTCTGTTCGTCTCGGCGGCGATCGCGTCCGCCGTCGCGTTCTCGGCCCCCGCCGCCGGCGCCCTGGGCATCACCGCCCTCGCGCCCGCGCAGGCCACCATCGTCCACGGCGACGACTCGGACGACCACGGCAGCGACCGCGGTTCCAAGGGCGACGACGACCACGGCAGCGACCGCGGCGGTGACCGCGGCGGTGACCGTGGTGGCGACCGCGGTGGCGACCGTGGTGGCAAGCCGCACGGTGGTGTGCACGCCGGTGGCGGTGCGCTGGCGATGGCCACCACCGGTGACGACTCGGACGACCACGGCAGCGACCGCGGTTCCAAGGGCGACGACGACCACGGCAGCGACCGCGGCGGTGACCGCGGTGGCGACCGTGGCGGTGACCGCGGTGGCGACCGTGGTGGCAAGCCGCACGGTGGTGTGCACGCCGGTGGCGGTGCGCTGGCGATGGCCACCACCGGTGACGACTCGGACGACCACGGCAGCGACCGCGGTTCCAAGGGCGACGACGACCACGGCAGCGACCGCGGCGGTGACCGGGGCGGCGACCGCGGCGGTGACCGCGGCGGTGACCGCGGCGGCGACCGCGGCGGCGACCGTGGTGACAAGCCGCACGGCGGTGTGCACGCCGGTGGCGGCGGCCTGGCCCAGGACACCAACACCATGGGGCTGGGAGCCGCGCTCGTGCTCGGCGGTGTCGGCGCGGGTGCCTACATGCTGCGGCGCCGCAAGGCGTCGGGCACGACCGTGGCCTGAACAGATCCCTGTTCTCCGTCGGTGCGCCGCCGCGGCCCGTGTCCCTCCCCGTGAGGAACGCGCGGGCCGCGGCGGCGGCGCCACCCGCGCCACGCGGGACCCGCACCACCTCTTGACGAAAGGCACCGTCCATGGCTATCCAGCGTCCGCCCCAGCCGGACCGGTCCGGGACAGGGACCGCACCACGCCGTGCCCGGCTGCGCCTGCTGTGGCCCGTGGCAGCGGTCGGGTTCGGACTGGTGCTCATCCACCAGTCCCTGGGTGCCGCCCCGGTGACCAGCCTGCGGCAGCCGGACAGGCCCGCGGCGATCGCCTCCCGGGCGCCCTCGGCCGCACAGCCGGAACCGTCCACCGGGACCGACGACGGAGCACTGCCCCGCTCGGCCCCGACCCGGATCTCCATCCCGGAGATCTCCGTGGACGCGCCGTTCACCAAGCTGTCCCTCGACGCGAGCGGCCAACTGGCGCCGCCCCCCGCCGATGACACCAACCTCGTCGGCTGGTACCAGGGCGGAGCCGCGCCCGGTGAGCGCGGCGCGTCGATCGTGGTCGGCCACGTCGACACCACCACCGGCCCCGCGGTCTTCGTCGGCCTCGACGCCCTCAAGGCCGGCGACCATGTCGACATCACCCGCGAGGACGGCATCGTCGCCCGGTTCGCCGTCGACGCGGTGGACACCTTCAGCAAGGCGAACTTCCCCGACGACGAGGTGTACGCCGACACCCCGACGCCCGAACTGCGGCTGATCACCTGCGGCGGCACCTTCAACCGCACCAGCAAGGACTACGAGTCCAACGTGGTCGTCTTCGCCCACCTCGAATCCAGCTCGCAGTCCTGAGCGGCGCCTCGCGGGCGGCCGTTCCCGCGAGGCGGCCCCTGAGCGGCGTCCGGCCCGTGCCGCTCAGGGGCGCGGGCGCCGTACGAGCAGACCGGCGACGACCGGCCGGTGGTCCGAGGCCGTGGTGACCGCCTCGCGGACCCCGGCCACCGCGACCTTGGGGGAGACGGCCACGACATCGATCCGCCGGTCGGGAGCGCCCGCCGGACAGGTCTTGCCGCCCTGCGGGGCGGCGTCGGCCAGCGGCCCCCACAGCCGGGCCAGTTCGGGCGCGCCGGGCTCCGCGTTGAAGTCCCCGACCAGCACCTTCGGGCCCACGTCCGCGGCCGGCACGGTGTGGTTCCCGGCGCTCACCAGCGGCAGGCGGCTGAGCACCGCGACACCGAACCGCCGCCGCGCCGCGTGCCCCGGGCCGGCGGGCAGGTCGTAGAGGGGCGCGAAGAACACCCGCATGCGCAGCCGCCGGGCCAGTTCGCGCGCCTCGTCGGTGTACGCGCTGCGCTCACCCCGGCGCACGTCGACCTCCTGAAGGCCGATCACATCGGCGTGCAGCGCGCCGATCGCCCGCGCGGTGCGGTCGAGGTCGAGGACGCCGTCCTCGCCCGCACCGGCGTGGATGTCGTAGGTGGCCACCCGCAACGGCACCGGCGGGGCGCCCTGCGGCGCCCCGGTGGGCGGCGCCCCGGTCTGCGGGCGCGCCGCGGCGGCGCCGGGGGAGGCCGCCGCGAGCGTGGCCGCGGCGGTGAGCGCCAGGGCGGCCAGAACGCCGCGGACGGTCGGTCGGGCGGTGCCTGTCCCACGAGTCGCACGGTCCTCCGGGTCAGAGGGCGGTGCTACGGACGAGCCCCGGGATCCGGCCGGTGCGCCTGGGCGGGCGGCGCCGGTGGGCCCCCGGCGCACCCGACTGTAATGCGTGGGGCTGAACGTACGCTCGCGCACTTCTGTTGATGATATGAAGAAGCCCGATCAGGCTTTGTCGTCCGCGCGGTCCGGACATCACAAGGGTGGATTTCCGTCCCTTGCGAGGTGAGACCGCATGGTGCAGGTCGAACGACTGCTGGCCGACTGCCTGGACGACGCGCGCACCGCTCCGATGGGCACCGTCCCGCTGGACCCCGAGGACGCCGGCTACACCGCGGCCCGCCGGACCTTCCTCACCGCGGGACTGCACGCCCTGCGCGCCCACGCGCCCGAGGCGGGCTGGGTCCAGCTCAACGTCCGGGCCGAGCCGGCCGGCTGGCCCCGCCTGTACCGGCGCCTCTCCCGGACCGCCGGCGACCTGCTCGGCACCGGACCCGCCCGCGACTTCTTCTTCATGCACAAGCCGCCCGGACTGCGCGTCAGGTTCCACGCCTCGCACCCCTCCCGGGCCGGGGAACTGCGCACCGCCCTCACCCGCCGCCTGGACCCGGCGAACGCGGACGCGCCCTGGACCCGGCCGGTCGCCGAGGTGTACGAACCGGAGACGTACCTCTTCGGCGGCCCCCGCTCCATGCCCCATGTGCACGCCCTGTTCACCGCCGACTCGCTGGCCTGGCTGGACGCCCACACCGCCGCCGCCGGCGGTCCCGCGCCCGCGGACTGGCGGATCTCCCTGACGTTGCTGGGCGCCGTCTTCGAGGGCCTCGGCATCGTCGGCTGGGAGCACCGCGGCATCTGGCAGGTGGTCAGGGAGGAGACCGGGCGCCGCCTGCCCGGCGGGCTCGACGAGCCGGACCGCCGCCGCGCCGCCGAGGGCATCCGCGCGTACTGGGAGCAGGACCCCGGATCCCGCCTCGCCGCCCTGCCGGAGGACTGGCGGGACCTGCTCGGCCCGCACACCGAGGAGGTGCGCCGGGCCGCCGAGCGCTGGCGCACCCACTACTTCGCCTCCGGCGCGGCCACCGTCGGCCCCCGCCGCGCCGCCGCCCACCACGTCATCTTCCACTGGAACCGCGGCCGGCTCTCCACCGCGCGGCAGTGCCTGCTCACGGAGGCGCTCGCCACCGACGGCCACGACGGGACGGACTGACCATGGGCAGGCCGACGGCGCGGATCCCCGCGCCGACCGACACCTCCGGGCAGGCGCTCGGGAACACCGCGCTGCTGCGCGTCGCCGGAATGCCCTGCGACGCCTGGACCGCGGGCGCCGCCCCCCACCTGTTCGACGCCGTGCTGCGGCACACCGACACCGCCGAACGGCTCGCCGAGCGGGGCCGCGTGCTGGCCGACCGGCTGGGCGAGGAGGCCGTGCCCCACCCCGCGCTGCGGGCCGCCGAACGCGGCGCCGTCCTCGCCCTGCGGCGGCGGCTGCACTCCGGCCTCCCGCCGCGCCCCGCGGACCACCTGCTGCTGCGCGACTCGGCCGCCGTCCCCGCCCCGCTCACCGAAGCGGTCCACGACCTGCTGCGCCGCACCGAGGCGGCCGAGGAGACCCTGGCCGGACTGCGGCAGGCGATCGCGGACGAACAGGAGCGCCTCGCCGTCCGGGCCTGGCGGACCGCGAGCGACAGCCCGTTCCTGCGGGCCTTCCTCGACAGCGCCGCGCCGGGACTCGCCGACGACGTACGGCGCCGGCTCGCCGCGGGCGAGGCCTGGTCGAGCAGGCGGCTGCGCAAACGCGCGGCCTACCTGTGGCGGGCCATGGGCCGGGCCGCGGCGAAGACCACACCGCGCGGCTGGGCCGGCCAGATCGCCGCGCTCCCGGTCACCGCGGGCGACGGCGGCGGCCCGCTGCTGCTGCCCGCCGGGGCCGCGCTCGGCGCCCTGGCCGCCGTGGCCGTGGAGAACGTCCACCTGGTCCGCACCCGCCCCGCGCCCACCGAACTGCGCACCGCGCCCGCCACGCTGCTGCTGACCCCCGCCCCCCTGCACTTCACCGAACCGCCCGCCGCCGCTCCAGGCGGCGCCCCCGGCCAGGTCCGCTGCTACGTCGTCGACCCCCGCGAACCGGGACGGCTGCGGCAGATCGTGCTGCGCCGCACCCGTGCCCTGGAAGGCGTCCTCGCCGTCCTCGCCGACGGACCCCGCCCCCTCGGCGACCTCGAAGCCGCCCTGGCGACCACCGCCGCCCCGCCCGGCGGACCGCCGATGGCCTCCACCGAGGTGCTGCGCGGCTTCCTCCAGCACCTGCTCGCCCTCGGCGTCCTCCAGATCTGCCGGGCACCCCGCCGCCACTGCGCCGACTGGATCCCGGCCGCCGCCGTCACCACCGGAGCACCCCTGCCCCGTACCCCCGCGGACACCCCGGGCGCCCCGGACACCGGCCACTGGTTCCTCGACTCCTACCGCAGACCGCACCCGCGCACCCGCGTCCCCGGAGCCGCGGCCGCGCGCGTGCGCGACGGCCTGCGGATCGCGGCCCGCATCGCCGCCCTGTGCGCCGCCGACAGCCCCCCGGACCCGCCCGCCCAGCGCCCCGAGTTCGCCGGACTCACCGAACAGCCCCGTCCGGTCGGCGAGTTCCTCGCCGAACGGCTGCCCGCCGAACACCCGCGGCCCGCGCCGCGCCACCCCACCGGCTGGGCCCCCGCCCACGACCCCGCCGGCCCCTACGCCCGCCTCCTCGGCCGCCTGGACGCCGCCGCCCGCTCCGGCGCCGACCGCGTCTCGGTGGACGACGCCCTCCTCGACGAACTGGGCGCCCCCGCGGCCGAGTCCGCACTGCCCTGCTGGCCGGTCGACTGCCTGCTGCGCCCCCTCGCCCCCCACGAGGGACGCGGACCGGTCGCCGTGCTGGAGACCGCCTCGGCCGCCGGAGTGCTCGACGCCCGGTTCGCCGACGGCCTGCGCGCCCTCCACGGCGGCTACGGCAACAGCGACGCCTACCGCGACTTCCTGGCCGCCGTGGAGCGCCGCACCGGCGTCCGCTTCGTCGACCTGCTCGTGCCCCCGCTCAACGAGCGCTCCGCCAACGCCGTACGCCGCCCCGTCACCACCCGCTGGTGGACCGGCGACCCGGACCCCACCCCCTACTACGGGCCGCTCACCCGGCACGCCCGGTACCTCCCGCTGGACCGCATCAGTCTGCGCCGCGAGGGCCGGCGGATCGTCGCCGAGGCGGACGGCCGGCGCATCGTCCCCGTCTACCACGCCACCCGCTCGCCCGCCCCGCCCTACGACACCCTCGTGCGGCTGCTGCTCGCCGCGAGCCATCCCGCCGCCTCCTATCTGCTGCGCCTGGACACCCTGGACGCGGCGCTGCCCGACCGGCCCGTACTGCCGCGGCTGACCGCCGGGGACGACCTCGTGCTCGCCCCGGCCACCTGGCGCGTCGACCGCGCGCGCCTGTGGCAGCCGGGCGACGACCCGCTCACCAAGGTCCGCACCCTCGCGCTGCTGCGGCGCACCGCCGGCCTGCCCCGGCACGCGTTCGTCCGCACCGCGCCCGGCGCGAAGCCCGTGCCCGTGGACCTCGCCTCGCTGACCGCGCTGCATCTCCTGGAGCGGCTGTGCGCCCAACAGGCGGGCGCCTTCCTGCTGGTGGAGGAGATGCTCCCGGCCCCCGACGGCCTGCTGCTGCGCGACCCGGTGCACGGCGGCGCGGCCGTCGCCGCCCAGGTGCTGCTGCGGCTGCCGCACGACCTGAGCGCCGGCCGGCTCGCCGAGTCCGCCGCCCGCACACTCGCCGGCCACGACCGGCACGACGTCCCCGGCCCGCCCGCCAGGCGGTCCGCCGGGGCGGCCATCACCCGATGAGAGAAGGGAAAGTCCCATGCCCCACACCGAACTCACCGAACTCGACGCCCTCATCAGCGACCTCGACGAGCGGATCAGCGACAGCGACCTGCCGTCGGCCGCCGCCTCGACCGTCGGCTGCAGCGGCCTGTGCACGATCATCGTCTGTGCCACGGTCGTCATCTGTGCCTGACCGCACCCAGGAGCCGCCCGCCGAGGCGGGCGGCTCCGCCCAGCACACCCGGAAGGAGCCCGATGGCGTCCGAGACCCTCCCGCCGGTCACCGTCCGCGAGCAGGTGCGGGCCCACGCCGTCCGCTGTCTCGAGGAGTGGACCGCGGCGCCCGGCGGCACCGGGCACCCCTGCGACCCCGGGATCCCCGTACTGGCGGGGCTCGTCGCGGAGGACCCCCGCGACGGCGACACCGCCCGTGCCGCGGTGGCCGTCTGGGCACGCACCGCCGGACGGGGCCCGGCCCACCCCGCCCTGCACGACGGCGGCCTCGCCGGCACCCTCGTCGGACTGCGTCTGGGCGCCCGCCTCCACCCGGCCCTCGACCAGGTCGCCGACCGGCTCGCCGCGCATCTGGGCACCCGGCCGCCCGAGTACCGCACCCACGACGTCGCCTTCCCCGACTACGACCTGATCTCCGGCCCCGCCGGAACACTCCTCGCGCTGTGCGCGGGCCGGCCGCGGCCCGACGCGCTGCGCCCGCTCGCCGCCCACCTCGCGCTCCTGTGCGACGAGAACGAACTGCCCCGGCTGCGCGCCGGACAGTACGAGGGGCATCCCCATCTCGCCTGGACGCAGGGCCGGATCAACACCGGCATGGGGCACGGCGTCGCCGGTGTGGTCACGGCGCTCACCGCCGCCGTGCGCCGTCTCGCCCCGGACCCGGCGCTCACCGCCGCGCTCACCCGGGCCGCCGCCTGGCTCGTCCGCCAAGCCCACGACGACGAACGCGGCATCCGCACCTGGCCGGAGGCCGGGCCCGACCCGTCGCCCACGCCCGCCGCCCGGCCCCGGCAGGCGTGGTGCTACGGCACACCGGGCGCGGCCTGGGCCCTGTGGGACGCCGGCGACGCCCTGGACGACCCGGTGACCGCCGACTGGGCCCTGGCCGCCTTCCGCACACTCGCCGACCACTACGACGAGGACTTCCACCTCTTCGGCGGCACGCCCGCCGACCGCCTCGGCCTGTGCCACGGCGCCGCGGGCGTGCTGTGCGTCGCCGACGCCCTGTACCGGCACGCCGGGCTGCCCGCCGCCGGGGCGCTCGCGGAACGCCTCGTCCACCATCTGGCCGCCCGGCTGCCCGGCGTACCCCACGACGCGTGGCCGGCCGACCTGCTGGGCGGCCTGCCCGGCGTGCTGAGCGCCCTGCTCACCGCCACCGGCCCGGCCTCCTCCCGCGCCTGGCTGCCCTGCCTGGGCCTGCGCTGACCGCCCCGCGTCAGGCGTGCGGTCCGTCCGGCCGGGGCAGCGTGCCGCGGGGCGGCCGGGCCAGGTAGGCGGAGGGGGCGCGGCCCAGCAGCCCCCGGAAGGCCGCCGTGAACGCCGCGGGGTTCTCGTACCCGAGCGAGACCGCGACCCGTGTCACCGGGGTGCCCGCGGCCAGCGCGTGCACCGAGCGCAGGACGCACGCCCGCTGCCGCCACTGCGCGAAGCTCAGCCCGGTGCCGCGCCGGAAGAGCCGGCCCAGGGTGCGTTCGCTGATGTTCAGGGCCGCCGCCCAGCGGGCGGGCGGATCATGGATGTCCGGGGCCCGCAGGAACGCCTCGCACAGCCGCCGCAACCCGGGATCGGTGGGCAGCGGCACATCGAGGGGGAGCGGGGTCACCGTCCGCAGCTCGTGCAGGATCAGTTCGACGACGGCCGCGTCCCGGCCGTGCGCCGGATAGCGCGGCTCCATGTCGACGGCCGCGAGGAGCAGCGCCCGCAGCAGTGCGGACACCTCCACCACCCGGCAGCGGTCCGGGAACCACGGCGCGGCCGCGGGCTCGATGTACAGACTGCGGGTGCTGACCCCCGTCATCGTGACCTGGTGGCGCACCCGCGGCGGGACGAGGACCGCGCGGGCCGTGGGCACCGTCCAGGCGCCGTCGTCCGTCTCGACGTCCATCACCCCGGTGGCCGCGTACAGCACCTGGGCACGCCGGTGCTCGTGCCGGGGCAGCAGATGCCCGTAGGGGTAGTCGGTGCCGATGGCGAGCACCGCGCGGTCCAGGGCGTCCACCTCGTCGACGGGTACGTTGCGCACCCGGCCACCCTACGCCGGGCTGTCGGCTGCGCGTAAGGATGTGGCGAACAGTCGATTGCCCGCCATGCCCGCCGCTCCGTAGCGTCGGCACGGTGTTCACCCTGTCTCTCTCGGCTCCCTCGTTCCTCGTCCTTCTCCTGTTCGGCTGTCTGACCGGTGTCACCACGGTGCTCTTCGGGTTCGGCGGCGGCTTCGTCACGGTCCCCGTCGTCCAAGGGGTCCTGAGCGCGACCGCGCGGGGCGGCTCCGCCGACGCCATGCACGTGGCGATCGCCACCTCGACGGCCGTCATGGTCGTCAACGCCGTCTCCGCGACCGCGGCCCAGCACCGGGCCGGGCGGATCCGCCGGGAGTACGTGTGGCCGCTGGCCGCCTACGTCCTGCTCGGCGCCGTGCTCGGCTCCCTGGTGGCGACCCGGCTCGGCGACACCCTCCTGCATGTGCTGTTCGCCGTGTACCTGCTGGTCACCATCGCGGACAGCGTGCTGCGCAAGGGATTCCTCGCGGCCGGCGGCGACGGCGGGCCGCGCCCCCTGGGGCGGTTCACGACGACGCTCGGCGGGGTCGGCATCGGCACGGTCGCCGCGAGCCTCGGCGTCGGCGGCAGCGTCATGACGGTCCCGCTGCTGCGCCGCCGCGGACTGCCCATGGCCACCGCCACCGCGCTCGCCAACCCGCTCAGCGTCCCGGTCGCCCTCGCGGGCACCCTCGTCTACGCGCTGGCGCCCGCGGCCCCCGCGCACACCGGCCGCGTGGGCTACGTCGACCTCGTCGCGTGCGTCGCGCTGCTGTGCGGTTCGCTGCCCACCATCGCGGTGGCCAGGCGGCTCGGCGCCCGCGTCCCCGACCGGATCCACTCCGTCGCCTATGTCGCGCTGCTCGTCCTCGTGCTGGCCGTGACGGTGGCGGGCGGGCTGTGACGGTGCCGGAGCCTCACGCGCCGGAGGGTTCGCGGTGCGCGAGACAGCAGCGTACGAAGTCCCGCACCACCGGGTCCGCGTCGGCCGCCGGGGACCAGGCGACCCCGACCCGGGTCGGACTCACCCCGTCGACCGGCCGGTAGACCACGCCGGGCCGGGCGTAGAAGCGCGCCGCCGACGCCGGGGCGAGGGCGACGCCGTACCCGTTGGCGATGGCGCTCAGCCAGTCGTCGGGCTGGTCGGTGACCGCGCCGATGCGCACCGGACGGCCCGCGCGCTCGTCCGACGCCAGCCACAGCTCCCGCCACGCGCCGGTGGAGGCGGGCGCGGCGACGAACGGCTCGTCCCACAGCTCCGCGAAGGCGATCCGCTCGCGCCCGGCCAGCGGATGCGCGGCGGGCAGCGCCACCCAGCGGGGCTCGGTCAGCAACTCCCGTGTGCGGAAGGCGTCCTGGCCGGGGAACGGCAGCCGCAGCAGCGCGGCGTCCACCTCGGCCTGGGCGAGACCCGCGGTCGGGTCGGACCAGGACGCCTGGCGCATCTCGACCCGCCAGCCCGGCCTGCGGCGGCCGAGGTCGGCGATGATGGCGGGCGTGGCCTCGTTGGCGGCGCTGGCCAGGAATCCGACGCGCAGCACCCGCCGCGCCCGGTCCGCGGTGCTCTTCGTCTGCCGCAGCGCCCGGTCCCAGGCCGCCAGCACGGCCGGTGCCTCCCGGGCCAGCTCCCGCCCCGGCGCGGTCAGGGTCATCCCCTCCCGGGAGCGCTCGAAGAGCGTGGTGCGCAGGACGGTCTCCAACTGCTTGATCTGCTTGGTGAGGGCGGGCTGCGACACGAACAGCCGCTGGGCGGCCCGGGTGAGCGTCCCTTCCTCGGCCACCGTCACGAACGTCCGCAGCAGCCGGGTGTCGATGTCCATGCCCATACGTTATAGACGCAGGTATTGGACGCAACCGGGGGCCGCGCACGACGCTGGACACGCCGACGGGACAGGGCCCGCGCCCCTCCGGTCCGCCCGTCGCGCCGACCCGTCCACCGAGCCCGAACGGTTGCCCGAGCCATGTCCCTCACGTATGCCGTCATCGCCGCCCTGACCATCGCCGCCAACGCCGGTGTCGCCGCCGCCGACCTCGCGGGGGCGCGGTTCGTCCGCGCCAACGCGGCCGAGGTCGGTGTGCGGCCGCCCTGGATCCCGGTGCTCGCCGCGCTCAAGGCCGCCGGAGCCCTCGGGCTGCTCGCCGGACTCCTGGGCCTGTGGCACCTGGACGTCGCGGCGGCGGGCGGTCTGGTGCTCTTCTACGCCGGGGCCGTCGCGGTGCACATCCGCACCCGGGTCGTGCACAACATCGCCTTCCCCGGTGCCTTCCTGGCGCTCGCGGCGGCGTGCTGCGCGCTCGCGGCGGCCACCGTCTGACACCCCGGTCGCGCAGTGGCGGGACCGCACCGCCGTCCTCGCGGGGCGGTCAGGCGATGCCGCCGTTGGCGAAGAGGACCTGGCCGTTGACCCAGCGGCCCGCACCGGCGAGGAAGGCCACCGCCGCCGCGATGTCCTCCGGGGTGCCCAGGCGCTCCAGCGGGGCGGCGGAGGCCAGCCGCTGGATCTGCTCCTCGCTCTTGCCGTCCAGGAAGAGCGGGGTGGCCGTGGGGCCGGGCGCGACCGCGTTGACGGTGACGTCCCGGCCGCGCAGCTCGCGGGCGAGAACCGCCGTCATCGCCTCCACCGCGCCCTTGGACGCGGCGTAGGCGGCGTAGCCGGGCCGGCTCAGACGGGTCACGGAGCTGGAGAAGTTGACGAGGGCGCCGCCGCGCCGCAGCCTGCGCGCGGCGAGCCGGGAGACGACGAAGGTGCCCCGGACGTTGACCCGGTGCATCCGGTCGAAGGCGTCGAGGTCCATGTCCGCCACCGGGCCCAGCAGCATGATCCCGGCCGTGTTGACCACGACGTCCACGCCGCCGAACCGCTCCTCGGCGGCGTCGAAGAGCGCGGTCATCTCCCCTTCGTCGGCGACGTCGCCCGGCAGGGCCACGGCCGTTCCACCGTGGGCGGTGATCGCGTCCACCACCTCTCGCGCCCGCGCGGCGCCTCCCGCGTGGTGGACGGCGACGGCCATGCCCTCGGCGGCGAGCCGGCGCGCCACCGCTCGGCCGATACCGCCTGATCCTCCGGTCACCACGGCGACGCGGTCCGGTGTCCGGGTGTCGGTGCTCATCTCGGGCTCCCTCCGAATATATGGACTAGTTGTACATTAACTCTCATGTGGACTAGCTGTCCACATGGGAACGGGAGGGTGGCGGACACACGGAACGGCCGCCCGCTCCACCGGCTCGCGAGAGCGTGGAGCGGACGGCCGCCCGGGACGGGGGAGGGGGCGACGGTCAGCCCGTCCGCGGACCCCCGGTCAGGGCGACGTCGAAGATGTGCAGCACACCCCGGTCACTGCCCTGCGGCAGCACGACCGAGGCGACGTGCCGGTCCGGGTCGAGCGCCACCGGCGCGGTGGCGAACACCTTGGCCTGCGCGCTGTCGCTGCCGCCGCCCGCGGTGTTGCGGCCCTCGGTGGTGACCAGCGGGACATTGCCGAAGCGGTAGTCCGTGCCCGGCGTCCAGTCGGTGAGCCCGACCGGCACCCGCTGGGTGGAGCCGTCGGTGTACTCCACCACCGCCTCGCCCTGCGCGGGCCCGTTGGTGGCCAGCCCGAGGAAGGTGATCCCGGTGCCGCGGGCGCCGCCGAGCGCGATGCGCTGGCCGTGCGGGATCCAGTTGTCCGGCTCGCCCGGCGCGGTGTCCGGCCAGGTGAACACGGCACCGGTGGCGCCGAGCGGCAGCCGCGCGCCCGGCGCGGCACCGGCCGCGGCCAGCCGGTCGCGGGAGAGCGAGTTGCCGCTCAGGTCCAGGGAACCGAGGTCGCCCCGGCCCGCCGGGGTGGTGCCGATGTCGTTGCGGGCGTCGGCGCCGTCCGTGTACGACGGCGGCACGTCGCCCGCGCCGGTGCCCCAGGTGCCCGGGGTCCGCGCCATGGTGAACGTCAGCGTGCCGCCCCGGCGGGTGAAGCCCTCGTCGACCCAGGAGCGTGTGGTGCGCCGCCCGTCCACCCGCAGCCCGGCGACGTACACCCGGCCCCGCGAGACCCCGTCCGCCCTGAGGGTCAGGGTGCGGCCCGTGCCCGCGCTCCTGATCCGCACATGGTCGAACATGGGCGCGGAGATCACCAGGTCGGCGGTGCCGTAGACCGAGGGGTAGACGCCCAGGTTCGCCCAGACGTACCAGGCGCTGAGCGAGCCGAGGTCGTCGTTGCCCGGCAGCCCCGAGGGCGAGGTGCCGTACAGCTCGGTGACCGCCCGGCGCAGCACGTCGGCCGTGCGGTCCGGGCGCCGCAGCCAGTTGTAGACATAGGGCATGGAGAAGCTGGGCTGGTTGCTGAGGTAGGCGCCGGTGACGCCGTACACGCCCGCGTCCAGGTCCTTGGTGTGCTCGTCCAGTTCGGCGGTGGCCCGCGCGATGCCGCCGCGCTTCTCGATCAGCGTGCCCACGTTGTGCGGCACCAGCCAGCCGTACTGGTAGCCGGTGGCCTGGTCGAACTGGTCGCCGCGCAGGCCCAGGTCGAAGCCGCGGTCGAAGCCCGTGCGGTCCCGGGGGCGTATCTGCCGGGTCGTGTCGTCGAAGACGTTCTGCCAGTTCTGCGCGCGCGCCATGAAGGTCCGGTACGCGTCCCGGTCGCCGAGCCGCCGGGCGAGCTGGGCGATGCCGAAGTCGTCGACGGCGTACTCCAGCGTGGTGGAGGTGGCCGCGCCGCCCCGGCGGCTCTCCAGGAAGCCGGTGCTGAAGTACTGCTGGGCGCCCGCGCGCCGGGTGGCCGTGGCCGGCAGCGACTGGGTGGCCTTCATGGAGGCCAGGGCGCCGGACCGGTCGTAGTGGGTGCTGCCGAAGGCGTCCACGGAGGCCAGCAGCGACTGGAGGGAGTCGCCGCTCATCTTCTGCTGCGACTGGTTCAGATGCGGCCAGTTGGGCCAGGTGCCGGTCTGCCGCACCATGTCCACGATTGACTGGCTGATGTCGTCGCCGACCTTCGGGAAGAGCAGCGCGACCAGCTGCGCCTGGCCGCGGTAGGCGTCCCAGCCCGAGTAGGTGACGTACTCGTGACGGCCCCTGGCCACCTGGTGGACCTGGCCGTCGTAGCCGGTCCAGCGGCCGTCGGCGTCGTCGAACACATTGGGGTGCAGCAGCGCGTGGTAGAGCGCGGTGTAGAACGTGACGCGCCGGTCCCGGCCGCCGCCGTCCGCCGCGAGCGTGCCCAGCGCCTCGCGCCAGGTCCGCGCGGCCCGGTCGCGGACCTGGCCGAAGCCGAGCGAACGGGTCTCGGTGTCGCGGTTGTGCGCGGCGCCCGCGACGCTCACATAGCTCAGCCCGCTCTTCGCCGTGACCCTGGCGCCCTTGTCGAAGACCAGGTAGGCGCCCGCCCCGTGCGGGGTGCCGGTGCTCCGCGCGGTGGCCGAGCCTGGGGTGACGGTGGTGCCCTGCCAGGTGCCGAAGGCGCGCGCCGGCCGGTCGAAGGTGGTCGAGAAGTAGGCGCGGTAGCGGCCCCCGACGTCGCAGACCGCGGCGGACTCCACCCAGCCGCTGACCGTGTTGCCGGAGACGGTGACCTGGCTGCCGAAGACGCGGTTGTTGGAGCCCGCCACGTCGATGAGCAGCGCGGAGCGGGCCGCCCCGGAGAAGTCGTACCGGCTGACCGCCGTGCGGGTGGTGGCGGTCAGCTCGGTGCTGACATCGTTGTCGGTGCGCACCTTGTAGTACCCCGGCCGGGCCTGCTCCCGGTCGTGGCGGAACGGCAGGTAATAGTCGGTGACCCGGGTGGCCGGGCTGACGGGCAGCGCGCCGTCGGGCAGCTCACCGGTGTAGGGCAGCACCGGGAAGTCGAAGGCGCTGAACCGGCCCTCGCAGCCGGTGCCGGACAGCCGGGTCATCCCGAAGCCGCGCAGCCGGTCCGCGGTGTACTCGTACCCGCCCTTCTGGTCGCCGTCGCCGCTGCGGTACGTCGTCGGGCTGGACTGCACCATGCCGAACGGGACGGTGGCCCCGGGATAGGTGTCGCCGTACGCGCTGTTGCCCTTGTTCTGACCGGTGTCCAGCCGGGTGCCGATGAACTGGTCCACGGCGTCGTACGGGTCGACGCCGCGGCCCGACGCCGAGGCCGTGGCGGGCGCGAGGCCCGCCAGGACGGTGCCCAGGGCGAGGGCGCCGGCCAGCAGCCGTCGTGGCCGGGGCCCGGGGCGGCGCGGCCTCAGCCGCGTCACTGATCTCCACATGGTGGTCATGTCCCTTCACTGCCGCTGACAGGGATCCGCGCCGACAACGCGCGGGCCAGGAGGCTACCTTGGCGAGGAAGCGCGACACACGCGTGAACGGGAGGGGCCGCGGTGGGAACGCCGCCGGAACCAGCTCCGGCGTCCTGGCTCCCGTCCGCCGCAACGAACTGTTCACACGGAAAACGGAATCCCCGGGCGCCGCACCGCCGTTGACCCCCACATGACTGTGGGAGTGACCATCGACACGACCGGATCCGCGCTGCCCGTCGAGGAGGTGGTGCGCCAGGCACGGCAGGCGCGCGCGTCCGGGCTCGGATCCCTCTGGTTCGGCCAGACCTTCGGCTACGACTCGCCGACGATCGCCGCGATCGTCGGGCGCGAGGTGCCCGGCATCCACCTCGGCACCTCCGCGCTGCCGGTCTTCGGCCGGCATCCGCTGCTCGTCTCCAGCCAGGCGCAGACCGTCCAGGCCGCCACCGGGGGCCGCTACCACCTCGGACTCGCCCTGGGCACCAAGCTGTTCACCGAGGGCGCCTTCGGACTGCCCTTCGAGCGGCCCGTCGCCCGGCTGCGCGAGTTCCTGACCGCGCTGCGCTCGCTCACCGAGACCGGGCAGGCCGACTTCGAGGGCGAACTGCTCACCGCCCGCACGCCGTTGCCCGCCTCGGTGCCCGGCGCGGAGCCCGCCGTACCGCTGCTGGTCGCCGCGATGGGGCCGCAGTCCCTGCGGGTCAGCGGCCGGCTCGCCGACGGCATCCTGCCCTATCTCGCCGGTCCGCGGGCCCTGGAGCAGCACATCGTCCCGGCCCTCACCCGGGCCGCCGAGGAGGCCGGCCGCCCCGCGCCGCGCGTCGTCGCCTTCGTGCCGGGCGTCGTCACCGCCGAACCCGGACGGGTGCGCGCCGCCGCCCACGAGGCGCTCTCCTTCTACCAGCAGATCCCGTCCTACGCCCGGGTCATCGAGCAGTCCGGCGTCGCCCACCCGGTGGAACTCGCCGCCATCGGCGACGAGAAGACCCTCGCCGACACCGTCCGCGGCTACCGCGACGCCGGTGCCACCGAGGTCGTCGTCTCCGCCAGCGAACTCGGCGGCCCCGACGACCGGTTGCGCACCTGGGAGGTGCTGGGCGAACTGGCCTGACACACCCGTCCGGCGGGCCGCACCCTCAACCGGCCGCCGCAGCTGCGGCCCAGTCGGCGACCTCCACCACCGTCCCGGTCGTCCTGGCGTGCTCGGCCGCCCACACCACCTGGTGGGTGGCCAGGCTCTCCTCGGCGTCCGACAGCAGCAGCGAGGCGTCCCCGGTCGCGACGGCGGCGACGAACGCCTCGGTCAGCGCCTCGTCACCGCCGCCGTGGCCGTCCTCGGCGGACGGACCCGCCTGCGCACCGGCCTCCGCGGCGAGGTCGACGAACTCCTCGGCACCGTCGCGGAAGTCGACCACCCGCAGTGTGGTGCCGTCCCCCTCCACGAAGCCGTGCGTGCCCATCAGCCGGGTGCGGCGCTGCTCCATCGGGGTGAAGGCGCTCATGGTGAACGAGCAGGTGGCACCGGAGGCGAACTCCATGGTGACCACCTGGTGGTCCACCACGTCGTTGTCGCAGGCGTACACACAGCGCCCGTACGGCCCGGTGCGCAGCGCCTCCAGCACCCCCGCCTCCGTGTGGTCCGCCGTCACCGCCGACAGCGGCCAGAACTCCTGCTCCGGATCGCCCAGGCAGCCCAGGTAGAGCCGCTTTGCGGAGTACGGGCAGGCGGGCTCCAGCGGGCAGTCCGCGCAGCGGGCGGCGGCCCCGGCCGGCGCGTCCTCGGCCCTGAAGTGGGTCAGCGAACCGAAGGACGCGACCCGCGCGGGTGTCTCCCCGACGAGGTGCACCAGCCAGTCGATGTCGTGGCACGCCTTGGTGAGCAGCATCGGCGCCGAGGTGTCGGCGCGCCGCCAGTTGCCCCGGACGAACGAGTGCGCCTGGTGCCACCACCCCACCGGCTCCAGGTGCTGCACGCTGACGAGCCGTCCGACGCGGCCCTCGGCGAGCAGCGCCTTCAGCCGCCGGGTGTAGCCGGTGTGGCGCAGCACATGGCACACCGCCAGGAGGACACCGTGCTCGCGGGCGGCGTCCGCGATCGCGGCGGCCTCCCGCGCGGTGGTCGCCATGGGCTTCTCCAGGAGGATGTGGTGGCCGAGGGCGGCCAGCGCCAGCGCGGGCCCGGTGTGGTCCCGGTCCTGGGTGGCGATGACGCACGCGTCGGCGACCCGGCCCGCGGCGGCGGCCTCCCGCCAGTCGCGGTGGGTCCGCTCGGGCGGGAGGCCGAACTCGGCGGCGGCCCGCGCCCGCCGCTCCGGGTCGGGCTCGGCCACGGCGACCACCCGCGCCGCCCCGCCCGCCTGCGCGTGACGCGCGTAGGTCATCCCGCGCAGTCCGGCCCCCACCAGCAGGAGCGTCACCTCGGTCATGGCCGTCCTCCCTTCCGGCGCGCCCCGCGGCCCGGGGCGCGCCCGTGCGGCATCCGTCAGTGGCCGAGCGTGGCGCGCAGCGACGGCTGGAGCAGGTCGCCGTGGGCCCGGACCATGTCGTCGCACAGGTCCCAGATGCGCTCCACGGGCAGGGCGGCGGCCGTCGCCGGGTCGGCCATGGCCGCCTGGCGGATCGAGCGCGGGTCGTCCTCCAGCGCTGCCCGTACGACCAGGTCGTTCATGCTCAGGTAGGAGCGGTTGAGCGCGGCGCACTGGGCGGGCAGCGCGCCGACCCGGGTCGGCTGCACCCCCAGCGCGTCCACCAGGCAGGGCACCTCCACGGTGCCGCCCGCGGGCAGGTTGTCGATCAGCCCGTGGTTGGGGACGTTGCCGTAGACCGTGCGCGGGGTGCCCGTGGTGATGCTGTGGATGATCTGCGGGGCGTACTCCATGGTGCCCTCGACGGTGAGCGGCTCGCCCTGGGCGAGGGCGTCGCGGGTGTGCTCGTAGGCGGCGATGTTCTCGTCCACGATGTCGAGATAGGCGCCGACCGGGAGGCGCAGCCGCTCGATCTCGTCGGTGTGGTGCAGGTACCAGGGCACGTACTCGGAGGAGTGCTCGCTCGTCTCGGTCGGGTAGTAGCCCAGGCGCCGGTACATGTCGACCCGCACGCGGCGCCGCAGTTCGGGGTCGGACTCGATCAGCGCGTCCAGCCGGGGGTAGAGGTCGGTGCCCCGGTGCTCCAGGCGCAGCACCCACGCCTGGTGGTTGACGCCGGCGGCCCGGTAGGTGACCTCCTCGTGCGGGACGCCGAGCAGTTCGGCGAGGTCGTGGACGGTCCAGTACACCGAGTGGCACAGGCCCACCACACGGGTGAGCCCCGTCGCCCGGGTCAGGTACTGGACGTTCATCGCCATGGGGTTGGTGTAGTTGAGCAGCCAGGCGTCCGGGCAGACCTCGGCGATGTCCTCGCCGAGCGACTTGAGCAGCGGGAAGGTGCGCAGCGCCCGGAAGATGCCGCCGACGCCGAGGGTATCGCCGATCGTCTGGCGCAGCCCGTAGCGGGCCGGGACCTCGAAGTCGGTGCGGGTGGCCTCGCGCATGCCGACCTGGACGATGTTGATGACGAAGTCGGCACCGGCGAGGGCCGCGCGCCGCTCGGCGTGCGCGGTGATCCGCACGTTCCCGGCGGGGGCGAGCCGGTCGGCGATGTAGCGGGCCGCCCCGTGGGCGGTGGCCAGCCGTTCGGCGTCGATGTCGTGCAGGGCGATGTGCGCGCCGCGCAGCTCGGGGAAGGCCAGCAGGTCGGCCAGGAGTCCCTGGGTGAAGACGACGCTGCCCGCGCCGACGAAGGCGACCTTGGGGGAGGAGCCGGAGGGAGCGGAAGGGGGGGTCTGGGTGGTCATCACTGGTTCTTTCCGTTGCGAGTGACGGCGGCCGCGGCCTCGTCCCAGGTGGGCTGGGCCGGCGTTCCGCCATGGGCCCTGGTGGACAGTGCGCCGCAGGCCGCGGCGATCTCGAGGGCCTGCGGGAGGGGCAGGCCGCGCAGCAGCGCGGCGACGAATCCGGCGTCGAAGCTGTCCCCGGCGCCGACGGTGTCCAGCGGCCGCACGGGGACGGCGGGAGTGTGCAGCGGGGTGCGGCCGTCGTGGGTGAGGGCGCCGCGCGCCCCGTCCTTGACGGTCACCCGCGGCCCGTGGGCCGCCAGCACGGCGGCGGCCTCCTCCAGGGGCACGTCCTCGGGAGCGCCGGCGGCGACGGCCAGTGCCCGCGCCTCCTGCGCGTTGGGCAGCAGGTGGTCGGTGGCGGCGAGGACGTCGGCGAGGCGGCCGGCCGCCCAGGTGCCCGCCGGGTCGTCGTTGGTGTCCAGGGAGGTGGTGGCGCCGTGCGCGCGGGCGGTGGCGAACAGCTCCGGGAGCGCGGCGGCCAGGCGGGGCAGCAGGAAGTAGGACGCGGCGTGCACGTGCCGGCTGCCGGTGAGCAGGGCCTCGGGCACGTCCTCGGGCCCGGTCGCCGGGAGCGTGCCGGGCGCGGTGAGGATGGCCCGGTCGCCGTCGGGCCGGGTCAGTACGACGGTGAGCGGGGTGGGCAGGTCCGGGTCGACGCGCAGCGCGGAGGTGTCCACGCCCCGGTCCTCCAGCGCCGCGCGGACGTAGCGGCCGGCGTCGTCGTCGCCGACCCGCCCGGCGAAGGCCACCTTCAGACCGAGCCGCGCGGCCCCGCACGCCATGATCGAGGCGGACCCGCCGAGGGACAGCGCCCCGCTGTCGACGAGCCGCTCGCGCTGTCCGAAGGCGAGCGGCGCGTCGAGCGGGCCGACGACGATGTCGGGATTGGCGTCCCCCAGGACGAGGAGGTCGTGGGCGTACGGCATGCGGGGTTCCTTGCTGTGCGGACGGGGTGCGCCCGGTGGGCGCGGTACGGGCGGTGCGCGGGGTTCATCCCTTGAGGCCGCTCGACGTGATCGACTGGATGAAGGACTTCTGGGCGAGCAGGAAGGCGAGCAGCACGGGGAGCACGGTGATGACGTTGCCGGCCATGACCGCCGACCACTTGGTGTGGTGCTGCCCCTGGAACGTGGTCAGTCCCAGCTGGAGCGTGTACTGCGTGTCGTGGTTGATGGCGATCAGCGGCCAGCTCAGGTCGTTCCAGGTGGTGAGGAAGGTCAGCACCGCCACCGTGCTCAGCGCCGGCCGGGACAGCGGCAGCACGATGCGCCACAGCACCCGCAGCCGGGAGCAGCCGTCCAGCCAGGCCGCCTCCTCCAGTTCCCGGGGCAGGGACAGGAAGAACTGGCGCAGCAGGAACACCGCGAACGGCGTGACCAGCGACGGCACGATCAGCGCGCCCAGCGTGTCGATGAGCCCGAGCCGCTTCATGACCAGGAAGGTCGGGATCATCGTCAGCTGGAACGGGATGGCCATGGTGGCCAGCATCAGCCCCAGCAGCAGCCGCGACCCGGCGAACCGCATCCGGGCGAACGCGTATCCGGCCAGCGCGCCCAGCACCAGATTGGACGCCACCGCGACCAGCGACACGATCAGCGAGTTGAGGAACCAGCGCGGGAACATGGCGTTGCCCAGCACGTACCGGTAGCCGCCGAGGTCGATGTGCGAGGGCCACAGCGCGGGCGGGAACCGGTTGATCTGCGCGTCGCTCATGAAGGAGCTGAGCACCAGCCAGATCAGCGGTACGGCGAACACCAGGGCGAGCGGGGCCAGGAGCAGGTGCCAGGGGCTGAACGGCCACCGCCTGCGCGGCCGTCCGGGACCGCCGTCCGTGCCGTCGCCGGCTCCGGCGGCGGAGGACAGGACCGTGGGAGAGGGGGAGGTGACCGTCATCGTGCGGCTCCTTCGAGACCGGTGCCGCCGGTACGGGCCCGGTGGCCGGTGTCCTTGAGGCGGGCGGGCCCCCGGTGCGTCCGGCGGCGCACGGCGCGGCTCACCCGCGGTACGGCGGCCAGCACCAGCAGGACCAGGGCGAGGGCGTAGGCCGCGGCCGCGCCGTACCCGGCGGTGAAGTTCTTGAACGCCTGCTCCCAGATGAAGTAGACGATGACCGTGGTGGAACCGAGCGGGCCGCCCTTGGTCGTCACGTACACGAGGTCGAAGACCTGGAGCGCGTTGATGGTCTGCCACAGCAGCAGGAAGACCAGGACCGGGGTGAGCGCGGGCAGCGTCACATGGCGCAGGATGTGGCGGCGGCCCGCGCCGTCCAGCCGCGCCGCCTCGACCAGCGAGGGCGGTACGTCCTGGAGCGCGGCGAGCAGGACCACCACGCAGAAGCCGGTGCCGCTCCACAGGGAGATCGCGACGAGCGCGGGCAGCGCCTGCCCGGGATCGGTGAGGAAGCCCTGCGGGGAGACGCCGATCTTGTGCAGCACGGAGTTGGCCGCGCCGAACTCGGGGTCCAGGATGAAGGAGAACAGGACGCCCTGGGCCGTCGCCGAGACCACGAACGGCACGAAGAAGAGGGTGCGGTACAGCGCCACGAAGCGCAGCCGCTGGTTGAGCGCCAGGGCGAGGAACAGCCCGAGGCCGATGCTCAGCGGGACGTACAGCAGCGTGTACAGCAGCGTGTTGCGGACGGCCTGGCTGAAGTGCGGGTCCTGGGCGAGTGCCCGGTAGTTGTCGAGGCCGACCCAGCGGCTGGGGGTGACCAGGTCGTCGGCCTGGAAGGACAGCAGCAGCGACCACGCCACGGGCACCACGCTCAGCCCGAGGATCACCAGCACCGCGGGGGAGACGAAGCCCCAGGCGGTGGCCGTCTCCCGGGCGGCCCGGCGGCGTGCGGAACCGGCGTGCGGCGCGGGGCCGGGCGCCGCGTCGTGCGGATCGCCGCCGTCGCCGCGGCCGGTCGTACGGCTCTTCCGGGGGCCGCGGTCCGCGAGGGTGAGGGGGGAGGGCAGGCGGGGCATGGTGGTCCTCTCAACGCGGGATGAGCAGTGCGGCGTTGGCCTCGCGGGCGCAGTCGCGCAGCGCCTCGGCGGGCGTGCTGCGGCCGATGAGCACCGCGGCGATCGCCTGGCCGAGCGCCTGGGAGACCTGCGGGTAGGCCGGGTGGACGGGGCGTACCCGGGCCGAGGTCAGCGCCTGGGTGAACACCCGCAGCCCCTCGGTCCGCGCCTCCTGCTCGCGCCACGCGGACAGGGCCTGGGTGCTCCGGCTCAGCGGCAGGCTGCCGGCCCTGACGTCCCAGCGGACGTCCTGGGCGGGCTGGGTCAGCCAGCTCACGAAGGTGCGGGCGGCGCTGGTCCGGGCGGGACCGTTGTCGAACACGGTCCAGGTGTCGGGGCCCGAGATGGTCACCGGCCGGCCGCTGTAGCTGGGCAGCGGCACCACCTGGTGGTCGATGCCCGCCTGGCGGATGTCCGGCAGCTGCCACGGCCCGGTGACGACCATGCCCATCCGGCCCGAGGCGAAGACCTGGTACATCTGCTCGCTGCCGGGCTTGGGGTCGATGTAGACGCTCCGGTCCCCGGCGAGGGCGGCCACGGTGCCCAGGGCCTTCTCGCCGACGTCCTCGAACCCGATGTGCCGTCCGTCCGGGGCGATGACGTCGCCGCCCAGGTCCCACACCATCGGCCACAGCCGCCACACGGTGTCCTCGTCGCCGACACCGGGCCAGCCGGTGCCGAAGACCCCGCGCCGCCGGTCGGTGAGGCGGGCCGCGGTGTCCGTGAACTGCTCCCAGGTCCAGCCGGGGCGCGGCAGCGGCAGCCCGGCGTCGCGGAAGAGCTTCTTGTTGCAGACGACGGCGAGGGAGTCGAGCAGGGCGGGTGCGGCCCGTACGTGCCCGTTGAGGGTGACCGCGGCACGGGCCGGTGCCCAGAAGTCGTTCCAGGGCGTCGGCCCGGAGCCGACCGTCTCGGTCAGGTCGACCACGGACGGGCTGCGGGCGACACTGGCCAGGTCGGAACCGAAGACATAGGCGACGTCCGGGAACGAGCCGGCCGCGAGGGCGGCGGTGATCTTCTGGAGCATGGCGTCGGCCAGCACGCCGCCGCCCGCGTCGACCCGGATGCCGGGATGGGTGCGGTTGAACTCCGCGACCAGCTTCTCGATCGCCGCGCGGCCGGTGTCGGTCTGGCCGTGCCACAGTTCGACGGTGACCCGGCCGTCCGCGCCGACGCCGTCGGAGGTCCCGGCGGCGCAGCCGGGCAGCGCGGCCGTCGCGGCGGCGCCGAGGGCCAGCGCCGTGCCCCGCCGCAGGAACGTACGGCGTCCGGGGCCGATGCCCGGCGGACGATGTGCTGCAACCATGTGAGCCCCCAGAGGTCGCGCGACGCGGACGCCACGCGGAGGAACGTTCCGGCACGGCAGGCCGGAAGAAGGCGGGAGTGGGGAGGGGTGGGACGGTGCCGCCGGACGCGCTGGTGCCAGGGCGCCGGTGCGGCGGAGGGCGTCCGGTGACAACCGTCGACATCCGGTGGCGCGGGCGGGCGTCCACGGGCCCGCGCGACGCATCCGGACGCGTTCGCACACGAACGGATGCGCGCGCGGCGGGCGGGCGGTGCCGCCTCAGCAGGTCTTGCGGACGTAGCCGCTGCTCCCGGGAGCCGTGACGTCCAGGTCGCGCAGCACGATGCTGAGCCGGTCGCCGTAGGCGGCGCAGGCCTTCTTCAGGCCCTTGGCCTCGTACTCGATGACGATGACGTGGTCGCCGTAGCCGTCGACGTAGTCACCGCACTCGTCCCACCGGCCGCACTCCTCGGCGACGGCGAAGTCGAGACCGGTGCGCGCCCGGTCGCCGGAGAGCGCGGAGGCGTTCTTCTGGGCGATCGCGAGGCCCTTGGTGTGGGCGTGGTCGGCGAGCAGCCGGACGAACGTCTCCGCGTTGTCCTGGCTGATCAGCTTGGTGCGGTCGAAGGTGTCGAGGTTGTCGGGCTCGACCGCCTGGAAGCCCTTGGCCGCGCACGAGTCGACCCAGGAGTTGACCTTGGCCGCGATCTGCTTGCGCTTGGCGTCGGTGCGGATGTCGAGCATGGCCTCCCCCCAGTTCTTGTCGTACACGACCTTGCCGGAGGCGTCGCGCAGCAGCAGGTCGCCCCACTCGGCCTCGGCACCGGGCTGGGCCTGGAAGGCGTTGACGTAGCAGATGTTGTAGAGGCCGGGCGCGGGGGACGCCTGGTGGTCGCGGGTCACCACCTTGACCCCGGCGGGCGGGGTGTAGGCCGTGCCGATCTGGTAGTCGAAGCCGGCGTGCGCCGGGGGAGGGGTCACATCCTGGACGGCCGCGCTGGCCGAGGCGCAGGCGGTGAGGGGACAGACGACGGCCGCTGCCACGGCCGCCGCCGCGGCGGCGCGCCGACGGGACCCGGTCCTAGAGAAGAGGGACATCCTTGAGCTCCAGAAGATGCGAGGGTACGTCCCCGCCTCGGACCTCGCGTCCCGGTGGACGGATCCTGGCGACTTTGTCCGGACTTGCGGTGAGCGCACCGCGCTACCGGCTGGGCGTACCTCTGACGCCGGGTGCTCAACTCCAGCGTTGGAAGGAGTAAAGCGAGCAATTTTCGCCATGTCAACAGATCGGAGCTGCGCATCTTGCCGCCCACGGTGCGCGGTCTATGCTCACTTCATGCTGAGAACTGAGCGTCATGCGCGCATACTTGAGCATGTCTCCGCGCGTGGTGCCGTCGACGTCACCGAGTTGTCCCGATTGCTGGACGTCTCCGGCGCCACCGTCCGGCGTGACCTGCAACATCTGAGCCGGCTGAACCTGCTGCGCCGCACGCACGGCGGGGCGATGGCGGGTGGCACGGGCCCCGAACTCCCGGTACGCCACCGCACCGAACACCGCCGGGCGGAGAAGCAGGCCATCGCGCGGGCCGCCGCCGAGCTGGTCCCCGAGGGCGCGGTCGTCGGCATGACCGGCGGCACCACCGTCACCGAGATCGCCCGGGTCCTGGCCGCCCGGGGCGCCGTCACCATCGTCACCAACGCGGTCAACATCGCCGCCGAGCTGGTGCCGCACCACGACGTCACGCTCGTCGTCGTCGGCGGCTACGCCCGCACCGAGAGCTACGAGCTGGTCGGACCCATCGCCGAGAAGACCCTCGCCGACCACCACACCGACATCACCTTCCTCGGCGTGGACGGGATCAGCGCCACCCACGGCTGCACCACCCACGACCAGCTGGAGGCGGCGACGGACCGCGCCTTCGCCGCCAGCGGCGACCGGACCGTGGTGGTCGCCGACCACACGAAGATCGGCCGGGCCACCTTCGCCCGGATCTGCTCCCTGACGGACATCGACCACCTGGTCACCGACCGGTCGGCGCCCGCCGACGCGCTCGCCCGGATCGACGCCACCGGCGTGGCGGTCACCGTGGTGTGAGACGGCCGGCCGGGTAGGAGGGCCGCCCAGCGGGCAGGAGGATCCGTGGACGGGCCGGCCCGTCCACGGATCCTCCTGCCCGTACGGGGCGCAGGGACTACGGGAAGGCGGGACCATGACGTCGGAGCAGACCCCCCGGGGCGCGGTGCAGGCGGTGGTCGTCCACGACGGACGCCTGCTGCTGGTGGACGAGCGGGGCGGGTGGCGGCTGCCCTCGGGCACCCCGGAGCCTGCGGAGACGTCGCGGGCCACCGCGGCCCGGGTCGTCCACGAGACCACCGGTTATCTGGTCGACGGTTCCTCGGAGCTGGACCCGCAGGACGCGGGCGAGGCCGTGGTGTGCCAGTTGCTGACCGCGGACCCCTCGTCCGGGGCCCGGCTCGCACCGGAGCAGATCCGCTGGGTGCCGGTGGCGGAGGCGGCGCACGGCGCGCTCCCCGGCGCGGTACGGGACTACCTGGCGGGCCACACGCCCGTATGACGAGCGGCGCGGGGCCGTGGCCCGGGTGCGGCGGCCGTCACGCCGGGCCGCGGGAGCGGGCGGCGGCCGGGCGGGTCAGCCCTCCGAGTCCTTCGAGTTCCCCGAGTCCTCCGTCCCCTCCGGGCGCGCCGCGGGCGCCGCGGGCGCCGAGGCGAGGAAACGCTCCCGGTCGACGAGCACCCGGTGGATCTCACCGTCCGCGACCAGTTCCCCGGCACCGTCCACGGCGCTGACGCGGAAGGTGAGCCGCCGCCCCTCGGCGGCGGGCGCCTCGGCGGTCACCTCCACCCGGCCGCCCACCGGCGTGGCCCGCAGATGCCGCACCCGGATCTCCGTGCCCACGGTCGTCCGCCCCGGGGCGGTGAACGGCGCGGCGGCCCGCACCGTCGCCGCCTCCAGCCAGGCGATCAGCCGCGGAGTGGCGAGCACCGGCACATCACCGCTGCCCAGGGACACCGCCGTGTCGGCGCCGGTCACCTCATGTCGCATCCCCTCACGCTAGTCGCTCCCCCTCCGTGCGCCCACCCGGCACGATTCCGGGCGGCGGCGCGTCAACCTCCGGCACGATCGGGCGAGTTCGGGCCCCGGGTATTCCCAAAACTCTTACCGGCCAGTAAGAACCGTGGGTAACCCACTCTGCCAGGAGGTCTCATGAGACGCACCAGGCGCAGACTCCGGTGGACCCTCGCCGCCGTCGCGACCGCCGCACTGCTCGGCACGGCGCCGAACGCCGTCCCCGCCGTCGCGGCCGACACGGGCACCACCCAGCAGCGGGCGGCAGCCGTCACCGCGCTCCCGCCCGAACTGGAGGCCGTCCGGGCGGCGGAGGCCACCGCGCTCTACGGCGACCCCGCCGAGCGCCCGCCCGCCGCCCGCAAGACCTCACTGATCTCCCTCGGCGACAGCGAGATCTCCGGCGAGGGCGTCGGCACCTACGAACCGCCCACCAACGGCCCCGACAACTGGTGCCACCGCTCACCCGACGCCGCCGTCCACCGCACCGGCATCCCCGCCGACGTCACCTTCAACGTGGCCTGTTCCGGCGCCTACACGGGCAACATCAGGGCCGGCGGGACCAAGCAGTACGCCGACGAACTCGTGCAGAGCGACAACCTGGCCGTCAAGGCGCGCACCACCCGGGTCAAGATGGTGCTCCTCGTGGCCGGGGCCAACGACGACCTCCAGTTCGGCCCCGTCATGACCGACTGCGTCGAGCGCTATCTGCTCTCCCAGGGCCCCTGCGAGCCCAAGTACGCGCCGTCCTGGCAGTCCCGCGTCGACGCCCTGGTCCCCAAGGTCGAGCAGACCGTGCGCGACCTGAAGTCGGTGATGCGCGACGCCGGTTACGCCGACGGCGACTACAAGCTGGTCGTGATGAGCTACCCGAGCCCCATCGGCCCGGACTTCCGCGACAACCCCGCCTTCCCCGGCAAGCTCGCCTGCGGCGGCCTCGGCTACGACTCCGACACCGCCTGGGGCCGCAACGTCGCCGTGCCCGCCTTCGAACGCGGCATCCGCCGGGCGGCCACGGACACCGGCGCGTCCTACCTGGACGCCTCGCGCCTCTTCCACGGCCACGAGGTGTGCACGGAGAACACCTGGGCCCGCGGCCTCTACATCGACCTCTCCAAGCCCGGCCTGCCGGACGCCAACTCGGTGCGGCAGTCCTTCCACCCCAACGCGCGCGGCCACGCCGCCTTCGCCTCCTGCCTCACCCGGTTCTACGACTCCGGGCTGCGCGAGGCGTCCTGCGCCGACGTCGACTCCGCGGGCACGCCCGCCCTCTACCCGTACGCCTGGGACGACGTGTACGCGCCGGTGAAGAACCGGGGGACCGGCGGCTGCATGGACGTCTCCGCCTCCCGGAGCGCGAACGGGACCGCGGTGCTCGGCTGGGACTGCGCCGGGACCCGCAACCAGGGCTGGTGGTACGACCCCGCGGGCCGGACCTTCCACACCGCGCTCACCCAGGACCGCTGCCTGGACGTCCCCGGCGCCCGGTACCAGGCGGGCGCCGCGCTGATCGTCTGGAACTGCTCGGGCTCCGCCAACCAGAAGTTCGTGCGCGACGGCGACACGATCCGCCCGTCGGCCGCGACCGGCCTGTGCCTGGCCCACGCCGCGCCCCGTGAGCCGCTGCGCCTGCAGAACTGCGACGGCTCCGCCGGACAGCGCTTCGCCGCCTAGCCGGCGGCCCACCCCTCCCCGGGGACCCGCCCGGTGCCGGGGGGCGCGGCGCGGTCCGGTCACGGCACGTCCGCTGACCGGATCGCGTCGGCTCCGGCGGCCGGACCGCCACCGCGGTGGCATGATCGGCCCCGGACCGTCGACGAGCGGAAGGGGCCCGACAGCATGCCTGCGAGGACCGTACTGATCACCGGAGCGTCGCGCGGGATCGGGCTCGCCACCGGCCGCCGCCTCGCCGGGCAGGGGCACCGGGTGCTCGGGATCGCCCGGTCCGCGGGAGAGGGCGGCTTCCCCGGCGAGCTGTACCGCTGCGACCTCGCCGACGAGGCGGAGACCGCGCGGGTGCTGGAGACCGTCACCGCCGAGCACCCGGTGGACGCCGTCGTGAACAACGTCGGCGTCGCGCTGCCCGAACCGCTGGGCGAGGTCCGGCTCGACACCCTGCGGACCGTCCTCGACCTGAACGTCCGCACCGCCGTGCAGGTCACCCAGGCGTGCGTCGAGGGCATGCGGCGGCGCGGCTGGGGCCGCATCGTCAACGTGACCAGCCGCTCCGTGCTCGGCGCGCGCCACCGCAGCGGCTACACGGCGGCCAAGAGCGCGCTGGACGGCCTGACCCGCACCTGGGCGCTGGAGCTGGCCGCCGACGGGATCACGGTGAACTCCGTCGCCCCGGGACCGGTGGAGACGGATCTGTTCCGCGCCTCGCACCCGGTCGGAGGCGAGGAGGAGGAACGGGTGCTGCGCTCCGTGCCCGCGGGGCGGCTCGGTCGGCCCGGCGAGGTCGCCGCGGCCATCGCGTTCCTGCTCGGCGAGGACGCGGGCTACATCACCGGCCAGACGCTGGGCGTGGACGGCGGCGGCAGCATCGCCGGGAGGTGACCCGCGCGCCGTACCGCCGACGGGCGCGGCGCGGCCCCGGGGGCCGGGGCACGGCCGCGCCGCTCAGTCGGCGGAGCGCGAACCGGCGGGACGGCGCCGCAGCGCGGGTGTGGTCAGCGCCGGCGGGGCCCAGACGCCGTCCGGCGGATAGACGTCGGTCCCGGGCGGCACGATCGCGTCGATCCGGTCGAGCGCGGCGTCGTCCAGGACCACGGACCGGCCCTTCAGAGTGGCGCGCAGCTGCTCCATGGTGCGCGGGCCGATGATCACGGACGTGACCGCGGGATGCGCCAGCGGGAAGGCCACGGCCAGTTCCGGCAGCGTGCGGCCCATTTCCTCGGCCAGGGCCACCAGTTCCTCGACCGCCTCCAGCTTCGCGACCGTGGTCGGCGCCGACGGGTCGAAGCGGCCCGGGTGCAGGGCGGGGCGCCCCGTGCTCAGATCGGTGTCCCGGCCCTTGCGGTAGCGGCCGGTCAGGAACCCCGACGCCAGCGGGCTCCAGGTCAGCACGCCCATGCCCAGGCGCTCGGCCACCGGCAGCACATGCCGTTCGACGCCCCGGGCCAGCAGCGAGTACGGCGGCTGCTCGGTCCGGAATCGGTGCAGACCGCGCCGTTCGGCCACATGGTGCGCCTCGACGATCTGCTCCGCGGGGAACGTGGAGCAGCCGAACGCCCGTATCTTGCCCTGGCGCACGAGGTCGGTGAGGGCGGAGAGGGTCTCCTCGACGTCGGTGCGGTGGTCGGGCCGGTGCACCTGGTACAGGTCGATCCAGTCGGTGCCCAGGCGCCGCAGGCTGTCCTCGACCGCGCGGACGATCCAACGCCGGGAGTTCCCGCCGCTGTTGGGTCCGTCCCCCATCGGGA
Source organism: Streptomyces sp. SAT1 (assembly GCF_001654495.1). Lineage (GTDB taxonomy): Bacteria > Actinomycetota > Actinomycetes > Streptomycetales > Streptomycetaceae > Streptomyces > Streptomyces andamanensis. The sequence goes on from NZ_CP015849.1 coordinate 7,195,090, forward strand.
AGTGCACCTTGGTGGCGAGCACCACGTCGTCGCGCCGTCCCTTGAGTGCCTTGCCGACGACGGTCTCGGACTCCCCGGCCGAGTACATGTCGGCGGTGTCGACGAAGTTGATGCCCTCGTCCAGCGCGGCATGGATGATCCGGGCGCAGTCGTCGTGGTCGGCGTTGCCGACGGAGCCGAACATCATGGTGCCGAGGCAGTAGGGGCTGACCTCGATGCCGGTACCGCCCAGAACGCGGTGGCGCATGTGTGTCTCCTCGCGAGCCGTCCTCAGATGTCGGCGTGACCCTACGGGTTGGAGCCCGCTTCAGGGCAAGCGCACCGGCGTCCGGCCGGGTCCGCGGGGCCGCCCGGAACAGATCACCACCGGCCGGTGTTCATACCGGTGTTCGACCGCACCGGCCGGTGCGGTCGGGCAGGATCCGAACGGAAGAGGGAAGCACATGTTCCACCGCGTACTCGTCGCCGTCGACTCGAGCCCCGCCCGCCACTCGGCCGTGCGACTGGCAGGTGACATGGCGCGGCTGACCGGCGCCAGGGTCGGCGTGCTGCACGTCGCGCCCACCGCGGCGACGCTCGCCGTCGTCGTCCCGCTGGAGGGCGACGCGGAGGCCAAGGCCCTCGTCGACGAGGCCGTCACCGCGCTGCGCGAGGCGGGTGTCGAGGCCGAGGGCACCGTCGCGAGCGGCCTCACCACCGAGATCGCCACCGCCATCTCCGCCGCCGCCGAGGACTTCGGCGCCGACCTGGTGGTCCTCAGCCCGCACCATCGCGGCTTCCTCGAAGGCATCTTCAGCCCCCGGGTCAGCGACGCCGTCGCCCACACCGGCCGCACGGCCGTTCTGCTGGCCCCGGAGGAGGGCCCCGGCACCGGAGCCTGAGGTCCGCGCCGAGGCGGCGGCCGTGCCTGTACCTGCTCCGGGTGCCCGGAGCGCGGCCCCGTCGCCGCCGTCGTGGACCCGAAGCGCCCGAGCGGTGCTCCGGCGGCGAGCGCGGCCAGTGCCGCCGGCCCCGCGCCGCCCGGTCCCGCGCCGCTGCGGAGACGGGCGCGGGTGCACCGCTGGTCCGCGCCGGTGCGCCGCCGGACCGCGCGGACGCGCCGCAGGTCCTCGCCCGGCGGCTCGGCGAGGAGGACGGCCGCCGTCACGCGGGACCGCCGGCTCCGCCTCGGTTCCGTCGTCCGGGTCGGTGAGCCGGGCGCCGGGAAGCGGGCCCCGCCGTCCGCCCGCCCGTCGAGTGCCTCGCCACGGCGCGCTGTCGCGGTCCCGGCGGCCATGGACTGCCGTGTGCGAGGCCGTGCCGGACGGTCAGGAGCGGGCGGCGGGCAGTTTCCCCTCCACGCGGGGCGCGAGCTTGTCGAGGCCGTCGCAGAGGTCCTGCTGGGTGGGTCTGACGTCGGAGACGCCGAGGAACTCGGAGAGCCGGACGAGGGCGGCCGAGGAGCCGTCGATCGAGAACAGCAGCTCGCACCGGACGTCGTTCCCCGGCGTCGTGTTCCGCCAGATCCGCCGGCCGCCGACGGCGGAGCGCTCGGTGATCCGTTCCCCGGAGGAGGCGCGCAGGGTGCGCACCTCCGCGTCGGCGGACCTCGGCAGCAGCGTCAGCGTCAGCGCGGTGCTCGCGCCCTCGAAGAACGCCGAACCCTCCCAGAGGCAGCCGGGCGGGTCGCTCATGGGCCGGGCGTCGTGCAGTTCGTACTCCGTCACCTCGTCCTCGGTGAAGAAGTCGCACGGCGTGATCGACCTGGCATCGGCGGGCCGTGGCGCGGGCCGCGCCGCGCCGGATCCCCCGGAGGATCCCGACGAGCATCCGGTGACGGCGCCGAAGCACAGGATCACCGGCGCGACGGCACAGACCAGCAGCGGGCTCCGACCCCTCATCACCACTCCTCGGCGCCTCCCCAGACAGCCCCTAGGGGCAGCGGCCATGGCGTCATCCGGCACCACGGGACCCGTTGTCCCTCCGCCCTCGGGAACCGTTCTTCCCTGGTCGTGCGTTCTCTGGCTCGCGGGGACCTGCGCCTCTCTGGCCGGTGACGCGGCTCTCTGCTTCCCCCTCAGCCGGGCCGCCGGTGCCCACAGCGGTCAGGCGCCCGCACTGGTGCTGACCGCGATCACGCTGCCCCGGTCCGTGCTCCCGCTGCTGGGCGGGGCAGCGGGCGACCGCTCCGGCGCCCACCGCGTGCTGATCACGGGCGATGCCGCGATGCTTGCGGCTGTCCTCGCCCTGGCTCTGGCTCTGGCGACCGGGACGCGGGGGACGTCGCTGGGGGTGCTCCTCGGGTTCGCCGCTGTGGTCGGCACCGTCGACGCGTTCTGTCTGCCCGCGACGGGCCCCATGCCGCGCCGCCCGGTGAGCAAGGAACAGTTCCCCCGTGCGATGGCTGTGCGGCAGGCAGCGGTCAGGCGGCCGCACAGCTCGGGGCGGCGCTGGTGGCCGCTTTCGGCCTGGGGGACGGCCCTGGTCGACGCGGGCAGTTTCGTCGTGGTCCTGGCCGTCACGGTGTGGGTGTGCCCGGCGGCCGAGACGGAGCGGGCTCCTCGTGCGCAGAGCGTGCTCGCGGGGATCACCGACAGGCCGAAGCTCGCGGCGGCGGATCCCGTCCTGCGCACGCGCTGCTGCTGACGGCAGCGGCCGCGGCGGCGCTGCTGCCGGCGATCTCGTTGCTCGGCCCGCCGCTGGTCCGTTCCAACGGCTGGGGGCCGGGAACGGCGGGCCTGGTCGCCGCAGGGTAGGGCGCCGGAATACTCTTCGCCGCGCTCCGGCTGCCCGGGTGGGCCCACTGGTACCGGCCGGCGCCCCGGGCACGCACTTGTCCCGGGTCCGGTCGCTGCTGTCGCTCGTGCAGAGCTTGGCGTTGGTGGTGCCAACAACATACTGGGCCGGCTCGCGAACGCCCCCGGCCCCGGGAGCGCGCTCCTGTGGTGCGCGTCCGCCGGCCGCGGTGCCGTGGGCATCGGCCTGACCTCGGCTTCCCCAGGGGCTCCACGCGCGGTCGGCCCGTCCCCGAGGAGCGGTCCCGGCCGACGCAACAGCGAGGTGGAACAAGAATACTGACGATCTGTCAAAAGCTGCCCACCCGGTCTGCTCGACGCTGATCCAGGGCACCGCCTTCCCGCGCCCTTTGCGCCACCGACGCGCGCACGGAGTCTCCCGCTGAGTTCACCGCTGGTTGCCGGCCTGCTGCGATCGATGAGGGTCGGTGCGTACGTGTGCACGCATCCCTTGCAGACCGAACAGGATGAGAAGCTCCACCACGCCGCCGTCGGCGCTGCCCAGCCAGTGGGGGAGGGACGTGTCGAACTCGGCTGTCTCACCGGGCGGCAGTGTCAGGTCGCGCTCACCGATCACGAGCCGCAGGCGGCCGTTGAGCACGTAGAGCCACTCGAAGCCTTCGTGGGTCTGCGGGGTCGGTTCGAGTGGTTCCGGCGGGCCGGGAATGATCATCTTGAACGCGTGCACCCCGCCCGGTCGCCGGGACAGGGGCACGAACGTCATCCCGAATCGCCTGATCGGCTTGAGGTGGATCCGGGGGTCGCCCGTGCGCGGGGCACCCACGAGGTCGTCCAGCGGAACGCCGTAGGTACGCGCCAGCGGCAGCAGCAGTTCCAGGCTCGGTCGGCGCTGCCCGCTCTCCAGTCTGGACAGGGTGCTCTGCGACACCCCGGTCGTCGCCGCGAGGTCGGCGAGGGTGATGCCGCGGTCACGACGCAGCGTGCGAAGACGCGGCCCCACCGCGTCGAGGACGTCGTCGTCCGTCTTGCGATCCATCCGGCCATCTTGCCGTAACCGCAAGATCCCGTGCCAGGTCTCGGGGTGCCTGGCGAGACTGGGCGCACACCGGCCCGAGAGCCACTCGCGAACAGCCGCTGTGCCTTGGACCTGTTCGGCCCGACGTTCTCCACCGGCCGACAGGCGGGTCGCGCACACATCCTCCGCGAACCCGCCTCGACGGCACGACCGGCCGTCGACCCGTCGATCCCCCACCTCCAGGACAGGAACCCATGATCACCGCACCATGGCCGTCGCCGCGCCCCTTCCTCCGATCCGCGCACACGGTGACAATCGTCCTGCTCACCCTCCTCCTCACGATCGCCACCGCGGCCTGCTCCGCACCGGCGGCGGACGGCGAGGTTCCCGCCTACGCCGCCGCCACCCAGGGGGATCCCCGGTTCGAGCACAGCTTCCGGCACGGTTTCGCCGACGTCGACGGCGTCCGCATGCACTACGTCACCGGCGGCAGCGGCACGCCGGTCGTACTGATCCACGGCTGGCCGCAGACCTGGTACGGCTGGTGGCCGATCATGCCGGAACTCGCCGAGCACCACACCGTCTACGCCGTCGACCTCCCCGGCCTAGGGGACAGCACCGGGTCACCGACCGGGTACGACAAAGCCACGCTGGCGCGGTACGTGCACACGCTGATCGCCGACCGGCTCGGGGTGCGTGACGCGCGTGTCGTCGGGCACGATTTCGGCGCCGCGGTGGCATTCCAGTATGCAAGCCGGTTCCCCGACGACACCGCACGCCTCGGCTACCTCGACCTGCCGCTGCCCGGGCCCGTGATCGATGCGCGCACCTACCGCTCACTGAGCTGGCACATCGCCTTCCACTCCCAGCGACGGATACCCGAGGCGGTCGTGGGTGACCACGTCCGCGAGTACCTGGCGCTGTTCTATCCCCAGGTATCGTTCGGGGGCACGGCGTTCGGTGGCACCTCCGACCGGTCCCCGTTCACCACCACCGAGATCGACGAGTACGCACGGACCTACAGCCGGCCCAAGGCTCTGGTGGCCGGCTTCGAGCTCTACCGCGCCCTCGACAAGGACGTGCTCGACACCAAGGCGGCAGCACCTGCACGTGTCCCCGCTCTGCTCATGACCGCCCAAGGGCAACTCGACGCGATCCGGCGCACGGTGGCCCCGCGCATGACCGACATCGTGCGGGCGGTGGACGTGCCGAAGGCCGGGCACTGGCTCGTCGAGGAGAACCCCCGGTTCGTCACCGCCGAGCTGCTGCGTTTCCTCGCCGGATGACCCTGCTGCCCGAGCGGTCCGGGATCCGGTTCCGCAGCCTCGCCGCGTGGTTCACGACACGCCGGTGCGGGTCTCTTCCACGGACGCCTAGGTCAGGCGTGGAGTGCCGGTCCAGGAGGGCCCGCAGACGGTCGATTCCTCGGCCGTGCTCAGCGCGGGGAGCGCGCCGCCCGCCTGGAACAGCGGCTCAACGAGCTGACCGGTCTCGACCCGGTTCTTCGGGGAATCGAGGAGCCCTGCTCACCTGCGTGCACCGCGTTGCGGACGCCCGCGACCTGCTTCTCCGCGAGGCCGTCGCGTCGCTGTCCACTTCCGGGGAGCGGGTCGCCGCACTGGCCCGGCGGCTGTCGGTCAGCGAACGCCATCCGCGCGACCTGTTCGCCGGCCATGTCGGCCTGACCCCCAAGCGCTTCGCCCGCATCCAGCGGATCCGCGCCGCGCCGGCCGGGGCGGGATCCGCACAGTGGGCGGCGCTTGCCGTCGACACCGGGGTTACTACGACCAGTCCCACCTGACGGCTGATTTCCGCACGCTCATGGGACTCTCGCCCACCGCCTTCCACGCAGGCCGCCTTCCCACCCCGACGCCCTGTCCCACGTGACGTGACCGCGTACCGAACGAGCACTGGTCGCGTCGGTTCCCGTCGGGGCCCCGCGCCTCGGGCGCTTCCACCGGCGGGTGTCCGGCGCATCTGTGCGGCGCCTCCCCGTGCGTCTGCGGCGCGCAGGACCCTAGCCGAAGAGCTGACGTCCGAGGGGGTCGTCCCCGAGGAAGCGGGCCAGTTCCCTGCGGTCCGGTGCGGTGGCCGGGCCGCTTCGGGTCACCGCGTAGGCGGCGGCCGCGTTGGCCCCGCGCGCGGCGGTCAGCGGGTCGTGCCCCTGCCCGAGCAGGGCGAGGAACGAGCCGACATGCGCGTCTCCGACGCCGTTGCTGTCCACCGCCTCGACGGGGAAACCCGGCACGTGCGTCGGTGCCTGGCCGGGCGCCGCCAGCCAGCAGCCGTCCTTGTCCGCCCGGACGAGCACCCCCGCACCCGGCGCCAGCCGGTCCCGCAGCGCGGTGGCGGCGGCCCGCGGGTCCTCGTGCCCGGACAGCAGCCGGGCCTCGCGGGCGTTGGCGCTGAGCCAGTCCGTGCGGGCCAGGACGGGAGCCAGCACGGTCTCGGGGATGTCGGCCACCAGCGGCGCCGGGTCCAGGCAGACGGTGACGTCCGCCGGCAGCCCGGCCGTGAACGCGGACAGCAGCGGGCCGTTTCCCGGCAGGACCAGCCCGTAGCCGGAGAGCTGGAGCAGGTCGCCGGGCCGCAGGCGCGCGGCTACCGCGTCGACGTCCGACTGCGTCAGGGTGGCCTCGACGCCGAAGCTGGTGACGAAGGTCCGTTCGCCGTCGCCGTCGATCAGGGCCACGGTGAAGCCGGTGTCGCCGTCCGTACGGGCGGGCAGCAGCGGCACGATGTGTTCGGCCGTGAGCGCCTCCCGGACCAGGTCTCCGTGCGGGCCCGTGCCGTGCAGCCCGGCGAAGACGGCCTCCGTGCCGAGGCGCCGGGCCGCGACGAGGGTGTTGAAGCCGCCGCCCGCGGTTGTCTCGGTGCGGGTGCCGATGACGTCGCCACCGCGTTCGGGCAGCGCGGGCACCTCGATGACCAGGTCGGCGATGACATTGCCGGCGAGGACGAGTCGGCGGGTCATCGCCGGACCTCCTGAAGGGCCGGGGAGCCGGTCACACCGTCGCGGTCCGCGGCGCCGGGACGGCGGCCGAGCAGGGCGTACACCGCGGCGCCGACGGCCATCGAGATGGCCCAGCCGAGCCCGTTCACCCCGAGCCAGGTGTCCGCGAGCGGGCCGGCGAACCACACGTCGGTGTCGCTGGTCGACGCCTTGGTGAAGAGCAGGCCGGCGACGATGGCGGCGGCCCAGCCCGCGACGGCGGGGAGCCGGAAGCCGCCCGAGTACCAGTACCGGCTGGTGCGGGTGGTGTCCATCAGCGCCTCGGGATCGTAGGCGCGGCCCCACAGCGAGTCCACCGCGATGACTCCGATCCAGGCCGAGATGGGCACGGCCAGCAGGGTCAGGAAGGTGGAGAACGGCCCGTAGAAGTCGTCGGCGATCAGCATGAAGTAGATGCCGCCTGCGAACATCAGCACCACGTCGAGGGCGACGGCGGCGGCCCGCGGCACCCGCAGTCCGAGGGTGATCATCGTCAGGCCGGCCGAGTAGGTGGAGAGGTGGTTCGACATCAGCAGTCCGCCGAAGGCCGCGACGAGGTAGGGGATCGCCATCCAGGAGGGCAGCATCGCGTTGATCGCCGCGACCGGGTCGGAGGCGGTGGCCAGGGACTTGTCACCCGCCGAGAGCAGCGAGCCGAGCGAGATCAGCAGGACCAGCGGGATGCCCGCGCCGAACGCCGAGGCGGTGATCAGCCTGCGGCCCGGGATCGCGCGGGGCAGGTAGCGGGCGTAGTCCGCACCGGCGTTGGCCCAGCCGATGCCGGTGCCCGAGGCGATGAACCCGATGCCCGCGACCACTCCGCTGACCGGGCCCGCAGGGGTGTCGAGGACCTTGGTCCAGTCGACGGTGGCGACCAGGAAGCCCATCACGACCAGGTTCAGCAGGCCGAAGACGACCGTGGCCCACTTGTTGATCCACATGATGGTGGCATGCCCGAGGCCGCTGATCAGCAGCGTGCAGCCGATGAAGACCAGCAGGCAGACGACGGTGAGCACGGTGTTCCGGCCGACGCCGAACGCGGTGTCCAGCAGCGCCAGCAGCGCGTACGCCGCCGTGGTGGTGGAGATCGTCTCCCAGCCGACCCGGCTGAGCCAGCTGATCAGGGTCGGCCCCGCGTTGCCACGCTGGCCGAAGACCGAACGGGAGAGGGTCAGGGCGGGCGCGCCGCCCTTCTTGCCCGCCAGACTCAGGGCGCCCACCAGCGCGAAGGAACCGAAGGCCCCGACGACGGCGACGAGCACCGACTGCCAGATGTTCAGGCCGCGGAAGGCGACGAGCGTGGCGCCCAGGGGCAGGCCCAGGATGCTGATGTTGGCGGCGAACCAGGTCCAGAACATCTGGCCGGCCCGGCCGTGCCGTTCGCTTTCGGGAACCGGCTCGATTCCACGGGTCTCGACGGCGCCGACGCGATCGTTCGTCTTCGAAGCGGTCATGACGGTACCTCCTTGCGGTGTGCGTGTGCGTGTGCGTGTGCGTGTGCATGTGCGTGTGCGTGTGCGGGGGAGCGGGTGGGAGGAGAGAGAGAAGGGCGGAGGCGGGGGGGAGAGAGGGACGGGGCGGGCGCGGGCCGGTCAGCGCAGGGCGAGCAGCTCGCCCGTCAGGGCTTCCAGGTCGAGGGAGTTGACCGTACGGAGGGTCCGCACGGCCTCGGCGGGCAGCGCCGCGAGACCGGTGACCGACCCGGCGACGGCACCGGCGATCGCGCCGATGGTGTCGCTGTCGCCGCCGAGGTTGGCGGCGAGCAGGGCGGCCCGCCAAGGGTCGCCGTCGGCCACGGAGAGGACCGCGAAGGCGGCGGGCACGGACTCCTGGCTGGCGACGCTGGTGCCGACCAGGGTGACGATCCGGTCGAGGGCCTCGGCCTCCGGTAGACCCCGGACCAGGTCCCAGGCCCAGGCCACACGGGTGGCGATGTCGGCCCCCGCGACCCAGTGCCCGCGCCGGGCACCGGCGCGCGCCGCGCTCACCGCGGCGGCCACGGCCTGCTCCAGCGTGCCACCGCCGACGCCCGTGCTGACGGCGGCGGCGACCGCGGCGGCGCCCGCGATGCCGATGTTCGTGTCGTGCGTGACCTGGCAGGACTCCACGACGTGGTCGAGGAAGGCGTCCAGCGGCCCGGCGGCGCGGGCGATGCCCACCGGCGTGACGCGCATGGCGGCGCCGTTCGTCGTGCCGGTGCGCCCCGCCTCGTGCGCCGGGACGCCGCGGGCCACCGCGTCCAGGGCGGCCTTGGTGGAGGGGCCGAGGAGGTCGAAGGAGCCCTTGGCCTTCATCTCCTTCTCCCAGGCGAGCAGTTCGTGGGCGAGCCGCAGCGGGTCGATCCTGCCCCGGCCCTCGGCGATGAGCCGGCCCACGATCACGGCCTGGTCGGTGTCGTCGGTCACGGATCCGGCCGGCATCCCGCCGCTGATCGGGTTGTCGGGTGGGCGGGGACGAAACCGGTGAGGGTGCCGTAGCACCGCACGACGTCCTGGCGGGACATCGACTGGGTGGGCATGCCGAGGGCGTCGCCCAGGGCGAGCCCGTAGTAGGCGCCGAGGGCGCGGTCGAGCCGGTCGGTCACAGTCGGCCTCCTCGGCCTGATCGGATGTGCAGTTCGAACCGGGCCGGGTCGAGCAGGCTGGTGACGTGCTCGACCACCGAGCCGTCGGCGGCCCGGTACACCTGGCTCAGGCGCAGAAAGGACTCACCCTGCGCGCGGTGCAGCAGAGCGGCCTCGGCCGGGCCCAGCCCGCGCACCGTCACCAGCCCCTCGCCGGACTCGGTGACGCGGCCCGCGGCGACCAGGGTCCGGCTGAGCGAGCCCCCGTCGAGGCCGCGCTCGGGCAGTCCGGCCAGTTCTCCGGTGGCCGGCACCCTGCTGTGCTCCAGGGAGACGCCCTGCCCGTCGGGCAGCCGCCTGACCCGGTCCAGGGCGACGAACGCGCTCGACGCCAGCCCCAGCTCGGCGGCCAGCGCGTCGTCCGCCACCCGCTCGAACCGGACGGTCTCCGTCGACAGCTCGGTGCCCTGCTCCGCCAGCGCCCGGGTCCAGCCCAGGCGGTGGTCCAGCGGTGCCCCGCCGTCGAAGGTGACGAACGAGCCGATCCCGGCGTGCGTGGCGATGAGTCCCTCCTCGCCGAGCACCTGGAGCGCCTGCCGCAGGGTGGTGCGACTGACGCCGAAGCGCTGGGTGAGGGCGTGCTCGCCCGGGAGTCTGCTGCCGTCTGTATGTATTCCGGCGCGGATCTCGTCGGCGAGGACACGGGCGATGCGATGATGCTTGTGTACCTGTCCAGGCATGTCTAGACAGTAGATGGACAAGCGTGGCGAGGTCTATATCCCTCCGCCATTTTTTTGCGGGAGCGACGAAGCGAACACGAGGCGAGGGTGTCCCGCGCCCCTGGGCCGCCCAGGGTACGTCCGACCGGGCACTGCTTCCTGGGACACCGCGACCGATGACACGGTGATCGTCCACGGCCTGCTCCACACCGGCGCGGCCCCGGGGGCATGCGGATCCTGCACGCCCTACAGCCGTGGCCAGGTGGTGGTCAGGGGCCGGGGATCTGACCGCCCCCGCCCCGGGAAGGCGACCGGGATGAACTCCACTCAGCAGATGGCGACGGCCCAGGAGGCGGTGATCCCGGCGTCCAGCGCGGCCTCGATCATCTCCCAGGCCAGGCGCAGCTTGGTGGCGAACTGCACATCCTGGGGTATCCCGGCCTCGCGGCGGCGTTCGGGGTCGTGGGACCAGGAGCGTTCGGGCAGACAGGGCCGACGGCCGATCAATGCCCCGTCCTCGCTCGCTGCCGTAGGCGAGGAACACACCGACCTGCGAGTTCTCGATGCGTCCCGCGGTGCCGGTGTACTGCCGTTGCACGCCCACCGAGGCGTGGCCCCTCTCCACGAAGCCGGTCTCGTCCACGATCAGCCCCTCGCCGTCGGTGCCGAGGTGGTCGACGGTATGGGCGCGTAGGTCGTCACAGACGGCATCGGCGTCCCAGCGGGTGTAACGCGACAGGCGCTGCATCGGTCCGGGCCGGACATGACCGGCCTGTTCGGCCCGCTGTCAGCAGTTCTTCGCGTTCGACGCCCGACGGCAGGCCGAGCAGATGGCCGCGGGCGGTCGCCCGCGGCTCAACCCGGCCGAAGCGGCCCGCGATCCGTGCCATGGCTTGGTCGAACGCCATCCGCCAGCTGGCAGGGTCTGCGCTATGGCCAGCGGCCACCGCACGATCTTCGTTTGTCCACACACCAACCGATGATGACGCGGTGGCCGTGCCCGTTCCCGGCCGGGGTCCACAGCAAGATCACGAAGTCAGACTGGAGTGTCAGCGCTGTTTTTTCGGCGAGAACTACTGGAAACCCCCGTACAAGAACACGCCGACGACCCTACGAATCTGTTCGAATGTCGAGGGGCACAGGGTGGTTGTGCCGAAAGGCGACCTGACGTCGGAGGATCTACCGTCTCTCTTATGCGCGGCACACACACTGTTGGTCTCAGCGATGCCCGCCGGATCATCGACGCGGGCATCGCCGAGGCGGACCGTACCGGCTCTCCCGGCAACATCGCCGTCGCGGACGCGGGCGACAGTCTGGTCACTCACGTGCGGATGGGCGGAGCCCAGCTTGGTGGCATCGAGCACTCCAGAGACAAGGCACACACCAACGTTCTGGAACATCACCGTGGCAGAGGCCGCAGCCTTGTAGAGAGCCGACCGAGGATACGGCGGCAGGGACAGGGGCATCCGGGAACCGGTGACTGGAACAGGCCGAACATCAGCACAGGAAGGCTCAACCACCATGGCGGGACCGATTCTCATCACCGGAGCGGGCAGCGGCTTCGGCAAGGAGGTCGCGCTGCGGCTCGCGGCAGCCGGGTACCAGGTGATTGCGGGCGTGGAGATCATCGCGCAGGTAGCCGCGGTTCGTGCCGAAGCGCGTGAGCGGGGCGTCGACCTGCGCGTCGAAAAGCTCGACGTCACCGACCCCGGCGACCGCGAGAACGCCTGGACCTGGGACGTCGAGGTTCTCCTCAACAACGCAGGCGTATCCGAAGGCGGCGCCACCGCCGACATCCCCGAGGAACGGCTGCGCCGCCAGTTCGAGGTCAACGTTTTCGGACCCGTCCTGCTCACCCAGGGCATCGCCCGTCAGATGGCCGCGCGCCGCAGTGGGCGCATCGTCTTCATGTCCTCGGTCGCCGGACTCACCGTCGACCCGTTCACCGGTGCCTACGCCGGATCGAAGCACGCGGTGGAGGCGTTCGCCGACGCGCTGGACCAGGAGCTGGCCGAGTTCGGCGTCACGGTCGCCACGATCAATCCCGGGCCCTTCCTGACCGGTTTCAACGACACTATGTTCGAGACGTGGAAGGAATGGCGCGACGATCCCGCCGGCCGCCTCTACGACTACGCCGAACTGGCCTTCCCGCACGAGCAGTACGACCCCGAACCGGTCTACGAGCGCATGGTACGGGTCCTGCTCGGTGAGGACCGGCGCTACCGCAACCTGTTGCCCGAAGAGATGGAGCCGCAGGCCCGCCAACAGGTTGATGCCCTGTGGGACCGGCAGCTCAACGACGGCAGCCGTCCCGCCCTCGTGCAGAAGGCGTACGACATCAGTCCAGGCACACCGGTCCAGGACTGACTCCCCGCAGCCCGGGCAGCCCGTCAACTGTCTTTCTGCACCTCCCACCACAGGGATCGGTCCCGGCTGACGCCCACTCGTCGGCGGCGGCGGCGTGCTTGTCGCGCGGGAGGCCGCAGCCCGCCGGGGCAGATCGGGAAGGTGGAAGTGGAAGGAGCACCGGTCGAGCACGTTGACGTGGTGCCGCATGAACAGGGAGATCCGGGCGACACCCTCGTCGCGGACGTCGAATCCGTCGGCGCCGAGCTGGGCGAGGACGGCGTCCTGTAGCGGGTGTTGAACAGCACGAGCGCCTCCAGGCCCAGGCCGAGCGCTCCGATCTGGCCCTCCATGCCGTCCTGGTAGCGCCGGTGGGGCTGCCCGCGCCGCCCGTGGAAGATCTTCAGCACGAGGGCGCGGCCTTCCTTCCGTGTTCTCGGTGGCTGGGATGACGGCCTCAAGGCCGCCGCGGTGCTGCAGGACGGTCGGTCGGGTCGTACGCGCGGACCTGGTCGGCCAGGACACCACCGAGCGAGAGGCGGGGCAACGACCCAACGGGCTGCCGGGGCGAGACGACGCCCCGGCAGCCCGCGCTCCGTTTGCCGCGACTTCCGCGCCGCCTACCGTTCGCGCTCCTGACGGCGGTCGGGACCAAGGGGTTCGTCCGCTTCCTCGCCGCCCTCGATGCGCTCCTTGCGGACCTGGCCTCGGACCCGCTCCTCGCGCGTGTGCTCCTCGGTGGTCAGCCTGACTCGTTCCACCGGCACGGCCTCGGTCTGCGACACCGGCCGCTCCTCGTGCAGGACCACCTCATGCTCGGCCTCGGTGATGTCGGGCCCAGACATGGCGGCCTCACGGTTGGCGTCCGTGATCGGCTCGCGTTCGACCCGTACCTCCTCACGGCGGACCGGGACGATCTGCTCCACGTCCTCGGTGACGACGTACTTGCGCAGCCGGGCACGGCCCGCCTCCTGGCGCTCCACCCCCACGCGCATCTGCTCCTCCGAGCGCGTCATGGCGTCATCGCGGGCCGCCGCAGGCCGCTCACCGGCACCAGCCCGGGCGCCCGCCCCGGCCGCGGTGTCCGCCGTGCCACGGTCCGCGGTGCGCTCGGCGGTATCGGCGTCGGCGGGACTACGCCCGGGGCCGCCGCGGCCCGCCCGGCCGGCCGCACCTGCGAGTCCCGCTGTTCCGGCCGCACCGGCCGTTCGGCCCCTGTCGCCACGGCTGCCAGCGCCGTCGTGCGGGCCTTCGCCCCAGTTCAGGCCGTAGTAGTCGTACAGCTGATGCTCCTCCGGCTCGGAGAGATGGCCACCGGAGTCGATGTCGATGTGCGGCGCGCCCTTGATCTTGTCCTTGCGGTACGGCACCTTGAGGTGATCGTCCACCACCACGGCCTCCCGGGTCGGCACGAACGACTCATGGGTGCCGAACAGGCCCGTCTTCACCGTCACCCACTCCGGTAGACCGGTCACATCGTCCAGGTAGACGTGCTTGGCATCGCCGATCTTGTGACCCTCGCCATCATGAACTGCGTGGTCCAGGACACTCGGGATCTGCTGTTTGGTGATCACGTTCGTCGCCTTTCTTCCTGAGTCCTTGCACGAGTGCACCGGCCCGAAAGGGGCGAAACGGTCCTTTAGGGAATGAACCTGTCTGTTGATGCTGCAAACGTCAGCTCCTGCTCTCGGCCCTCTCGTGCGAGGCGGCCGAGTTCGCGCTCGCAGCCGCCCTGGTGCCCCGACGGCACCTACGACTGCACCCTTGACCACGACACCCTGCGCCTGTCGATCTGCTGTCCCATCCAGCAGGCGCCGGCCGACCGACCGCATCAACCCGACAGGCCGGTTCCGGCGCCCCCGGCATCGGCCGACGGCCGCATCCAGCTCCCTGGCCACCGGCTGCGACAGCGGCTCCCCTACGGCGCGTTTCACTTCAGCGGGCTGGTCACGGGTGTGGTGTCTTCCTGCACGTCCTCCAGTGAGCGCCCCTTCGTCTCATCGACGAAGAAGAACACGAGCAGCCACGAGAGGAGAGCCATGAACGCGTAGACCCCGTAGCTTCCCGCCAGGGAGAGGTCGCGCAGGCTCGGGAACGTGAAGTTGAGCAGGACGCCGGCGAGCCAGTTGGCGGCGGCGCACGCCGACAGCGCAAGGCCGCGTATGCGGTTGGGGAACATCTCGCCGAGAAGGACCCAGACGGCCGGGCCCCAGGAGACGGCGAAGGCCACGACGAACAGGTTCGCGCCGACAAGAGTGACCGGCCCCCAGATCCCGGACAGCGCGGGCTCACCGTCCGCGGCGGCGGTGGCGGTGGAAAAGCCCACCGCCACCGTGACGAGACTCAGGAACATGCCCGTCGATCCGGCGAGCAGCAGCGGGCGGCGGCCCACCCTGTCGATGAGCAGAATCGCGACGACCGTCGCGGCCACGTTCACGAAGGAACTCAGCACCGACAGCGTGAACGCCGCCGACTCGCCGAAGCCGACCGACTGCCACAGCGACGTGGAGTAGTAGAAGATGACGTCGACGCCGACCAGGGCCTGAAGGGCCGCGAGCCCGATCCCCGCCCAGACGACAGGGAGGAGGACGCGCCGCCGGTCGAGGAGGTCCTGGAAGCGGGCGGAGCGGTCGGTCCGCAGCGTCGCGGTCATGCGGTCGGTCAGCGTGGCGGCTTCTTCGGCCGTGATGTCCTGGAGCCTCTGCAGCACGTCGCGCGCTTCGGCGGCTCGCCCGCGCGCGACGAGGAACCGCGGCGATTCGGGGACCGTGAGCGCGATGACCAGGTAGACGAGGGCCGGCACGATGCTCACGATGAACATCCACCGCCACGCGGGGAGCCCGAGGAACGCCCGCGCGTCCGCGCCTTCGAGCGCGAGCGCGATCGAGCTGTCGGAGAGGAGAGCGGCGAAGATGCCGAGGACGATGGCCATCTGCTGGAGCGACGCGAGGCGGCCGCGCACGTTCGCCGGAGCGATCTCCGAGATGTAGAGCGGTCCGATCACCGTCGCGAATCCGACGCCGTAGCCGGTGAGCAGGCGCCAGATCGCGAGATCCCAGAGGCCCTGGGCGAGGCCGCAGCCGATCGCGGCGACGAGGAAGACGGCACCGGCGACCGCCATGGTGCGGGGCCGCCCGATGCGGTCGGCGAGCCAGCCGGCGGTGAAGGAGCCGAGTGTGGCGCCCAGCAGGGTGACGGCGACGATAGTGCCGAGGCCAATGGAGCGCTTCGTGTGCTTGCTTCCCACCTGGTGCTACTTCCTCTGGAACCTCAGGTCCCAGTCTCCAGGTGTCCACGATCAGGGGGAAGCTTCACTGCTGGCACACCCCGGTTCTTTGGCCACCCAGCAAGAAGCTGACGTCCCGAACCTATCCGTCAGCAGGGTTGAGCGGCTGATCGCTCCGTACCGCATCGTTCGAGGCATCAGGGACCCTCCACCGTCAGGCCCCGAGCACCCCCAGCGCTACGAGACCCGCCCGCCACGGCATCCGGCCGCAGAGCCTGCAAGGGCGGCGGCGTGCGGCGCACAAGGGGCCGCCGGTCGCCAGTACGTTGACCAGCCGCCCCCTCAGTCAACGGGCACGAAGGCGTCTTCCCGGGACACCGCGACCGATGACACGGTGATCGTCCACCACCACCTCCGACCGCTTTGTTCGCTGCCCGCCTCCGCAATGCCTCGTCACACCTGTGTGGCCGGATTCCACCGCCGGTATCGGCCTGAAGATCATCAGGGGCGCTGCGGGGACGGCCCGTCGCCGGACCGGTCGTGGTGCGCACCCGGGTGCGCCGGTGCTGGCTATGGAGGGTCCGGCGCGGACGGCCGGCCACCCGCACTCGCCCGCGCCCTGCCCCGCTTCCGCACAGGCGCACCCGCTTCTCAGCGTCTTCTCAGCAAGCTCCGCCCACGCTGGAGGAGTCGCAGGAAGCCCGCCCAGGGGCGGCCGAGCAGTACGTCCCGAACAGAGGGAAAGGAAGCCCATGGCTCCCCGTACCACCACCACGCCCGTCGTTCCGGCCCCCGGCCCCGGCGTCCCGGACATCGCGAGCCCCGGAGGCATCACCGGCGGACTGAACCGCTTCTTCGAGGCCGCACGCGACCGCACCCCGGCGGCCCTCGCCCTCGTATGCGGGACGCGGCGGCTGTCCTATGCCGACCTCGACGCCCGAGCCGACCGGGCGGCCCACTACCTGCGCACCGCCGGGATCGGTCCGGGAAGCCGCGCCGCCATCCTGCTGCCCCGCTCCGTGGACCTGTACGTGTGGCTGCTGGGTGTGTGCAAGACGGGCGCGGCGTTCGTGCCGATCGACCCGGCGGCGCCGCCCGACCGGGTCTCCTTCATCCTGAACGACGTGGACGCCGCCGTACTGCTGACCACGTCCGCCCTCGCGGCCCGCACAGCCCGCGGAGCGACAGGTGGGGCGTGCCGGGTCGTCCGCACCGACACCTGCGCCGCGGAACTCGCCACGCTGCCGGCCGTCCGCCGGCCGGCCGACGAGGACCCGAGCGGTACGGGCGACCCCCTCGCCTACATCATGTACACCTCGGGATCGAGCGGGAGGCCCAAGGGCGTGGAGATCGCCCGGTCGAGCATCTGCAACTTCCTGCGCGTCGTCGCCCCTGTCTACGGTGTCCGGCCCCAGGACCGTGTGTACCAGGGCATGACCCTTTCCTTCGACTTCTGCCTGGAGGAGATCTGGCCCACCTGGACGGCAGGCGCCGCGCTCGTCGCCGGGCCGACGGGAGCGGGCCACCTCGGCGCCGAACTCGCCGACTTCCTGGAGGAGCGCGAGGTGACCGTCCTGTACTGCGTGCCGACGCTGCTGGAGACCATCCCGCGTGACCTGCCGCGGGTTCGTACCCTCGTCGTGGGCGGCGAAGCCTGCCCCGCCTCACTCGTCCGGCGCTGGAGCCGCCCCGGTCGGCGTGTCCTCAACACCTACGGGCCGACCGAGGCCACCGTCACGGCGACCTGGCAGGAACTGCTCCCGGGCCGGCCGGTGACCATCGGCCGGCCCCTGCCGACGTACCGCGCCGTCCTCCTCGACGAGCGGGGGCGCCGAGTGCCGCATGGCGCGGTCGGCGAGATCTGCCTCGGCGGTCCCGGTCTGGCCCGCGGCTACGTGGGCCGCCCCGATCTCACCGCCGACCGCTTCATCGAGCATTCCCCCGCGGCTCACGGCGGCCGGCTCTACCGGACCGGAGACCTCGGCAGGGCGACCGACGAGGACGAGATCGAATACCTCGGCCGGGCGGACGCGGAGGTGAAGATACGAGGTTACCGGGTGTCCCTGGACGAGATCGACAACCTACTGCTGGAGGACCCCGCCGTGGCCCAGGCCGCCACCGCCCTCACCACCCCGCCCGACGATCGGCAAGCGGGCGATGACGAGGACGGGGGCGATGACCGCGACCGCTTCCTCGCCGCGTACGTGGTGCGTGCCGATGACGGTCCCGGCGCATCGCGGCCGACCTCGGGCACCCCGCCCGCACCGGGTGCCGACGGCACAGCCGCGAACCACTCCGAGGACGACGACACCCTCACCGCCCGGCTGCACGAGCGACTGCGTCGCTCGCTACCCGCCTACATGGTGCCCGTGACACTGGACTTCCTCGACCGCCTGCCGGTCATGCCGAGCGGCAAGACCGACCGCGCGCGGCTGCCCGCGCCGACCGGCCGCCGGTTCGCCGCCCGCACGGGCCGTGTGGTACCGGCCAGGGACGAGACGGAACGGCGGGTGCGCGACGCCTGGGCGCGGGTGCTCGGCATCGCTGCTGACCAACTCTCCGCCGACGCGGACTTCTTCACCGGACTCGGCGGTCATTCCCTGCTCGCGGCGCGCGCCGTCTCGCTCCTGCGCGACCACCCCGACGCCGGCGGCGGCCGCGACGGCACAGCCGGTCCCACCCTCCGCGACCTCTACGAGAACCCCACCGTGCGCGCCCTCGCCGCACGTCTGCGCACCCGCGCCGCCACGGACGGCGGCCGTCGGCCCGCGGCGCCGCGTTCCGCACCCCTGCGGCACAGCGGTGCCAGGATCGCGCGCGCCGGACTGGTCCAGGCCGTGGCCTTCTACGGGCTGCTGCTCCTGCTCACCGGGCCGGTGGCGCTCTCCTACGCCCTGCGTCACGGGCAGACCTCGGCCGCGGGAGCCGTCGCGCCGACGATCGCCGTACTGGCCGGCTACCTGGCCGTACGCTGGCTCCTCCCGGTCGTCCTCGCCCGGCCGCTGGCGGCGGGCATCCGTCCAGGCCGCTACCCGCTGTGGGGGGCCACCTGCCTGCGGCTGTGGGCGCTGGACGTGCTGGTCCTCGGGATCAGCCCGCTGCGGGTGCTCAGCGGATCCGCGTTGATGGGCCCCTACCTGAGGCTCCTCGGCGCACGTATCGGTCCCCGCACCACCATCGCCACCAGCCTCGTCGGCCTGCCCGCACTGCTGCGCGTCGAGCACGACGCCGCGATCGGCTACGGCGCGACGCTGCGGCCGTGGCAGGTCGCCGACGGCCGCGTCACCGTGGCCCCGATCACCGTCGGCGCGGGCGCGTACGTCGGTGCCAACGCCGTCCTCGAACCCGGAGCCCGCCTCGGTCCCGGGGCCGCGCTCGGCGAGCAGTCCGTGACGGGCCCGCACGACCCGCTCCCCGCCGGCGCGCGCCGCGCCGGATCACCCGCCCGCCCCGTCACGGCGCTCTCGCCGCCCGTCGAGACGATGCTGCGCACCCGCTTCGGCACGGACGGCACGCACACCGCGCCTGGTGCTGACACCCGTGAACCGGACCGCTGGCGGCTCGGGCACGTGGCCGCCGCCCTGCTCGGACTGGCCCTGCTGGAGACCGTCGTGGTCGCCGCCGCTCTGCCGGGCGTCACGCTGTTCTGGTGGGCCTGGCTGCGCGCGGGCACCGCCGGGGCACTGGTGGCCACCGCGGTGTCCGGTCCGCTCTTCGTCATCACGACCTGCCTGGTCGTCGCCCTCGGCAAGCGGCTGATCCTGCCGAGGACACCGCCGGGCATCCACCCGGTGCGGTCGGCGCTCGGCGTGCGCAAGTGGATCGCGGACAAATTGCTCGAACACAGCCTGCTCCTCACCAACTCGCTGTACGCCACGCTCTACACGGTGCCGTGGCTGCGGCTGCTCGGTGCCCGGGCCGGCCGTGGCGCCGAGGTCTCCACGGCGTCACACATCGATCCGGACCTGCTCACCCTCGGCGACGGCGCCTTCGTCGCCGACATGGCCGGCATCGGCGTCGCCACCTTCGCCGCCGACCGTGTGGCGTTCGCCCCCACCGAGGTCGGCGGGCGCGCGTTCGTGGGCAACGCGGCCCTCGTGCCCGCCGGAACCCGGCTCGGTCCGGGCAGCCTCGTCGGCGTCGGCACGGTGCCGGCCGACGAGCGGGTCCCGGCGGACAGCACCTGGCTCGGCTCGCCCGCGCTGCGGCTGCCGGTACGCCAGGACAGCGGGACGTACCCCGAGAAGCTGACGTTCCGGCCCACCCGCAAGGCCGCGCTCGTCCGTCTGGTGATCGAGTTCTTCCGGGCCACCGTGCCCGCCTCGGTACTCGCCACCAGTGCCTTCCTGTACCTGCTCGCCCTGACCTGGACGGCCCGCGGCACCGGGCTCGCAGTGCCGCTGCTCGTCTCCCCGCTGCTCGCCGCGGGCTCGGCGCTGGCCGTCCTGGGGTTCTGCGTCCTGGCCAAGTGGGTCGTCGCCGGCCGGTACCGGCCGCGAGTGGAGCCCCTGTGGAGCCTGTTCGTGCGGCGTACGGAGTTCGTCACCGGCCTGTTCGAAGCGGCGGCGGTCCCGGCGGGCGTCGGCACACTGGTGGGGACGCCGTTCCTGCCGCCGGTGCTGCGCGCACTCGGCGCCCGCATCGGCCGGCGCACCTGGATCGGCACCACCTTCCTGACCGAGTTCGACCTGGTCGAGGTGGGGGACGACGCCGCCGTCGGAATGAACGTCTCCCTCCAGACACATCTGTTCGAAGACCGGGTGATGAAGATGTCCACGGTGTGCGTCGGCCCCGGCGCGAGTGTCGGCACCCGCACGATCGTGCTCTACGACACGGTCGTGGGCGCCGACACCCGGCTCGGCGCACTCTCGCTGGTGATGAAGGGCGAGCGGCTCGCACCGGGAACGTCCTGGCGCGGGCTTCCCGCGGAAGCGGGCGCGGAGGAAGCCGCGGACACACGCGGCGGAGGTCACGGAGGACGCGGATGACGACGCGCGGAATCCGGGCCCACCGCCCGCCGAACGGCAGGCGCGCCCCGGAGCCGATGCGCGCCGACGAGGCCGAGCCCACCACGACACACCGCCTCGGTACCGCCCCCCGCACCGCTTCCCCCGACCGTCGCCTTGCCCTCGTCTACCGCGGCCCGGCCGCCCTACTGCCCGGATGCTCCGAGACGGTGGCCGAGATGCTCGACGCCGGACCGTGGGACCTGGACGTCCGGTTCACCGGTCCCGACGAGACGCTCCCGCTCTCGGCGGAGTCCCTGTCGCAGGCCTTGCTGTACGCCCAGCCCGGCGGCGGTGAACTCGCGTCCGCCTACCGGAGACTGCGCCGGCACCGCCGCGACCTGCGCACCTTCGTCCGGGGCGGCGGCCGCTACCTGGGGTTCTGCCTCGGCGGCTACCTCGCAGGGGCCACACCGGGCTTCGGCCTGCTGCCCGGGGACACCGACCGGTACATCTCCTCACCGGGCGCGACCGTCCGCCACGACAGGGACGCCCTGGTCCGGGTGACCTGGCGGGGCCGTCCCCGCACCCTCTACTTCCAGGACGGCCCCCTGTTCGCCCTCGACGAGCACGCCGACGCCACCGTCCTCGCCGCCTACGACAACGGCGCCCCGGCCGCCCTCGTGACCAGGTTCGGAGCGGGCCGCGTGGCGGTCACCGGCCCCCACCCGGAGGCCACGGACGACTGGTATCTCGACCACGATCTGCCGGTCCAGCACACCCGGGACCTGGCCGTCGACCTGGTGGACTCGGCGCTGCGCGAGTGACCCGCACACACAAGGACCGGCCCGCGCCACGAGGGCGCGGACCGGCGCACATGTCCAGCGGCTCCCGCCAGCCGCCCCCGTCAGCCGAACGGCCGCTCGGCGACGCGGGCGGCGCGTACCCGGCACTCCCGCTCGTCGGGGTCCGGCTCCCGGCGTTCCACGGTGCGCCGAATGCCCGCCGCACGGCCGGGCGCGCCACGCTCACCCGCCGCCGCGGGCCGCACGCGCTCCCGTGGCGGCCCGCTTGTGCCGGGGCTTCGGTCGGGGCCCTCGCGGTCCGCCAGGTCCCGTGTCGTCTCCGTCATGATCTCGACCTCGCCTTTCCGTTCTCACGGCCCGGTCCTTCCTGACATTCCCATCCTCCGGCCGGGGCGCTGAGAAGAGGCTGAGAGCGCACCCGTTCCTCAGTGTCCTCTCAGGAAACAACCGCCGCGGTCCGGCGTTATCGTGGAGCGGAGAGGCCGCCATGCGGATGCTGATCATCGAGGACGAGCGCGCGCTCGCCGGGGCCATCGCCGAAGGGCTCGCCGCGGAGGGCTTCGTCGCGGACGTCGCGTACGACGGGATCAACGGTCTGTGGCGGGCACAGTACGAACGGTACGACGTCATCGTCCTGGACATCATGCTGCCCTCGCTGTCGGGATACGACGTGCTGAAGCGCCTGCGGTCGGCCAGGATATGGACTCCGGTGCTGGTGCTCACCGCGAAGGACGGGGAATACGATGAGGCGGACGCCCTCGACCTCGGCGCCGACGACTACCTCAGCAAGCCGTTCTCCTACGTGGTGCTCGTCGCCCACCTCAGAGCCCTGCTGCGCCGAGGAGCGCCGGCCCGGCCCGCCGTGCTCACCGTCGACGACCTCGCCCTCGATCCCGCCCGCCGCCGCTGCCGCCGCGGTCACCGGGACATCGACCTGACGGCACGGGAGTTCACGCTCCTGGAATATCTCGTCAGACACAAGGACGAGGTCATCAGCAAGACGGACATCCTCTCCCACGTGTGGGAGGAGCACTTCGACGGCGACACCAACATCGTGGAGGTGTATGTCGGCTACCTCCGGCGCAAGATCGACGTTCCGTTCGACCGCCGGACCATCGAGACCGTCCGCGGCGCCGGCTACCGGCTGCGCGGCGGCGCGAGGTGAGAGGTGGCCCCCGGCGTCCGGTCCTGGTGGGCCCGCCGTTCGCTGCGGCTGCGCCTGACCGCCGCCGCGGCCGTGGGCATCGCCGCCGGACTGGCCTCGGCCGCCGTGCTGCTCGTCGCCTGGCTCCACGCCAGCCTGATCGGCGGTCTCGACCAGACCGCCCTCGAACGCGCGCAATTGGTGGCCTCCGACCAGGCCGGCGACCGCATCACCGCAGAGTTGCCGGTGACCGACCACGGGGAGGTCGCCGTCCAGGTCGTCGACGGCAAGGGGGCCGTACGCTCCAGCTCGCCCAACCTGCGGGGGCGGCCACGGGCGTTCACCTTCCCCGCGAGCCGGTCCGACACCCCACACGCCCACACCGTCCACGACATCCCCGTGGGCGAGGGCGGCGCCTGGCGCGCCGTCGGCGTCCCCGCGGGCACGCGGCACACCCCCCTCACCGTGTACGTGGCCGTGCCCACCGAGGGCGTGGACCACAGTCTCGGCCGGCTTGCCGCAGGCCTGGCCACCGGTGTGCCCGCGGTCGTCGCGCTGCTCACCGGTGTGGTGTGGCTGCTCACCGGGCGCGCGCTGCGGCCGGTGGACGCCATGCGCGCCCAGACCGCCGAGATCAGCGCCTCGGACCTGAGCCGCCGCGTCGACGTACCGTCCGCAGGTGACGCGCTCGGCCGGCTCGCGGCGACCTTCAACGACCTGCTCGCTCGCCTCGACGCCGCGACCCGGCGCCAGCGCCGGTTCGTCGCGGACGCGGCCCATGAACTGCGCAGCCCCCTCACCACTCTGCGCACCCGCCTGGAGATCGCCGCCCGCCATCCCGGCTCGACCGACGCGCAGAACCTCGCGCGCGGCCTGCTGCACGAGACCGAACGGCTCAGTCGGCTCGTGGACGACCTGCTCGGGCTCGCGCAACTGGACGCCCGCCCCCGGCTGCGGGCCCGGCCCGTCGATCTCGACGAGATCGTCTTCACCGAGGTGCGCGACGCCCGTCGGCGCACCCGGCTCCTGGTCGACCAGCACGCCGTCGGCGCGGCACGGGTGACGGGCGACGCGGACGCCCTCTCCCGTGTCGTACGCAACCTGCTGGACAACGCGCTGCGGCACGCCGCCACACGTGTCGACGTCAGCCTGCGCACAGGCGACGGAACCGCGCGGCTGATCGTCGCCGACGACGGCCCCGGCATCCCCGAAGCCGACCGAGAACGTGTCTTCGGACGCTTCACCCGCCTCGACGACGCCCGCGCCCGGGACACCGGCGGCAGCGGCCTCGGCCTCGCCATCGTCCGTGACGCCGTCACGGCCCACCACGGCAGCACCCGCGTCGAGGACAACGGGCCCGGCGCCCGGCTGGTCGTCCTGCTGCCGACGGAGCCCCCGTGAAGCGAGGGCCCTGTTCGGAGGGTAGGGACGGCTGCGTGTCGGCTGCCGGCCCCCTGCCCGGAGCGGGAGGCAGGGACGGGCTCCCACCGCCCGCGGCATACCGGTCCATGTCGCCCAGCCCATCGGCACCGGCCCCGGGGGATGAACACCACGCCGACCGGCCGGGCCACCGGAAACCTCCTGTTCAGCCGACGTGCCGCTGCGGACGGCACCGGCCTGTGGCTGACCGGGGTCTGGATCCGTCGCGCGCATTCCCCGGGTACGGCTGCGGGCCCGCGTACACCCGTGAGGGCGGCGTGGAGAGATGCCAGGCGCACGGCCTCGCGTGGCATCTGCGCGGACTGCGGGCCATGCCTGGAACGGCGACCGCGCCTCATGACGCGTGCACGGGGTGCGGTGCCGGGACCGCACCGCAACGGTATTCCTTACCTGAACAGAACTGTTTCCGCCCCTTTTTCTCGCCGCTTTCTTTCCGGGTCACCGAAACCCCTCTTCGTGATTTCCGTGCAGTCGAACACGGAAGAACGAATCATCTACGGTTCCTCAATTCCTTCCCATGGGCCGGTGCGGAATGACTTGCCGTTCATTGGTGCACCACCTGGTGTCTCGCGGCATCTGAAGGGCTGACAAGGGCATTACGCCCACCCGGCACCACGGACAGAGGCACCACATTGTCTTCGCCTGTATTCGAGCCGCTCGGCCGACCGCACATGTCGTCCGGTGACCGGGCTCTCTTCCGCACCGCGGACGCGCCGTCCCCCCGCACGCTGATCGACGTCCTGCACACCACCGCCCGCGCCCATCCGCAGGCGCCCGCCCTGGACACCGGCGGCGAAACACTCTCCTACGGCGACCTGTGCGCCGAGGTCCGCGACCGCGCCCGGCGCCTGGCCCGCCGGGGCATCGGACCCGGCGACAGAGTGGGCGTCCGGCTGCCGTCGGGCACGGCGGAGCTGTACCTGTCGATCCTGGCGGTGCTGAGCTGCGGCGCGGCCTATGTACCGGTCGACGCCGACGATCCCGACGAGCGGGCCGCCACCGTCTTCCGCGAGGCGGGGGTGTGCGCCGTCCTGGCCGCCGGCCCGCAGCCGGCCGGCCTGCCGTCGCCCACCGGCGCGGCGGCGGGCGAGCTGCGCGCGCCCGCGCTTGAGGACGACGCGTGGATCATCTTCACCTCCGGCTCGACCGGCGCGCCCAAAGGGGTCGCCGTCACCCACCGGTCCGCCGCCGCCTTCGTGGACGCCGAGGCGGACCTGTTCCTCCGGGAACGTCCGCTGGGGCCGGGCGACCGCGTCCTGGCGGGGCTGTCGGTCGCCTTCGACGCCTCCTGCGAGGAGATGTGGCTGGCCTGGCGCTCCGGCGCCTGCCTCGTACCCGCCGAACGCGCCCTGGTGCGCGCGGGCCACGAGTTGGGCCCCTGGCTCGACGCACGGGGCATCACCGCCGTTTCCACCGTGCCGACGCTGCTGGCCATGTGGCCCGAACAGGCGCTGCGGCGCGTCCGGTTGCTGATCCTGGGCGGTGAGGCGTGCCCGCCCGGCCTCGTCGACCGGTTCGCCGCGCCGGACCGGGAGATGTGGAACACGTACGGCCCCACCGAGACCACCGTCGTGGCCTGCGCCGCACTCCTCGCCCCACGCCGCACCGTACGGATCGGACTGCCACTGCGGGGCTGGCGGCTGGCCGTCGTCGACGCGGCCGGCGAACCGGTCGCGTACGGGCAGGAGGGCGAACTCGTCATCGCGGGCGCGGGCACAGGGCGCTACCTCGACCCGGTCAAGGACGCCGAACGGTTCCGGCCCTGTCCCGCCCTGGGCGCACCGCGTGCCTACCACTCGGGCGACCTCGTGCGTGCCGACCCCGAAGGTCTGGTGTTCGTCGGACGCGCCGACGACCAGGTCAAACTCGGCGGACGCCGGGTCGAACTGGGGGAGATCGACGCGGCCCTGCTCGCCCTGCCCGCGGTAGGGGCGGCGGCAGCGGCCGTCAGGACGACCGCGGGCGGTACGGACCTGCTCGTCGGCTACGTCGTCCCCGCACCGCCCACCGGGGGAGGGCCGATCTTCGACGCGGCCGGGGCCAGGGCACTGCTGGCGGAGCGGCTGCCCGCAGCGCTCGTACCGGTGCTGGCAGAGGTGGCCGACCTGCCCGTGCGTCCCTCCGGGAAGATCGACCGCTCGGCCCTGCCCTGGCCCGTGCCCCTCGACGGGGACGAGTGCGGGACCGGCGGCCCGGAGCACGATCTGCACGGGACGGCCGCACGGCTGGCCGACCTCTGGGAGCAACTGCTCGGCCGGCGGCCCGGCCCGGACAGCGACTTCACGGCCCTGGGCGGGACCAGCCTCACGGCGGCCCGGATGACATCGATGCTCAGGGAGCGGCACCCGGGCCTCTCCGTCGCCGACGTCTACCGGCACCCCGTGCTCCGGCACCTGGCCGACCACCTCGACTCCCTGGCCACCACCACGGCCGCCGTACGGTCCGCCCGCCCGGTCCCGCGGCGTACCTCGGTGATCCAGTTCTGCGTCCAGACGGCCGCCTACGGTGTCGCCGGACTACGCGTGCTGGTCGGACTGGCTGCGGCCGACGACGTCCTCGGCTGGTTCGCCCCGCACGAGTGGACACCGCACACGTCGTGGTGGCTGGTCCTCCTCGGCTGGCTGGTGCTGTTCAGCGCACCGGCGCGCTGCCTGATCGGAGCGGCCCTCGCCCGCACGCTGACCCGCTCGGTCACCATCGGCGCCCACCCGCGCGGCGGAACCGTCCATCTGCGGCTGTGGAGCGCCGAGCGGGCCGTGGCCGTCTTCGGTGTGCCGTCTCTGCTCGGCACACCCTGGGCCGCCCGGTACGCACGGGTCCTGGGCTGCACGACGGGCCGGGACGTCCGGCTGCACGCCATGCCGCCCGTGACCGGCCTGGCCGACCTGGGTGACGGATGCAGCGTCGAGCCAGAGACCGACCTCTCGGGCTGGTGGCTCGACGGTGACACCCTGCACGTCGGACGCGTCAGCGTCGGCGCCGGCGCACGGGTGGGACACCGCAGCATGCTGCTGCCCGGCGCCGCGGTCGGCGACGGCGCCGAACTCACAGCCGGAAGCTGCCTGAACACACATGTCCCCGACGGACAGGTGTGGACCGGTTCCCCCGCCCGGCCCGCCGAGGCGGCCGAGCGTGGGGCGGGCACCGGATGGCCCGCGCCGCCTCAGGGGCGGCGCGGGCGCCGCCACCTCGCCTACGCGCTGACCCTCGCCGGATGGCCCCTGCTGACGCTGGCGGCCTCCGCGCCCGCCCTGTTCGCGGCCTACCTCCTGGTACGTCACACACCGGTCCTGTCCGAGGCTGCACTGCGCCTGCTCGTCGCCGCACCGCTCTTCGCGGTCACCACCACGGTGTGCGGCATGCTGATCACGGCCCTGACCGTGCGCCTGCTGAGCCGCGCCATCACCCCCGGCCTGCACCGGGCGGACGGGGCCGTGGCCTGGCGGGCCTGGCTGGTCACCCGGCTCCTGGACGGTGCCCGGGCCGGTCTGTTCCCCCTCTACGCGAGCCTCGCCACACCGTACTGGCTGCGCCTGCTCGGCGCGCGCGTCGGACGCGGTACCGAGATCTCGACCGTGCTGCCCCTGCCGTCCCTGCTGGACGTGCGGGACGGCGCGTTCCTCGCCGACGACACGCTCGTCGCACCGTACGAACTGCACGGCGGCTGGATGCGGTTGGGACCTGTGCGCATCGGGACGCGCGCGTTCGTCGGCAACTCCGGCATCGTCGGGCCCGGCCGCGAGGTCCCCGACCGCGCGCTGATCGGCGTACTGTCCGACGCACCGGCCCACGGCCGGGCGGGCACGTCGTGGATCGGCCGCCCGGCGATGCCACTGCCCCGGGCCGCCGAACACTCCGATCCGGCACGGACGTTCGCCCCGCCCCGGCGGCTGGTGGCCGCCCGCGCGGCCGTGGAGACCTGCCGCCTGCTGCCGGTCGTCCTCGGCACGCTGCTCGCCGAGTGCGTGCTGCTGGGTGAGCAGGACGCACTGGTCGCGGGCGGACTGCCGTTGGCGGTGCTCGCCGGAGCTCCGCTCCTGCTGGCCGCCGGCCTGGCGGCCTGTCTGCTGACCACCCTCGCCAAGTGGCTGCTCGTGGGCCGGTTCCGGCCCGGTGAACGCCCCCTGTGGTCGTCGTTCGTGTGGCGCAACGAGCTCTTCGACACCTTCGTGGAGGTGCTGGCCGTGCCGTGGGGAGCCGGAGCCCACCTCGGCACCCCCGCGCTCAACTGGTGGCTGCGCAGCCTGGGCGCCCGCGTGGGGCGCGGGGTGTGGTGCGAGACGTACTGGCTGCCCGAGACCGATCTGATCAGCCTCGGCGACGGGGTCAGCGTCAACCGAGGGTGTGTCCTGCAGACCCACCTCTTCCACGACCGGATCATGCGGATGGACACGGTGCGCGTGGCCGACGGAGCGTCCCTCGGCCCGCACAGCATCGCCCTGCCCGGCACCACGATCGGCGCCGGGGCCTCCATCGCCGCGTCCTCGCTCGTGATGCGCGGCGAAACCGTGCCCGGCGGCACCCGATGGGCCGGCAACCCCATCGCCGGCGCGACCCCGCCCCGCGCCGACGGCGTCCTCCCGAAGGAGGAGGCGGCATGACCCGGTGCACCCGGCGTGCCCTGATCCGCGGCGCCGCCCTCGCCCCGCTCGCGGCGACCGCCGCCGACCGCCTCTCGCAGCCCGTCGCCGAACGGTACTTCCCCGGCCACGGATCGTACGGCCACCACACCACCTCCTACGAGCTGCGCCTCACCTACGACCCGGCGGCCGGCCTCCTGGAGGGCCGCGCGCTCATCCGGGCCGTGGCCGCCCGGCCGCTGCGCGAGGTCGAACTCGACCTCGCACGGCTCACGGTGCGCAGCGCCCGCGTGGACGGCATCGGCGTCCGCGCCAGGAAGAAGCGGAACAAGCTGCTCCTGCCCACCCCGCACCTCTTCGCCGCAGGCGCCCCCTTCACCCTGGACATCGCCTACGGCGGCCGGCCCGGCCCCGTACGCAGCCCGTTCGGTGCGATCGGCTGGGACCGCACCGGCGACGCACACGGCGGAACGCTCGTGGCCGCCCAGCCGCTCGGTGCCCCCACCTGGTTCCCCTGCAACGACCGCCCGGACGACAAGGCCGAGTTCGTCTTCCGGATCACCGTGCCCCGGGGCCACCACGCGCTCGCCAACGGCACGCTCGCCGAACACCGTGCGGACGCCGCCGGCGAATGCTGGACGTACCACCACAGCGGCCCCATGGCTCCCTACCTCGCCACCCTCTACACCGGCCGCTTCGCCCACGACACCTGGCGGGCCCGCGACAGCGCGACCGGCCGGACCGTCACCGGACGCGACGCCTACCCCGCCCACCTCTCCCACCACGCCCGCCACGACCTCGCCCGCCAGCCCGCCATGATCGAGGCGTTCACCGGCTGGTTCGGCCCCTACCCCTTCGAGACGTACGGCGCCGTCGTCGTGGACGCCGACCTCGACGAACCCGTGGAGAACCAGACCCTCCCCGTCTTCGGACGCAACCACATCGACGGCGGACGCACCTGGGAGACACTCGTCGCGCACGAGCTGGCACACCAGTGGTACGGCAACAGCCTGAGCCTGCGCGACTGGCGCGACATCTGGCTGAACGAGGGCTTCGCCACCTACTGCGAGTGGCTGTGGTCCGAGCACATCGGCGAGGACCCGGCCGACGCGATCGCCCGGCGCGAGTGGGCCGCACTGCACAGCCGGCCGCAGAACCTCCGGCTCGGCGACCCGGGCCGGGACCGCATCTTCGACGACCGCGTCTACACCCGCGGCGCCTGCACCCTGCACGCCCTGCGTCTGACCATGGGCGACGAGCGCTTCTTCACCCTGCTGCGCACCTGGCACCACGCCCACCGCGGCCGCAGCGCCGACACCCGCGCCTTCATCGCTCACGCCGCCCGCCACGCCCCCCACACCACCGGACCGCTCCTGCACGCCTGGCTCTACGACGAGCCGCTCCCGCCCCTGCCGCGGCCGGGCGCCGGCCGGACCTGAAGACGGCCCAGCACGGACATCACCTTCTGTGGCCGTCGGCTTCGCCCACGACAGCCTGCCCGTCGTGGCCCCGCCGACGGCAGGGGGCTGTTCACCGTGATCAGCCGGCTCCCCGACATCGGCTTCGGGGATCAATCAGGACGTGGTTACAGACCTTGTCGGCTTGATGTCGTAGGGAGCGACGTTTCGTGATCCCCGCGGTATGCCGTCTGCTGCTACCATCGGCGCGGTCCCGGCGGGATCGGCAATCACCGACCTTGGCAGGGCAAGTGGTAGAAGCACCTCGCTCCGTCAGCAGCACGGACGCCCCGCGCGGTCCGCTGATCATCGTGGATGACGACCAGTGGGTGTACGTCTACTCCACCGTGGAAGACCTCGCACACGACGTCGAGCCGGCCTTCGCCGACGACATCGTGGGCGCCTTCGACGGATCAGCACGCCCGCTGCTGATCACGTGGCCCGAGAACTCCGCCCACGTGGTCGTCGCTGACGGGACCTCCCCTCTACAACAACTGCAAGAGCACATGGACTCCTTCTTCCATGCATGGACGACGAACGCTCCTCCGCAGCACGGAGCGACGGCGGAGGAGTACGTCCGGAGTGTGCTTGAGGCATACGCCCTGAGGAACGAGTTGCGTCGCAAGAACAAGCGGCGTCGGAAGGCCGAGTAAGCAGATACACCCCGATAGGTGAAACGGCGGGGCTCCCGGACGCGCGTTTCCGCTCCGGAGAGTCCCGCTTTAGAACTCCTATCGGAATGACTTCAGGCATCGCCAGCAGATGAGTGCGCATCCGAGGGCGAGGAGGACTTTGTGGATGTAAGACGCCGGTCTGGCAGTTCTCGGTCCGGCCGGCGGTTCGGAGTACTGGCGCTGGACTGCGGCTGGTCTCGCCGAGCTTGTCGGCGACGTACTCCTGCAGGTCGTCGCGGACGTCGCCGGCCTCTCACTTCGATCCGGCGAGGAGGTGCTGCAAGCCGTTGGGCGTGGGATGGCCGGCCTGTTCGGCCAGCTGTCAGCTGTTCTTGCGGGTCACCGGGGCGCAGTTCGCGTACGCAGTCACGTATGCGCCAGCGGAGCTCGACTCGGCCGAAGCGATGCCCGACGCCAGGAAGATCATCCAGTTCGAGGTCCCATTGCGTGGTGTGGCGGCATACTCTCTGATCACCCACGGAGGCTGCTCCGCAGCTGTCACTACCTGCGGCGTTGTCGCACGATCGAGGGGCGGTCCCAGGGGGGCCGCCCCCGCACGGTCGGTGTCCTGCTGCAATCCAGCCGCGCAGCAAACCCGCAGTACCGAACTGGCCATCATTCCATGGATGTGAACGTCCAGTGGGGGTAGTAGGGCGCGTGGTCGTCCGTCCGGGTGACTTCCGTACAGGGGGTATCTCTTGAAAGCAACAACACGCCGCATACGCACGAGAGTCGGCGTCGTCTGCGTTGCCGCCGTCATGCTGCTGACCGTCACGGGCTCGCCCCGTGCGGCCACGGTCGTGCCGGGCCGGACCGCCATCGCGGCGGAGCTGGCCGACGCCACGCTCGGCTACCGCGCCGACAGCCACGCGGACGGCTTCGTCGCGGGCGCGACGGCGGCACCGCCCTACCGCACACTGTGGTCACGGGATTTCGGGACGGTCGTGTCGGCGCCGGTCGCGGTCGGCGACCGCGTGTACGCCGTCGTCAACGCGGACGACGGCACCAGCGGCGGCCCGCGCATGATGCTCGTCGGCCTCGACGCCGCCACTGGCAGGGACCTGTGGCCGGCGGTCTCCCTCACACAGAACGAACCGCAGGCCGGGGTGTCCTACGGCGGCGGCCTGCTCTACACCGAGACGGCACGTGGCACGATCGCCGCCTGGGACCCCGCCACCGGACACCGCGAGTGGTCCCTGACGCTGGACTCGGCCTCCATGCAGTACCCGCCCGTCTGGTACGACGGCCTGCTCTACCTCCAGGACGGCCGCGGCACCGCCCTGGCGCTGCGCGCCGACACCGGGGCCAGGGTGTGGACGGCACCGCTCGCCGAGTACTCCTGGGCGCCGACCGTCGTCGACTCCACCGGCGTGTGGATCGGCTTCGACGGCATCGCCTGGAACCACCTCGACCTCAAGGCCGGCGCGCAACTGCACCACTTCCAGGTGCCCGACCGTTCGGGCGCCTACGGCAACCCGGTGGCCCTCGGCGCCGGAGCCGCCTGGATGCGCAGCAGCTCCGGCGACAACGACGAGACGGTCACCGCCTACGACCAGAAGACAGGCGCGGCCGTACGGACACTGCCGGCCGACGCGACCCCGGTGTTCGGTCCGGGCCGCGTCTACGTCGCCCACCGCGGCGAGGTGCGCGCGCTCGACACCAGTACGTACCGAACGGCCTGGACCTACACCAGCAGTGTGCGGGCGGCCACCGTGCGGCTGGTCGCGGGCGGTTACGTGTATGTGGAGGACGGCGACGGACGCCTCGTCGTGCTCGACGAGCGGACCGGCTCCGTGGTGTGGACGTACCGGCGTTACCCGGAGCCGCCGCCCATGTCGCCGAACCCGGCCGAGGAGGACTCGCGCGGCTTCGTCGTCCCCGGCATCGCCACGTCCGGGTCCCGCCTCTTCGTTCCGGCCGCGGAGGGCGCACTGGTCGCCTTCGGCAAGGCGTAGGACCGACCGCGGCCCGGCACGGTGCACGTGGGCGCCGTGCCGGGCCGGGCCGCGGTCGCACCCCAGCCGGAGCGGGAGACCGCGCCGCGAAGGCCGGGGCGCGTGAGATGTCCCGGGTGATGTCGCCGCGCGTCCGGCCGGATGGAAGGTCTTGGCGCGCATGAGCGCGAGGGCTTCCTCACGATTGACGCGGCGACGATCGACCAGCGTCTGAGCTGCTCGTGCCGTGTCGAACCGGCTGACACGGAGCGTGTGTTGCGGTTTCGAGGCCGGGCCCGACTGCCCGGCGAGCGAGCAGAATGTCCCGGGTGGCTACGAGGGCGGCCGTCACCGTGTCGGTGCGACGGGCGCACCTGCTCCGGTTCGTCCGCGCCGAGCGCGTGCGCGCGGTGCGCCAGCAAGCCGACCGAGCCAAGGTCGTAGTCGCCGAGTACAGAGGGAGGGCGTAGGCCGAGCCCACCTCCGGCAGCCTCTCGCGCACGGTCGCAACCGAACAGAGAAGACCCTGCGGCGAGCTCTGGCCTCGGACGGCGGGCTGCCCGGGCGGCCCGCCGTTCTGGCCTTCGCCCGGGGGCTGCCGCGGAAGTGACCGAAGCCAACCTGATGTGGAAGGCGGCTGTGGGCGCAGTCCGTCCGCAGCCGGTCATGGCGGCCGAAGACCGGCACGAACCGGTGGCTTCACCACCCAAGCGGGGATGGCTATAGCCATGCGCCGCATATTCGCCGCCGCCAGCAGGACACCGGTACGGCGCGCGCCGACGAAGCATCGGGATGTTGGCGACGCCCGCCGCGCAACCGTGAATAGCCGTGAACACCCGCCACAGCAGAACGCTGGATATGGCGCTATACGCTGTGGTGATGGTGAGCGGCCGGGACATGAACGAGGCCGACGTCGATGCCGTGTCCGCGCTGCGGGCGCGGGGCTGGCAGACTGCCTGCGGTGGACACGACGTAGTTCCTCAGGATGTCGGTGTGCTCGCCTCTGGCGGTGGCCGGAGTCCTGACCGACGCCCAGCCCAGGCTAATTTCTCAGTGCTTCGAGATTCACGGCCGGGAAGAGCGAGGCCGCCAGGGCGAGGGGCCGGTGGTGCTGAGGACGCGGCCCTCGGACGAACAGGGCCCGGGAGTGCTGGCGGGTGCCAGCCTGTTGTTCGTGCAGCAGGCGGAGTGCGGCGACGTCCGTGATGGCGACCTGGTCCAGGGTCCAGGTCACCGACCGTACGGAGTCCGGCAGGGCGGCGGAGGGCGGGCAGAGCGTCGTGGTCGATGTCGCCGTGCGGGCAGATCGCGGCGGCGTCGTTGAGGATGATGGTGCCGGTCGTCACGGGCGTGGCCCCCTTCGAGGGGGTTGAGGGCCCGAGGACGGCGCAGCCCGGTGTGTGGGGCTGGTCGGCAACGGAGGGTTTCCATCCGTCCCGGGCCGGGACGACAGATGGTGCCCATGCCAGTATCCCTATGTCCTGAGGGAGCGGCAGGCTCGTGGTCACTTCGATGGTTCCACGCCGTCGGCATCGCTCAGCCGGTGTGCCATGTGATGTTGCCTGCCCGCTTTCCACGCGGCCGTGTCGCCCGGTCGGGTGCTGCCCATGGGAGTGCTGCCGGGAGGACGACCGGAACTGGGTATGCAGTGATGTTGGGGATGTCGTCGGGGAAGAACCCCTGTGACGCCAGGGAGGCTGCCGTGACACGTGAGCGGACCGGGCTGGCGGAGGTGCTGGCCGCAGCGGAGAATATGGCGCCGGTGGCCTCGCTGGACGTGGTGGCGCGCAACCTGCGCCCGACCCTCGTACTTCGACATGGTGCTCGTCCTGTTCAAGACCCTCGGATACAACTTCAGCCCCCGCTTCCGAGACCTGGAGGACGAGCGGTTCTGGAGAGGCACCATGCCCGCCGTCGAGACCGGCACGTACGGCGCGGTGGAGAACCTGGCCCGCAACCGCGTGAACCTGAACAGGGTGATCACGCACTGACTGGACATGCTCAAGGTCGCCGGTTTCCTGGTCACCAACCAGATCCGCGCCTACGGCCTGCTGCGCATGTTCGGCCGCGACGGCCGCCCGACCCTGCTCGGGGCGGCGTTCGCCGAGTATGGGCGGATCGCGAAGACCGAGCACCTGCTGCGGGTGGTCCGGTCGACGACACCTACCGCCGTAGGCCGAGCGCGCTGAGTTGGTCCTTCCATCCCGTCGCGGTACGCCTGGCGGATGGTGCCGTGCTCGCCGTGGTACGGTCCCGGGCCAGCTCGTGGCGGGGCTCCTGCACGGTGAGCTGGCGGTTCATCTGACGGCTCCGCGCCGAGGGTCACGAGATCCGGGACGAGGACATCGCCCGCCTGTCCCCGCTCAAGCACCGCAACCTGGGCCTGCTCGGTCGCTACAGCTTCACCGCCAGTGTTCCGGCATGGTGCCCTGCGCCCACTGCGCGACCCGGCCGCGCCGGAGCTGGACGAAGACGAGGACGAGACGGCAGCGGACTGAAGCAGGGGCGTCAGCCGGGGCACCCGCGCAGGGTCGTACTGCTTGACCGCCCAAGGTGGCATTACCGGACCAAGGCGGCGTGGCGGCCCGTATCGCGGAGTCGTTGACACTGCACCGTGAGGGGAACACCGATCGGGCGGTGCTCCGGGCCCGTCCGGGGCAGGAGCACACGTATGCATGCAATCTGGCACGCCTTGTCGATCACCGGATCCATGGCGTGGGAGATCGCCTGGGCTCTGATCCTGGGATTCACCCTGTCCGCCGTGGTTCAGGCCGTGGTCCGCAAGTCCACGGTGGTCTCTCTGCTGGGCGACGATCATCCGCGCACCGTGGCCACCGCGACGGGACTGGGCATCGCCTCCTCGTCTTGTTCCTATGCCGCTGTTGCCCTGGCGCGTTCCCTGTTCCGCAAAGGCGCGGACTTCACCGCGGCGATGTCCTTCGAGATCGCCTCCACCAACCTGGTGGTCGAACTCGGTGTCATCCTGGCTCTGCTCATGGGCTGGCAGTTCACCGCTGCCGAGTTCACTGGAGGCGCGATCATGATCACCGCCCTGGTGGTGTTGTTCCGTCTCTTCTTGCACGACCAACTGCTGCGCGGAGCCCGCGAGCAGGCCGAACGCGGGCTGGCCGGCTCCATGGAGGGCCATGCCGCGATGGACATGTCCGTCCAACGTGAGGGCTCCTTCGCCCGCAGGCTGTTCTCCGGCGCCGGACTCACCTCCGTCTCCCGCGTCTTCGTGATGGAGTGGGCGGCCATCGTGCGGGACCTCGTGATCGGCCTGCTCATCGCGGGCGCGATCGCCGCCTGGGTACCGGACTCGTTCTGGAGCGCCTTCTTCTTCGACGGCCATCCGCTGGCGTCGAAGCTGTGGGGGCCGCTGATCGGGCCGCTGGTGGCCATCGCCTCGTTCGTGTGCTCGGTCGGCAATGTGCCCCTCGCGGTCGTGCTGTGGAAGGGCGGCATCAGCTTCGGCGGCGTCGTGGCATTCCTCTTCGCCGACCTGCTGATCCTGCCGATCCTGAACATCTACCGGAGGTACTACGGCATCCGCATGGCCCTCTTCATCCTTGGCACCTTCTACACGGCCATGGTCCTGGCGGGATACATCGTCGAGTTCGCCTTCGGCGGCCTCGGCCTGGTTCCCGACCGCGCGGACGCCAACGTTCCCGACAGCGGAGTCAGCTGGAACTACACCACCTGGCTGAACATCGCCTTCATTGTGCTGGCCGTCATCCTGATCACCCGATTCCTACGCACCGGCGGCAAGGACATGCTGGGCATGATGGGCGGAGCACCCGGCTCCAGCCACGACCGCACCAGGCCAGACGAGTCCCCTCACTAACAGTCAGTGGCCATACCCCGGGGACAGCTTCAGCCGTGCAGGAAACCGTCCCCGTGATCGGAGATGTGTGCCTTCGAAACGGTGAGGGCGCGCTGAGTATCTACGGGCGTCCCACTTCCGCAGCGGGCCAGTTCTGTTGCGGTACGCGCGGGGCCTGTTCCGGGAGGGACTTTCATGAGCCGTTCGGGGCTCAGGTCG
This sequence comes from Streptomyces sp. SAT1, assembly GCF_001654495.1. Lineage (GTDB taxonomy): Bacteria > Actinomycetota > Actinomycetes > Streptomycetales > Streptomycetaceae > Streptomyces > Streptomyces andamanensis. The sequence goes on from NZ_CP015849.1 coordinate 7,231,709, forward strand.
GCAAAGCCCGCAAGTCTTGTACCCTGCGGAGTTGTGTCATTACTCACAGGGAGTGTGGATGGAGAGGGTGCCGACCTCGGTGTGGTGCGTCAGGCGGTGATCCTGGCCGGTGGTCTCACCACCGGCATGGCGGTACTCAAGGCCGATCACCCGGCCAACCAAACCATCGAGTCAGGTTTCCGGTCCCTGAACATTCCGGTGCCCGGCGTGATCCATGCACTGAGCGCCCGCGAGGCCGCCCTCGCCGGTGACGGGTCCACGGTCCGCTCCTTCAGGTCGGAGGTGCTGGGGATGTGGAGCGGGTGGCAAGAGCCGGTCTCCACCGCCTTGCTCGGCAACTGGGCGGACCCTCTCTACGACCGAGGCTGCCTGACCCCTGATGCCCTGAGAAAGCTGAGGTCAGAGGTCAGCGTCATCAACCAGCAGCTCACCCGGTCTGGCGCCACAAGGTCGTCAGCCGGTCGTGGCTGCTGCTGGCCGCCGTGTCGGGCACCCTCGAACACGGGCCCGCCCTCGGCGGCGGGCGTCAGGTCGGTCAGGTAGGACGGCGAGGCGAGAAACACGGCCGGTGCCGCCCCGAGCAGGAACACCACGGCCACGATGGCGACGCGCCCCCGGCGCAGCGCCGTCGGCCCGTACCACGGCGCCAGGACACAGCCGATGCCGTAGCAGGCGAGCAGACCAATCGCGAGCGAGGTGAGCGGGCCGGAGCCGGTGTGGTGCGCGATGCCTACGGCCCGTGCGATCAGGGCGAGGGACGCCATGACCGCGGCGACGGCCACGCTGCCCCGGGTCCGGCCGGAGTAACCGCTCGACGGGTCCTTCCCAAAACTCCAGTCCGGCCACTGGCCAACGGAGAACTCGTCCGGTTCGCGCGCCCCCGCGTCGGCCATCGTACTCGGGGACGGCCGCCCGGTCATGCATGACAGATGGCATGGGTCCGGCGGGCGGGTTGGTGGTGGGATGAGGTCATGTTGCACGCGAAGAGGAGCAATCCGTCGGGACAGGAGTACGAGGTCACCGAGGACAGCCGGGCGCTGACGACGTTCGCGCTGCGCGGAGGCCGCGTCGGTGCGCGCTTCACCCTGCACGGGGTCGACTACCTCGTCCGCACGCACCGCTTCAACGGTTCCTACGAACTGCTCGGCGCAGACGGGACGGTCGTCGCGACCACGAACCGGGTACGCCGAAGCTGGCACATGACGGGGCGGGTCATCCCGTTCTCCCGGACCGCAGCGGCGGACCGGGAGAACGCCATGCTCGACGGCGATGGTGAGCCCGCCGGCACCATCCGCCGCACCGGACATCTCCGCTCCGAGGCGACCGCCGACCTGCCGGGCCTGGATCCCGGGCTTTAGGTCTTCGCGGTCATCGTCGTGCTGCTGCGCGGGCGGCGCAAGCGCGCAGCGGCAGCCGTCCGGGCGGCCTCCCTCTCGGGTGGCTGACGCCAGGTCGGAGCGTGCCCACACCCACTGTCCCGGCAAAGCGAGGGGAATGATCATGCGCAGGACCTGGCCGACGGTGCTCGCCATTATGATGGCGGCGGCGGTGACCTCGTGCACATCGCGGACGACCGCGGCGGACACGCCGTCCCGGCCACCGCTGCGGTGGGGCGAGTGCCCCGGCCCGGCGGAGGCGGCGCTGGAGTGCGCGAAGCTCGCGGTGCCGCTCGACTACCGCCACCCTCACGGGCGGACGATCGACGTCGAGGTGTCCCGTCTGCCGAGCGGGAAGCCGGCTGAGAAGCGCGGCGTGCTCCTGCTCAACCCCGGGGGCCCCGGCCTGCCCGGGCTCCACGTCCCCGTCCTGATGAAGCTGCCCGAGAAGGTGCGCGACCGCTACGACGTGATCGGGTTCGACCCACGCGGTGTCGGCCACAGCACCCCTCTGAGCTGTGGCTTCACCAGGGCCCAGGGTGAGGCGGCGGTTAACCCGCCCGACCCGGGCAGCGCGGCTGACGTGTCGAGGCAGGCCGCGGCCGCGAAGAGCCTTGCGGCACAGTGCACCACGGCGAGGACTGCGAACCTGCTGCCGTACATCACCACCGCGAACACCGCGCGGGACATGGACCGGATCCGAGCGGCCCTGGGCGTGCCGAGGATCTCGTACTACGGCGAGTCCTACGGCACCTACCTCGGCGCCGTGTACACCACCCTCTTCCCCGGCCACGGCGACCGCGTCGTGCTCGACAGCAGCCTGCCGCCCGAGGGCTACGACGTCGAGGCCCTGCGCGGCCAGGGCGCGGGCTTCGAGACGCGCTTCCCCGACTTCGCGGAGTTCGCCGCCGCACACCGGCGATACCACCTGGGCAGCACACCGGCCGCGGTGCGCGAGAAGTACTTCCGGCTCGCCGCGCGCCTCGACGACAAGCCCGTACGGGGATACGACGGCACGACGTTCCGCGTCGTCACCGCAGCGATGATCCGCGCGGACAGCGACCTCGCCGGCCTGGCCGCCATCTGGCACGCCCTGGACACGAACCAGCCGCCGCCGGGCTCCGCCGACCCCGGCGGCGGCGCGTACAGCGACAACTACCCCGCCGCCTACCTCGGGGTGATCTGCGGCGACTCCCACTGGCCGAAGGACCTCGCGACCTATCGGCACAACGTCACGGTCGACCGCGTGCGCCACCCGATGTACGGCGCGTTCACCGCCAACATCCGGCCGTGCGCCTTCTGGCCCGCCCCCTCGGAGCCGAAGGTGAGGATCACCGATCGGGGACCCTCCGACGTGCTCATGGTGCAAAACCTCCGCGATCCGGCGACCCCGCTGCCCGGGGCGCTCCGCACGCGTCGGGCCCTCGGTGAACGGGCCCGGATGGTCACGATCGACCAGGGCGGTCACGTGGCCTACCTGTCGGGCGCGAACGCCTGCGGGAACGACGCCGTGAACGACTACCTGGTCGCCGGGAGGCGACCTGCGCACGACACGTACTGCCCCGCCGCACAGCCGGTTCGATGACGGAGCCGGCACCGGTGCCTTAGGCCGGCTGTCGGGTCGGCGTGATCCAAACGACAGCCACCGAGGCGGGAGCCTCGCCGTATCACCCGCGTATCACACAGAAGGGCCCTATGCGGTGAGGGTGTGGTTGAGGGATGGTGGCGGCGGTGCTGATGGTGCCGGGCATGAGGTGTCGGTAGGTCTTGAAGGTGACGTCGATGTTCTTGTGGCCCATCCATTCGGCGACGTCCGTGATGGGAATGTTGCGGGTGAGGCAATGGGAAGCGAAGAAGTGCCGGTAGCTGTAGATCACCATGCCGACAGGGATGTCGACTTCGCCGGCCTTCTTGAT